>CANPZI010000016.1 GCA_947588995.1 uncultured Lachnospiraceae bacterium
CCTTTAGTGGTAAAAGCCCCTATTGAATATCCAGACAGATCATAGCTGATATGGTGAGCAGAAATCGAGACAATCCCATTCATCGGCTTACTGACATAGTACACTCGAAAAGGCTGAGCTTTGTCGTAAGGATTTGGCTTGCAAAATATAATAGCATGACGAGTAATCTCAGAAAAATGACGACCAGTAATTGGGTACTCCATCGTCAACTCGAACTCACCATTCAATTCCTCTGTAACCTCGCAGCTCTTTGCTTCGCTCAGACTCCCAAGGCCATTCGTAAGAAAGGCTGTTTCTTTCGGGCCGTAGAGTGTAATCAGATGATGTGCCATTTCGGAATCACCTCGACTTTCGTAATCTTTCCAGAGAACGAAATATCATTGAGACCAGCAACAAACTCCGGGAAGACATGATCCTCATTAACGCCCCATTTGATAAAGGCATTCTTGGACACGTTCCCGCTATACGCCTCCCCCAGTTCACTATCCAGAACTGTACTTCCGCTAATGCTCTCAATCGTGATGGATTTCCCGTTTACCGTCAAAACGCCAGAGTCGGAACCGTAAACTGTGATGACTGGCTTAGAAGGAAAACGAGTCGGATTACGGATCTTTCCAGCAGCTGTAAAAGTCACCATGTTGTCACCTGTCTTGAGAAAGCGCTGAGGCATGCAACTGAATGTAATCGTCGCTCGTCCAAGATGGTTGAGAATGTTCTCAATATCCAGCTCATCCTGATAGTAGGCGATCCGATAATACATCGGGCTGTAAGAGTCCTCAAGTCTCGCGTATCCAGACGCGGAGTGGAGCCACTCAGAGACAGCCGCAGCCATCTCCGAGTGGTTTTTCTCCAACGATCCAAACGCAATTTCGTACTCTGCAGGAACATTCATGTAAGACTCGTTGTCGATCAACAGGTCTCCATTCCGACCGGGGACATGCTCTGTCTCGTAGTCACGCTCCGCAATCGTGTAGTTCGGGAAGGTCTCAACGACTAGACCTACCGAGTCTGAGGAACGGCCGTTCCAAAAGATTGTGCCCATGCTGAACCCTTCCTTTCTACTTGCCTTTGGATAATTCTGGAAGTGCGATTTGCTACCTCCTCCGGGTTATTGCTTGTGATGTTGAACGTATTCGTGATGTAGACAGGATTTGTAGCAGACTGAGCCTGCTGGTTAACGGCCTCGTCACCGTAAGTCGCACGAACTCTGACGGGATCGGCGTAGGCACTGACCGTAGAAACATTCGCAGCGCTCACTCCGACAGATGCATTGAACAAGTCGTTCAAATATCCAGCAGACTGCTCCACGTCACCCAGATCCAGCGTAGGCCGAATGACAGGGCTCATGTTAAAGTCTTCGGAGATGATCTTCGGAATGTTCCGAATTGTCTCAGCCAAACCATTCAGAGAAGACTCGCCAACTAACGTGCCAGCATCTCTCGCCTTAGCAACCCAATCAAGAAGCGAGTTGACAAAGCCAATACCAGCATACTCACCCAACTTCTGCGTTTCCTTAGAAGGCGAATGAGAGTCGATTGCTTCCTGAAGTCCGTTAACAGCCGATCTACCTACGTTCCAAGCTGCCGTGTAAGCAGAGTACTTATAAGCGTTAACATTAACAACGAACGCTTCACCAAAATTATTGCCGGCCAACCTTGCATCGCCAATCATTTCGTTCAAAGTTCTGACCATAAAATCGATGATGTTCTTCGCAGTCTCAACAATGGCATTCGTTTTCGAGGCAAGGCCAAGCTGATAGGAAGACGTAGCATCCTGACCAGCTTTGTAGATCGGCCCGCCAGAGAAATTCTTGCTCGTAAGTCCTTCCAGAAAGACACCGACAATCGTAATGGAGACTCCCTGAATCTCAGCAGTTGAGGATTTGAGCCCCATTATGAAAGCATTACCTATGTCTACGCCACCCTGTTCAAAAATCGGAATCGTAGCTGTAAGCTCCATAGTTGCATACGTCAGCATCGTCTGAATACTACTTGCAACAGCGTCACCAGACGAAATAAAGACCGTTTCGAACGAATCAAGAGACGTATTGGCAATTGTTTCAAGAGACGACGCAAATCCGCTAAGACTATCAGACGTGAATTCCTTCGCACCTCTCATGATGGAAAGAAGCTTAGATACTTCCGTCAAGACTAGACTCATATGATCTGCATCGATGTCTCTGATCTTGGTCCAGAAGACATTCAAATCATATCCGAAGTCATTGATGGCGTCAGCAGCTTCCACAAGAGTCGTACCATTCTCCATGAATGTTTCGCCAGCCATTGTCATCAGATTTGTAGTGATTGTGATGGCGTTATCAGTTTGAGATGTAGATGTAACGGTTGAAACTTCACTAAAGAAATCTGCCATATGCTGACCGTATTTCTTTATCTGAGCCCCAAACGTATCGAGATCGTATTCCCCACCAAATATTGTGTCAATAAGCCCATCTTTCTCTGGAAGAACGGCCTGAAGATCTACAAGTTTTTGTGTGGCAGAAATTAGACTGTCAATTACAGTATAATCCTTAATTCCACTAATCCCCTTGCTATCCGTCAGAAACTCATTCATGTACGTTCCGAACGTCACAAGAGAGCTACCGAAGCTTTCAAGAGTTGCCGGCTCACCGAGGATCTTCTGTTTCCAACCGCCACTTTCAGGCATATTATTCACTAAATCGACTAGTGAACTCGCGGCTGTTGCGCATTGAGCAATCAAATCCGGATTAAAGTTTGTTGAGGCCGCAATAACGTCGCAGAAGCCAACAAGTCCTCGAGCAAACATGATAATAGATACTGCAAATTCATCAAGACTCGTCTGATCGCCGAGAATCTTTGCTTTCCAACCACCACTTGTTGGAAGATTGTTTGCCAATTCAGCCAAACTCTTTGCGGCATCCGCAGCTTGCTGAACCGCTTCGCCATCTACATCTTTTACTGTAGCAGAAAAGACGGCCAAACTAGGACCGAACAAAACAAGCTGGGCGCCGAACTCCGCAAGAGATGTTCTATCTCCACCAAGAAGATTTGTAATAGCGTCCATCAAATTTGCTCCAGCCATCGCAAGAACCAATTCGACCATTGCCTTAACGCCATTTACTGCAGACTCGTCCATACCCTTGACATTCTCGACAAAAACACTAAGGCCATCGCTAAACTCAATCAAGCTGTCAATAATACCTTGAATGCTTCCGCCAAGAATTCCGTCAAGAACACCGCCTATGAGTTCTCCGATAGACTGGCCAAGAGCCCTCATAAGAGGAAAGCCTCTCTCAATCCAGTCTTTCAACCCAGGCATGTACTCGTTCAGCATGCCAAGAACACCGCTCAATGTGCCAAACGCTAAGAACAAAAGAATTGCACCGCCAATGCCTCTAATGATTCCATTTGTATCCATATGACCAAGCAACGAGACACCAACCATAGCAACACTAAGGCTCTTCATCAACTCAGAAATAGCATTGGCAATCATAACGGCATAAACAGGATTCGTAAGGGACACAAGAAGTCCAATCACAAGGCCTATGGCAGCAATGATCACAGTCATTCCAATCAGAACGGTCAAGATGTTCTTTGTTCCATTCTTATCTTTTCCCAATGATTTTGAAATGATGCCAATGACAAGCGTCAAGACTGTAAACATTCCCATCACAGAATCCAAAGCCAAAGTTGCCACGGCTACTTGACCAGGGTCCAACTGCCCAATAACATAAATGGAAGCAGCTAATGCTGCAACCACAACTGCAAGAGAAAGTATCGGACCAGAATCGACGCCTTGTAACATCCCCATGGCAATGGTTAAGAAGAACATGAAAGTCATCAACGCAGCCATTGCTGCAACGCCAACAAGAACTTGATCTGGAGACATCATGCCAATAACTACAATAGACGCGGCCAAGACACCAATCAAAATTGCAAGATTAACGAAAATCTTCGGGTCAACGCCCTTCGCCAGATGGGATGCGGCCAAAACAAGAGCTAAGAAACCAAGTAAAACACTTATAGCTGCCGTCCCAATCATAACTGACATGGGATCAAGCAATCCCATAAGAACGATTGCACCAGTTAAAATGGCCAACGTAAAAGCCAAGGCCATGAGAACAAGCGCTACTTTTCCATTTAGATTTCCGTACTTCGAATCGGCAAGCTTTACAAACAAGCCAAGGAAAATCAACAACGCTCCAATAGCAAGAACGCCTTTAAGAATCGTACCCGGCTGCATCATACCGATGATTCCAATGGTACCGGCAAGAAGACGAATCGCAATGGCCGCAGCTGCCAAACTAAGCGCGGCATCCTTACTACCGGCCTTCATCTTCGTAATACCAAATATCAAAGCGCCAAGAAGAGCAACCACTAACAAGAGGGAATGCCATTGACCTTCATTCCACCGATCAACATTCAAGTCCTTAATCTCACTAAGCGTATCGACAAGGAGCTTCATAGTGATACCAATAGAAATGATCGCGCCTGTGGCGTTCCAACTAACCTTGGCTCTAGACAATGCAAACATGACGGCTGCCATGCCCATATAAGCGCTTCCAACAATGTCAATTAGTTTGTCCAATCGAGTCAAAGTAACGCCCCGCATTGCATCTATAAGATCTTTAAGCGTACTCGCAATCAGCATAAATGCAAACGCCATCGCAAGAATTGTAGTAGCACTGCCAGACAGAATGGACGCGCCAGGTATCTTAGAAATACCCATTATGATAACCGTTGCTGAAAGCATGGCACCAATCGCGCCAACGGTTATTTGTATCGCTTTTTCAATTTCTTCTTCACTGGCGCCATGAATCGCTTCTTTGACAATCCAAAACGCTGCTGCAACAAGAGCCACCGCTCCAGCAAGCTTCAAGACCTCAGTAAGAAAGTTTACGCCATTCTTTATCTCTGGAATCTTAGCAACTTTAGCATTCTTAGCAGTTTGAAGACGTTCAAGCAAGAATATAATTGCGCCAATAACGCCAGCCAACTCAAGAACCGCTGTCACTCCTTGCTTCAATTTCTCTTCCGGGACATCACCAAGCTTCACCGCTACATTCGCCAGCGCGACCACACCAGCCACGATCTCCACAAACGCGAGAGCGTTAAAAACTTTTGCCATGCCTTTAAAAGCTTTGGACATAGAGTTAAACGCTGTCGTTATCGAAGTAATAGGTGATGTAACGGCTTTCGCAATTCCAATCAAAGAATTCGTAAGCTTCCAAAGAGACCGCCCGGTAACAAACATTAGAGCAGCCGCAGCGATCGTCCCAAGATGATCCCCAATATAAAATGCAGCAACGCCAAGAGCTTTATTCAAAGTATTGAGCAACCTACTAATCGACGGAACAGAATCAGTTAAAGACTCGTAGAATCCGCCAAAGATAGCAATCGCTGGAGATAACGCTAATTTTATGGTGTCATAAACACCTTTCGCCCAAGAGGGAAGCTTATCCGGGTTTAAAGACACAATCGACTCGCCGATGGAGGCTAAATCCTGATCCAAATAGGGAAGACGAGCCATAAATTTCTGAACGGCACCGGTCAAATCGGTCTTAAGTGCCCTGGCAAAATCCTTTATCTTCGCATACAGGTCATCAAAATTCCTTGTAGAAGCAAGATTGTAAATCGCGTTCCCAAGATCTTGTACACGTTCGCTTGCTGTCGGAAACAGATCAATGATTCCGTTCACAATTTTTGTGACAAGCTCATCGGCCTGCTCAAGGAAATCCTGAACCCACTCCAACTCTTTAAAGTCAGCAATCCAGTCTTTTACCGTGTCAATAATCTTAACAATCGATTCGGAAATCTTATCAAGTGCCTTTCGAATGATCTGATTCTCTTTCAGCCAGTCTCGAAAATTCGATATACAACTTCCGATACTCGAAGTAAGAGATAAAACATTACCAGTTGTGTCTTTTATCCTCTTTCCAAATTTCTCAAGAAGAAAGTTAGCGACTTCTTTAATAACATCAAAGACGATTCCCAAGATCGAAAAAAGGCCTTTAAACGTATTTCCAAGCTTTTCCGCCAGCTCTTCAGAAATCGTAAGTTTCTTCGTAAACTCATTCAGAGCTCGAATGGCAGAATATAAACTGTCCGAAGTGATCTCCGGAAAGACTTCTTTCCAAGCCTGACTTGCGATCGAAGCAAGCCGTTTAAGCGCCTTATAGACGTTCGAAATCGCCTGAAGAAATAGATCTCGTCCACTCTGAAAATCAGTCGTAAGGAGGCCGGTAATTAAATCAGCAAGGACCTCATCACCGTTCGCGATCTCCAAAGCGAGCTTTCTAAACTCTTCAGAAGTATAACCCGCTTCCTGACCAAGCTTATCGAGCTCTTCTATTGCTTCGCGCGACACGCCCGCCGTATCTGCAACATAAGACAAAATATCAGTATAAGGCGCAGTCGCATCCGTCAGCTTAAACATAGAGACGATAAGCTTCTTCATCGCTTCGTCTCCGCCAGTGATCTCATCTGCCAGCTTGTTAAACTCTTCAGAAGAGTAATCACCGGCCCGGCCGAGCTCCCACAAATGATTAATGTAATCCTGCGTGGCTCCGGTCATCTTCGACAAATATGTGATGGTATCCGTCTGATTGGAAGTCATATCTAACGAATGAGTAAGAAACGACTCCAGTGCAGCATCGCCATTCGAAATTTCTTTTATGTAGTCCTCAAACTCCTTGGAAGTGAAGCCATACTCCGCTCCAAGACGCTTTGCCTCGTCAATATTCTCCTGAGTGATCCCCGTATTCTCGATCAAATATCCATTCAGCGACTGCGTTCCATCGACCATCTGAATCAGATGAGTGATCAAAGAGGCAAGAGCATCATCACCATGAGCAACTTGAAGAGCAAAGTCGTGGAACTTCTCAGAGTTAGTGCCGACTTCGTCGCCAAGTTCTCTAAGCTCCTGGATACTCTCAAGAGAAGAGCCGGACATCATAGAGATAACATCAGCAAGATTGTTCTTACTAAATGCCTCTTTAATGATCTGATTTCGCTTATCAGAAGACGCCTGCAGAATGCCGCCAATTTCGTTATTGACGGCCGTCCACATCGCCTTAGCCTGCTCAAAGTTACCAAGGATCAATTCGAAAGTCTGAGCCCATCCAGAACCAACAGACTCCTTAAGAGTGTCGAGCAACTGACTAAAGGTCTTAACGTCCTGAGCAGCATCGAAAGCCTTCTTACCAAGCTCTTCGATCTTCTTAATCTGCTCGTCTGTATAGCCAATGGACTTCAGTTTCGCCTCATACGCTTTGATTTCGTCCACTGTCATCTCACGAATATCAGTGGAGTAATTATTCAGTGTCTGGACCAGAACATCAGTCGTCATCCACTGATGAGACAAAGAGTCGTTAAAGTTCCGAGTTGCGTTAAAAGCATCAGAAACCTTACCATTAAGATCCTTCGTAGTAGAGACCCAACCATTCTCCTTCTTAACAATCGTCCCCATGGCCTCTGCTGTTTCAATAAGCTGCTGCTTGAACTCGACGGTCGCCATGTTAGCATTCTCAATCGATTTCCAGTCTATCAACTTAACGTAACCAGCCGACAAAGCCTGAGCAAAGTTGTACATTGCTCGAGAAGCTTCGTTCGCATTGGCACCAGAGACAGCTGCCTCGTTCGAGATACCCTGAATAGCTTTAACAGCCTGCTCCAGTCCAACACCGGCGTTCGTAAACTTACCGATGTTGCTCGTCATGTCAGAGAAAGAGTAGATCGTCTTATCCGCGTAATGGTTCAGCTCTTCCAAATATCCATTGACAGTATCAAGATCTTCACCAGTCGATGCCATAATCGTCTGGATAGACCCCATTTTAAGTTCGTATTCTTTAAAACCAGAATCAATCTGGTCCACAGAAAGACTCTTTACAAGATTGATGCCAGTATCAACCGCCCTTTTGCCAATGTTCATAAGAGCGCCCAAGGCCATGGCTTCTAGAGCACTAAAGCTCTTTTGAACACTCTGAACGCTCGCCGTAAGAGGGTTCATATTGACTTTGTCAACGCTCTTGTTGATTTCGTCTATGCCTGTAGTGGCAGACTTGAAGTTCAAAGCGTTTTTCAGCTCTTGCAAAGTTCCGATTGTCTTACCAGCTCTGCTCTCGAATTGCTGGTTATCGAATCGCATTTCTACTACGCGTTCTTCAACTTCTCTGCTCATTCACTACAAACCTCCTTCCAGGCGGCATCGGCCATGGCGTTAAAGATTGGCTTCAATGCCGGGTTAATATAGTCAACACCTCTCACATACCCTCCAGTTCCAGTCCCATGCCCGTACTGAAGGATCAAAGCGATGTTCACGCCTTGAACGACATGAGAGTTTGTCCAATGAACGGAAATTCGGCCAGGCTCTTCAACAATTTCGTAGCCCCAAGATACAGCAGTCTCGCCAGTATCTATTGGGGTATTCTCCATCAAGGCTTTGACGCCTTTTTCCGCATACTTCTCGAGAACCTTCTTATAATTCCGGCCAATAGACTTCTTCAAAGCCTTCTCCAACCGATCGAAATTCCCTCGAGATCTCACCGAAATCATTGACATAGTAGGCACGCTCCTTTACTAATGTTTCTTCGCCCTAGCAGCGCGCCTCGCTGCCTTCACCCTTGCAAATTCACTGGATAACTCCTTCTGGTTCTTCTTCTTCGGAAGTTTATTCTTCAATGTGCAGACCTTAATCAAGGTCATAAGCTTGTTGAGATGCCACTTCTCACAAGGATCCCAAGGAATCTGGTTGGCAATCATCCAATAGTAGATGACCTCCGCAGTAACAACCTGTGGCTTCCCCTTATTAGCTTTTTCTTCTTCCGTTTCGCCGAACCAAGTCGCAGTATGAGAGTCTTGAATGTACGCGGTGATCTTATTCACGTCCGCATTTGACAAAGACGTGAAGAAATTCGATGGGATGTTCTTCGTCAAGGTCATGATCCGAATGTAATCGAGCACTTGCTCGGTTGTCTTCTTCGGCTCCTCGACAAGAAATGGAATTTTCCACTTCTCTTCCCACCGACTAAGCGAGAGGAGAGAATGCTCCATCTGTACCGTAAACTTTTGACCTGGGTCAACCTTCTTTTTCGGATCCCAAGGAAAAGCATAGTAGAATTGCTGACTTTTTTCGTCAAAGCATTCGACTGGCTCTATTTCCAGCTGAAGCATTCTTCTCACCTCTTTTTAGAAAAACCAGCTGATTATGAAAAGTCTCAGCTAGTCAGTTGCGCCGCTTTCTGTGCCTCGATGAACTTCTTAGCGTCCTCGGGGTTCATGTCCGGATGAGCAGCATAATATTTATTCAGAGTCTCCTGAAGATCCTTCGGCACGATACCGATGAAGAACTCGGCCGCCTTATCGGCATCGTTGAGCATCTCGATGATCATCTCGGAGTAGGCTTCAGACTGAGAGAACGCCTGAAGCAGCTCAGGAGTTTTCATGAAGCTCCGACCATCAGCAGACTTGACGCCATAGGCGCTCTGAACGAGATCCTCAATCATCTTGAACATCTGCTTACCGTTCCTGGTCTGCTGGAAATAGTCCAGCACCTGATCCAGAGTGGCATCACCATCAGTGACCATCATCCGGATGAGTTCAGTCTTCGTCAGGTTGAAGTAGAACTCCTCTTCTCTTTCGTTGCCATTGTAGTCAGTGTACTTGATCTTTTTACAGAACATGATTCTTTCTCCTTTCAGATAGCTTCCTTTTTATTGAATAGAAAGGGCTGCCTCCGACAACCGAAAGCAGCCCCATTCTATCTCACTGCGATTTGAAGAAATTACTCGCCGTCTTCCTTCAGGATAGTGCCGATGATCTCATCAGGCAGAGGCAGCCGAGGATCACTACCCATCTCTTCTTCAGAGCCGAACAGGATCTTCTCCAGAGCCGTGAGCTTATCGGCGGTCGCCTTAGTAGAGTCAATCACCAGGTGGGCAGTGGGCCGCAGACCAGTGACGTTCACAGGGATCGTAGTGATCTCGTAGCTCAGGGTACCCGGCTCAGGACTCTCGTTCACGGTGTTATGAGCAACCTCAGAGGGAGAGGCGGTGCAGCCATACACCAGATGCAGCTCATAGCCGTGAGCATCGCCATCGGTATCGTTACCGATACGAGTCCGATAGGCCAGACCGAAGTTCTTCCGAGCCTGCTGAGTGACCCGCAGCCCCTTGGTGTTAGACGGCAGAACGCAGCCGTCGCACTCGTCGAACTCCTCAGGAGTATCGTAGCACTCCAGAGTCAGACCGAAGTCCTCAGCAGAACGCAGAGACAGGTACTTGATGTTATCGGCGTAGATGTCGTTCGCCTCAGCACCAGACGGGCTGTCGGTGATCGCAGTCACGCCATTCCAGGCAACACCCTTCGGATAAATGCCCCCAGCCTGAACGTAAAGGGCAACATGGTCGATACCAGTGGTGTAGAATCTTTCACCAGTCTGGTCCCACACAAGAGCTTTACCAGCCATTTTTGTTATCCTCCTTAAAAACTAAAAGTACACATCATAAACTCGATGCGCTATGTTGTCAGACACAAAAGAATTCGTGTAAGACACGTAGGGTAGGGCTTCAACCAACGGCGCAAGATCCGCACTTTCAGGATCTCTGGACATCGTGGTCAGCTGCCAATGAATCTTGTTGAAATACCGAGCGTTATCGGCATAATTGATCAGCGGAGCAGAATCGTTGTAAACGATGCAGGGGTATTCAAGCTTGAACCCTGTCGGTGGATTGTAGTAGACATGGGATGACTTGTCAGACTTCTTTACGAAGGGCTTCGCTAGCTCTTCCAAAAGTTCTTGGAACTTAAGCCGTTTCTGGAGTCTCTCCATTCCACACACCTCCGATCTCGAGAGTCAATCTTGGGAACGAGACCTGGATCGTATTCACTTTCCAACGGACCCCGCTCCACAAGACATACTTGATGGACCCCCAGTTCTGCTGTGCATACAGATCAGCCAGGATCGTGATCTGATTGTTCAAACGGAGGTTGTCATCCGTAGATTGGCTTTGAGGCTCCCACTTATGAAACGACCGAGTTACGTCTCCAACATAGGGGCGCTCGATCATTTCGCTTCTGTGAATTCCAGGTTTGACTTCGACATCATCAACCCAGAACCCGACCTTCCCAGCGAATTTCATGAGAAAACAACCTCCATTTTGAAATTAGACCGCTTCGCCCAGGGTCAGCCCACTAAGATCGTAGATCTTCTCCACGGACTTATCGGACTTGGTGACCTTCACGTAGATCTTCTGAGCATCCTTATTGGTTACGGAGTAAACGCAGTAACCATCATCAACAGTCACATAATTCTTCATCACGGTAGACCCGCCAGTCATCTTTGTCTCGATCGTTCCTCCGTCAGGAGCCGCAAGCTTCAGAACAAGGTGATGCTTCGAGGTATCCTTAGAGAAAGTCTTATAGTCGTCGACGCTGTTCAGGGTACCGGAAATAGACGTACCGTCGATCCGGATGTCGGACTGAAGCTCATTGCCTGTTTTGTCGTAATATAGCGTCTCGCCGTCTCCAGGCTCAACGGAGAGACTAATCATTCCCCCACCTTACCAGTGATAGTGATGGCAGAGAACGGCTTGACCAGAGCGCCGGACATCCGGGTCTCGATCAGATACTTGTACTGGTTGAAGTCGATGTCGAAGTCGTCGAACATGGACATGCCGCCCTTAGGATCCTGGCCAACATTGTAGTCGGCGAGGTTGACGATGACGCCGATCAGCTCGTGCTTCTTATCGGCACCGAACTTGCTCTTGTACTCCTCAGCCTCCATCACCTCGACAGTGACGATCTTGGAAACACGCAGAGCAGTGGCCAGCTCAGCCTCGGTCTTGTACAGACGATGACCGATCTGATCCTTGAGCAGCAGCATCTCGGTCAGCCAATCATCAGTAGTGAACAGGGTCGGGCTGCCAGAGCCACGATAGTTCTTGTGAGCGCGGATGACGCTCTCGATGACCTTGTCGGCCTTCTGAGCAGGAGTAGCATCGGGAGCAAACTCCAGATCGATCTTCACATTGAACAGATCAACGTCGGTCGCAATAGGACGAATGCAGTCCTCGGAGATCTTGCCATCGGTACCGGGAGTACGGCCATCGCCAAGCAGGATCGCACGAGCGATTTCCTCGTCCAGCATGACGCGCATCTCACCGCGAATCCAGGCGACAACGTCGAAGTCGGTAATGTCGACGATGTCATCACGATCCAGCTTCTGCAGCTTGTAAATCGTGGTCGGATTGGTAACACGCTTCAGGGTGCTGAAGACCTCATACATCTTCTGAGTACCCTTCTTCGCGTAACCCTTGGCCCGAGCCTCATCTTCGGTGATGTTCGCGTACATGCTCTTGACGCGGCTGAACGGGGTGTGGTGAACCTTGCCGATAACCTCACGCACCCAGTCAGTACGACGGCCGATAAACTCAGGGGCGCCATTAGTCAGCCCCCGGGCATCAGGGTAGAACATGCTGGGGTTCTTGAAGCCGTATTCACCGTAGTGTGCGTAGCTGTCAGACTCGCTCGTGGGCAGGGTCATGCCATTAGTCGGCACATTGGGGATGCCAGAAGCATGCATCAGAGCGTTCTCATCAACCACCACGGGTACACCACTGTGCATCAGAATGGGTTCCTCCCGCTCCGCCACAAAGCGATTCCAGCTCTCACGCAGGGAACCATAGGTCTTCGCATTGCCCATGATCTCCTTGATGTCGGAATGGGACAGGACGCAGCTGTTCTGCTCCTCGCCGCCCATGCCATTGTTCTCGAACGCATTATGCGCCATTTCAGTGTCCTCCTCATCATCATTATCGTCTGCGCCAGATTCGCCAGCGCTTTCGAGAGCCATGCCAATCACAGCATTAACGACTCTCTTCTGGATAGGCGTCAGAGTGTCAAGCACATCTTTGACAGTCTGGCCATTGGTCTCTTCGGACTTCTCGTCCTTCTTCTCATCAGCCACAGAAGAATCCTCCTTCTTTTCGTCAGGCTTACCGTCCTCGGAATGATAGATCTCCAGGATCTCGCCAGTGTAAATCTGCCCCTCTTCCTCATCATCAAGAAGAGCAAGGCCGTGGCACATAATGGACTCAATAAAAGCACCCGGATTAGCGCCGGCCAGTACAAGACTGACTTCCCGGATCTTCCCGTGCTTCACTCTGGGCCCATCCTGCTTGAGATCATTGGCATAGATACTCAGAGATTCCACATCACCGTGGAGAATAGCCTCCTTCGCTTCTTTGGCGGCCTTGCCATTGTTGAAGTAACAATCCGCCCAAACACCCTCGGCCCTATTCTGAAGAATAGCATGACCGAGAACTTTAGACGGGTCTCCCTGCTGATGATTCCACAGAAGAGGAACCTTATCACCATCCTGAGGTGCAAACGCACCAGGATTAATAATACGACCATCAGCACAAAGGAGATTGTTCTTCGTCGCCCAACCGCCAAAATCAGCATGTTTCGCGATAGACAAACAAATTACCCCCTTTTATACTTACCCACTATTTTCAAACAGATCACCTACTTAGAGACTTTCAAATCGGTCGTACTCAGGGTTCCTATCTGGTTTAGCCATTTCCGACCATTTTGAATTCTCGTCAGGTTTTCTGTTGAAGATGAGGTTGCGGAAAAATTAGAGACCTCCTCGTTTGCTCCAGGAACGTCTCGCTCGCCTTCGTTGGGCTGAGAAATATTACTGTTGATGAGTTTATCGGCCTTCGGGTCCTTAGATGGACGACGACCCACAATAGCACGAATCTCGTTACTGGTCAAGATCTCGTTACGTGTGAACTTATCGGCAATCTCGGCCATCTGAGCAGCCGGAACAAGCTTAAACGGATCACGCCGGAAACGAATCGCCTGATGTTGCGTCCGAGCAGTCTTAGAAAGCCACTTGCGCTCCATCTCCTGCTGGAAAGCAACGCCCATCACTTCAATTGTTCTATTCTGGTAATTCAGCATCTCTGCTTCGCTCGCTGTGCCATCAAAGATCGACTTCGTCAGACCAAGCTGGTTGTAAAGTTGCTCTTGAAGATCCTTTGCCTGAGCCCAAAGATTGTTCTCAACGGCTCGGTTCAACTGAGTAATCTTCTCGGTGCCATCGACATACGCAATGCCAAGCTGAGCCCCCATCAGCTGATCTTCAATGTCTTTTCGTCTCTGTTCAGCTTCTCTTCGCTTCGCCTCACCACGAATTACGTAAGGAAGCTGAAGAATCAAATCCAATTTACCAGAACTATTCTGCTCATTGGTCCGATCGATCTGATTCAACAAACGCAGAAGACGCTGGAGCAAAGAGTTCGGCTCATTCATGATCGAATAGAAAGGATTCTCAACGATCACAACAGCGCTCTTCGGCATAACCAATCGCTTTTTCTGACCCGTAAACTCGTCATAGGCCTCCATCTCAACAGAAGTCTTATACCAAGTCGTAATCTTCGCAACCCGTACTGTGTAAATCTTGTACGACTCTGTCTGAGCAGGATCATCACTCGTATACACAGGGGCCAGAGCAACCGTTCCTTCATTGAACATCATCATGGCAGCGTCAAGCATTAAAGCCATCGGTGTCTGATCGAGGTTTGACGACGAACTAAGAACATCGTTCAATGGGCCTCGAATAACTTCCTTGAAATTGCCATCTTCGTCAACCATAACATGGTTAAACTCCAAAGAAGCAAAGTCGACCGCAATTCGATTGAAAATTGCACCCATTATCGACCGAGAATTATAGCTTCGATAATAGTTCCGGTCCGGACGACCGCCAAACCCAGAACCGTCGTATTGGTAAGGCTGATTCCGTCCTAAGAAGGCGTTCCAACCTCGACGAAGTCTTTCGCCAAAATCTGCCATGGACGCAACCCTCCTTTATCTCCATGTTCTTGCAAATTGATCCCAATAAGAAGACTGAACCGCGCCAGGAAGAAGCGGTAGGTCATTCACTTCCATCCGCTCAAGATCTTTCAAGAAATCGTCAACTGTGTTGTACGCTTTCTGATTTGATCTTTGTTCCCGCTCATTCTCTCTTCTTTTCGAAGCAGCCTCTCGATCATTTCTTCTACTCTCTCGTTTGGCTTCTCTCTCAGCTTCCTTATTAGCTTTCTTTCTAGCAGCTTGTTCTGCTTTTTCAGCCGCTTTCTCAGCTGCTCGATCGGCAGCTTTTCGTTCGGTTTCTGATTTCTCAGGAGGCTTCGACTTGGTGTTGCTTCCACTACCTGACTTACCAGAAGCGACGCCCTTAAGCGAGTCATTAATACTCTTAAGAGCCTTAAGTCTCTTGGCATATGCTTCCGGAGTTTCGCCAGGAAGACGACCCATATTATACATGTTAATATTGTCTTTCTTCATCAAGCCGAACGCTTTAGCAAGCTTCTTGCTAGAATCAACCAATTGAGCAGTCTCGTCGCTAAGAACTCTAATGCGTTTAAGAGTTTCTGCAGCTTGATCCAGAAAATGTTTTCCCTGCGGCTCTTTTGGAAGTTGCTCTTTATAAGCATTCTCCAATTTAAGCCGCTCGATTGCTTTCTGAAGCTGCTTGTTACTCATCTTATCGATGTTCTTCTGATTCTTAGGAAACTTGGACTTAGCATCCTCTTCTTGAGCTCGCTTCCTCTGAATCTCCTGAGCCTGCTTTTTGGTCATGGGCTTCTTCTTGGTTTTTGCTTTCTCGGCCCTCTGCTCCGCTTTCTTAGTCCGCCTCTTTACACGGGTGTTAATCCCACTACCAAGCGGATACGGAGGCCCTCTAAAAACGCCCCACTTCGCTCCTTTAATCTGATGATGGATCAGATAATCAGGGGAAACACCTAAATCAGAGATCTCGATGAACTTATTATGGTCCATTTTGAAAATCCCCCTTCATTTTATTAAAAGTTAAATGTATTTTCAAGGCAAATACTCATGTTGTTTTCTTTCATACTCATACAACAATGAGGGGTCTTCATTCTTATCCCAATGCATATGATAATCTGCTCCAAAAGCAATTTTATCTGAGACCACATCACCGTTATGAGTCGTAAAAACTTCCTTTTCAAAACCTGGTATCTCATAAAAGTTATGCTCTTTAAGCCAAGATGAATATTCATTTCCACTTATTTTACCACTCAAATACTTTGCACCAAGCTTGTCTCTTTCTATATAATCTTTAAATGGTATCAGTTTCTTAGCATCTTCTCCATATCGACCAATTTCATTTTCATATATTTTCCTTAAATTCATCATTTGAATATTCTTTTTAGCGGTTTCATTTCTTGCCAGCTTTGCTAATCTTTTAGCTGACGCAGCCGCAGCCGCAGCTTGCTGTAAATTAAGAGTACGAATAGCATTAGCTCCTAAAGCTATAGTGCCCACAGCCAGAGCACTAACTGCAATACCCCCACCAATTTTCAAAGCCTTCTTAACCCTGGCATCTCGAGCGGCTTTCTGCTCAGGAGTAAGCTCTTTACGTTCTTTTCCAGAAACAGAATACCGCTTTTTACCAGCAGAAGTAAGCGTGCCATCTGCATTCTGATAACGACGAACGCCCCATTTCATTCCTTTGATTCCATGATGAGCCAAACTGTTCTCATCATTCTGGACGCCAATGTAATAGTAACCACCATACATTTGCCATCCCCCCCCCCTTTTTTTATTAATCAAAGTCGTCCTTCATTCTCTTATACGCGATATATGCGTCCATAAGAGCCGAAACATTATCGATCTTATCTTCGTGACGCTTCTTATAAAGCATTCTATTGCCGTTCACATCTTCGAGAACGACACAATTGCCCATTGCGAAAGACATCAGCTCTTCGTCAAACTCAAGAAGTCGGTCTTCAGCCAAGTCTTTCAACTCGCCAAGGGGAACAGACTCTGTCTTACGCCCCTGAATAACTTTCTCAACTCCATACTCACCATTTCGCATACACCAAAGTGGTATAAACTCATCAGAGTTATACGGGTCGTAACCGAGGCATCGGACATCATACTCATAGTCGTCGATCATCCGTTCGAGATCCGAATAGACGTCTCGCATCTCCAGAACAGAACCATTCATGATGATCAGACTGCCTTCCTCGACAAACTCCTGATACTTCATGTACATAGCAGAGGGAAGACGCTCGAAAGTTCTCGACGTAATGTACGATCGAGTCTTAACGCCGTACTTTCCGCCACGGAGAGGGAACAAAAATGTAAACGCACAGAAGTCGTCGCCCTGAGACAAGTCCGCACCAAGAGCACAAGGCATTCCTCGATAGCTCCGACGCGTCTTCACGGGAAGAGTCTCCTCGTACGTGAAGTAATACGTGTAACCCTCCATCGGGATCCCAAACCGCTTCGCCAAGATGTCGTTTCGAGCAGAAGGGGATTTCTCGGCGCGCTCCACATCCTGCTGATAAACCTCGTACTGAATGGTCTTTCCAAGATTCGGAGCCGCTTTAAGCCACATCTCAGGATTTGCAACCTCTTGTATGTCGTCCAGCTTATACCACCAGATCGACACATGAGGATTGTCATAGTCTCCTTTGAGAATGTCTCGAAGCTCCATCTTAATCGTGTCGCCAACGCCGTTCCGAATCGTTCCTTCAGAGCTCATAGCGATGATCAGATAGTTCTCAAGCTTCGATCCACCCTGCTCAAGAGCACCTATTGGATCTTCACGAATGTCACAAGAAAGCCATTCGTCTACGGTAGTGTACGCATTTTGAAGTCCCTGCAACTTTCCTATGCTCATCGGTCGAACCTCGAGCAAAGAGCCCGTCATGAAGTTCTCAATACCCTTCTTCGTACAGACAAGCTTCGCACGATTGGCTCTGGAGCCTTTCGTGTTGTAAATGGAGCCATCCGTAAGGAACTTGAACATCGGTCCACGGGCTCGAGTGATTGCAGTCCGAAACGGAGCCAGAATTTCCTCAGCCTGTTTCATCGTAGGGGCCGTCGTGATCTGATGAGTAGTTGAAGTGTCCACGACCAGACCATAAGCTTGATGGCATGTGCCGTAAAGAGTCTTCGCACTACCTCGAGCGACGATCAAATACTGCTTGTTCCGAAGCCGCTTCTTGACAATTCGCTTCATATACCGCCCAGGACGACCGTGCTGACCAGGTTCGAAGATGCTCCGCTCGGTAAAGTAATACCAGCCGTAAACGTCTTCTGCCCAGAGCTTGAAAGTGTCTAACAAATGGAGATCACTGCCATCTGTCAAAGTCAATTCATTCTCACAGAATCGAATCCAGCCCTCGACAGCTTCATCATCGTAATAGAAACGAGGATCAGCGATTAATTGGTCAATTCGATTCATTGTAAGATTGATCTCTTGACAAACTGGAATCTCACCACGCAATACGGCGTCACGGAATTGGCCATAATACTTTGGGACAGCCGTATTTGAGAGCATTAGATCACTTCCTATTCGTCATCGTTTGTCTGTTGGGAAGGTAGTGTCTGTCTGAATAGAGAGTCTCCACTCAAGTTCGGACACCTCCTCAGTCAAAGAGTTCACAAGATACGAAGCCTGAGGCGGGTCAAACTTAAGACGTGCTCTCTTCGCGATGTAGTCCTTCGCCATCTCATATCTCGGGTCGGCATTCTGCTCGCCAAGGAAATCGGCCCAAGTCTCGTCTTCACCAGTAATGCGAAAACCAGAATAGGGACCGATGCCAAGCTGAGTCAAAACAGCAAAGGCAGTGTTGATCTCGCTAATGAGCGGACCGTCGAAATCATGAATCTCATCATCTAATCCGAGTTTCAATCGGACATATGACAAGATCTTACTCAGGTCTCCACGAAGTTCACTCACCGTTAAGTCACCGCCTTTCTAAATGCTCGAGAACTGTTTCTCCGTAGTTCCCCACTTCGGCTGGGGAGCGAACCGGTTCTTTCTCTCATAAGCATCACCTCCAAGGACACGTGTCATTCGGACGACGTGGAATGTAATCTTGTTTTATCAGACTGTAATCGCCATAGTGAATCGCCTGGTGTGTCACAAAAGAGACACATACAAGATTATCCTCGTCGTACACGAGTGAACGCCCTTGAATAATATCAGCAATCGTAATCGGATTAATGTGATGCACAAACACTTGTTTGTAAATTGGAAAGCCTTCACAAGCTAAGTCACAAGTGAAACCGTTAATCTCATCTCGGAGAATTGCTTTCCTTCTAGCCTGTCTCCAAATATCAGAATGGTAAAGGTACTGGTTGAGTTCTCGTCTGGAGCCAAACGTTGATTCGCCAACGACGCCTCCAAGGCTCAGATACTCAAACCGTTCCTTGAATGTTGGTAGTTTGATCAATTCAGAATATGTTTTAATCATCACTTAACACAAACCGTCTAGCTTCGCTCTCGGGAACGAAGTTTGTCCCTTGATACATACGGAACGCAGCCAAAGCATCTTGTGCAATTTGCTCCGAAGTTTGAATAGACTTCATCGCTTCGGCTTTTGCAGCAGCAAGAGTTGTCTCGGCCTCAAGCTTCTCTCGTTCGAGTCTCGCTTTCTCCGTTCCAAGCTGAAGAAAGTGGACAATAATCTGAGAAGATGCAGTTCCGTTCTCAATTTTTTCTCGAGCAGCCTCCATGGCAAGGGCGATCATCTCGTTTTCCTGTGCTTGAGGTGTCTGAGCGATCCTAGGGGACTTCTTAGACGTTGACTTCTTCGTGACATTAGCCATTGTTCTTCCCCCTTTGGATTGACTTCTTAAATACTTTCCACAGAAGCGTTAGCAGTTGAGAGGAGCTTTTGTTTTGTTGTTCGCAGGCGGAAGCTATCAACAAATATAAGGAGGTGTCCCAATGAACGTGAAGCGTGTAATATGGAGGTCTGTAATGAACCCTGCTAACGCCCCTGTAGAAAGCATTTAATTTTTGAGCGACTTTGAGCCAAAAATACCCCCGGAGAAAAATATAAGAGGCGCGCGATGCACTAGGGGGGGTAGGATATAATACCCCGCCCCCCTATGTCAAAAATATAAAAAGGTCAGGTTGCTTGGGCAAAATCTTTTTTGTAAACTTTCTTGTAAATCATTGGTTCAAAGTTCACAATTTCATCAATTGCTCGAAGCACTTCAAGATCATTGTCTTCATCAGAAGCAACTTTGCGAGTCATTGCAACTTCTGCAATTCGACCACAACAATTATGACCTAACAAAAGATCTTGCTTCCACCATTGTTCGAAGTCTTCAAAAGGATCAAAAGGATTGTCATATGTTGTAAGCATTACATCTTCAGCTTCCAAAACATTTTTCCTCCTTTCAATTCTTTAGAATGTTAACAATAGTTGACGAAGAAACGCCAAGTCTTTCTGCAATGTCAGCAGTTGTTCGTCCAGCTTTCGCCATAGAACGAGCCAAATCTTCTTGTGCAGAAGTCAAAGTATTCTTATTCTTTCTTGGTGTTGCACGTTGTTTAAAAGCATCTTGATTTGTATTGTTCAGAATGGCGGCCAGTTTTGTACTTGATATGGCATGTGATTGAATGGCATCCCACTCTGAATCGCTGATGGTGATCTGTTTTTTCTTAGCCCCCACTATTGCGCGAGCCTGGGTCAATGCCCGGGCACTCTCCCTACGACGGTGTTCATAATCCATATCGGGGTTACTTGCATAGCGCTGGGATACTATTATTCCAGCTAGGGCCTGTGCCTTTCGCTCCCGGGGCTGATTCATTTGGGCCTCCTCCAGTTGCTTAGTAAGGGAGGCCACCTCTTTCGCGTAGGTCTTCTTCGCTTCAGAATTAATCGGGTAAGGTTTGATCGAACGAGACTCTTTTCGAGCACCCCTAGCTAAATCTTTGAGGGCGTTTGCATACTCAGCATAGGCCCTCTCCTTTTCATTAGAGGGGTTGCGAACCAGATCGAATGCGTCAGAAACTGAATCCATGCCAGAGATCTTTTGCGTGACCTTTTCATCAGACTGGCGGTACACTTTCTTTCCGGCCCGGTACCTTTCTAACTCGTCAGACGTCATCTTCTTCGGATCTTTAACCTGGACCATCTTTGTTTTGCCAGTCTCATGGTAGATCTTTTCACCATTACGGAACAACTCTACTTCTTCAGGGGTCATCTTCTTTACATCGGTGACCTCTTTACGTTGATTGACATAGACAGTTGCGCCAGCTCTAGAGAAGATGGTTGATGCTCCACCAGCAGTAGCCTTGTTCTCTAGCTTCTGATACTTCTGTTTTAGATCGTCTATCCGCTCAATCTCAGCGCTCTTCTTATAGTCAAGATTGTGCTTCTGTGCATCAATGACCACCATCGAATGACGAACCGCCCGCTCTACTTCAGAGAAGGGTGCCCCTTGAGCAGTCATGTCAGTAATCAAGTTCGTTACTTCACCCATCAATAACTGCTTTGTATGGTTAGAAATTCTCGGATGACTATCTGGAAGAGAGTACAACTCTTTGGGTTCAAAGTTCCGTAATCCAGGTAAGGGCTTCATTGAAGACACGCCGATGTTGTTTGACTTCAATGGTATGACAACAGCTGTATCTCCATCAAAGTCTGCACCAGACAACTGTGCAGCCACGGTTGTATTAATGCCAACTGCATCCAATGCGCCTTTCATTACTCGTTGTGCACCCTCATGCTTATTGTTCACAGTAAGGACTGGTATCTCAAAGATACCGGCATGCGGATAACGAATCAGAGCAACAGTATCAC
This sequence comes from uncultured Lachnospiraceae bacterium, assembly GCA_947588995.1. Lineage (GTDB taxonomy): Bacteria > Bacillota > Clostridia > Lachnospirales > Lachnospiraceae > UBA3282. Next base: position 21,620 of record CANPZI010000016.1, read on the forward strand.
CATCCTGGTAATTGGGCGCATAGATCTCGTTGTCTTTCAAAGAACTCACAGGAAGAAGGACTTGAAATGCTTGCCCTTTGAAACCCTTTGCAGAAAGATTGGAAGCAGCAGAGTCACACTCATTAGCAAACTCGTCCAGCAACTTCTTCTTAATGACGGGGTTTGTAAGATTGTTAATCTCTTCAAACTCAAGTTTCTTCTCGGACAAAGAAAGATCCAGCTGCTGTTTGATGAGCTTCATCGGCTGTTTTGACAAGAACTGAGACGAAAGGTTCTTTGACCAAGAATCCCAGTCTCCTTCATCTCTAAGCTTATTGATGGGAGACAACTTCGAATTGCCGTTCTCATCAATATAATGCCTCTGACCACCAGCCAAGATGACGCCATTAACTTCTTTCTCATTCTTAATCAAAGCGCCAAAGGGATTCTCCTTATCGACTTCCATCGTGCGTTCATCGATCTTCATGCGCTTAAGAACTTCCTTGCCAACCCAATCATGAGTCTCAAGATCGTAGTAAGCATCATCATTCTTCATAGGGACACCACGATGCTTGTTAGTGTTATATATAATGTCAACGCCTTTCGGAAGTTTGGCAAACTCCTCATCATCCCCATACATTGCCATGCCTTTCATGTAATGGGTTCCGTCAACGCCAATTCGAACCTGAGCATATCTAGAATTCCCCAAAGAAACATCTTCAACGCCTCTTCGAATCTCGATAACACCGTCTTTGTCTTTACCGCCATCTTCAGCGTAACGGATCATGATCCGACTTGAATCAAGCATCGCCGGGTATTCTGGAGTCCACCAAGTCTTCCCGCCATCAGGAGTAAAATCCTGAATCGTTCCAACTTCGTTCTTATGTTTCTGAACCCAACTTCGAACATCCTTCTCGGTCTCACCTTCGGCAGGCTTTCTTGCTAAAACAGCAATTGTGGTCTTATTGCCTTGTCCAAACTGCTGGTCAATAGCGATCCAAGTCTTCACATAGCCTTCTTGAACCAACATGGCAGATGCAACTTTCTTCGTATAGTCACTAACTCCCATATATAATTCAGATCCACTAGAGATATCGATAAAACCCTTCTCGTCAATGCGGCTCTTCAAAAGTTCAGCAGTCTTCTCGTAACGATTGTTACGTTCGTTAATTTCTTCCTTCAGCAAGGACCGAACTGAACTTTCATTTCTCCCCATTCTACGGCCAATTTCAGAAACGTTACCGTCGCACTCAATATATAATTGAAGCGCCCGATCTCGATCCGCATTCCGCTGCTTGGCGTTCTCAATTGCAATTCTTGCTCTAAGATCAGTAGTCGTAGCCCAAATGGGCTCGCCAGTGTTCTTGTTAACGCCTTTCTGACCAAGAAGCTCCTTTGCAATCTCAGACTGCGTATAACCACGCTTCTTAAGACGAGAAACTTGGCTCAAGAATGAGTCTTGATGCTGGCCAGGATTCTCGCCACTTCCATAGGGGTAACGACCAGAACCTCTGCCAGGTGGGTTCTCATCATGAGCAACGCCAGAATGAACAAGTTCAAAGCTCATTGTATTCGTCCTCCTTAAACTCGTTGATCAGATTATCAAAAGTGATGATTTTATCGATAACAGGAACTATGTCATCCGTTTCAAAGTTCATGATTCGAACATCGTCATTCTGATAAATCCTTGCTTCACATTTCTGAAGCATTGCCGGACGAATGTCATAGTCCAGACAGAACAACGCTGAGTATATAAGGAGTTGATCAAAGCTCGCTTCCGTTGTGCCAGTCTTTAAATCATGCACTCGAAGGACGCCCTTCGAAAAACCGATGGCATCAGCTGTCCCAAAACAGTTGGGCGAATAATATAATGTCTGCTCTGGCTGCATATGATAGCCAATAGAGTCGTTGACATACATATTCAAAGTCTGACTTGTTCTAGGAAGCTTCTGGCGAAGGGTAATGCACTGAGCCGCAAAAGCGTGAAGCTGTGTTCCACGAAGAGAAGCGAGGCGATTAGAATATACTGTTAAAATCTTCTCATTGTCGTATCGAAGCCATTGATAGCTAGACGGGCTCAGAAACGCATGAGATCCTGGAGCGACTTCTTTGGTATGACTTTTCCATTGCATCAAGGACATCCTCCTTGTTCTCTGGACAGATCATGGAAGAGAACGACATCTGATCTGCCTTCTGAATATAATACTCTTGATTAGGTCGATATGGAGCATCTAAACTTCTCTTCGACTCCAGTAACGCCCACCAGCCACTATCGCCCAAAACAGTAATGTCAGGAATTCCCTGACAATAACCAGAATCGTTCTTAAGAACAATCACTTCTGGGAAGCGAGTTTTTATCTCTTTAATAAGTGACTTTTGGAAATCTCGCTCAAGAGTCATAGAAACCGCCTCCAAAAATATAAGGAGAGGGTGATAACACGCTTTTTCTTAAAAAACGTATCTTACCTTCTCCTTCTATTATAAGCGGTGTTTTTCACGCGAATTTTTAACCCAACCAAAGGGTTTTTCTTATCGGTTCCCAGTCTCCAACCAGAAGCTCTTTGGAAACCATGTAATATTTAGAGAGCATAGTAAACCGTTCTTCTGTCATTCGGCCACACTTTTCATAAGCCCAAACAGATGATTGGGAAATCTTCAAATCATCTGCAACATCCGAAAGCCGTCTTCGATAAGCAAGCCGAAGCAACTTAAGATTTCTTGCTAAATTCATTCGCTGTAAGTTAGTAAGATATAATCTTTTTGACATGGTGGTCACCCCCTTTAGTTTCTTGCAAGAAACGATCGTTCATTAAAGTTTTGTTTCCGACTAAGAGCTCGACTAATTGCCAAATCAATTGGCGAGACAGACCTAAGTTTATAATAATACAAATCCTTGTATTCGGTATTCATTCGGTCAATTCGGCCCATCGCTTGCTCCGTCATTCGATAAGAATAACTCTGACTGTAGAAGATCATCGTATTGGTCGTAATGCAGTTCCATCCTTCGCAACCGGCGGAGTACTGAACCAAATACGCCCATCGATCTCCAGTCAATATTGGTTCATGCTTCAAGCCATTCCACTCACTATATGGAACTCGAATGTCTTTACACATCTTGCGAAGCAACTCAAGCTCATAAGTGAAGTTGTAGAATATAATTGCTGTAGAAGCTCGGTCTAAAAGTTCAGCTGTCTTCTGAATCCTGGAAGAATCAGAATTCACGACTTTACGAAGAAGATAGAACAACTTCCCGGTTTCTTGAATTGGTTCGTTATCATACGGGTCCCACCGATCTCTGAATACCGTCTTGTAAAGATTTCGATCATAGTCTACAATTACTGGCTCTTCATGTCGAGTTGTCTCTCGATCATCCTCCAAAGTAACCAAAATCTTTCTCCTGTATGATTCAAGAATGATCTCGTCCAGATATCGCTCAATTTTCGGATAAGTTGTGTGGGTGCTATAAACACAATGTCTCGTTATAAACTCTGTCTTATTTCGGTAAAAGCCGTTGGCAATGAACACAGGAATATAATCAGACCACTGGTCGCCCGGTGTCGCCGACAAAAGTATCCAATGATTCTTCCTCGTGATCTTAAGAAACGCCTTTGTCCAAGCGCCATAACCAACGACTCGTTGCTCGTCAAATATAAAGAACGAGTTTGAAACGTCAACATACTTTTTGATGTTATTCCAACTGTCAACTGTCAAAACAACATTCTGAACAGAAGATTCTGGGTCTTTCGATATTGCAAAATCTGCACACTCCTTCTCCCACTCAAAACTATCTCGCTTTTTAGCAGTTGTGATAATATAAAGATTCTTCGGATCCTTCATAGGAGAATAACTGCCTTGACCGTTCACTTTACAAGAACCATTACAATCCTTCATAAAATAATAAGCCAAGGCAGTTCTCGATTTGCCAGAACCGACTCCACCGCATAAGATGGAGCCGGTCCTAAGCCGCTCAATAGCTTTCAACTGATGCTCATTCAATTCAATAGCCATTGAGCTTCCTCCATTTCTTTACTCCTCCAGACCTACATGCTCGTAGGTATCCCGCTCAAGAAGAATCCTTCTATACTGGATCATAATAGCCAGCTGCTGCTGGAGAATAGTAACCGGACAATTCAGTTCAAAATCAAGCTCTCCAGTCAAACGCTTGTCCAGAAGTGCCTGAAGTTTTTCAATACGATCATTAAGTTCGTAATATTCGACACGAAGCCGACGCTGATAAGGAAGCATCTTTCTAACTCCTTTCTCAGACATCAAACGGAAGATCATCGTCGGAAGAGTCGTCCATTCCGGAAATGCCGCGGTACTTCCGCTCAAGAGGATCGTCCTCGACGGTCACATACAGGGCGTCCAGATAGTTGGAGATACCGCCGCTCCGACCAGGGCGATCAGGATATCTGGAAAACCGGATGTTCATATCAACATGCAGGATGGAAGACGGGTGAATCCAGTCCAGCTGATTGACAGTCTCTTCATCCAGCCGAATACTCGTCATCTTGCTCTGGTCATCCGGATTCTCAGGATCGGCCTTGATCAGATACACCTTCGGCGGCTGCCGACTTGCAAAGTTGACCTTGACCTTAAGCCAGTAAGTCTCCTGACCATCAGGATCATCCGGACGAGGACGCAAGGTCTTGACACGGATACCATCTTCGATGAGGTCTCTCACAGTTTCAGGATCCGCGATCACGGCGCCGAAGTTCCGATCACCTTCGGCATTGAAGTCGCTCTTCTTGCCAGAGAAGTTCTTGAAGATCATGCGAGTGTTAGTCAGTCTCAGAAGACCTCTGTTGTTGCTGTTAGTCATTTGTTTGTTCTCCTTTTTAAAAAGATTTTTAATATATAATACTGCGACTCAAGCGGCAAACCACTCAAAATCGCCGTATTGCGAAATAGCGTCGACTGCATCGTCGACAAGTTTGTTCCAATAATCCATGTCGATATGGTCTTGAAGTCCAAGTTCTTTCACCATTTCGGACTCCATCCACCGATACACGCCAGGATCATGGGCCTTTGTAACTTTGCCAGGCTTCTTCGTTCCGGTTGCGGCGGCCATCTTGCCGTTATTATCCCTCAACAAGATACCAGCACCATAACCGGCTTCAATCGGACAGAACTGTCCAACTCTTCCAACAAAGTGATAATCATGCTCGTCTTCACCAAGACGCTCGTTCATGTCCAAATATAATGCCGTGGTCACAGACTTCGTCTCGCACAGGTCATCGAATTCAATGGGCTCATGACTAAACAAAGTCTTGAAAACATACGGAACCTGGAACTGAGTTCCAGTCGCTGTCCACTTTGGTTCATCCGGATCCTCAGGCTTAAGAATATCTGAATACTTTGCAATGTAGACAGCGTCGTTCACCAGACACATCTTCGAATAAGTCGCCTCATGCTCAAACTCATATCCATACTGATTCGCATAGTTCATGCAGAAGGATATAATTTCAGGTGTGGCCTCGGCGATTTTGATCGAATCAGTCTTAATGTGAACGACCGTGAACCCGCGATCTTCCACCTCATGCTTCAAATTGATCATGAACAAAGCACCATACTTGGCAACGATGTTATCCTCATTCCGAGGATCTCTGAGTTTATTCGGGAACTTTGCCGAAGTCAAACCGTACACAGAGTTGATAGCGGTCTTAAGTGCAGTCGACAACTGCTTTGCTTGCTTAGGATCGCCCAAATATCTTTTAAGCTTCCCATCAAACATCTTCCCAACCTTGTCAAACTCGCCTCTCTTTATATAGATACGAGCATCGACAAGATCTTTAAACCGCCTCGTGTACACATCTCCGAACAGGTTCAACTTCAACAAAGAATGTGGATGCATGGAAGCAACGTCCAACAACGCCACATTCGTCCAAATCCCAGGATTTGCGTAAACGTATCCACCTTCTCCAGGATCTTCTCCTCGATAGATCGATCGCCCAGACACGATCTTGGTTCCAGGGATATAATCTTCCTTCGGAATTCCGAACTTCGAATACCGATACCCAGGGAAGATCGTCTCCAGCTTCGTATACTGGAACTGATCCTGTGGATGTTTGTCTGTCCCGACAATGATTCGAACTGTATGCTGGTTCGTTGTGTCATTAACTGTCAACCCGGAAATCTCAGCAAGCATCTCTCGAGCTTCCCAATCTTCCTGATTGGCATTCCACACTGCTTCAGTTGCTATGACATCGTTCTGACAGTAGTCTGCAACCGTTTGCCACATCTCTTTCGGAACTGGCTGATCCCAAGGTAGCCCAAGCTCTTGATGATGGATCTTCAACTTGATCTCCCACTTCTTCAAGCTCATCTTATGAGCCGAAGAGAGAAAGTCATAAATATCCGTATACGAAAGATTATACGCCTCATTGAACAAGGCATTATCCTTTGACTTCTTATCGTCCGAGTTGATGATCCTCTGAGACAGCTTAAACAGCTGCAGTTCTGTATACCCCATCATTCGAGCGTAGAGAATATGATTGTCATACTTCCGATTGTTGAAGCCAACAAGTCTGAACTTAATCAGTTCTTGAATGTCCGCCTCTGTCGGATTGATCATGGATATAATGGGCTTCCCTTCGCCCATCATCTTGTAAACGACCACGAACAGATTCGGAAAGACCTCAACGTCGAAGAAGACAATCGGCGCGTCATCATTCGCCAGATTCTCTATCGACGACTGATAAGGAATCCCATCACCATCAATCTGAGCCTCAACGTCCTTCGAACAGAAATGCATTTTCGATACGATCCGCATACAAGCCTGCGCTTGATTCGTCGAATTCATCGCAAACGACATGATCTTCGGATGCATGTCCCGCACATCATACTTCAAATCCGAATGATATGCATCTTCCAAGATCTGATATATAAAGTCAATCGAAGGCTTTGTGTTTGCCCAAATCTCTTTTCTAAGGTTTCGCATGATTCGATCACGCAATTGCTTTTCGCTTTTGATCTGGTAGTCCTGTAACACTTTTGGCTTTTCCCCTTTCAGAGGCAAACCACTTGAGATCGTCGCAATCGCTAACTCATTACACCAGGTCAGCATTCTCCTAAGAGAACTATTTCCGGTAAAGACTTTTACCTCAATATCCGGACCATACACTCGACTCAACTTCGTCGGATCGCCGTCATAAAAATAATGCAAATGGATCCCAGTTCCGCTCTTACTGAGCTCCGCGTAAGTCTGAGGCCACTTATTCGCTGCTGCCATGTTCGCTGCCAGGTCTTTGTTACCATCCTTATCCTTTATGTCAAAGTCAATGACAATCAGATTCCTAGGCACCTTCACATAATGCAACTTTTTTGTATCCAGATCCGCCAAAACGCTATCGCACTGCGCCCATCTTCGAATCGGGATTCCTTCCTCAGTGGCATACTGAGCCTTACAGTCTGAAAATATAAGATCGAAGAACGATTTCTTCTTCTTAAACTTCAGCCAAGACTCAGCTTTCTCTTCCTCACTTTCTTCTACTTCCGCCTCTGACTCCTTAGACTCCTTCTCAACTGCTTTCATCGCATGGTAGTCGATCTTCTCTTTCTTAAAACCGACAAATACATTACGAACATTATCTTTCCGCTCCACTAAGTCGTCAAAATAATTTCGAAGCTCATCGCGAAACTGCCGCTTGTTTAATGGATAGTTCACTTTGGCCTCTTCGACCCATTCCTTATACCGAAGCCACGCCGCATTCCAACTAATCCCTTCCGGATGGTCTATGACAAAGAAGTCGTAGTTATCTTCCACAAAGTTATAGAAGTCATTGGTCTTTGCAAGCATCGATACAGGAACATAACCATCATAGAACGTCTTCCCAAGACTCTTGTAAACTTCAAGACAATGGTATGCGATTCCGCCAAGCTCATAAGGGATTCTCCCTACTAACTCGTCATACCGTCTCCTAGTCACAGTCCGCCCACTCGGATTGACATCTATCAGCCGTCGAATAATACCAGACTTCGCGTCTGTGATCTTCACAGGCTTGTTGGTACCCATAAACAAGAAAGTCTTCAGCTGGCTCAAATATGTCGACTTAAATTTCTCGTTCACGAGCATCTGTTCATGAGATACAATAGAGTTCAACTTTGTGTTGTCCTCGATTCGACTCAGATCACCATCATGCTGAATCGAGATCAGAGGATTGTCCCGGAACGCTTCCAACGCAAAGGGGTTATTCGCCTGAGCCAATGCCTTAGCTTCAAAGGCTGAGCAATATCCAGGAAACAGCATCTCAACGATGTTAAGCACCGTCGACTTTCCCGTTCCAGGTCCGCCATACAACACAATGAACTTCTGGATCTTCTTCGAATCACCAGATATAATGGCACCAATCGCCCATTCCAGCTTCTGGCGCTCCTCTGGATCGTACAGGGTACTAATCAGCTCTTCATAATTAGGAATCGGTCCTTCCTCGATTGGATAGTCCAAACGACGAGTCACATAATCTGTCTTCTTAACAGGTGTATTTGAGAACGTAATATGGTCGTCTAACTCGTGATAACAGTCAGGCATCGACTTGCAGTATGTAAGCCACTCCGTCCACTTCTTCGAGGAGAAGTTCGCCATCAACTTCAGATTCTTCCGATCCGTCGTCTCAAGCTCTTCACCCTTCTTACGCACCATGTCATCAACCAGACGTTGGACATCGCCTTCGGACTTTGACCATAATCCCCGTTCCTCATCCCATACCGCATAGAATGATTTCCCTCGTATCATGAGGTCTCGAGGATGTTGCTTCACAAGGAATTCTGGATAAATATCAGTGACTCCACGCTTCACAGAAGTCGTGTTCACAGACACAAAATCCAGCATAAATATCCAGTCCTCCTTCTTACAGTTTTCGTGGAAATTTGCCACTTTGCCAGTTTTCCACCCTAACTCTTTTTATAAATTAACTTTTTTCTCGTACAATAAGATAAAAAAAAGTGGCAAAGTGGCAGAAAAGTCCAAAAAAGCCCGGAATCATCGCGTTTTTTGGCTGCCACTTTGGTTTAAAAAGTGGCAGAAAAGTGGCAGAAGTGGCAGAAAATGCAACTTTTTTGTCATTTTTCATCAATTTTTTTCCGAGATTTGTACGCATCGTGAATTAATTTCCGTATGAATTCAGTCTTCGATAAACCGGCACAATGAGCCAACATATCGAGCTTTTCCTTGTCCTCATCAGTCAGGTAAATGGTGAAGGATCTTTTCACATACATTTCAGCATGCCCTCCGATACGTCTCGTTTTCTACGAGCTTCTCAAGCTCTTCTGAAATCGTTTTCTCGTCGTCCTTTGCAAGCTTCTTGAGCTGCTCATAAATATCAGGCCTCAGCCGAACCCTTACCGAAGTAAAGTCTATTTGAGCCTCCATATTATCGCCCTTTCTCCGAAAGATACTCCATCATCTGCGACCACATCTCAATATATCGCTGATCTCGAGACGGTCTGCAAATGGGGAACGGACTCCCGTCACCATTATACGCAAATTGTCGGGTCATCCATCTGTCCAAAATATCATTGACGATCGACCCACTGTAGAACCGATCCTCAAATTGATCTAAGTCCAGATTGGCTAACAACTCCCAGAAAATCTCACCTGGACGTTCGTCAAGAGGATCTCCGGCGTATTCTCTCTCAATGCGAAGGGAGAGCGCCACAAGCATCTCAAGAACACTGCAGTCGTCTCGATGGTCGAACACCCCTTCTGAGATGCGCATCTCGCTGTAAAAATCTTCCCTCAACGAGATTCCGTCACTTGCTCGGTTCTCATCCATCGGTATCACATAAGTAAATACACGGTTGTGAAGCTGCTCAAACAACTTGAAATATCCATGGCTGTCCACATGAACCAGACGAAGCAACCAGTCCTTATACGAAGCCCAGAGATCATCCGACATAAACCTCATTGCAGCACCTCCTTTCCAAATATAAATACAAGAAAAATAAAGAGGCCGTGTAAGACCTCTCTATTTAGCTTAGCCATGAAGATTAATGCTTCTTTCTTTTGTCGATCAGCCGTTTGATAAGCTTCATGGTACCATAACCTCCCATGAACGAAGCTGTCACGCTGAGTCCGCCCAGGAAAAACCCTTTCGCAAGCCGATACTCTCCATAGTCCCACATGTATCTATTGGTGAGCAGATTCCAACGAAGATCCTTTCTGATTTCATTATCAGACAGAATGTTGTTGAGTTCTGCCACTTTAGACTCTGCGGAGTTATAGAGTGCCTCGGCCTCAAAAGGACTATCTTTCCCGAGATTAATTACCATCTGCGTAGTAAGCTTGTCCCCTAAAAGGTTGTAGTTGTTCCACATGAACTTCTCATCAGGCCAACTTTCTTTAGTCATTGCTAAATCCTCCTTTAATTTTTGGCTTGTTGCCTATTATAAGGGAGGTTTCTGACGCGAAAAAGAAGAAGCCCTGTTTAGGGCTTCTTCTTCTCAGGCTTCTTGCGCTTGACTTTGTTCCAGAGTTCTCTCGCTTTCACTTTAATCTGGTCTCCATACACTTCTTCGACAACGGCTAAGACACACCCAGTCAACAAGATGCCGGTGTAGAAATACGCGCCCTTTGTGAATTCTTTCATAGCATATACGTTCATAAACTTATCTGAATAGATATCGAATCTCATTCCGGTTCTTTCAGACAGCTTGTCCACGTCATTCGCAAGTGATTCACACAGGTCGTAGGTTTCTCTCGATACCGCGATCCGATTCTTGGGATCTTTTGCCCATTTCTCCATTGCTTTGTAACCAGGCCAACGTTTCATTGAGTAATCCTCCTTTTAAGTTTGGCTTTAAGCCTTCTATTATAGGAGCGGTTTATCGTTCGATTCGCGCAGAGGACTTTCTCATTAACATCTATTGTTCCTCCGCAGACATCTATCCCGCCTACGACATTCGGATTGGCCATGATCAGTCTCGTCGCAAGATTGATCTTGTCCATGTCAGACATGTGCTCAGAATCATCCACTAGAGCACAAATATCGCGGAATCCGGCTTTTTCGCAAGCAATACAGTTTTTCATCCTGCCACAAATAAGCGACCTGAGAATGTTAATGACCTGATCGGTACTCATGTTTTCAATAGTGATTGTCCATTTCTCCATATTTTTCACCTTTTAACTTAGCAATCTTTAAATATATAGTATCAGGACAAACCTTCATAAGATTATGAACAAATACCATTTTCTCGTCATCGGTTGCAGAATCAGTACTAACCTTATAACAAAGCTCACGATTTCCTACTTCAGCACATTTCTGACAAGTTTTCATGCTCCCACAGACAAGCCGGTCGACAGTCTCCACGAGTTGATCTGCAGTCAGCCCTTCAACTCTTAATGCATATTTATCTTTTACGTTCATCAATGCGTCTCCTCATACGAAGCGTCGATTTTCACGATCTCAAAGCAAGTGTCCAACTCATAGTTCATGACGTAGATCGTCCGCTCATCACTATTGGCAAAGTCATACTTTGTCAGGCAATCGCCCACCATACGATACTGGTCAGATATAATTTCCTCGGTATTCTCATCCGCCAAGATCTCGTCCGAAGCATAGAACTGAAGCCCCACGATCTCAATGCCATCCGGGAGCTCCGCGACCTTAGCCGCAGATATCAACCGAGGCTTACGACCTTTGTGCTCGTCGTGATAGGCGACCACAGGAGGCTCTTCCGGTTCGTCCTCTTCTTCGTCTTCGGGCTCCTCATCCTCGGAATACGGCTCTGGAATATCAGGAACATGCGACTTCTTGGGCGTCTGACTCTCCGGATGTACCATGCCGTATACGGCCGCATAATCCGTTCTGGCGTGGTTTTCGTTCAGACGTGTCTGTATATCCTCCAAAGACAAAGAGCGATCCTGGGCCTTCTCAGAGCCCTTAGAAGGCAAATTAGAGGCGTCATCTGCCTCGTTTTCTCCTTCCGTTGGATTTTCGACGATTTCAGCCTCCGCAGGCACCTTATACTGGGCTTTGATGAGCTCCTTCATCTCAGAAATGGTCTCATCAGCCCGCTCATTTGCCTTCTTTTCGAAGTAGGCTTTAGTGCCCAGAACACCGCCGAGGACGCCTGTTGCGGCGCCCCCGATGAAGAATATCATACACTTAACATTGACGTTCATTGGGATTCCTCCTTATCTCTAGCCGAAACATTTATACTATTAAGATGCTCCCGCCACTCTTTTTGTGATTGTTTTCTAAATCGAAAATCTATAAGCCACCAGTTTATGCGGTATACGATAATCCATGTGAAAGTAATCATCAGAAGAAATATAATGATGATCTTCATTTCTTTCTCCAATCTAAGAACTGACCAACGCACACAATCGCGATTAGAATTAGTAGGACAATGGGGACGTATGCAAACGCCCCCACGATCGCCCACCAGAGAATATAACAGATCAACACGATTGCGGGTAAAGCCAGGATCGACAGAATGATTAACAGCGTCTTCATGCCGGCAGCCTATCGATAATCACGCCGTCAACGTTGAAGTCCAGCAGAACCGCGTTGGTCTTACCATTGATGAACAGACGTGTCTTGGGATTGTCGTAGTCGAACAGGCCGAAGGAAATATAATTCGTCGGCTGATCTTCAGGGTTCTGGAGCCAACCAACGAGCCCGCCTGTGCTGGTCATTTCGAATCCAAGCGCATCATACACCTCGTTCAGGAAGACATAGCCACGAGTGTTCAGCAAATGCTGGAACTTGTTCTGCTGAGCCTTCAGGAACATCATGGTGAACTCCGGGCTCTTCTCCCAGTAGTGATTCCTCTCGTCGAAGACGCGCGCATACTGACCCGGTTCGCCGCCGTCCAGCGTGAGAATATCTTCCTTGGTCTTCTTCTTTTTGCCGTTCTCGTTAACCGTCTCGCCCTCGAGAATATCATGCTTCAGGCCATAGCGAAGTTCCTTATCCACGTCTTCGCCATACTTCTCCTTAACCCGCTCACGATAAGCATCCAGAAGACCCATAGCGCCCGTATAAGCCTCTACAGCGCCGAGATACTTCCGGTGTTCCAGAGTATGCCCATAGACGATACAGCCAGTAGAAGCCATGCCAAGGGCCACAGCAGGTAGATACGTGCGGATATAGTCCTTTGCGATGAACGCATAGATCTGAACCTTCTCATGACGAATATCATTCTCTGTCATAGGCGTGATGTCAGCACCATTCTCGTCCTGCACATAGATCTCCTCACCAGCATCCACAGAGGCCTCCATGTCATGCAGATTCTTCAAAAGGCGCTCGTGATCAGATACCAGCTCAGGCATCTTAGCAGTCGCGCGGCAAGCCAGCACGACAGTTCCCAGCATGCCAGCGATACCCACTCCAGTCATGATAGCGGAGTCATTGCGCTTGAGAGTCAATTGCATCCGACCGATCGCACGACTCAACTGAACAGGCACCTTCACCTGGGGCATCTTGATTTTAGGCATTACGAATTTCATTTGGTTACCTCCATTAATATTTGATTACAGGATGTAATCACTTTTAATTTTTGTTAAGATGGAAACGGACATACTCGACACCATTCTCGATCTCTTGTTTAAAGTCGTTGGGGTCATCCCAAATATAATGCGTGTCTGTGTAGTAAGGCTTCATATACGAGAGATCTTTAATTTCTTCAAGACTGATATGACCATTCTTCGCGATGATCTGGCGAATATGGAGAATCAGACTGTCCGCGAGCCTGGGATTGGCGCATGCGATCCTCACGTCCCCGGATCCGTCATAGGTCGGCACCAGAGCGAAGACGCTCGTGACCGTACGAACCGGTTCAAGACTCTTTTTAGACATGCACCGAGGCCTCTTACGATAGATTTTCGTCCCAATCGTCCAGTTGTCGTCGCTATACCAGAGAAAATATAACACCTTGTTCTCGTCGTAGTCGATTTTCAATTGTCTAGCTCCGACCTTCGAGACACGGAACTTAACCGGTTCTTCTCTAGAGGATTTCGCCGAACCATCATAGTCGACGTCCGAATTCCACGCTCCAAGCCGAAGAATATCCATACAGTTCAGGAACTTCATGTAGAGTTGCTCAGTTGTCATCTTATCAAACGCCATTTTTGATTACCTCCTGTAATCACTCGTCCAGTGGACCGGCTTCGTCCACATCGATCAAATATCCATCTGAGACACGCTTAATACCGATTTGGTCTTTGTCTGTCCAACCCCATCGAGTCTGTGCATAGTTCGAAGTAAGACCCACAGCCTCGAACAGGTCCGCAATTGATGCGTTCTGATACCTGTCTATGCGGTCATAGAGAGCCTCAACCACATTCTTCGCATCCTCTCGATCAGTCAGGACCACGTTACGATAGTCGCTATTGGTCTCTTTCATTCTGGGCGACTTTCCCCGATCTCTCCCCCGGGAATTTTGCGGGACATACTTACTCGAGTAGTCGTTACGAATATAAACGTCTCCGCCTCCACGAGATTTCCCGCTCCGCCTACGTCCACTCACAGAGCCGTAGAAATATAAAGCCATGAGGTCAAGAGCTGTGTCTTTGAGGAATGGGATAAAGACCTCGTCCACCAGCCATCCTTTTACATCTCCGACATCCTCTGCAATGAACATCTTGCGGATGCGTTTCCAGAGAGTCGGCTTTTTCGCGATGACTTGACCCTTGAGCTCTATCGGCTTTGCTTTCTGCTCCTCCTCTCCTTCAATCGGGATTTCAGAAGGTTCCGCCTGCTTCTTATTAGGAGGAAGCATACTTCTATCCACACTAATGATGCTGTGTTCTGCCATATTAGGTCCTCCTTAAAAAATATAAAGAGCCCTTTTCAGAGCTCTTTTTACTGCATTATAGAGATTGTTTTTCATGCGGACGGAACGACCTTGCCCAGAATCTTATCTACGAAATCCATGGCCCACATGGCAACTTCTCTCTTCCTCTTCTTCCAAGCCATTTTCTTGTTGAGTTCGTCTTCTTTTGCTTCGTCATGAAGCTCGAAGGCGGCCATGAATTGACTCTGTAAACGCAAGAGATCGGTTTCGAGGGATCTCTCTTCTATGTCAAGAAACATGTACAGCCTCAAAAGAAGCTGTATCATCTTTTTCTTAATCATTCAAGCCAATCCTCCCAGATTCTCTATAGTAAGGCAAGACCTCCAGCTCATATTCGAGGACATTCACCGGGCGATCTTTCTCATCCAGCATAGCAGAGAAGTCGATGTCGATGACACCCTTTCTGCATGCTCCGATCGTCCATCCGAGAATATCACCGGACTTCGCATCTCTCAGATTCAGCTTGTAGAACAGGTCGTTCTGGCTGACATAGTCCTCCATCTGACACTGATAGCTGAGCTCCACGAAAGCCTTACGAACCGCCTCCGGAGATGACCAGAAATATCTTGCTGTCCACGGGTCGAAGAACTTCACATCTCCATTACCCGTGTTGTAAACCGGCGTGTCCTCTGTGCACGGATGCTTCGCCAGTTCCTGCTTAGCGAATGAATCCATAGCCGCCCGATCTTTCTTCTCCCCACCATTCTCACGAATATAATTCCTATACGCGTCGAGCATGGCATCTTTCGAAGACAGAACCGCCGATACGGTTGCTAAACGCTTGGTTGAGACCGAGGTGCTGCCAATCATCGCCACAGAAGCTAGTACGCCTGTCGCAACAGGAGCTGCCAGCTGCTTAGCGACGCTGATTGCTATGTCCTTCTTCACTTCCTTGCGCTCATCTTTGTTCTCTTCTGGAATATTCTCCAGTTTCCCCCTCCCGTCCTTGAGAATATCATGGACTTTAGGAGAGGCCTTATATGTAAGCCACAGAGACCCCCACATCGTTGCGACTGCTGTTCCAGCAAGAATCTGCGGACGATAGGTCGCTTCCGTCTTACGAATGACGGACCACATAGTTTTGAAATCGACTTTCGGCAGTTTGACTTTCTTGAATTGGATAGCTTTCATTACGAACCTCCTGAAAATATAATGTTCAGTTATTGTCCTGGTCTTCCGCTCCCAGTTTCAACTTATTAGCTCTTGTTACAGACACCATAACAGACCACAAGTTCAATGACGATAATAAGAGCCGTTGCGAAGTTCGAGATCAAGATCGCACCTCCTTAAAAAATAAAGAGGAGCATTATGCTCCTCTTTACACTCCCATAGGTTCAGTCTTCGGGGTTCTCCTCACTGTCGATGTCCACGATCGGCGGATTGAGATCCTCTTTTTCCTCCTTAGTCCATACGACCTTAGGCCGATGAATCTGGTACCACTTCTCCCGAAGCTGAATCGGCTTGTCACGCTTGATCTGCACGGTCTGGTACACCTTCTGAGCACCTTTGCTCACCAGGCTTCCGAGGCCGACAACAGCCAGCGCGCACACGCCGACACCAGCGGCGAGAGTGCCGTAGCCAGAACTCTCCGTGTCCACATAGTCAGAATTGGCCTCCACAGGGGGCAGGTCGATGATCTCGACTTCCTGATTCATGTTGTTGTCTTCCATTTTAGAATACCTCCATAAATATAATTTTGTAACCTTTTGGGTTCATTATAGGGTGTGTTTTTTACGCGAATATCACATCGGCATACGGCAGCGTCTCGATCCACTCGCAGAAGAGTCGCCACTCGTCCAGCTTATGGTCTTTCCGATGCTTATAGATATTGGACAGTACCTCGTAATTGAGCAATACTGTGCGCCTCTGGTTGTACGAAGACGGAAGGAGCTGAATCATCTGCCACCAAATATCTTTCTTGGAGGGGCAGCCTTTGATTTCGAAATCGTCCGGATTGTAGTTGTTATAGGCATCTCTATACTTGTTCAGTGTCTCAACAACCGTCTCCAGCACGTTCATGCTGTAAATATCAAGGTGCTCGTGGCTGAAGTCATCCAGCGTGAACTCCTTCGCATGGATCTTATGCATGGTCGAGCAGCTGTTCGCCACAGTTCCCACCTTATAAGTGTCGAACTCCTTCCACCAGTACAAAGGCGCCGTAATATCCAGTGAGACGGTGATCATGCGGCGAAACTTCCCATCGACAGGACCAGTCTTAGCGAGTTTCAGCATTAGATCGTGGTCTTTTTCTCCAACTACAAAGTCGTTTACACAGTTATTTGTGCAACTCTTATAATCTCCAGAATATATGCACTTATGACTATCACTTTTATCCCAGCTGTTCATCGGGTTACGCATACCACGGACCGCCTCTTCGAATCCGTGTATTTTAGTTTCTTCGATTGTGATCATGATTCTTTTTTGACCTCCTTAAGAATATCATTTTCGACCAAACGGTTATAGAGATTCACAGCGTCTTTTCCTTTTTCGGCGTGAACGACGTCCAGACCTCCTTTACCGTCTTTACGACCGACAACAAGAACACCAGTGTTGTCCCCTTTGTTGTCAAATCCAACGACCAGGAGATCGTCGAAGAAGGTTTTTCCTTCAGGATGCATTATTCTTCTCCCTTCTAAACATGCAATTTATAGTCTAGGAACAGCTTGAGTTCTTTTGCGCAATCTTCACATAATTCGTATGGGCCTGTAGTAATGACACCGCTCTTGCTAAGTTTCGCCAAATATAAAGCGTTTGCATATAGCGTGTCGTCTACCTCCTCGTATGAATTGTAAAATTTCTGGCAACGGTCGCAAACAAAGGATCTGACAGGCGGACGTGTCATCGTTTTTCTACCTTTCTATCTTCCGGATTGTTAAGAAATGTCACCAGTCGAATCATGCAAATGGGGCAAAGATCATAAGATTTCCTATGGATATATGCGGTATCCCCGAATTCTATAAGAGATAGTCCATTGGCATGTTCGACCTCACCAGTTGGTGAATACGGATCATAATACTCATGACAGCGATCACATTTACGTGCTTTCATATACGGCCTCCAAATATCATTTTGTGTCATCGTTCTTTGTACTTGTCATAAAAGGTCTTGCTTCCTTGACATTATATGGCCCAGCATTTACGCAACTAACCGATGTCTGAGCCGCCTTCTTCTGCAGCTCAAGCTCCTCATTTTTAAGCTGAAGTTCCAGAACTGTCATCAGTGAATAGTTCGCCAGATCCATAAGTGTGTCCATGATAGACTCGTCAGCCACTTCGCCCAGTCATGTCGACCTTCTTGCTCAGTGTCTTGAAACGCTGGAATTTGTCGGCTAAACGAATCCGCGACATCGCGAGCCCCTCCTCAACGAAGGTTTCATGGAAGGAGTCACCGTAATCTTTGTTTTTCCGAGCATAAATATCATTCAGTTTCATGCAGAGGTCCATGTGGCGCTCAGCTTTGCTCATAGTTGCGAAGCTTTTGGGGGCAACATTGTAATGCTTAGCATTGTCGTTGGTGGTCATTGGTTTTTCTCCTTTACAAATATCATTTTCTTTTTCTCGTTCTTTGTTCCAGTTCTCAATAAAGCCCACGACTGTCCATCCTAAAAAGGCGTCGCAAAGACTTTTTGTAACGAGTTCTTCTCGGAGTTTAAGAAGCTGAGCCTTCTTTTCTTCTGTCGTTTTACGCCCTCCAATAGTGCGTATGGCTCGTCTCTTCGAAAGTGTCACGAAGTACGATCTCCGTTGAACTCCAGGAGAGGAACACATACTCGGGACTCATCGCACGATAAGAACCCTCGTAATAGCCAGTCAAAATATCATAGGCCACGTCATAGAGTTCCTGAAGAATGGGATTGTCGTCACTGTAGCCCATCCATTGCCGATCCTGCCTGCAGACGTCAATGACATTATCGGGGTAAAAGCTGTTCTCAACGCGGTTCAAAATGCACCAAACAACTGCTTCCTGCTGCTCTCTCGTGTTATGCAGAGCCGTGCCATAAAGGACCTTCGCCACGACTTCTGCTTCAGCCTTAATGGGATCGTAGAAAGCATTCTGCTCTTCGACAGTTGCTGCATTTATTTCAGCATAGGCCGCTTCTCGAGCCTGCTGGACAGCCTTCTGCTCGTTGCTCTGCTGCACCCGGCACCCAAGAAGAGTGAACAAGGCAACCAGACAGACGACGAAGAGAGGTACCAGGCGATTTTCCCTCCTGCAAAACCAGTTCCATGCGAGACGAGAGAGTTGCTTGTTCTGAGCCTTTCTGTAATTCATTTTTAACCTCCGTAAAAAATAAAGAGGAGCCTTAAATAAGCTCCTCTTCGATCCTTTCCATAATAGATTCCTTGGTGTAGCCCTCTTTCTCAAGGAAAGAGATTCTTGTTGTATAGAGTTCGTGATTGATGGATATGGGGTCAGAAGCCTTGACTTTGACTGTAATATCCATATCCTGCTTGCTGCTGATCGTGGCCATGATGATGACCGTTATACGTGCGTCATCAATCCGGCCAGAGACCAGCATGCTCGCAGAATCGGTGATCCCAGACGAAGCACAGCTCATCGCCATATCCAGGTTCTTCCGAATCCTATTCATGAATTCTTCCATTGTTTAGTTCCTCCTAAAGTTTTTATTATTTTGAGAATCATCTCACTTTAGAAGGGGTTTTTTACGCGATTTTTCCAAAACGTAGTTCACGGGTTTTCGTGAATCGACGTTGACCGGCTGATTGAGGCAGTCATTGCAGACCGGCTCAGACTCCGGGGCATTCACGTATTTGCAGGACCGGCACCAAAGATCGAACCGGACGTGATGTTCCCCTCCGATTGCCATTTCTCCTCGTTCTCCTTTCTTTCATGAATTTGAATTTCTTTGGAGTACTGCTCAAACGGGATTTCCTGCCACCAGACATAGTCACCGTTTTCGTTAGATATCATGTCGGAATACACCTTCTTGAGACAGATGTTCGCATGAAGGATGTTCTTTTCCGGCGTCACGAAGTAGCTGAGATAGATGTACTCCTCTGTCGGGTTGAAGGAAATATAATTGGTGATCGCCACATACTTCCCCTTCGGATAGTACGGCATTGTGATGGGCGCCATGCGATCGAGGATCTGCAGGATTTCGAAGATGCGGTAGGGCTCTTTCCCCTTTTCAAGAGGCTGCTTCAGATCGACACAGTACACTCGGTCATAGTCTGTATACGAGATCGACCCATCGGCTTTGACAACCTTAGACAGGCTAGGTTTGCGCTTGCAAATATAAATCTTAGAGCCGTCATTTGACTCAAGCGGATTTGGATCCCATGTCTCAGGCACGTCTTCAATAGGCGTCAGAGGAAGCTCCTGTACCAGCCGTTCAAATATCTGGTTAAACAGCGACAGAGGGATGTGGGAATCCATAACGTAGTTAAATACCGAACCTGTGAAGTTGTACGCTGAGATGAGGTAATCCCGAATATGGTCTTTAGAATGCTCGACTTCTTCCTGCTTGACTGCCAGAGCAATTTCGTTCTTCGCCCATTCTTTTGCTTTTTCTGCTACTCTCATACTTCTCCTCCATGAATCATTCTTTTATTAGACAGGAAGATGCTAAACACCATTCCCTTGTCTGTTCCACCTGCTTGCACTTTTTTGACTTCCCACCCCCGATAGTTGTCGAGAGTGGCGTCCGTCTTATAGGTCGCTACTCCGTTTGAGAAAGCCATCGAGTACATCCCCTCAGGAGTAGAGATGTAGATGGTGCCTTCTCCGCCCCTCATCTTGAGAATATCTTCCACCACCTCACGAAGTGTGATCGGGTAGATAAGCGTGCTCTCAAGAGTCCATGTGGATTTGCCAAGATACGATTCAAGCATTCTTGCTTTCCTCCTCTTTCATTTTATAACACACTTTATAGTGCGTACATCCAAATTCGACCTTCCCGTAGTACTCAATTTCTCCGCACGCATAGAACTTGTCTCGATCGTCATTCTGATACGCGTCCAATTCTTTGCAGTTTGGACATATCGCTGGATTGAAGTTCAGTTCCATTTCCGCCATTAGTTTAACCTCCATGAATAATGTTTTTCCACATTTTCGTTAGATCGTCTTCCACTTCGATTCCATAGCACGACAAAAAGTCATCGACGTAGATTAGCAGACACTCGTCATCCCCGAAGACCTTTTCAAAGTGATAGTCAATGAAAATATAACATAGACCGTCACTCGTCTCCGCTCGAAGAGAATACTGGTCTGCTGTCTTAAACTCAATTTCGCCGGACTTTCTCAGAAATTCCACCCAGGAAAAAAATGCATTTTTCGCATCGAAGAAGTCCTCACAAAGAACGATTACCATGGTATCCACCCATAGTGAAAGTCTTCGATCGTCTCGACACCGTAGTAAGAGAACAAATCTTCAAAGAACTCCTCAACGTCCATCATATCTTCCGTCACCCCTTGAAACACCCCCGCCATTCGATAATCGACAAAAATATAAGTCAAATCTTCGTCAGTCGAGACTCGAAGGGAGTACGGGTCTTCCTGAATGATTATTCCGGGCTCATATTGAGCTAAGAAATCGGTAAAAATTTGATAGGCGTCCTGTGCGTCTTGAAAGTCGTCGCAAAATATAACAATCATGATCCTCTGAACAGCTTTACAGCTAGCTTTGCAAGTTGATCTGCTGCCTCATTACCATGAACTCCAGAATGCCCCTTGACCTGACTAAACTGTACATGCATTCCGCTCTTCATGGCAGATTGCACATACTGTGAATACTCCTTCGTCAGTGGTCTCTTGGTCTTCCAACGTCCTGAAGGCCAAGCGGCGATCCCTTCGTAGTCATGGTAAATGGTGAGTTTCTTCATATGAAGTTTCTGAGCGAGAGCAACGGCCTCTTTAGCGCCAAGCACTTCTCCGGCAATGTTCCGCATCTTCGCAAGGTTGGGGTCGTTTCCAGCACCTTGGATGATGTGGCTGAAACCTCTTTGGTCGATCAAATATCCACCCCATCCGTAGATGCGATACTTTGGGTCATAGCTCCCGTCAATGAAAGCAAACGAGTTTTGTTTCATTTCATCAACAACCACCCCATCACAAGATAGACGGCGTAGAATGCCAAAAATATCAATGCTACTCTAGACAAGTAGTACAGTCCTACGAACGTGTAGAAGAACCATGGATATGGGATCTCATGTGCTTTGACTTTATCTGACTTCTCCGGATTTCGAACAATCCAAACGATCAGACCGGCAACCCACAAAATTGTCAGCACGATGATCGACAAGCATATCTTAATCATTGTGAACATAGGCACTCCCCCTTATCTATAAATTGCTGCTTTCCAAGTTTCTTCGGCGGCCTTTGCAACACTGTTATACGCCATAGACATAGACAGATCTTTGAACAAGGTCGTACGTGTGTAAAATATCTTAATCTGATCTAACACGTACAGCCCCATGTCCATTGTGCTTTCCCATTTCTTAGTCAGTCTGGACTCTACGAAGTCTTTGAGCTGCTCGACTGCTGTTGATGTGTAGCACATCCAGTCGAACCTCTCTCTTGAGCAGAGATACGTCGTTGGGGGCTTATAGAGGTCTCTTAAATAGTCCCACAACCATTTCATGTCTTCCATATCAGATTCTTGATTGCCTCCTCATCAACAACGAAATCTAACTGGACTGTTCCCATGTACTTTTTATTGACCTCGTTATGAGAGATCTCGAAGTCCTGGACGTACACTTCGACTTCTCCGTTCTTAAGTTTCTTCTTGATCAGACTCTTAAGAATCTTGTCGAGAATCGCCTTCGAGAAATTACTCTTGATCTTCAAAATATCGCCCTCCGTCATGTTAATGCTCCTTTCAAAAATATAAAGGAGACCTTATTTGGTCTCCTCGTCTTCGTTTGAAGACTCATTAAGTTTGTTTGCCTCTTCGATCATCGAGTTCACGATCTCGGTTCCGATCTCACTACACTCGGCATGCAGCTGGTTTCTGTTCAGAAAATACTGAACAACAGCGCCAGCCACTGCAGTAAGTGTCGTAAGTACCAGACCTACAACCGTATCCGTATCGACTTTCTTTCTTTGCTTCATTTAACAGACCTCCTTTCAAGTCTTCATTATAGAACGAGAATATCATGCGAGAAAAAAAAAGGAGAGACAGCGCTCTCCCGAAGCATTACCTTTTTCCGAATACCTTGCATACCATTACGGTTACACATATGATACTCGTGAGTATAATAATGTTCCAGTTGAGCGCCATCTCTCACTCCTCCCTTGAAATGACTTCCATGAAGGTCTCATAGATTTTCTTCACTTGCTTCTTAGCCCAGATCAGCAGCCAGGCGAACATTTTGATCACCATTGGTGCGATTGCCAGGATAACGAGTACGCTAATGATTAAACTCATTTTTAAACCCTCCTTAAAGTATTTTTTGGTTCATTATAGGAGTGGTTTTTTATGCGAGGCTTCTCACTTGCATAGTAGTGGCCAGTACGTCCTAAAATGGGATATTCCCCAATCTGCTCCTCAACCACTATGTTCTTCAGGGAGTCGAAAATATAACCGCATTCACAGATGGGCTTGCATATAAGTGTCACACCTTCGCTCATTCCTGCTTCGCCTCCACGTACTCATATCCGAGTCGGCCGCATAGCTTGTAAGCCTTAGAGCCCCTCCGGCACCGAACATCGACTAAAATAGCCATTGCACTGCCGAGATGAACTCTCGAGACAGAATATCTTGCTGGGACTTCGCTCAAAAGAAGAGTCTCTTCCAAAAGAAGCTTGTTTTCATCAAGGTCGTAGATGCGATACTCCTTGACCATATGACCACATTTTCTATAAACCCACTTATACCGCCCGCTTGTTTCTTTAGCCATTTTATTAAACCGTCCTTTCAAAAATATAAAGAGGCCTAGACGATGCTAAGCCTCCCCAATCGATCTTTTTATTAAATCTTCTATTAGGTTTGGATTTGAGAAGTCTAATTTTACGATCTCTGTCAATTCATTAGAAAACTCCATGTTCGGTTCGACCTTGACGAATTCATCTAAAAAGAAATATCCTTTCTCTCGAAGTTTTTCTTTTACGATTTGCCCAAGATCTTCAGGGTCGCCTTTACAAGATTTCAATGTCTCTTCAAGTAAAACCATAGTTTCTCCTCCTTTCATTATAGAAAGAGATTCTCATGCGAAAATATAAAGAGGCCTAGCCTAAGCTAAGCCCCTTTGGAGTCTCAGAAATCCTTCCAAATGGTAGGTTTGCTGAGAAGATTCTTCGCACCATTAAGAACCATCTTGAAAGTTCCGCTCTTGATGTAATTGTCTTTCTCGAAAGCATACCCCTGAATGTTGAATGCATTCTGGACACTCGCCTGTCCGAAGAGAACCACTCCCGTGCATGCAACAGCAAGCAACATCTTCTTCCAAGGAAACGCCTTCTCATGCTCGATACGCTCTGTGCTTTCAGCTTTCGACTTCTCGATTTCTGTCCGCTCCTTTGCGTCATCGGCTTTGAGATCCGTCTCCCGGATCGCGTTCATTACTGAAGCATAACCGGTCACCTCCTTCATCAAGGCCGTCTTGTCCTTCACGTCATCAATTTCATTCACTTCGACGAGACTGTTAACAAGTACGTCCTCCATCAGTTCCAATGTTGAGTCTTTCATAGCTTCCTCCTTAAAAGTTTATTTGGACTCCATTATAGGGCGAGTTTTTCGAACGAATTACAATTTGCTCGTTTAATTCTTGATTGGGTGCCATTGTTTACCTCCTTAAAAAATATAAAGAGGGCTATTTCTAGTCCTCTTTTTCGTGGATTTCTGCATAATAAGCATTTGCAATAGAACACGTAATGATTATAGGCCAAAGTAGAATATAATTAATGATCAATACAACGGGCAATAACGCCTTAGAGATCGGTGCGCAAATATCGTTTGTGTCCTCATACTCTTTAACAGTTTCGTGTTTGACCGTTAAGATCGTAAGCCATATGCTAACAATTAAGCCTATAACCAAATAGATTATTGCGAATATCATTTATGCTTCGCCTCCTTTCACTATAAGAAAGGAATATCACGCGAAAAAGAAGAGCCCTTGTTAAGGCTCTTCTACCGGTTTTAGACTCACATAAATTCTTGCATTAGGATCAACTAACAATTCGGCATACATATCGCAGTCTTCATCGCTTCCGACACGTACTACATGCAACTCTTTACTCCACTTCTCTTCATAGAGCTTGTTTAAAATTTCTGTTTGCTTTCCACAAATGTACTTGCAATACTCCTCGTGTGATACTCCCTTCGGAGCATTTTTGTTCCATTCTGGATAGCGCGGATTTAATTCATCACAAGCCTGATTTCGCAGATTAACAAAATCATCGATGCACGCTTGCAAAAGCTTCGAATTGTACGCTTTGATAATATCCCAAATTTGTGACCCTTTGAAATGAAACATAGGTTTGTAGTATGTCATGTGAATCACTCCTTTCACTATAAGAAAGGAATTTAACGCGAAAAAAAGAAGAGGAGCATAATGCTCCTCTCAATCGGATAAATTGCGGCAATACCATCCGTACATTGTCGGGTCAAACGAGTACTTCAGCCTGCGAGTATTCGCATCTGGAAAGCCCTTGCTCATCTGGTCGCAGTACTTAAAGTAGTCACTGATAGATTCCCCCGTCGTGTGGTTCGCACTGTAGGAGGGGCTATTCAAGTACTCCTTGTACATACTGAACGCCCAGACAACAATAGCTGTCGATACGACTCCGACTGTAATGCCAAGCCCTTTCAATGTCTTAAAAAGTATTTTCTGCATTTTATGCACCTCCTTCACTATAGAACGAGAATATCACGCGAAAAATAAAAGAGCCGAATTCGGCCCTTTTATATGTTGTTGTAATGATCTCTAAGCATGGATATCGTTACCGGAAGCCAGAAGAAGGTCAGTAAAATATCTATTACAGAGCAGACCAACACGATCGTTGCTGGCGTTGAATACCTAATGTATTCCAGTACGTCGTCTTTGGTCATTGAAATAGCATTACTAACTGCTACTCCCAGTCCAATTGTGATATAGAACATGATTATGAGTGTCATTCTTTATCAACTCCTTTCAATATAGGAGGTGTTTTTGGTGCGAAAAAGAAGAAGTCCTGTTTAGGACTTCTCTTTATTTGAGGATCTTGTTTTCAGAATCCACCGGATAACCACGATCGGCCATTCCAGCACCACTGCGATAGGATGATTGCCGGTTTCAACTTCGAGATAAAAGTCGTCGTCTTTGAACAACTTTCTAGCCTCGAATTCGGACTTCTCAATCTCATCCAGTCGAATGATGGCTATAATCAAACCAATGCCAAGGTAAATCGCTGTGAATATCATTGTATCAGCTCCTTTCACTATAGGAACTGTTTTAAATGCGAAAAAATAAGACTCCTGGAATTTCACACGAGAAAAATGAAGAGGAATACCCTCTTCACCGATTCGAAACGTACTCTGAAAGCTCAACGTACTGCACGCTACCAATCACGATGTCGCCTTCATAAGACTCAATATCTTTGTAGAACACAAGATTTCCGTCTTTGTCAAGCTTCTCATGATAGACTTCATGCAGGCCATTGTTCTTCATCCATTCCTCATGGTTGACTTTGTATTCCTTTTCATCGAGAACGTTCTCAACATAGTTAACAACGTCTTTAACTACACAGATCACCATCATAATCACAATAAAGATGATAAACAGGCGATCAAGAGTACCTAATTTTTTCATTGTTAATACCTCCTATTTTATTGTTTTTTTATTATTTGTTCTCATTATAGGAGGTGTTTTTTACGCGAAAAATATAAAGAATGGTAGCTATCCAGGATTACGATACTTACTACCGGCGATTCAGATCACCGTCGTGTCCCAGCCTCGTGACTTGCAGGTTCCCGTCATTCTGTTCGGACCACGCATTACTTCCTATTGGATAGCCTTTGACCAAGGTCGTCACCTCTATTGTAAGCTAAGAATATCATGCGAAAAAATTAAGACTCCTGGAATCTTATGCGAAAAGAAGAGGCCGATTAGGCCTCTCCCATTGTGACGTTTGCATCATTGATCTCAATGTACAAATCTCGTTTGTTATGCTCTCCACAGACGAACATCGTAAATGCTCCTTCAGGAGTATCCGGATAATCGCTAACAACAATGGTGTCATCAACAAATGCCGGCTCTCCCATCAGAGCTTTACAAACATCATCTCTAGAAATTTTGCTAAGAATAGATTTGTTTTTGAATGTAATTGTGATCATAAACATCACTCCTTTCTATTAAAAGAAAGGTTTTTAGCGCGAAAAGAAGAGGCCGATTAGGCCTCGACTTCTTCTAGTTCTAATATTATAGCAATCAGATGATCGGTCTGTTCGTTTTTGCCAATGTCCATACACAGAGGATATCCAGCATATCTTCTAGTTTTCTGATGAATAAGCCTACAATCTATACAAGACTCACTCCTCGTTTTGCAATAGCTATCCACTGCTATGTCCAAATTCTTGAACATACGACCATCTTTGCTTTTGTATTTATACGCCATAATATTCAACTCCTTTCTACTATAAGAAAGGTTTTTAGTGCGAACAAGACGCCGCCAGCTGACCTGAATACGGCGTCCCGTTCTGTGCTTTAGTGATTTTGGTTACCAGCTTCTTCGAGAAATGACATAACTAAGCTCGCGTTTTCCTGACCGTAGTCGGCGATAAAGTTGCAAATCCATTCCTCCATCTCCACCCAATCATGTGGGTAAGACATTCGGTGAATATCAGACAACAGGCCATAGCTAATCATCGCGACGTGCCCTAACTCGTGAGAAAGGACCCTTCGCAAGAAGTCACCGTGTAATTCCTTCGAGAGAAAT
This sequence comes from uncultured Lachnospiraceae bacterium, assembly GCA_947588995.1. GTDB lineage: Bacteria > Bacillota > Clostridia > Lachnospirales > Lachnospiraceae > UBA3282. The sequence goes on from CANPZI010000016.1 coordinate 49,268, forward strand.
ATCATTTGGCTCGCTGGGTCTGTAGTAGCAACTCGTTCCTCGCCAGATCGATCGACTAACATTGGGTCTCCAGGACTGACAAACATCAGTTTCCATTGGAGACCGTTCATGGTGAACGCGCTCACATGTTCATTTCAGCCATGAGCTTCGTAAAGTCTTCCTTCATCTTCCGCTTCAGGTTGGGGTCAGCGTCCTCCCAAATATCCCTCACAGTAGATACGGTATCCCGAAGATGCTCCTCTGCATGCATACTCATTTCGCGCTTGTCCTCAGGAGATTTGGTCTCCGTATAGTGCCGGCGAGCAGACTTGTAATCCGCATAGGCGCGACCATAGCGAGAGCTCATATTGCCCGGGTCCATTGCAGACTGCATATAGTCGTCACCATCCCAGGAAGTGCCAGCCATATCCATCATGGGCTCATGAGGACGGAACCCCATACGCCCGCCTCCAGAATTGCCGTCACGGCCACCCATAGAGGAGCTGCCTCTGGACATGTACTGCCCAGTGGTCGCACTCCGATTCTGGTTATAGCCATAGCGAGGCTCCTCATAAGAGAGCATAGCTTCGGTCACTTTCTGATAATACAGGGCTTCCATGCAAGATTTTTCAGCCTCAGCGAGGTCCTTGATCATGTCGACCACCTCACCGAGTTCCTGAGTATCCACGCAATCGAGGCCTTTCTTGGCGGCCTCGGCTTTGCAGCATTCCAGAAGCGATTCCTTGAATTCCTTCAGGGGTTTCAGCTTCTCAATGGCTTCAGCCAGATCATGCATGATCACGCCCTCCTTTCAACGTAGAAGTTAGCACCGGCACCAACAGTAACGTTAACCGTACCAGTGTTCACGACTGTAAGCGTGATGTTACCCGGATTCGGATTGCAGCAATTGCCGCAGTTCCCGATCGTGGTTTCCGCAGAGACATTGTTGAAAATATCAGCAGTCGCCGGAGTAGAGATCATCACAGTCTCAAGAAGAGGAGCGCCGTCAGCATAGATCGTCAGCTGAGCTGCAGTACCACCAGTGGCACTCGCGATATTTGCATGGAAAGTCACCCGATAAACGCCTTCGCCAACGCGAATGGAACCGCCCGGATTCCGGAAGGTCTCGCATTTGCCAGATTTCCACACGAGGTCATTAAAGGTAAGCGCCTGGCCAGGAGTAAGGACAACCGGAGCTGTATTTGTCACCCTAATCATCTAAAATTTACCCTCCTAAATAATTGTAAATATAAAAGACAGTAGAGGCCCTAGACGATACTGACGACACTAGAAACCTCTACCATCTTTAAATTAAAAAGGTATTCTTGTTGCTGGAAGAAATATCTGGCTTAGCCGAAGTTGAACGCGTTGTTTCCGCAGCAGCCACCGTAGTTGTTGCCACAGCCGCAGTTGCTCTGGCTCTGGAAATAGATCCGATTCAGAGCTTTCTGGATAGCGTCATTGATGATGTTCTCCGTGCTGCAGTTGTTAACCTGGGTCTGGAGAGCATTGATCTGAGCATCCTTCTGCTGCATCTGCAGGGCGATCTGCTCGTCGTGCAGCTGACGATAGTTCGCATTGTCGTTCTGAACGATCTCACGAGCAGCATCACGAACGGCCTGCGTAATGGCGCAAGTGTCAGTAGCACGGTTGTACTCGGCCTGAGCGAACAGGCTCTTCAGGTCGCAGCAGCACTGGGTGATGATGGCCTGCAGAGCGTTCTGATTCTGGAGAGCAGTAATGTTCTGAGAATTGGCAGTCTGCAGTGCAGTCACACCGAGGCTGTTCAGCAGAGACTGAGCCTCGTAGGACTGCTGGCAGAAGGCGTTGTTCAGATTGGCCAGGCCCACATTCAGAGTGTCCTCCGTATTGCGAGCACTGTTCTTCAGCTCCTGGAAGTTCATGTCCATGCACAGGTCACTACGAGTCAGAGCGCCGGAAGCGGAAGAGCCGCTATCAGAGCTGTTGCAGCCACCGCCGCCGTTGCCGCCACGATTGCCGAAGAAACCGCCATTCCCCCAGCCGCCAAACAGAGCAACCAGCAGAATGATCGGCCACCAACCACCGTTAGCGAAGTCACCGCCATTACGGTTTCCCAGAAGAGCGCCGATGTCAGCCAGGCTAGGACCAGCATTTGTTCCACCAAACATGTTTAGATTCCTCCAAAATAAAAATATTTACAAATAAGACATTCTCAAGGCCGCGCGCATCGTCTCGAAAATATCTTGATTTGTCCATACTTTTATGGCTTAGAAAGGAAGATTCAACGAGCTTCGGATCTGCTGAATAGCCTGTTCCTCTGTCATGCCCATTGAATTACACAGATTGGCAGCGAGTTGAGCACCAGTTTTTGCATCCCCGGTCATGATAGCGTTAATAGCTGCCTGTGCCCAAGGAGCATTTCGAACCTTATCTCGATTCGTCTGAAGAGCCCTCTGAGCAAGAAGAAGTTGAAGATCAGGCATCGATTACGACTCCTTTCTTCGGCTTCTTTCCAGTAGAAGAGATCGTGGTCTCATAGTTAATCGTTTCTCCAACTCCAGGAACATTCTGAGTAAGCACTGGAAGAGAAGCAAGCATAGACTCAATCTTCTCAAGACGGGCGAGGACCTCGTTGTATTCGGACGTTTTTTCCGTTTTTTCCTCCGGGGATTTTTTCGGATTGAATTCCATAGTGTCTATTCCGCCATTCGAATTCCAACATTTAGCGTAAATGGCAGAGTAGTCACTTGTGGGAAACAGCGCGACCGTTCCATCCATAGGAATTTCGTTCATCTTGATGTCCTGAGGGCCGTTGATGACTTTTCCAGGAAGAACAGAGGCCTGCTGCTGAGACTGCCCGAAGTTCATCGGATTCGACACGTTTGCATTCCGGCCATAAATATCATTCTGATAGTTCGGCTGATTGAAAGTCGGTCCAACAGCAGGAGCTCCGAAAGGCCGGTTTCCGCCTAGGGCCTTCCCGAGCTGTTCGGCCAACTGAGGATTCTGAACGATCCACTGCTGCACCTCGTTAGGAATGCTAGAGACATTTGTGGGACCAAAAGGCATAATTGCTCCTCCTTTTTACCGTTCAATGAGATAGGTTTTTAACGCTTCTTTTGCTGCTTTTAATGAATCAATATTGTTGCCATCGATACTATGCTCGAGGAGAGCAAGGAGAGCTTTGTGCGTCACCTTGTTCCCCTCCTCAAGCATCTCGATCTTGACTTTATCTTTCTTAAAATATTCGTCATGCTCCGCAACTCTCTGTTCAAGTCTTGTTAGACGTTCGTTCTGACGAGTTTCGGGAGCCTTCATCTTCGTGCGAAGATTAATGAGGACCCCAATGCCACCAGAAATTGTAATCAGTCCGCCAAAGAACGCTAGAATAATTGCGAGCAATTGACCAGGTGTAAATGCTATAACGGTTTCCAAAGCACTACGCTCCTTTCTTTTTAGAAAAGTAGCCTCATTTTGAAATGTCAAGACTCAAGTTCGGACTTCATTTCAAGAACAGCAGCTTCAATTGCCGCGTCCAGCTGATCTGCGTCCAGAGCGATACCGTGATCGGACAGGAACTTCTCGACGTACTTCTTCTTGATCGTACCCTGACCGCCCTCGTTATAGATCTGCTCAGCAGCCTCAACAGCGAGCTTTACCCAGAAGTAAATATTCTCTCTCTGGGCATTAGTAGTCTTAGACTTGAAGTACGGGATGACTACGGCAGTGATAATGGTACTCAGAAGACCAATCAGAGCCACGACAATAGGTGTGATGTTAAAAGACATAGTTAATACCCTCCATCCTTAGTAAAATCTGGTTCGGGAGCATCTTCCCGATAGATCTTTTTCAGTTTGATTTGGTTTTCAGCTCTTGCTTTCCAGTAATAAAAGCCAAGAACAACAGCGACGACAGCATCGATACTCGTCATCACGTAAGCCAGCGGACTCAGATCAAACGTGATCCGCATCATTACAAAGGCGTAGATTATAGCCGCCAACCATACTAAAATGACAGTGACGGCCATAATCTTCGAGAATTCATACTTCTTTTGATGCATTTTTTTTCACACCGCCTGAATGTCCTTCTCGTCCACCCAGCCGAAGACATTAGAACCGCCTCCAGCGACCTTTACGAGATGATAAGGATGCTTGCCGTTCTTACCTTTGTAAATGACCGTGATCTTGGCTTTACCAGGTGTAGCGGGATAGCTGATGTCCTCAGTAGAGCTGGCATAATGCACAGAACCAGTGAACATGACCGTGTCACCAACTGAGAATGAGGTCTTCGCCGGAGAAGTAGGTTTGACATCAGCGACAGGATCAGGAGTCTTAAGTGCTTTGTCGATGGCAGCAAGAGTCAGAGGACCGACCTCGCCGTCTACCTCTAGACCATGCTCTCTCTGGAACTTCAAGACGGCAGCCTTAGTATCCGCTCCGAACTCACCATCTGCGCCACAAGAACCGACGCTGTAGCCAAGCTTAATCAGATTCGACTGAAGTTTCCTTACGTCTTCCCCGACACTTCCGTCACGAAGAATCCCGTCATCTCGAGATACGGAAGGAGTAGAGGGAGTTACGTAAGGATCCGTCTGGGGAACGTCAGAAGGAATATCATTCGTGACTTCTCCAACCAAACTCCAATCAGGCCGGCCATAGCCTGCGATATTGGACGCGCCAAGTGCGTAAGAACGCTGAAATACACCGTCGGATGTGTTGCCCTCGATGGTATTCACTCTGCCGTTACTGACAGATTCCACGATTCCCGTATGTGTGCTGGCACCGACTGTTCCGAAGAATATCTGGTCGCCAGGCTGAGGATCTCGATAAAACTGCCCCTTCTGCATGTAGTACGCCAACGAATACGTACATCCCGCTCCAGCACTGTTATCAGGCTGGCACAGGAGCTTCTTCGCCATTGTCACGCCAAACGCCTGAACGAAACACCAGTCTGTGAAAATATCACACCAGGCGTATCCGTTCTTACGACCGTTGTAAAAACCGACTACCGCATCCAGGTCGCGGGAATACTTTGTCCAGTTTCCGCTTCCAGCATTAGCGGTCTTGTTATCTAGATTACTGTTGCTGCTCTTCTCCTTATACCCAAGCTCGGCTCGGGCAATGGAAAGTAGTTTGTTGACTGCAGTCATGAATATCACTTCCTTTTTAACATTTTTACGTCCCTTCGGTTCTCAGCCCATTAGCATCAAACCGAAATATACGAGGATCGGGATGGCCAATAACCCCGGCACAAAAGGCACGATCACACTTAGTTCTGCACCAAACAATTTTGATGAATTGGAAATCACATTTTGGTGCCGGTGGAGTGTGGACACGAATCCTAACTGGTTTGAGTTCTCCAGGCGGGTTTGGGTCGCGGGATTAGATGCTGACATTATGTACAGTGTGGGATATTATTGCGATAAGAATAACTTTATTTGGCCAAGGTTTTATATCGTAAACAAGGCAGCCACCACATTCAATCACACCACTGAAATGACCAGCTCATCATGGGCTGTGAAACAGATCCGCGTGGTTGGAATATCTTATTGATCAATGGGAGACCGAAAAAAAAAACAACAACTTAGGTTTTTTATGAGCTTAATAAGTTATACCATATATGTTCACCCAAGGCGAACTCCAGCCTCCAGTTGATACATATGAAAAATAAATGACATTCCCAGTAAAGTTTGGAAACCCGAGCCAAAGATCTATGAAATGGCCTGCATCGCAATATCCGTCTAAATACCATGCGCCATTATTAACGCTATTTTTATAGTATATGGTTGGGGATTTACAGATGGTACCACCATCTGTAAAACGAATACCAAATGTGACGGAAATCGCATCCACGGTGCTTAAATTTGCATTAAGAATGTGAGCCGTTGTGTTTTTATCTCCATATGGAACTGTACTGGTGGTCAATAGGGAAATTTTCGGTTTGATGCTAATGGGCTGAGAACCATTGAACAGGACTCCGTTGATGGTGGCGCCAGGATTTAACTTCGTAGCCGTGGGCGCGTTGCCGGTGGTGTTTCCTGTACCGCCATTCGCAATTCCAAGTATGCCAGTCACTGGAATGCCGTTCTGATCGGAGGAACCGTCGAAAGTGGCCTTTGCTGTAAAAGCGAGGTTCGTTTTAAGAGAACGAGGAGTAGCAAGCTTCGTGGCCGTTCCCGCGTTACCTGTTACGGATGGCTGTGGAAAAGCAGAAGTATAAATTTTATGATTTCCTAAATCACCCGAAGCATCAGCATTGTTTTTATACTCGTGAATCCAAGCATAACCATCTTTTTTATCAACAACAATGTCAAATTTGTCTAAAGTATCTGAGTCAGAAATATTAGATACTTGCAGGTAAACGTTATTAGTATCTTCTTTTACGGTCAAATTCGGACCATCAGAAATGGTTTCCACATTTGTCGCAGAAACGGCTTTCTCTGTCTTTCCAAGTTTATTGGCCAGTTTCTCGTTCGTCTCCTGAGTGACTTGCGCCAACAACTTATTGTTCTCCTCGTCAGCCTGATCTTTCGTATAGTAGTTACTCAGATCCGTTGCTTGATGCGTGTTTTTCCAGTCTCCAGTCTCTCCATCCCAGACCCAAATAGTGTCGGTAGAGCCAACGATAGCCCAGTCTCCCGTGGTTCCTTCTGGAATAGATTCTCGAAGAGATTCCGGAGTCTCGTAATAGCCTTTAGCGCCTTGAGCAATAGACTGAGCTCGATTTGCAGCTTCTTCCGCACGATCTGCATCGAACTGTGCAGAATCAGCAGCTGCTTCGGCTCTATCTGCGGCGTCTGGAGCTCCTTGTATAGCTTCCATATTTTCAATTACAGATTGAACATCGCTCATATTGCTGCTAACAGATGTCACATCACTCATGTTTTCACTAACCGCCTGGACATCCGTCATGTTCTCGCTGACATTCTGAATATCAGTCAGATTGTCGTTAATGTTCTGAATGGCTTCTTTGTTGTCTTCCAGAACTTGAACACTGGCAGCAGCACTATCAGCACTATCTTTGGCCTGCTGAGCATACCATTTGGAGTTGTCAGTCGCTTCGTCAGGACGTTGATCGCCCATTCCTTCGCCGACAGCCCAGCTCTTAGAGACATTGGACCAATCCTCGGATTCTGTGGCACTCTGAGCAGATTCGTCGGCAGAGCCAGCAGCGGAGGTTTCACTAGCGGAAGCGTTTTCTGCACTAGTCTGAGCAGCCACTTCCGAAGCAGCAGCATTTGTTTCAGATACTGCAGCGGCCTCCATGTGCTCTTTAGCCAGTTGTTCAGAGTTATCGGCAGCTTCGGCAGAATCAGCAGCCTTCTGAGCAGAAGACGCCGCGTTATCTTCACTTAATTTTGCCGCTGTTTGAGAATCTTTAGCTGCGGAAGCAGACGCCGAGGCTTGTTCAACAAGATCATACAATGTTGTTGTTTCATCTGTAGATTCGATATCCCCCTGTTGAACAGGATTTTTATCAATAAAAACTGGTATTTTACTAGACCCAGCCACATCTTTCCCAACCAAAATCTCAATGATAACATGGGGCTCGCCAAATATAATGGCCATCTGCTGAGTCACTTCGAAATAGGCCGTCATGCGGTCTTCACTTACACCAAGAAGAGGATTGTAAGCAAACTCGTTACTGGGATTCGGTTTCTTCCATCTTACATTGCCAGAAGCATCCTCTGGAACAGCATACCGAGTTCCGTTTTTATACAACTCAACAGCGATAATCGGGAGAGACTGATCACCCTGAACAAGATAAACAGGCTGTTCAAATCCGCTACGACTAAGAAAGTCCACCTGAGTAGTGTGAACAATTCGATCAGTCGGAGGATTATAGGTCTGAAGAGTCGCCATTCACTGACACCTCCTTATTTTCATCCAGTTACATATGGGCGCTGAAGAGCAATTCGAACCATGCTCTTATCGTCTCTAATGTTCTGAATATAAGCTAAATTTATATACATCCGACCAACTTCATCCGGAAGTGCCTCGTCTTTTACTCCAGTAAAAACGTAATGAAGCTCTTTCGTTTCTTCTGGATCCGAAAAAACTGGAGCTGCTTCAACAAGGGTTGCTTTTATGTCGGCATATAAAAGATTCATTTCTTCAAGCACTGTAAAAAAAGAACATTCATATTCTTTTCCAGTTGCAGTTTTTAATGTATTCATTTTTTTTCTCCTAACCTTTTTAATTTCGGCCAAGAACATAACCAGAACTTGTTGATTTCCAAATAACATTATAGTTATTAAACACAAATTGTGAGCATCGAATTTGCTGAGCAGTTACTCTTCCCGCCAACATATCATTATATGCTCTAGCATAGCCAAGGACCGTTCTCATATCGCTATTACATTTCCCTTCAGAAACAGCATCGTCTTCTATGGTCGTATTTTTAATTGAATTTGACTGAATGCAACGGTTATTCACAGCATTCGTTGCCAATTCATTATTGCCAACGGCATACTGACTAAGCTTTCCGCCAGTTACAGCGCCGTCTGTAATCGTCCGATTGTTAATAGCACCATCAGAGATCTTCTCATTCGTAACGGCACTACCGGCAAGATTACTAGAGCCAACTGCACCAGACCCAATCTGACTTCCGCCAATATATCCAGCATTTCCACCAGCTTGAATGTTCTTTGCATATACGTTGCCTTGGAACGTGCCCGTACCAGAGTTATCTACATAGAATTCGTCATTCGGACCAAAATGGAGACCGGTGTTATCGATTCGACCAATTTGCTTTCCGGCTGAATCCTGAATCTTAAGAGACCCGTTTCCGTTATTAGCACCGCCCAAGACGAGCGTGCCGCCCTGAATGCGATCAGCGGACATCACGCCGGCCTTTATAAAACTGGCATTAAATATCCCATCCAATGTCCAGGCACTACTATATGGACCTTTATAACCGGTACTACTAAAGCCGATTCCGCTCTTATTGATTCGAAGAACAAGCTTTGCTGTAGCAATGTCTGGGGAATCCATCCAAAGAGTTTCGTCATTCAATCCATCTCCGTCGGAGTCATGAATAACAAAGTAGCCGCCGGCATTGCCGGTAATTAAACCCGTCTGATGATCAATAATATTCTGCATATCTGTTGTGGTCGGAACCGAACCAAGAGCAAGAGACTGACCAATAATCGTATCAGCAAGCGTAGACTTCGGATCTCCGAGCGTGACCTCAATATACTTATCACGAATCGCATCGTATCGTGTACCAATACATTTCGTAGTGGACGACACCTTCATCTTAGGGAATTCCACGCGGAGAGTATCTGCTAGTTTTACCGTTTCAAGGACTCGAATAGCTTCGTAGTTCTTAGCATTTCTCAAGTCAACAAATGAAATTGTTTGCGAGATTTTCGGACTACCTAGTTCGTTGTCTTTAATGTATTGCTCTGCACGAGTTTTCAACTGATCTGGTGTTGGTTTGTCTTCAAATTCAGAAGATAGATCTAAAATATAAGTCCGTTTTACCTCATACTCTCCAGGGCACGCAACGATCTTATCAGCCGTATTTAATTCGACCAAACCACCATTCTCTTCATTGTCAGAATACCAAAACGGATAGACATCTGACCAAACATTGTCAAAGTCCTCATCCTGCTCAAAGCTCGTCATGTTCTTTCCATACTCAATGGAAGCCCCACGATCAGAGCCTCGATTCTCATGAAGAATAACATTCCATCGATCCCACTCATACTCTCCCTTAAAGCGCTCCAAAATACTTGCGTCAGTTCCTCCAAGAAGAGCTTTCGCATTACATGGGCTAATCAGAACAAACTCAGACTGGGCGGTATCCGGCTTATCATGAGAGAACTTAAATGCTGGTTTCCCGGCATTCCACGGCTTCGACATCTGAGCACTCATCTCGGTAAATATCCCCGTTAGGCCTTTAGTGGTAAAAGCCCCTATTGAATATCCAGACAGATCATAGCTGATATGGTGAGCAGAAATCGAGACAATCCC
>CANPZI010000017.1 GCA_947588995.1 uncultured Lachnospiraceae bacterium
ATTGCGGGGTGTGGCTCAGCTTGGCTAGAGCGCCTGGTTTGGGACCAGGAGGCCGCAGGTTCGAATCCTGTCACCCCGACGCATTTTGTACCCTGTGCGGGTGTAGTTCAATGGTAGAACACCAGCCTTCCAAGCTGGATACGTGGGTTCGATTCCCATCACCCGCTTCGTCTGCTTGTCAGGCGGTTTGGTTTGTACGTGTTCGTAGCTCAGCTGGATAGAGCAACGGCCTTCTAAGCCGTGGGTCGGGGGTTCGAATCCCTTCGAGCACGTTTTTATGGTGGGTATGGCGCAGTTGGCTAGCGCGCCAGATTGTGGCTCTGGAGGCCGAGGGTTCGAGTCCCTCTATCCACCTTGCATGGGAAATGCGGCCGGCAAGGTTCAGCGCCGCCGCCGTTGGGTCGTTACCCGCCGAAACAGTGGGCTATCGCCAAGCGGTAAGGCACAGGACTTTGACTCCTGCATTCGCCGGTTCGAATCCGGCTAGCCCAGCTTTATGGACCACTAGCTCAGGTGGTAGAGCACTTGACTTTTAATCAAGTTGTCTGGGGTTCGAATCCCCAGTGGTTCATTAAATGTACCATACTGGTACGGATATTGGTTTCTTCTATGGCCTCTGCAAAGAGTGATCTGTTATCATGCCATGCGTGAGATGTATTCTTCTATATGGATATCTTCTGTGAAAATCGGCTCTCCAGGAGCATAATTCTCCTTTAATTTAAATAATGCGAAAAAGCAAAGAAATATAGATGTATTGAACGAACTGATTTAATTCTATATTTGTTATAGAGTCCTGATAATCCTAAATAAGTATTAGAATACAAGTCATAGAAATCTTGGAAGTGTAAAGAGTGTAGTTTTAGCGCGTTTATTGCATTATGGTCACAGCGGTGGTAGAATAAACTACGGATAGAGAGAATGTGCTGTCGGTTTCATGTGGAGAGGAGAAAAACATGAATTTATCCGGACAGCAAAAGGCCCCGGATTATTTCCGGGAAAAACAACCGGCCACAGTGTCTGCACCGAGTGAGATCGCGCAGAATTTAAAAGTGGCAGATGAAAACGCCGCATTCAAGTACGATGAGTCGGCGCGAAACATTGTGGCTCAGAAGTCGGTGCTGGCATATATTGTAAAGAGCGCACTCGATGAGTATGCGGCGTACACGGTGCAGGAGATCGCGGAGAGGTTTATCGAGGGTGAGCCTGAACTGAGAAAGGTCGCGGTCCATCAGGACCATCCGGACAGGCAGGACGATCCCGGCATGATGAGCGGAGATGACAAGATAGAAGGCAAACCGACTGCTGACAAGTCACAGAGGGACGGCACGGTTTATTTTGACATCCGTTTCATTGCGGTCCTTCCGTCTGATGGCAGCCGGATCGAGATCCTGATAAACTGCGAAATTCAAAATAATGACACGCCGGGATATCCGATCCCGAAGCGGGGCATTTATTATACGGCCAGAATGATCTCTTCCCAGCGGGGTACAATATTTAAGAATCAAGAGTACGGGAAGATCAAGAAATGTGTGAGCATCTGGCTGTGTGAAGATACGGCAGATGCCCGGTCCGACACCATCAACAGATATTCTTTCACGGAGGAGTGCCTGAGAGGGGATTTCCGGGAGGCGAAAAAGGACTATGACCTGATGACGGTCGTGGTGCTGCGGCTGGGACGCAAGGGAGAAGAAAGTGAAGATAATGCGATCCGGCTGTTGAGCAAGATGTTTTCTGCAAATCTCAGCTATGAGGATAAGCTGGAGGCGCTGCAGAATGAGTTTAAGATCCGTGTGAGCAGGGAAATGAGCGAGGAGGTGCAGAGCATGTGTAACTTGAGTGAAGGTGTTTATCATAAAGGGTATGATTCAGGTATTTCAGCGGGCAAGATGGAACAGGCCAAAGAGACGGCTTATGAACTTCGGGATATGGGACTGCCGGATGAAAAAATCGCACGGGCAGTCAAGGTCAGCATGGATATGCTGCAGGAGTGGTTTGCAGAACGAGAGGCACTGCTTGTAAAGTAACAAGCGGCAGCTCATGCCAGGGATGCGCCTGTCTGCTTGTCTGGAAGATGGACAGGCTTTCGAGGGAAGTCCATGATTCCTTTTTATTGACGGCCAGCTGCGGGAGAAGCCCCTTTTGAAAGAGCAGATCGCGAGTGAAGAACTTCGGGGAAAATGCGATATAAAACTTGAAACCATCATAAAGTATTTTGACGGGTTTGTCGGAAATTTTGACGATGAAGATGTAAGGCGTTATGTACTTGACATTTTTGTCGATAAGGTATATCTTTATGAAGAGCAGCCTTTTGGAACAGGGAGTTGAAGATGCTGATTTTTCCCTGAGGTGTTCGTCTAGGCAGGGTTGTTATTCAGCTAGAGGGATTCTTTTGCGATTGCGAGTTCGGATTTTCCGGACTCCTTTTTTGCGCGGGCAATGAGCCAAATTGACAGAAAGGGGTATATATGGAAGAAATCAGAGAAGAAAATAAGATGGGTGTCATGCCCGTAAATAAGCTGTTGCTCACCATGTCTTTTCCGATGATGGTGTCTATGCTGGTGCAGGCGCTCTACAACGTGGTGGACAGCGTCTTTGTCTCAAGGATCAATGAGAACGCGCTCACGGCAGTCTCGCTGGCATTCCCGCTGCAGACGCTGATGATCGCGCTGGGCGGCGGCATGGGCGTCGGCGTCAACGCGGTGCTCTCCAAAGCGCTTGGCGAGAGAGATTTTGAGCGTGCAAACAAGGCGGCGATCAACGGTGTATTTCTGGCCGGCGTCAATTTTGTGATCTTTCTGCTGGTGGGACTTTTTGCGGTCCGGCCTTTTTATATGAGCCAGACGGACGATGCGCAGATTATTGAATATGGCTGCCAGTATCTGACGATCGTGTGCTGCTTCGGCATCGGCATCTATACGCAGTTTATCTTCGAGCGGCTGCTGCAGTCCACAGGGCGGACGCTCTACACGATGTTCACGCAGGGGACGGGCGCGATCATCAATATCATCATGGATCCGATCCTGATCTTCGGCTATTTTGGTTTTCCGAAGATGGGAGTCGCTGGCGCGGCAGCAGCCACCGTCTTTGGGCAGATTGTGGCGGGCATCATAGCCTTGATCCTGAATCTGAAAAAGAATACGGACATTCAGCTGCGCCTGAAAGGGTTTCGCCCGGATCCCGCGATGATTGGGCAGATCTATGTGGTGGGGATTCCTTCCATCATCATGCAGGCCATTGGGTCCCTGATGACTTACTGCATGAACAGAATCCTGATGGTGTTCACCTCCACGGCTGCGGCTGTGTTTGGCGTCTATTTCAAGCTGCAGAGCTTTGTGTTCATGCCGATCTTCGGACTGAATAACGGCATGGTGCCGATTATTGCCTACAATTACGGCGCGGCTAAGAAAGACCGCCTGTTAAAAACGATAAAGCTGAGTATCATCTATGCGGTCAGCATTATGTTTGTGGGCTTTCTCGTCTTTCAGATCTTTCCGGCGCAGCTTTTCGCACTGTTCGATGCGTCGGAGACGATGCTGGCTATCGGCATCCCGGCGCTGCGCACGATCAGCATCAGCTTCCTGCTGGCGGGTTTCTGTATCATAGAGGGCTCTGTGTTTCAGGCGCTCGGCAACGGCGTATACAGTATGCTGGTGTCGGTGGCCAGACAGCTCGTGGTGCTGATTCCGGTGGCTTATCTGCTGTCCAGACTGGGCAATGTGGACTACGTGTGGTGGGCGTTCCCGATCGCGGAACTGATGTCTCTGGGAATGACGGTTTACTTCCGTATCCGCATGGGGCGAAAAGTGATCAGTCATATCGGCGAAGATGCAGCAGCGCAGGATTGACAGGGCCCTGCCTGAATGATATGATACATAACGGATTCGGATTTCACTGGGGAGTCCGAATCCTTTTCTTTTTGCGGATGTGGCGGAATTGGCAGACGCGCTGGATTTAGGTTCCAGTGGGCAACCGTGCAGGTTCGAGTCCTGTCATCCGCATGATAAGGCGGGACTCGAAGAGTCCCCGCCTTATCATGCGAATGACAAACAAAACACAGAACCTGGTGCAGACTGCGCAAGCAGGCTGCGGAGATGACTGCGGAGCAGTCTTCTCCAGATCGAGTCCAACAAAACACAGAACCTGGTGCAGACTGCGCAAGCAGGCTGCGGAGATGACTGCGGAGCAGTCTTCTCCCGATCGAGTCCTGTCATCCGCATGGTAAAAGGATATTGTATATTTCGGAAAAAGAAATCTCACACTAACTATATCGGAAGGAGGCATATCATGAATCGTTTACAGGACAAAATAGCCGTGATCACAGGGGGTAATTCCGGCGTAGGCGCAGCAGCTGCCAAGCTGTTTGCCGCGGAGGGCGCGACCGTGATCATCACTGCCCGCAGGGAGGCGGCGCTTGAGAAGATCGCCGGTGAAATCAAAGAGGCGGGCGGACGTGTACTCGCCATCTCCACGGACATCTCCAAACCGGAGGATCCCGAACGCCTGATGCAGACCGTGATGGAGCAGTTTGGCCGGATCGACATTCTGGTCAACAATGCGGGGATTCTCGAGGAGGGTCTGAAACCCATCGACCGCTATTCGGATGAGGATCTGGACAGGATTGTGGAGACGAACCAGAAAGGTACCATGCGCTGTATGCGCGCCGCGAGCAGCAGGATGCAGGCGGGCGCAAGCATCGTCAATGTGGCTTCGGTGGCAGGCTATGAGGGCTGCGGCGGCGCGGCTTATGTCTCTTCCAAGGCGGCTATTATCGGCGTCACCAAGCACACGGCGCTGCGTTTTCAGGCGCAGGGCATCCGCTGCAACGCGGTCTGCCCCGGCACGATTGTGACCCCGATGACTTCCTCCATGAAAGCGGACGCCCTCGATCAGGATATGTTCGGCGCGATGTCTGTGCATTCCAACCTGCGCACGCAGCCGTGCACGGCGGAGGATGTGGCGAATATCCTGCTGTTCCTCGCCAGTGACGAGTCCCGCGCCATGACGGGGCAGATTCTGGTGACCGATTTCGGCGCGAGTCTGTAAAATCTGTGCTGGCCATAAAAAGAACGCTCCCGGCATTTCCGTGCAGGCACGGCAGGCCGGAAGCGTTTCTTTGACCGTTGTCTTGTGTGTTAATAGGTTACCTGTCCTTTCATACGTTCGTGGTCGCGCATCTTTGCGTAGACTTCCTGATATCTGTCGAGGACCTGTTCGGGGGACATACCCGAGAGATTCTGCTGCTGCATGTAGAGCATGGCCAGCGCCTCGAATTTGTTGCTGGGAAAAGTAGAGAGCAGTATGTTGCTTGTGCTGTCTGCCATAAGTATCAGTCCTTTCTTCTGGATTCTGGCGGTCTCCCGTCTATTCCAGTATAGGCGATCGGGAGCGCAAATGCAAGAGCGTCAGGGAAGCCTGACGGTAAAGATACTGCCGCCTGCAGGGTTGTCCTGCACGCTGATGCTGCCGCGGTGGGCCGACACAATCTCATAGGCGATGGCAAGACCGAGCCCGAAGTGCCCTTTGGTGCTTCGGGATTTTTCTGCCCGATAGAAACGGTCGAAAATGTGAGCTTTGTCCTCGTCCGCAACACCGATGCCCGTGTCGGTGACGGAGATCTCGCAGGCAGTCCTGTGTTCGCGGCGCTGTCGCAGGGCCAGCTCGATACTGCCGCCGGGCGGCGTGTAGCTGACGGCGTTGTGCAGCAGGATGGACAATAACTGCGAGATGCGGTCGGCATCGCAGCGGCAGCGCACGGCGGGCGTCTTGGGCAGCGTAAGCGTCAGGGTCAGGTCTTTGCCGCGGCACACCGGTTCAAAGGCTTCATAGGCATTGAGGCACAGCGTGTCAAGCTCCGTCTCCTTTTTTTCGATGGGAAAGCGGCTTGTGCCGGAGCGGGTCAGGGTCAGCATATCGTCAATCAGACCGTTCATGCGCTCTCCCTCCCTGCGGATCGTCCGAAAGAAACCCTCACGCTCCTCGCCGGAGGCGTTTTCACAGCATTCGCTGCTGGCCAGAATGACCGACAGAGGCGTCCGCAGTTCGTGGGAGGCAGCCGCGACGAAGCGGAGCTGCTTTTCCTGATTTTCCCGGAGGGGCCTTAAGATTCTGCCGGTAAAAAGCCATGCGAACAGGAAGAGCGCCGCGCAGGCAATCACGTCGATCCACGCAAAGAGTGAGCGCTGGTGGCGGATCGATTCGTACAGAGGATTCAGGGCGTAGAGGATCATGATTAATGTGGTGGAATCGTCATGTTCAATGTCGATGCGTGAGGCATAGTAGGAATCTCCCGTCGTCGGGGAGGTGAAAGAATATTCCATGTGCCAGATGCCGGAGTAGCTGCTGCCGTCAGGGGAGGCGAGGGAGACGCTGATTTTGTCGTGGTAGGCGTCGAGGCTTTCCTGAAACAATGATTGACTATGAGAGTCAACACCGCCGTTCAGTGAATTATGCAGGAAAGGCACGCCGTTGTCCGTCACATAGATGATGTAGTCGTTCTGGGCTTCCAGCCTTGCGAGCCACTGCATGGACACATAGGTGGACTGTTCCAGATTGGCGGCGATGGTGCCGATGTCGTTCTGAAAAGACTGGAAGCGGCTGCTTCTCAGGTTCCCCTCGGAGACGTGCAGATATAAAAGCGACATGGCGATCATGATGGCCGCCGTACTGCCGCCGCAAAGTATGGTAAAGAATAAATGTGCTCTACGGAACATCTCCAGCCTTTCTGCCGCAGGGTTCTGCCCCGCCGGCGTTACTGCAGGACAGATCGTTTGTTTTTCTGGGGGGGGGCGAGCCTCATGAGCCTGTAGCCCACGCCGCGCACGGTCTTGATCTGTAGGAGACTCCCTACGGCTTTCAGGCGGCGTCTGAGAAAATAGACGTAATTGTCGAGATTGCCCTCCTCCACGTCGCTGTCCGGGCCCCAGACTTTTAACAGAAGCGTCTCGCGGGCGATGGTCTGCTCGGGCATGTGGAGAAAACTTTCCAACAGGCTGCCCTCACGCCGGGAGAGAGTGCTGTTCCCCGCGGGTCCGGTCAGGCACATGTCCTGCCCCGACCAGGTGATGTCCTGATAGGCGAGCGCGTCCGGCTGCGCCTGCAGGAGGGCGGAGCGTCTGGTGACACAGCGGATGCGTGCCAGCAGTTCCTCGAAAGCAAAGGGTTTTACCAGGTAGTCGTCCGCGCCCAGGTCCAATCCCTCAATCTTGTCCTCCAGTGTGCCGAGGGCCGTGATCAGAATGACCGGCGTGTGGACGGACAGTCCGCGCAGGGCGGTCAGCACTTCCGTCCCGTCCTGACAGGGGAGCATACGGTCGAGCAGGATCACGTCGTAGATATCCTGCGCGCCGTAGTAGAGCGCCTCATCCCCGTCACAGCAGGAGTCCACGCTGTAACCGTGCCCTCTAAGCTGCCAGGTCAGCGCCTTATTCAGATCTTGGTCGTCCTCCGCCAGTAAGATGCGCATGTCGGCTTTTTCTCCTCTTCTCGTTATTATAATAGTATCACACAAATCTTGAAACAATCTCTAAAAAGAATTAAATTTATTCTTAAGTTTCTTTAGAGGAAGGTTAGAGATTGTGCTGGTATACTGATATTGATAGATAAAGCGAGGATCGTGCGGATATTAGAAAGGAGACACAAATGCGGAGCAGAAAGATGAGGAGAAAACTCACGGCAATCTCTGTGGCTGCGGCGATGGTACTGGCGCTTGCGGGCTGCGGCGGTGAGGGTCAGCCGGATGGCGCGGCGCAGGGACAGGGCGATCCCGCGCCGGAGGGCACTATCGCCTCCATAGACAAGGAAGTGACGATGGGCCGGTATGTGGAGACACAGATCGATCTGGCGGAGCAGCTGAAAGCACAGAATGCGGGTATGGAGCTGCGGTCCATGTGCCGTCTGGCGGACGGGCGCGTCGTCGTGCTGGACAGTATCGCGGGCGTGCTGGTGTCAGGGGACGATGGCGATACCTGGAGCGTGGAAAATCCGGCGTGGTTTACGCAGATGCAGCAGGAAAAGATATACATCAGCGAGATGGCGATGACACCGGACGGCACGACGGCGGTCCTGTATGATCCGCCGGAAAACGGTGACGAATATGAGCCCGTGATGAAACTCATCCTGCCGGACGGCACGGAAGTGCCCGTAGAGATGTCTCTGACGGAGGAGGAAAAGTACGTCAGGCAGATCGTTGCGAGCGAGGAGGGACGCATCTTTGCCAACACTTTCGACGGTGTGTACGAGATCACGGCGGACGGCGGCAGCGAGAAGATCACAGGCCTGGGGCCCTCGGCGGCCAGCTCCCTGTGGATCTGGGCGCGGGGCAGCCTGCTCTATCTGGATACGGGGGACGGTGCGCCGCTGATCTATGATCTGGAGGCGGACGCCTATGTGGAGGATGAGATCCTGAAAGAATTCATGGAGAGCAACTATGCGGACCGCTCCTACAACGGCAATTACGCCGCCTCTGTGTATCTGCTGCCGGGTGAGGATGACACCCTCTATATCGCGGGCAGCAGGGGCATCCACCGCCATGTGGTAGGCGGCAATATGATGGAGCAGATCGTGGACGGCGATCTCTCGATTCTGAGCAATCCGGCTTACAACTTTGTCTCCATGCTGGAGCTTGACGGGGACGCCTTTCTGGCGATTTTCGACAACGGCAGGGCGGTCCGTTTCCGCTATGACCCGGATGTGCCCAGCCTGCCGGAGAATACGCTGGTGATCTACAGCCTGCGGGAAAACGCGGACGTCAGACAGGCGATCGCCGCTTTTCAGACGACCAACCCGGACACTTTCGTCTCCTACAAGGTGGGCATGAGCGATGACGACTCGGTGACGGCGGAGGACGCGGCGAAGCGGCTGAACACGGAAATCATGGCGGGCACGGGGCCTGACCTGATCGTGCTGGACGGTCTGCCAATGGCTTCCTATGTGGAAAAAGGACTCCTGCTCGACCTGACCGATTATCTGGCGCAGTACAGTCAGAGCGAGCCGCTCTTCGACAACGTGATCGAGGCGCTGAAAACGAATGACAGGGCGTACATGGCGTGCGGTACGGTGATTCTGCCGATGTTTGTGGCGAAAGAGGAGGAGACTGCCAATCTGACAGATCTGTCAGGTGTGGCGGATACGGTGGAAAAGATGCGCGCGGCGCATCCCGGAGAAGATATCGTCGGCATCTGTGACGAGAGAGATCTGCTGGGACAGTTTATCAGCACCGGCGAGCCTGCGTGGATGAAGGAGGACGGCGGGCTGGATACGGACGGCATCGGGCAGTATCTGGAACAGTGCAAGCGCATCTGGGACGCTCAGATGGACGGCATCTCCACGGAAGTCGTCAAAGCCTACGGCGAGGACGGCCCGTACTATACGGGCTTTGGCGCGGAGGAGATCAGGAGCGGCATGGTCGAGCACGGCATCCAGCAGGGCGTTGACGCCTATGCCATGGGCGAGATGAAGCTCTTAAGCGGCTGGACGATCTCTTATTACACCTACGCGCAGCTGCTCTCCATCCGGCGGAATTTCCTGAAAGACTGTGACGACGTGACCGCCGTGCCGATGCAGGGGCAGTGCGCAGGGGTGTTTGCGCCCAAAACGCTGATCGGCGTCAGCGCGGCCTCGGACAAGAAAGAGGAGGCGCAGGCTTTTCTGGATGTTTTCCTGTCCGCCGATGTCCAGAGTATGTACAGCGGCTTTCCGTTGAATCAGGCCGCTTTCGACATGCAGTTCACGCCGGAAGAATCTTATCTGGGTCCGAACAATGAATATGTCTATCTCTCCACGCAGTGGAAAGACGGCACACAGTTCGACTTCACGATCTACTGGCCGGAAGATATGCAGATCGCGGACTTCAAAGCGCAGCTTGGCGCGCTCGCCACGGCCTATATCCCCGACGATATGCTGGAGCAGGCAGTGATCGGCGAAGGGGTGAGCTACCTGAGAGGGGAGTGCACGCTGGAGGAGGCGCTTGCGGCTATCGAAAAGGATGCGCAGATCTATATGGCGGAGTAAAATTAAAAATGAAAAGGAAAAAGAATATGCAGAATAGAAAGAGCATGAGAAAGGATAGGAAAGAAAAGACAAAGCCGGGCGTGCGCAGAGCGGTACGCAGGCTTGCGGCCGTCATACTGGCGGCAGTTATGGCGCTTGGGCTTGCGGGCTGCGGCGGTGGAGAGGCGAATGAGACGGACGCGCAGAGAACGGCAGACGAAACGGCGGCAGGGGCAGGGACGGGCACGCAGGGTGACACCTCTGCGGCCGACGGCCAGACTGCCATGGGGCGATACGTGGAGGAGGAGATCGACCTGTCGGGGCAGCTTTCCACACCGGCCTTTATGGGAATGCGGGAGGACGGCAGCCTCGTCATTATGGACACGGAGGCAGGTATTTTCATCTCCAAGGATGACGGCGCGACGTGGACGCAGGACGATCCGGCGTGGTATACCGCGATGAAAGCGGAGAAGACGTATTACATAAACGGTATGGCGATGCTGTCGGACGGGACGGCGGCGGTGGCCTATGTGCCCGATACGGAGAGCGAGGACTGGCGGCAGGAGGTCGCCCTCTATGCGCCCGACGGGACGGAAGTCCCGGTGACGCTTGCCTTCACGGAGGAGGACGGCTATGCCAGAGACCTGGAAGTGAATGCTGACGGGCGGTTTTTCGTGAGAACCAGCCGCAACGTCTATGAACTGCATCCTGACGGCAGCGGGGAGAAAGTGATGACGCCCGAGGAGAGTTCCCATGTCTGGGCACACAACAATTTGTTGTATATTGACTGCGAGATGGACGGCATGGAAATGCCCGAAGTCTATGACATGGATGCGGAAGAATATATTGAAGATACGGTGCTGGTGGATTTCGTGCAGAAAACTTACGGAGGCCGCTATTATAACGGCCACTATTACGCTACGATGAGTCTGCTGCCGGCGGACGGCGACACGGTTTATCTTTTCGGGCCGAAAGGCATCCACAGACATTCTGTGGGCGGCAACATGGTGGAACAGGTCGTGGACGGCGCGCTCTCGCACTTAAGCAATCCGGACTATGCGCTGATCGCCACGCTGCAGCTTGCGGACGACGAATTTCTGGCGCTCTGCGCGGGCAGTAAACTGCTGCATTTTACCTACGATCCGGACGTGCCGACGGTGCCGGAGAACATGCTGACGGTGTACAGCCTCGAGGAAAACGACGATATCAGACAGGCGATCTCCTATTACCAGACGCAGAATCCGGAATGGTTCGTCTCCTACGAGATCGGCATGGAAGACAGCGCCGTGACCAGGGACGATGCGCTCAAGAAGCTGAACACGGAAGTTATGGCGGGCACGGGCCCCGATCTGATCGTGATGGACGGTTTGCCGATGGATTCCTATATCGAAAAAGGGCTGCTTCTCGACCTCACGGACTACTTCGCGCAGTACAGTCAGAAGGAGCCGCTCTTCGACAATGTGATCGAGGCGCTCAAGGTGGACGGCAGGGCGTACATGGCGCCGGCTGTCATGGAACTGCCCGTGCTGGGCGCGCAGGAAAAGTATGTAACAGATATGACAGATCTGTCAGGTGTGGCGGACGCGCTGGAGCGGATGCGCGCGGATTATCCGGGAGAGAACCTGACCGGCATGGTGAGCAGCGGGGAAGTGCTGAAGCGCTTCGTCTATACCAGCGCACCGCTGTGGATCAACGAGGACGGTGCGCTCGATACGGAAGTGATCGGGACATATCTGGAACAGTGTAAGCGCATCTACGACGCGCAGATGGACGGACTGGACAAAGACATCCTGGCGAAATATATGGAGCGCAACGAGAGACTTGCTTCCTATACGGGGATTGACATGTCCACCTACGAGTCCAGCGCGGGCAACGATGTGCTGGCGGTGATCAGCGGCGAGCAGCATATGGCGAGCGGCGACATCGACAATATGTGGTACTATGCGGAGATGCTGGGCTTAGAGAGAGCGCCGGGCTGCGAGGATGTCCGCGTGGTCCCCATGCAGGGACAGTGTACGGGCATCTTCAAGCCCAGAACATTGCTGGCGATCAGCGCGGCATCCGCCCAGCCCGACGCGGCGAAATCTTTCATGGATCTGTTCCTCTCTACAGACGCGCAGGCCAATTACGACGGCTTTCCGCTGAATCAGGCGGCTTTTGACAGGCAGCTTACGCCGCCAGCGGATCTGGGAGAGAACAACGAGTACGGAACTCTCGCCAGCAGTAATGGGGATGAGGAGCCGATCACGCTGCGCACTTACTGGCCCACGGCGGAGGAGACGGCGGCATTTAAGGAGCGTCTCGCCTCGCTGCAGACGGCCTACATCACCGACAGCGTGCTGGAGAGCACGGTGTTCCAGGCGGGCAGCGGCTATCTGAACGGAGAGCGGAAGCTGGAGGATGCGCTGGCGGAGATTGAGAAGAGAGCGGCGATCTATATGGCGGAGTAGGGGCGTAGCTAACGCCGCGCGGTTTTCCGTACCGCCGCAGACACGCTCCCGCTGCGTTACGGGAAGAGTGCGTTCCTTGCATTCTTCCCGAGGCTGTGATAAAGTGACTGAAAGAAATACACAGAGCGGGAGGCATAACCATGTTCACGGAAAATCAAATCAAATTTATGCAATTACTTGGCATAGAGGCTGATTTTGATAATTTATCCGATGATGAGTTGGTGCAGATAGAGGAAAGAGTTGGTAATGAGTTACAGCGTGCGGGTTTTGGTATTGACAATGCTATAACAGATACTGGGAAACTGTGTGAAAGTATTCTGGATAAATTGTAAAATAGGCAAAGACCGTTTTAACGCATAGTCATCATAAAAAGGGGAGTTGGCATTGGCATATAAAAACGATAATACTATTTTGTGCGTCGGAGTGATCCGGCGCTTTTTTATGCGAGCAATGAGCCAAGCTGACGCGCTTGCTTGTCAATCTGGCGACCGTCACAAAAAGCCCTTCGGGCAGGATCGAACTGCGCACATGAATCTAAAAACATAAAACGGTATGCAGATATAGACAAAGTTATTGAATTTGATATAATGAAAACAATAAACGAAAAAGAAGTGATATAGGTGCAGTTAGTTGGTAAGATAAACAAAAAAATTTATAAATGTATCACCACAGATATTGTTACAGACGAGGTTGTCATTACGGATGAACGCATAGAACATATAAAGGAACGACACCCGAATGATTATGAAAGATATTATGGCTATCTGAAAGAGATTGTGGAATATCCGCAGTATATTGTTGAAACAAGCAAACCTTATACGGCGCTGATTCTGAAAGAATTTGCTGATGGAGGCGAGCAGTTCAAGACGGTACTGCGACTTGTTGTATCGCATGATAATCCTAATTTTAAGAATTCCATAATAACATTTATGAAAATAAATGACAGGGAGTGGAAAAGACTGCTTAAAAACAAGAAAATACTTTACAGAAATGAATGAATTTGATAAAATATACATACCATGAAACAGAGATTGTTCGAGGTGGAAGATTTCGTCCCCGTCCACACGCCGATGGCTTGACAGGAGAAATCCGAGAGATGCAGGAGAAAGGGACGCCTGCCGAACAATCTCTTTTCTGGTATTTATTTCAAACTTTTATCAGTTCTGTTTAACGTATGGCTATTATATTGATGAGCCGAAATCTTTCAGAACCCCATCTCCTTTAGATTATGTACGAGATCCACATAGAACTCCCGCACATCGAAGCCGGGGATGTTCTCGCGGTTTAAGTCGATCATGTCGCCGTGGGAGATGCCGCGGCCTTTTGGGACGCTTAACAGGATGAAGTCGCTGCCCCATTTCATGCTGTCCGTGGATACCAGCCCGTCGCACTCGCCGTCGAAGTGTTTGACGAGAGGGTAGACCATATTCAGGGGAAATCTGCCGCTTGAGGCGCGGTTCATCTTCGAGCCGACGCTCTGGTAATAGACCTGCGGGTCGTCGGGCAGACCGGCGTTTAGGTACTGGCAGGAGGAGGCCGTCAGATCCCGCACCGCCGCCAGAAAATCCGGATCGTGATCGCCGAAATGACACAACGTTTTGTTGTATCTCGAGGCCACGCGGCGGCAGATTTTGTCGGGAATCCTGCCCAGCAGATAGTCCGCGAAGATACAGCCTCTATGCGGCGTATTGACGGTGGTGAGGGAGGCCACGAGATTGGCCGCGCCGCAGGCGGAGATGGCATAGCGGCTGTCCAGACCGCCTTTGGAGTGGGCGATGATGTTGACTTTGCCGCAGCCGGTCTCCTGTACGATCTGCCGGATACGGGCCGCCAGTTCTTCGCCGCAGTCTGCCACGGAGGCGGCGGACTGCTGTCTGCCGTAGTGGATGTGCGCGCCGTTCCGTTTCAGTTCGGCGGGCACACGGCCCCAGTAGTCGAAGAAGCGGAAGTCGCGGAAGAACACGCCGTGGACGAGCAGCAGCGGATAGCGCGTGTGGCACAGCTGCGTCTCGGCGCGGGTTTGGTTCAGGATATATTTTTCATTTTCATAGAGAACTTCGCTGCCGGCGATGCGTATGATACGGCACAGCACGTAGAGATGCGCAATGGGGATCATGCCGCAGGCGATGCCGGCGACGCGCCACTTGATGCCCAGCTGTACGGAGGTCGCGTACACGCGGATGATGCCGTTCCAGAACAGGGCCAGCTCCGTGAGCAGGGCGAGCAGCAGATACCTGACCCAGAACAGCAGTGTGCCCGTGCGGAGGGAAAAGGAGAAAGTAATTCCCAGGCCTGCGTCCAGGGGAAGCCGCAGGAGCCAGACGGCGAGACAGAGCACGATTTCCGCGCTCGCGGTGGCGAGAAAAATCTGCAGGAGTAAGACGCCGTCCTCCAGAATCTTGCTGCGTGTGGTGGAAGTCTTATGGATTGTGAACGCAGGAAAAAAGTTGAGATACAGCGTCAGAAGAAAGCAGAAGATCTCGATGACTCGGCAGCAGAAAGGCATCGGTGTGTCAGTGCGTCCCGCGCCGTAGAGCAGGGCGGCCAGAAGACGCGTGTTCAATGCCGTCAGGATGATCAGTGCCGACAGAATTTTCAGGAAAGTTTTCTTTTGAGATGACAGTTCCATCAGAGACCTCCTTGTGCGCAGTGTATTTACGCTGTCATCGTAGCAAATTTGCGGCGCAAATGCAAGCGGGTGGCGCGCGTGATGAATTTGCGCTATAATCATGGTGATATGGCACAGGCGGCTTGGCAGCGCCGGCATGAGATGGGGCGGTTTACTATGGAGGAAATCAGGGCAGGAGTAAGAGAGAAAGCAAAAGAAAAGACAAGAGAGGAACGCATGGCGACGGAATCTGTGGGCAGGCTGATGGCCGGCATGACCTTGCCGGCTATCCTGGCGCAGATGATCAACGTGCTGTACAGCGTGATCGACCGCATCTACATCGGGCACATGGAGGGAGTGGGCGCCAATGCGCTGACAGGCGTGGGCGTCACTTTCTGTATCACCATATTCATCTCGGCTTTTTCCGCCTTTGTCAGCAATGGGGCGGCTCCGCTCGCGGCGATTTGGCTTGGCAAGGGCGACAGAGAACACGCGGAAAAGATTCTCGGCAACAGCGTAAGTTTTCTGATTGCATGCACGGTTGTGCTGATGGCGGTCTTCTACGCTTTTCAGAAGCCGCTTCTCTATCAGTTCGGCGCCAGTGACGCCACTATCGGGTACGCCACAGACTATCTCTCCATTTATCTTGCCGGCACGCTTTTCGTGGAGCTGGCGCTGGGGCTGAACGCTTTCATCATCTGCCAGAGCCGTGCGAAAACGGCGATGCTCTCCGTCCTGATCGGAGCCGTCGCGAACATCATTCTGGATCCGGCCTTTATCTTTGCGCTGCATATGGGCGTCAGGGGAGCGGCCGTCGCGACAGTGATCTCGCAGGGGCTGAGCGCGGCGTGGGTGCTGGCGTTTCTTCTGGGAGAGCAGTCATCCCTGAAAATCCGCAGGAGCTGTATGCGCATCGACGGCGGTATTCTGGGGAGTGTGTTCTCCCTTGGCATCTCACCTTTTATCATGAACGCGACGGAGAGCTTTATCAGCATTGTCTTAAACCACGGTCTGCAGGTGTACGGCGGGGACTTATATGTGGGATCGCTGACGATCATGCAGAGCATTATGCAGCTGTTCTCCGCGCCGCTCAACGGATTCACGCAGGGCATGACACCGATTGTCAGCTACAATTACGGGGCGAAGAACTTTGGGCGGGTGAGACTGCTGTACCGATGGCTGATCGGTATCTGCTTCGGCTTCAGGTTCCTGACGGCGCTGTCCACGATGGTTGTTCCGGCTTTCTATGCGCGTTTCTTTACAAATGAGCCGGAGCTGGTGGCATTGACCGGGCGGGTCATGCCAATTTTTATGGCGGGAATGCTCCTGTTCGGGCTGCAGAACGGAATCCAGCCCACTTTCCTCGCGCTGGGGCAGGCGAAAGTATCGCTGTTCATTGCGGTGCTGCGCAAGATCATTCTGCTCATACCGCTGGCGATCATCCTGCCGCATTTTATGGGCGTGATGGGCGTCTACTATGCGGAGCCCGTCTCGGATATTCTGTCCGCGCTTACAGCCACGGCGCTTTTTGCGCTGAACATAAGAAAGATCCTGTCGGAGGAGGCGCTGGCAAAGATACGCTAGACGCAGACCGGCAGACGGAGCGGGCGCCAGGCTTGACAGGGCGGGTCACTTATGGTAAGTTAGGTTTAACAAGTTAAGAGGGAGTAGTTATCCTGTGTAAGCAACATACCCTGACGCAAGTCATGTTTACACGCTTTCTGTTTCCGGCGGATCGGAACCGGCGGAGCATCAGACGGAGAGAACGAGACTTTTAGCAGCGATGCCGAGAGTCTCTTTTTTTATGACAGAGAGAAACGGAGGATGGGAAGATGGAAGTGGTGGTACAGCTGGCGCTGTTGGCGCTTGGCTTCTTTTTGCTGGTAAAAGGCGCGGACTGGTTCGTGGAGGGGGCGAGCAGGGTGGCGGAGAAATTCG
The DNA here is from genome assembly GCA_947588995.1 of uncultured Lachnospiraceae bacterium. Taxonomy (GTDB): domain Bacteria; phylum Bacillota; class Clostridia; order Lachnospirales; family Lachnospiraceae; genus UBA3282. The sequence continues at coordinate 16,984 of CANPZI010000017.1, forward strand.
GTATTCCGCAGCTCGTCATCGGCCTCACCATCGTGGCGATCGGCACGTCGCTGCCGGAGGCGGCGGTCAGCGTGTCCGCGGCACTCAAGGGCAGCGCGGAGATCACCATCGGCAATATCGTGGGGAGCAATATTATGAATGTGCTGCTGATTCTGGGCGTCACGTCGGTGATCGCGCCTGTTGCGGTGCAGAAGTCTACGGTGAAATATGAGCTTCCCTTTGTGATCGCGGTGTCGGTGCTGCTTATGGCCATCGGCTGCACGGACCATGTGGTCGGCCGCGCGGACGGCTTCATCCTGTGGGGGCTGCTGCTCCTGTATCTGGCCTATCTGCTCGTCATGGCGAAAAAGGGAGAAAACACACAGGAAGAGAGCGATGCCGCGGACAAGCCGATGCCCGTCTGGAAGATGCTTCTGCTGATCGTCGCGGGCGGCTGCCTGATCGTGCTGGGATCGGATATCGCGGTGGACGCGGCGACGGCTCTGGCACGGATTTTCGGCATGAGTGAGCGGCTGATCGGCCTGACGATCGTGGCTTTCGGCACGTCGCTGCCGGAGCTGGTGACGAGTGCGACCGCGGCGCTCAAGGGCAAGGCGGACATTGCGGTGGGCAATATCGTGGGCAGCAATATTTTCAATATCCTGTTTGTGGTGGGCACTTCCGCGCTGATCACGCCCGTCGCCTACGCGGAGAATTTCTTCATAGACAGTATCGTCTGCATTGCCACGGTGGCGCTGCTGTGGCTTCTCGTGGTGAAGAACAAACGCCTCGGCCGGGCTGGAGGTGCCTGTTTACTGGCAGGCTATGCCGCGTATTTCGTGTATCTGATGCGATAAAAGCCGGAAACGCGGGGCGTTGCAGAGATAGATGACAGAAGTGTCGGGAAATGACACAAATAGCAGGAAAGGGTTGACTATGCTAGTCAACCCTTTCTTTTCCCCAAAAGAACACCGCTACCGTGCCGGGGCCGGTGTGTGCGCCGATGGTTGTGCCGATGCTGTTGATCAGCACCCGTCCGTCCAGCTTGGGAAAGCGGGACTCAATCAGATCGGCCACGGCCCTGGCATCCTCATAGCAGGCGGAGTGGGAGATGTAACATTTGCCGCTGTAGTCCGTGCCGTCGTCCGCATACTCTTCCATCTTGTCCACGATGGCCTGAATGACCTTGCGTTTCGTGCGGATCTTGTAGCGCGGGATCAGGCGTCCCATATAGTCGACATTCAGAAGCGGGCAGATGTTCAGCATACCGCCCACGAAGCCCGCCGTTTTGGAGACGCGGCCGCCTTTGATAAAAAATGTCAGATCCGTGGAGAAGAACCAGTGGTGCAGGCGGAGACGGTTTTTCAGGGTCCACTCATACAGCTCGCCGATGTCCATGCCGTCGTCCCGCAGATCCGCCAGTTTGTCCATCAGCAGGCCAAAGCCGGAGGAGGCCGCGAGAGAGTCCGCTATGTAGATTTTGCGGTCAGGGTACTGCTCGGCCAGCATGTCCTTTGCGATCATGGCGGAGTTCATGACGCCCGTGATGCCGGAGGAGAGGCACAGGTGCAGGATGTCTTTGCCCTCTTTGAGGAAAGGCTCAAAGTAGGCGATGAATTCCTCCGTGTTGATCTGGGAAGTCTTGGTGTCCGCGCCGTTGGCCATGGCGGCGTAGAACTGATCGAAAGGCATCGATTTGCCCAGATCATCCGCGTACTGCACCCCGTCCAGCTCATAGTGGAAGCAGAGATACGAGATGCGGCGTTTCAGAAAATGTTCGTTCGTCAGGTCTGCGGTGGAGCAGCAGCTTAAGACATATTCACTCATAACAGAGATACTCCTTTTCGTGGTAAACAGGCGGCCGAAAGCAAGATCACGGCCTGCCGTCCGGGGTGAACTGTTTAAGATAAAAAAAGTGTACCATGTTCCGCGGAGAAATTCAAACGGAATCGGCAGATCGGCGCGATGTGCATACAGACGGTGCAAAAAAGTGCGTGTCTGGCGGATATGCCTTGTACTCGCCGGATTTTTCTGGTATAATGCTATCGACGTCCGCGGACGGCGGACAAGCAGTTTTTCTACCATAAAATATACAAGGACAAGGAGAGAGGACATGAAAGGGAATATTGTTGTTGGACAGTCCGGCGGCCCCACGGCTGTGATCAATTCTTCCGTTGCGGGTGTGTACGCGGCGGCGAAGAAGCTGGGCGTGAAGAAAATCTACGGTATGGTACACGGCATCGAGGGATTTTTAGAGGACAAGATGATCGATCTGGGGGATTATCTGGATGACGAGACGGGCATCGAACTGCTCAAGAGAACGCCTTCCGCGTTTTTGGGCTCCTGCCGTTTCAAGATGCCCAAGATCGACGGCCATGAGGACGTATACGAAAAAATTTTTGAGATCATGGAAAAGCACGATATCGAGTGCCTGTTCTACGCGGGCGGCAACGACTCCATGGACACGGTCAAGATGCTGTCCGACTACGCGGCGGCGCACAATAAGCCGCAGCGCTTCATGGGCGTGCCCAAGACCATCGACAACGACCTGCCCGTGACGGATCACTGCCCGGGCTACGGCTCCGCGGCGAAGTACATCGCTACTTCTATCAAGGAGATCATCCGCGACAATGAGTCTTTCGGCGCGAAGAAGCCCACGATCTGCATCGTGGAGATCATGGGGCGCAACGCGGGCTGGCTCACGGCGGCGGCGGCTCTCGCCAAGGGCGACGACTGCAGCGGCTGCGATGCGATCTACCTGCCGGAGAAAGTTTTCGATATCGATAAGTTTGTCGCGGACGTGAAAGAGCTGGCGGCGAAGAAATCTTCCGTCGTCATCGCGGTGTCCGAGGGCGTCAAGGTGGCGGACGGCAGGTACGTGTGTGAGATCGGCAGAGAAGTTGCCGTGGATGCGTTCGGCCACAAGCAGATGTCCGGCACGGCGGTGATGCTGGCGGACAAGATTGCCGCGGAGACGGGGCTTAAGACCCGCGCGATCGAGTTCTCCACCCTGCAGAGAGCGGCGACGCACCTCGCTTCTCTGACCGATATCAACGAGGCGTTTCAGGTCGGCTATGACGCGGTTATGGCTGCCGAGGAGGGCAAGACCGGCATGATGATCACGCTGAACCGCAACGGTGAGGCGCCTTACCAGTGCGGCACGAGCGCATATGATATCCACGCGATCGCGAATGTGGAGAGAAATGTGCCCGACGAGTGGATCACGCCAGACGGCAAAGGACTGACGGACGGCTATGAGAAGTACGCAAGACCGCTCATCATGGGCGAACTGCAGCCGCTCTATGTCAACGGCCTGCCGAGACATCTCGTCAGGAAGTAAGCAGCATGGCAGGAAGCAATGCGGGGAACGCAGGATATAGATGAAGTAAGATAGGAAAAGACCGGATCGCAAGGTTCGGTCTTTCTTGCGGCAGGGCAGAGAGAAAGCGGTGTCAGTGTATGGCGGATCAAAAAAGATATCTGTGGATGGATGTGTTGAAAGTGGTTTTGGCGCTGATGGTCGTAGTGCAGCATACGCTATCGGGCGCCTGGATGACGCTTGCGCCGGGCTCCGGGGAGTGGAGGTTTATCAGTGTGCCTTTTTTGCTGTCGCGGCTGGCCGTTCCCCTGTTTGTCATGTGCAGCGGAGCGGGGATGCTGGCGAAAGAGCGGAGCATCGAAGCCGTCTGGAAGAAAAATATTTTTCTCCTGCTAAAGGTCTATGTGTCCTGGATGGCGGTATATGGCATACGGGAGGTAGTGATTGCCTGCATGGAAGGCGACAGAGATATCCGCGTGCTGGTGAATATGATTCTGAAAAGTATTCTGTTCGGACAGTACCATACATGGTTTGTTGTGATGCTGGCGGGACTGTACATGATTACGCCCTTTCTGTGCCGGATGGTGCAGAATAGAGAACATACGCGCTACTTTCTGCTCCTGTCCTTTGTCTTCACATCGATTCTTCCTGTGCTTGGCAGAATAGAGCAGTTTGATCGGGCGTATGCGGTCATACAGGATATGGATATGCAGTTTGTCGTCGGCTATGTCCTGTATTATGTGCTGGGTTACGAGCTGGCGCACCATGTGCCTGTGAGAGCGTCGCGGATGGCGCTCGGCCTGGAGGCGGGAATCTGCGCGGCCGTTTCGCTGGCGGTATGGCTGGTGTGCGACTGTCTGTCTCGCGCTTCGGGGCAGGCGAACCAGGAGATTCTTGCGGAGCTGTCGCCGGCGACGGTGGTTCTGTGCGTCTGCATCATGCTGCTGTTCCGCAGATTGTTCATGGGGGAGGGACGGCGTATGGCGGCTGTCGCGGCGTTGTCCCGCTATGGCATGGTGGTCTATATGGTGCACCCGCTTGTCCTGTGGACGCTCAAAGCGCCGGCTGACGCGCTCGGCCTTGTCTATGCTGTCGCGGCGTGGGGGATATCGCTGGGGATCGCCGTCGTTGTCGCCAAAGTGCCTACGCTTCGCAAGCTGTTTTCTATGGTGTGAGATCAGTATGGTGTCTTTCTGTCGGTAAGCCCCAGCAGGTAATCAACGCTCGTGTTATGGTAGCGGGCGAGTTTTATGAGAATGGAAGTGGGTATGTCGTTTTCGCCGGTTTCGTACTTGGAATAGCCGGTCTGTGACATACCTAATATTTTGGCCATCTGTGTCTGTGACAGATCTCTGTCTTCTCTCAAATTCCGTAAGCGTGGGTACATGCCTGCCTCATTTCCAACATTTCCGTATCAGGCAATATTATAGCTAACCTGTTTCAGGGTATTGACTTTTAACCTGAAACAGGTTAGCATAAAAAACGGCGCTTTTAGTCTGTTTCAGGTTAAACTCAGGATGGACAGATATGCGCATGCCTATGTGGATTTCTACGGATGAGGAGATAAGAAGATGCTTTTTAACTCCATGGGGTTTCTCATTTTCTTTCCGACGGTCGCGCTGATCTATTATCTGCTGCCGCACAAGGCGAGATATCTGTGGCTTCTGGCGGCGAGCTGGTATTTCTATATGCAGTGGAACGCGGTCTATATTCTGCTGCTGCTTTCCTGTACGGTCGTCACGTATGTGGCGGGACTTCTTCTGGAAAAGATAAAAAGCGCCGGGGATGACGGCACGGCGAGACACAGAAGACAGAGAGTATTGATCCTCTCGGCGGCGCTTGCGGTCAGCCTCGGCCTGCTCGGGTTTTTCAAATATGCGGACTTTGCGCTGCTGAATCTGAACAGGCTCTTGTCCGTCCTGCGTTTGCCGCGGTTCACCTGGGAGTACAGCATTGTGCTGCCGGTGGGGATCTCGTTCTATACGCTGCAGGCGCTTGGCTATCTGATCGACGTCTACAGAGGAGACATCTATGCAGAGCGGAATTTTTTCCGATATGCGCTGTTTTTGGCGTTTTTTCCGCAGCTGGTGGCGGGGCCGGTCGAGAGGTCCCGGAATCTGCTGGTGCAGCTGTATGCGCCGAAGCGGTTCGACTGGGAGAATCTGCGGCGCGGGTTTCTGCTGATGCTGTGGGGCTATTTTTTGAAAGTGGTGATCGCCGACAGGGCGGCGGTGATTGTGAATACCGTGTATGAGGAGCCGGGAGAATATGCCGGCTTTTTGGTGGCGGCGGCGACGGTTTTCTTTGCGGTGCAGATATACTGTGATTTCTACGGATATTCCGTGATTGCGAGAGGGGCGGCGCGCGTTCTTGGCATAGAGCTGATGGATAATTTCAACGCGCCGTATTTCTCACAGAGTGTAAAAGAATTTTGGCGCAGGTGGCATATCTCGTTGTCGGGGTGGTTCCGGGATTACCTGTACATACCGCTCGGCGGCAATCGTAAGGGCAGCTTTCGCAGACAGGTCAATCTGCTGACGGTCTTCGCCGTGAGCGGTCTGTGGCACGGCGCGTCGGTTTCCTACATCGCGTGGGGTCTGCTCAACGGCATCTGGCAGGCCGCGGAGGACTTGCTGAGCTATGTAAAAGGTGCGCTGCGAGGTGCGCTGCGTCGCCTTGGCGGTGCGGGAGAGGCAGGGAGAGAGAACCTGCTGTTTTGTGAGAGGCTGTTCAAGCGTGTCCTCACTTTCGGGCTGATCTGCCTTGCCTGGGTATTTTTCCGGGCGGGAGATTTCTCGAACGCTTTGGAGATGCTGCGGTGTATGCTGCGGTTTGACTGGATTGCGATAGTTGACGGCTCCGTCTATGAGCTGGGAGTGAACAGGGAATATTTCCGCGTCCTGTGCGCTTCGATCCTGCTTCTGGGCTGCGTGGATTACCGGAAATACAGGGGCGCTGACATGGCGTCGGCACTGCTCCGGCAGCGGTGGTGGTTCCGGCTTGCCGCGGAAGTGGGGCTGGTCTTTGTGATTCTGCTGTTTGGCTGCTATGGGGTGGAGTATGACACGAGCGAGTTCATTTATTTCCAATTTTAAAATCCGCGGCGGCAGATGCGTGAGATATCTGCGGCGGGGCGTTTTTCTGCTGCTGTGGGCTGCCGCTTTTTTGACGGGTGTACACGGACTCGATTATCTGTATGTGGAGAGAGGCGACAGCGACTGGGGCAGGATACTGTGGCATAACTATTATGCGCAGGAGCGGAACATCGACTGCCTGTATCTGGGAAGCTCGCATGTGCACTGTGACATCAATCCTTTTATGCTGGATGCGCGCAATGGGAAGAACAACTTCAATCTGACCTCAGCCGGCCAGCTGCTGAACGGTTCGTATTATCTGCTCAGGGAGGCGGACAGGCGGCATGACCTGGAGCATGTCTATCTCGAGATGTATTATGTGGAATCTACGGGATGGAAAGGGATTTATGACGAAAACGTCGTAAACAATTGGTACAACACGGATTACATGAGGCCGTCGTTTAACAAATTGCAGTATATGCTGACTATGAGCAGCCCCGAACAGTATGCGGAGACGCTTCTGCCTTTCCTCAGATTCAGAAGCAAGCTGTTCGATTACGAGTATGTCGGAGATATGATCCGGCATAAAGGAACGGAGGACTATCGGGACTTTGTGGTGAATACTCTGTATGAGGATGGCAGCGCCACTCACTATGCCGACAAGGGCTATTACGAGACGAGCAGGCAGCTTGCGGAAAGCGGGCTGTGCTGGACGGACGCAGACTACCGAATGGAGGAAGAGCCGCTGACGGAGGACGCGGAGCGGTATCTGCGCAAGATCCTGGAATACTGTCAGGCGAAGCGGATCGGGATCACGCTGTTCAGTTCGCCGATGTATGAACTGCAGGTGTTGTCCACAGAGCACTATGACCGCTATGTGGAGCAGGTAGAGCGGATCGCGGCAGAGTACGGCATAGCGTATTATGATTTCAATCTGTGCAGAGAAGAGGTTCTGCCGATCCAGAAGACGGAGAACTTCATGGATATAGGACACTTGAACAGTACGGGGGCAGCGCTCTACACACCCGTGTTCTGGCAGGTTATGTCGGGTACGGCGGAGGAGAATAAGGCATATTTCTATTCGTCCTATGCTGAGAAACTGCGGGAGACGCCGCCGCGGATTTACGGGATTTATTACATTGCAGCTGAGGAAGCGGACGCCTGTATTGACGCCGTGGCGGCGGCTGCGGAATGCGAGGCGGCAGTTATGAACGTCGATGCGGCTGCCGACGGCGGGGATATGGAGGAGGACAGCGATTTCAGGGCGACGGTGTACCGGGTGGCCGCGAACCGTCCGCAGGATTTGGAATACAGGATCACGCTGACGCCAAGCGCGGACGAAGAGACGGCTGAGACAGAGGATGCGGGGAAAGTGGGCGGTGAGCCGGCAGATGAGGGCGGCAGGGAACAGGCGGCTGTGGAGTGCCTGGATTTCTCAGCGAATCCCTATTTTGCCATCCCGGAGAATACGCATGGGACATGCACGGTCGCGGCGCGCGTCAGAGGGCAGGAGAGCGTGCTGCAGACTTTGGAGATTGCGTATTGAGGGAAGTGTTGAATAGCGTGACGCGCCCGGCTTTTGAACAGAACAGACGAAAGCCGGGCGTAATATTTTCAATTCCCCGGTTTACAAATTTCCCAAAATGTTATATGATGAATTTGGAAAACGATTTCCGAATATTTTCAAGGGCGGAAAGAAGACGGCATGGTATCGATCAAAGATGTCGCAAAGCGGGCGGGCGTGGCGATCTCCACCGTATCCAAGGTGCTGAACAATTACCCGAACGTGAGCGAGGAGACGAAGAGAAAAGTAAACCAGGCGGTGGCGGACTTGAATTTCGTGCCTAATTCCGTGGCGGCGGCGCTCTCGTCGAAACAGTCCGGCAGGGTGGCGATGCTGCTCAACCTGAACAATGTCTCCCAGGCCATAGACGAGATCAACATGCAGTACATGGCAGGCATGATCGGTCGGGCGGTGGAGATGAATCTGGATGTCATCACGGTCTTCTATTCCATGCTGAAGAACCGAAGCGTGGACGAGGTGATCCGCTATCTGCAGTCCCAGAGCATCACGGGGCTGATTATCTTCGGCATGTCCAAAGAGGAGAAAGTGCTGCATAAACTGATCGAGGCGCAGATCTTCAAGATTGTGGTGATCGATGCGCCGCTCGTGAACGCCTGCACCTCCTCTGTCTGGATTGACCAGGAGAAAGCGCAGTACGACGTGGCGAAGAAGACTGTCATGGAAAATAACGGCAAGAGCATTCTCTATCTGGCCGGGCGCAAGAACGGTTATGTGACGCAGGAGAGGCTTAATGGCGTCAGGCGGCTGGCGGAGGAGAAAAATCTGGAACTGCTTGTGCGAAACGGCGATTTTTCGGAGCTGCAGGCGAGAAACCTGACATTCCGCCATGCGAAGCGGAAAGATATCGTGGTGTGCGCCTCGGACCTGATGGCGATCGGGGCGATGCGGGCGCTGATGGAGATGGATATCTTCCGGCCGGTCTGCGGGTTCGACGGCATCACGCTGATGGGGTATGCCGGCAAGCAGATGAATACCGTCCGGCAGGATTTCAAGCGGATTGCCTCGGAGGCGGTGGCAGAGTTGAAGCGTCTTCTGGACGGCGGTGCGGGCAGGCAGATCGTGCTTGATTATCAGCTGGTGAGGATGAAATATCTGGATATTATCTGCTGACGGAAGACATGCTAAGAGGCGGCAGGCGCTCCCTGCAAGCGGCGGATAAAATGCGGGGAGAAAAGATACAGGAAGTACGGGAAGATACATAAAATTTCAACAAGGAGGAGCAATTATGGCGCAGGCAAGCAACCTGAAAAGGGACGTGTTGGTATTGAATCTGGAGAGAGAGCTGGAGCAGCAGACGCAGGACAGCTGCGGCAAGAGTGTGGCGGCGTGCAGCAATCGGGAACTCTACTACAGTCTGCTGCAGCTGTCCAAGAAGCTGATGGCGGTTTCGGAGCCGATCGAGGGGGAGAAGAAAGTCTATTATATCTCCGCGGAGTTCCTGATCGGCAAGCTTTTGTCCAACAATCTGATCAATCTGGGCATCTATGACAAGCTGGAGGAAATTCTGACAAAGAACGGCAAGAAGCTGAGTGAGATCGAGGAGATCGAGCCGGAGCCCTCGCTGGGCAACGGCGGTCTGGGTCGTCTGGCGGCCTGCTTCTTGGATTCCATCGCGACGCTGGGGCTGCCCGGGGAAGGCATCGGCCTGAACTATCACTTCGGTCTGTTCAAGCAGGTATTTAAGGACAGGCTGCAGACGGCGGAGAAGAACGACTGGATTGAGACGCAGTCCTGGCTCAACAAGACCGACACGACATTTGAGGTCAGCTTTGGCGATAAAAAGGTGACGTCACGCCTCTATGACATTGACATCATCGGATATGACAATGGTGTCAACAAACTGCGTCTCTTCGATTTGGAGACGGTGGACGAGAGCATTGTCAAAGAAGGCATCGACTTCGACAAGGAAGATATCGAGAAAAACCTGACGCTGTTTTTGTACCCCGACGACTCCGACGAGGCCGGCAATCTGCTGCGTATCTATCAGCAGTATTTTATGGTGAGCAATGCGGCGCAGCTGATCTTACAGGAGATGAAAGAGAAGAAATACGATCTGCGCAGAATGTACGACCATGCGGTGATCCAGATCAACGACACGCATCCGACGATGGTGATCCCGGAGTTAATCCGGATTCTCGTGGACGACAAGGCTTTCACCATGGACGAGGCGATCGAGGTGGTCAGCAAAACCTGTGCCTACACAAACCATACGATCCTCGCGGAGGCGCTGGAGAAGTGGCCGATTAAGTATCTGGAGAAAGTAGTGCCGCAGCTCGTGCCGATCATTAAGGAACTGAACAAAAGAGTGGCGAAGAAGTACAAGGATCCCAAGGTGCAGATCATCGACAAGGACAAGAGAGTGCACATGGCGCACATCGACATCCACTACGGCTTCTCGGTGAACGGCGTGGCGGCGATCCACACGGAGATCCTGAAAAACACCGAGCTGAACGCTTTTTATAAGATTTATCCCGAGAAGTTCAACAACAAGACCAACGGCATCACGTTCCGCAGATGGCTTCTGTCCTGTAACCGTGAGCTGGCGGCATTCCTCTCCCAGACCATCGGCGAGGGCTACAAGAAAGACGCGGATAAGCTGGAGAAGCTTCTGGACTATATCGACGACGACGCGGTGCTCGACAGGCTGGCCGAGATCAAGATGAATCGCAAGAAAGAACTGGCGGCTTATGTGAAAGAGACGGAGGGCGTTACCCTGAACCCCGACTCCATCTTCGATCTGCAGAGCAAGCGGCTGCACGAGTACAAGAGGCAGCAGATGAACGCTCTCTATATTATCCACAAGTATCTGGAGATCAAAGCGGGAAAGAAACCGACAAGGCCGCTGACATTCATCTTCGGCGCGAAAGCGGCGCCCGCCTATGTGATTGCGCAGGACATCATCCACCTGCTGCTGGTGCTGCAGGAGATCGTCAACCATGATCCCGACGTGAGCCCCTACATGACGGTGCTCATGGTGGAAAATTATAATGTGGCCTACGCCGAGAAGATGATTCCCGCCTGCGACATCTCCGAGCAGATTTCCCTCGCCTCGAAAGAGGCGTCCGGCACGGGCAACATGAAGTATATGCTCAACGGCGCGGTGACGCTGGGGACCTCCGACGGCGCGAACGTGGAGATCCACGAACTGGTGGGCGACGACAATATCTATATCTTCGGCGAGAAGTCCGAGCAGGTCATCGAGCACTATGCGAAAGCGGACTATGTCTCCAAAGAGTATTATAAGAAGAGCCCCGTCATCAAGGAGGCCGTGGATTTCATCATCGGCAGACAGGCGCTGAAAGTCGGCCATAAGGAAAACCTTAAGAGGCTGCACGACGAGCTGCTCAACAAGGACTGGTTCATGACGCTGTTAGACCTGGAGGACTACATCGCGACCAAGGACAGAATGATCGAAGACTATGAGGATCAGAAGAAGTGGAGGAAGATGATGCTTGTCAACATCGCGAAAGCCGGCTTCTTCTCCTCCGACAGAACGATTGCCGAGTACAACAGGGACATCTGGAAGCTGCGGTAAGAAAGAAAATGCCAACTTGCAGCCGCGATGCGCGGCAGGCATGAAATCATGAGAAAAAACAGATCGGACGGGGCAGCCCGCACCGGTCTGTTTTGCCGTATGCGCGCGGCCAAAATCCGCGGCAATCCGCGCTTTTTCTTTTTTATAAAATAATAGTTGACACCTGCCGCATTCTGGTGTATGATCATAACCATATTAAACCTAGCGGATAAATAGGAAAATGGGTTTGCAACTTGACAAATCCCGCCGTTCATACTACAGTAGTCAAGGGTCAGACAGTGCCTGCCGCGGGCGCGGTGTCCGGCGCCGAGGCGGCCGCCGGACGGACAAACAGGCAGATTGATGGAGAGATGGCCTGCTGCCCGCGGCAGGAAAAAGATAAGCAGGATACCATAGTATAAGAAAGGACAAGACAAGATGGCGGGAATCATAGAAGTTCACGGTCTGAGCAAGACCTTTGTGACGAAAGACGCCGACGTGGAGGCGCTGCAGGGAATCGATCTGTCGATTCAGGCGGGCGATATCTACGGCATCATCGGGATGTCGGGCGCGGGCAAGAGCACGCTGGTGCGCTGCCTGAATTTTCTGGAGCGGCCCACGGCCGGCACGGTGGAGATCGAGGGCAGGGACTTAAGCGGTATGTCCGAGAAAGAGCTGCGCGCCAAACGCGCCGAGATCGCCATGATCTTCCAGCATTTTAACCTGCTGATGCAGAAGAATGTGATCGACAACATCTGTTTTCCGCTGCTGTATGGCGGCGTCGGCAAGAAAGACGGCGGCACGCGGGGCGCGATGACGAAGAAAGAGGCGAGGAAACGCGCGGAAGAACTTTTGGAGATCGTCGGCATGTCGGAGAAAGCGAAAGCCTATCCGTCACAGCTCTCCGGCGGACAGAAGCAGCGTGTGGCGATTGCCAGGGCGCTGGCGGCGAATCCGAAGATTCTGCTGTGCGATGAGGCGACGAGCGCGCTGGATCCGCAGACGACGCAGTCCATCCTGCAGCTCTTAAAGCAGATCAACAGGGAGTACGGGATCACCATCGTGATCATCACCCACGAGATGGCCGTGGTCAGAGAGATCTGCTCTCACGTGGCGATCATCGGGGAAGGACGTCTGGTCGAGCAGGGCAGGGTGACGGATATCTTCGAGCATCCCAGGACGAAAGAGGCGAAAGAACTGATCGTCAGGGGTCAGAGCGGGGAGAGCCGCACGCTGGAGGATCGGCAGATGGATCTGATGAAAGGCAAATGCTGTATCCGCATCGTCTTTTCCGTGAATTCCTCTTTCGAGCCGGTCATCGCCAACATGGTGCTGCGGTTCGGACAGCCGATCAACATCCTCAGGGCGGACACCAAGAACGTGGAGGGGATCGCCAGAGGCGAGATGATCTTGAGTCTGCCTGACGACGTGAAGCTGCAGGAGGAGATGAAAGCATACCTGACCGAGAGAGGGCTTGCCGTGGAGGAGGTGGACGGCTATGTGGTTTAAGGAGTGGATTGCGTCGGGTACGGCGCAGATGATGTGGGAAGGCACGCTGGACACACTGTTTATGACACTGCTGTCAACAGTGTTCGGCTATCTGCTCGGGCTGCCGATGGGAATCGCGCTGGCCGTGACCGACAGGGACGGTATCAGGCCCAATGCGGCGGTCTACAAGGTGCTTGACGTGATTGCCAACATCGTCAGGAGCATCCCGTTCCTGATTCTGCTGATCCTGCTCATGCCGCTGACGAGACTGCTGGTGGGCAGGAGCTACGGCACCGCGGCGACGGTCGTGCCGCTCACGGTGGCGGCTGCGCCTTTTATCGGACGTATGATTGAATCGTCTCTGAAAGAAGTGGACCACGGTGTCGTGGAGGCGGCGCAGAGCATGGGCGTGAGCACCATGAATATCATTGTCAGAGTGCTGCTGGTGGAGGCGAGGACATCCATCTTGGTCGGCGTGACGATTGCCCTCGGCACGATCCTCGGCTACTCCGCGATGGCGGGTATCGTGGGCGGCGGCGGCCTCGGAGACATCGCGATGCGTTACGGCTACTACCGCTATGAGTCGGATATCATGCTCGCGGCGGTGATCCTGCTGGTGGTGCTGGTGCAGATTTTCCAGACGATCGGCATGAAGATGTCGGCGAAGCTGGACAGGAGAAAACGGTAGGTACGATATAGGAAGCACGGCAGGACGGTGCTTTTTATATAAAAAGAGGCGCGTGAGCGCCAAAGGAGGAGAGAATTATGAAGAAAAAATTTATCGCAGGTATTTTGACGGCGGCGCTGGCAGTCGGCGCGCTGACGGGCTGTGGCGGCAGCGGGGAGAGCGCGGCTGAGACGACCGCTCCCGCACAGGAGGAGACGGCTGCGGAGCCGGAGGCGGAAGCCGAGCCGGAGGCAGAGGCGGACACTGCAGAGACTGAGGCAGCGGAGACGGAGGAGAGTGCCGAGGTTGAGTCCAAGGGTACGATCACGGTGGCGGCGTCGCCCACGCCCCACGCGGAGATCTTAGAGCAGGCGAAGCCGATTCTGGCGGAGCAGGGCTGGGATCTGGAAGTGACGGAGTTCGAGGACTATGTACAGCCGAATATGGTAGTGGAGAGCGGCGAGTTTGACGCCAACTATTTCCAGCACATCCCCTATCTGGATTCCTTTAACGAGGAGCAGGGCACGCATCTGGTGAATGCGGGCGGCATCCACTATGAGCCTTTCGGCATCTATCCGGGCACGAAGAGCGACTTGAGCACGCTGGAGAGCGGCGACGTGATTGCCGTTCCCAACGATACGACCAACGAGGCGAGAGCGCTTCTGCTGCTGCAGGACAACGGCATCCTGACGTTACAGGACGGTGTTGGCCTGGAGGCGACGGTGCGCGATATCGTGGACAATCCGTATGGCGTGGAGATTCAGGAGCTGGAGGCGGCGCAGGTTCCCCGTGTCAAAGATGAGGTGGCTTTTGCGGTCATGAACGGCAACTATGCGATGGAGGCAGGTTTCTCTGTGAGCAAGGATGCGGTGGCCTATGAGCAGTCCGATTCCGAGGCGGCGCAGACCTACGTGAATGTGATCGCCGTCAAGGAGGGCAACGAGAACAGCGAGGGCATCAAGGCACTGGTGGACGTGCTGAAATCCGACGCGATCAAGGACTATATCAACAGCACTTACGACGGCGGTGTGATCCCTTTCGAGTAAGCCGTGTATGACAGTTGAGAAAAAGAGGTATCGAGGCCGCAGACGGCTTCGGTACCTCTTTTCGCGTTTGATCTGTTTCCGGAAATATTTATAAGACGGTGGCTGAAAAAGGGAAAAAGGTGTATGATAAATTTATTCGGATGATCGGAGGCATACGCGTGTCGCTGCAATTCTATTTCGGGGCTTCTGGCTCCGGCAAGAGCCGCAAACTTCATGAGGATATCATACGGGAGGCCGCGCGGAACCCGAAGACGGCCTATCTGCTCATTGTACCCGACCAGTTTACCATGCAGACGCAGTTTGATCTGGTGACGGAGCATCCCAGCCACATTATTATGAACATCGATGTGCTGAGTTTTGGCAGACTGACGCACCGCATTCTCGAAGAGGTGGGAGACGAGGGAATGCCGATTCTCGACGACACGGGCAAGAGTCTGGTGCTGCGCAGGGTGGCGGGAGAGTGCCGGGACAGGCTGCAGGTCATAGGCGCGCATCTGGGCAAGATCGGCTATATCCACGAGGTGAAGTCCGTTCTCTCGGAATTTATGCAGTACGGCATCGGCCCGCGGGAGTTGGAGAAGCTCGCGGATTACGCGAGCGGGAGGGGCGCGCTGTACTACAAGCTGCAGGACCTCAAGGTGCTTTATCTGGCTTTTCAGGAGTATATCCGCGAGAAGTTCATCACCACGGAGGAGACGTTGGACAGGCTGCGGGAGGCACTGCCGAAATCGCAGATCATCCGGGACAGCGTGATCGCTTTTGACGGGTTTACGGGCTTTACCCCGATTCAGAATCGTGTGATCCAGGAGCTGATCCGGCTGGCCGGCCGGGTGATCGTCACCGTCACGATCGACGACAGGGAGAATCCCTGTCAGCCGGACGGGGAGCACCGTCTCTTCCATCTGAGCAAAAAGACGGTGGCGGACCTGCGGAAGCTGGCCGGGCAGGTCGATACCGCGGAGGAGAGACCTGTCTGGTGCCGGGAGAGGATAGAGGGGCGGCTGCCCCGCTTCATACACAATCCGGAGCTGGCACATCTGGAGCGCAGCCTGTTCCGCTATCCGGCCGAGGCGTATACGGGCAGTGCAGAGAATATCCGGCTGTTCGAGGCTTCCACGCCGCAGGAGGAGATCAGGCAGACCTGCATCATGATCCGCAGGCTGTTAATGGACAGCGAGCGGGGCGGCGTGCCGATGTACTACCGGGATATCGCGGTGGTGACGGGGGACATGGAGACTTACGGAAACGCCATGGAGGAGGAGTTCGCCAAGTTCGGCATCCCGATCTATCTGGACCGCACGAGAGGGATTCTGCGCAATCCTTTCGCGGAGTATATCCGCGGCGCCCTGCAGATCGTACTTCAGGATTTCAGTTTCGAGTCGGTCTTTCACTATCTGCGCACGGGACTTACGGGGTTTACGCCGGAAGAGGTGGACGGACTGGAGAACTATGTCCGCCGCTTCGGTATCCGCGGCAGGAAGCACTGGGGTGAGCTGTTCATCTATAAGGAGGAGGACAGGGAGGGGGAAGAAGCCGCCCTGCGCCGTCTGGAGGGCTATAACAGGATGCGCACAGAGCTGATGGCACAGCTTGCGCCGCTGCTTGCGCCTCTTCACACCGCGGGGGATATGGTGCAGGCACTCTATGATTTCCTGGTGCGGAATGAACTGCAGCGCAGGCTGCAGCGATTCGAGAAGCAGTTCGAGGCGGCGGGGGATATGGCGCGCGCAAAAGAGTACGGCCAGGTCTATCCGCTGGTGATCGATCTGCTGGATCAGATCTACGGGCTGTTATCGGCGGAGGAGATGTCCCTGCGGGAATTTGCGGATATCATGGATTCGGGACTTGCGGAGATCAGCGTCGGCACGATCCCGCAGAACGTGGACCGCGTGCTGGCCGGCGATATCGAGCGGACGCGCCTGACGCAGGTCAAGGTGCTTTTTTTCCTGGGGATCAATGACGGCAATATTCCGAAAGACGGCGGCAGGGGCGGCATCATCTCCGATATTGACCGGGAATTTCTGCGGGAATCCGATCTGGAGCTGGCGCCGTCGCCCAGACAGCAGATGTATATCCAGCGCCTGTACCTGTATCTGAATATGACCAAGCCCTCGGAAAAACTGTATCTGTCCTATGCCAAAGTGGGGAGGGACGGCAGAAGCCTGCGCCCGGCCTATCTGATCGGGCTGATGCGGGAACTCTATCCGTCGCTTGCGGTGGAGGCGCCGGAGCGCGATCCGGCACAGACACAGCTGGTGTGCGGCGCGGACGGCATCGGCATGATGGCCGATCTGCTGCGGGACTACGCGGGCGGCAGGCTGTGGAGGGAGGGGGAACGCCAGCTGTACGCCTTTTATCACAGCTACCGCGGCCGTCCGGAATATCAGGCTGTGGTGGAGAGGCTGGTCGGGACGGCTTTCTATTGCTACAGGGGTACGCCGCTGTCACGGATGGCGACGCGGGCGCTCTACGGTACGGTGCTGCAGAACAGCGTCAGCCGTCTGGAACGCTATGCCGCCTGCGCATACAGCCATTTCCTGCAGTACGGGCTGGCGCTCCGGGAGCGGGGAGAGTACAGCTTTGAGGACGTGGATCTGGGCAATGTGTTCCACGGCGTGCTGGAGTTGTTCGCGCAGAAACTGGAGGAGAGCGGTTACACCTGGTTTGATTTTCCCGAGGAGGAGGGCAAGAGGCTGGTCGCGGAGGCGGCGGAGGCGTATGCGGCTGCCTACGGCGGGACGATTCTCTACAGCAGTGCCAGAAACAGAGGACTGCTGCGCAGGATGACGGCCATCCTGAAACGGACGGTCATGACCCTGCAGACACAGCTGAAGAAAGGCGCTTTCGCGCCGGAGCGCTTTGAGATGTCTTTCTCCGTGCTGGAAGATCTCGACACGCTCAATATCGCCTTGAATGAACAGGACAGAATGCGTCTGCGCGGGCGCATCGACCGGGTGGACACCTGCGAGACGTCCGACACGGTCTATGTGAAAGTCATCGACTATAAATCGGGGAGCCGCCGTTTCGATCTGGCGGCGCTCTATTATGGACTGCAGCTGCAGCTGGTGGTCTATATGAACGCGGCGGTAGAGATGGAGGAGCGCAGACATCCGGACAAGAAAGTCGTTCCTGCCGCCATGCTCTATTACCGCATCGATGATCCTATGGTGGAGGATGGCGAGGGCATGACGCCGGAGCAGATCAATGAGAGGCTGCTGCGGGAACTGAAGATGACCGGACTGGTCAACCAAAATGACGAGGCTGTCAGAATGTTGGATGCCGAGTTCACCGCGAAGTCCGATATCTTGCCGTTAGAGCGGAAAAAGGACGGAAGTTTCTCCGCGCACTCCAGTGTCATGTGCGAGGAAGATCTCCGCATGGTATCAAATTATGTAAACCGCAAAATCAGACAGATCGGCACGGAGATTCTGGACGGAAACATTTCGGTCAATCCCTATGAGCAGGGTGGAAACCGCGCCTGTACTTACTGCGCTTACCGTAACGTATGCGGCTACGACGGGCGGATCGGGGGCTACGAGACGCGCAGACTGCCGAAACTGAGCGCGGACGACGCGCTGTCACGGATGAGGGAGGAACTGGAGTCATGAGCATTGTATATACCGAACAGCAGCAGCGTGTCATTGACGCGAGAGGACATAACCTGCTGGTGTCCGCGGCGGCGGGTTCCGGCAAGACCGCCGTGCTGGTGGAACGCATCGTGCAGATGGTGAGCGGCGGGGAGAATCCCGTGGACATCGACCGGCTGCTGGTCGTGACCTTTACGAACGCCGCGGCGGCGCAGATGCGGGAGCGCATCGGCGCCGCGCTGGCGGAGAGACTGGCTGCCGACCCTGAGAACGAGCATCTGCAGCGGCAGGCGACTCTGCTTCACAATGCCAGAATCACGACGATTGACAGCTTCTGCCTCGATGTGCTGCGCAATCAGTTTCACACCATCGGTCTGGATCCCGGCTTTCGGGTCGCGGAGGAGGGAGAGGACAGGCTGCTGCGGCAGGAGGTGCTGGCGCAGGTACTGGAGGATGGGTATGCCGCGGGAGAGCCGGATTTTCTGTACGCTATGGAATATTTCAGCAGCGGCAGCAGGGACACGGCGGTGGAGGGACTCGTCCTGAAACTCTATGATTTTGCCATGAGCACGCCTTTTCCGGAACAGTGGCTTGCGGACAGAAAGAACGACTACCGTCTGCCGGACGGCGCAGCGTTCGACGATCTGCCCTGGGTCGCGGGCATGCTGCGCAGAACCGGCCTTTTGCTGGAAGGGTATGCGCGAAAGCTGGCGGCGGCGCTGCGGATGTGTGAGGAGCCGGACGGCCCGTATATGTACGGGGAGATACTGGAACGGGAGCGGGACATGGTGCGGGGGCTGCGCGAAAAGTGCGGCGAGGGCTATGACGCCTTGTACACGGCCTTTGAGACGCTGCGCTTTGACCGGCTTCCCGCGAAGAGAGACGACACGGTGTCCGCCGTGAAGAGGGAGTGCGTCAAAGGAATCCGCGCGGAGGTGAAAGAGCGGCTGGCCGGCCTGCGGGAGCGATTCTTCATCAGAGGCGGCGAACAGATCGCCGGGCGGATGGAGGCCTGCGGGCGCGCGGCAGATGCGCTGGCTGAACTGACGCTTGCTTTCAAGCGTGCTTTCGATGAGAAGAAGCGGGACAGGAACGTTCTGGACTTCGACGATATTGAACATCTCGCCCTGGCGGTTCTCGTCCGCACGGACGAGGACGGGCGGGCCGTGCCGACACCCACGGCGCTTGCCTACCGCAGCCATTTCCATGAGATTCTGATCGACGAGTATCAGGACAGCAATCTCGTGCAGGAGTATATCCTCTCCTGCATCTCCGGCGAGGCGGAGGGACGCTACAATCGTTTCATGGTGGGCGATGTGAAGCAGAGTATCTACAGGTTCCGTCTGGCGAGGCCGGAGCTTTTTCTGGAAAAATATGAAGCCTACGGGCGCGGCGCGGGATGGAGAGCCGATGCGCAGGCCGGCGGGAAAAGTGAGGAAAACGGGGACGCGGAGGGCGAGCCGATTCATGCGGAGAAGATCGATCTGCATCAGAATTTCCGCAGCCGCGCAGAGGTGCTCGACAGCGTCAATGCGGTATTCGCCCAGCTGATGGGACGGGAAGTAGGCGGCATCGTCTACGACGATCTGGCGGCCCTGCATCCGGGGGCGTCCTACCCTGCGCAGGCGGACGGCGTAAACGACACGGAACTGCTGCTTTTCCGGACGGATGAAGAGTCGGAGGAGCTGTCGGGAAAAGAGAAAGAGGCTTACGGTATCGCGGCGAAGATTAAGGCGATGATGCGTGAGTTTCGGGTGACGGACGAAGAGAGCGGTGCGCTTCGCCCGCTCGCTTATCGGGATATCGTCATTCTTCTGCGCACTGTCTCCGGCTGGGACGACGTCTTTCAGAAAGTGCTGGAGGAGGAGGGCATCCCGGTACACACCACCTCCCGCACGGGTTATTTCGCGGCGTCGGAGGTGCAGGAACTGCTCCACTTCCTGCGTATACTGGACAATCCTCTGCAGGATATCCCGCTCTACGGCGTGCTGCATGCTTATCTGGGCGGCTTTACGGAGGAGGAGATCGCTCTGGTGCGGGCGGCGTACCCGAAGAAGCAGTATCTCTATGAAGCCCTGCAGGCCTGTGCCGAGGAGAGCGGGCAGGATGAGGCAGGCACGGCTGCCATTGCGGTGGCAGACGGTGGGATGTGGGCGGATGAGCAAAGCGGTGCGGCAGCGGACGGCAGAGGCATGGAAAGCGGCGTCGCTGACGGGAATCCTGTCCTGCTGACGGCGCAGCTTAGGAGTAAGGCCGCCGCCTTTCTGGACAAGGTAGGCCGCTACCGCGGGATGGCGGTGTATCTCTCCGTGCAGGAGCTGCTGCAGACGATCCTGCGGGAGACGGACTATCTGCATTACGTGGCGGTGAAGCCGGAGGGAAATAAACGGCGCGCCAATGTACAGATGCTGCTGGTCAAGGCAGCGGACTATGAGCGGACGAGTTATTTCGGACTGTATCATTTCCTGCGCTATATGGAGCAGCTGGAGAAATACGAGGTGGATTACGGGGAGGCGGGACTTCTCGACGAGAATGCGGACGCGGTGCGCATCATGAGCATCCACAAGAGCAAAGGGCTGGAATTTCCGGTCTGCTTCGTGTCAGGTCTTGACAAGGGATTTCAGACGAGAGACACAAGCGCGCCTCTTGTGCTGGATATCGACGAGGGCATCGGCGTGGACTACGCGGACCCTGTCAGGCGCGTGCGCGGCAGCGATCTGCGAAAGAATGTGATTGCGGAGAAGCTGCGGACGGACAATCTGGCGGAGGAGCTGCGCATCCTGTATGTGGCGATGACGCGGGCCAGAGAGAAGCTGATTCTGACCGCTGCGCTGAAAACGCCGCAGAAAGCGGCGACAGAACTGCTCGCCCTGCGGGGGTATGCGGAGACGCTGCTGCCCTGTGATACGCTGCTGTCGGCAGGCAGTTATCTCGATCTGCTCCTCGCCGCGTTGTCGCGGAACCGCTGTATGGATGATTTTTATCGGGAGTGCGGCCTGGAGCCGGCGGCGGAGCACAGCCTCTATGCCAATGAGATGCGCGTGCGCGTGACGCTGGCCGGCTGGGAGAATGTGGAGGAAGAGCGGATGGAAGAGACGCTGCGCGCGGAGGACGCCAGACGGCGTCTGCTTCTCTCCGATGCCGTCAGGGATACGGACGGTGAGCTCATGACGCGGATATCAGGGGAATTTGCCTACCGCTACCCGCATGAGAATCTGCGCGGCCTTTACACCAAGACGACCGTGTCGGAACTGAAGATGGCCGGTATGAGAGAGGAGACGGACTTCTCTTTCCGGCTGTACGAGGAGGAGACACTGGTTCCCTATCTGCCGGCTTTCCTGGGACAGGAAGAGCGCGCCGGCGGTTCCCTGCGGGGCAGCGCGTTCCATAAGGTGATGGAACTGTTCGACTTCACCAAACTGACCGATACAGTCAATTCTGACAGGGGAGCGGCGGAACAGCTGCTGCGGGAGCAGCTTGCGGATATGCGCCGGACAGGACGGCTGTCGGAGGAGTACCATGCCCTCGTCTCTGTCCCGAAGATCGCCGCTTTTCTGACGAGCCGCGCCGCGGCGAGGATGGGCAGGGCCGCCAGGGCGGGCAGGCTGTACAAGGAGCAGCCTTTCGTGCTGGGTCTGCCCGCGAGCCGCTTAAACAGAGAATTTCCGGCGGAAGAGACGGTGCTCATCCAGGGAATCATCGATGTCTTCTTCGAGGAGGATGACGGCTATGTCCTGCTGGATTACAAGACGGACGCGGTGGCGACGGCGGCGGAACTGGCGAAGCGCTATCATACACAGCTGGATTACTATGCGGAGGCGCTCAGACAGGCTTTCGGCTGCCCGCGGACGGAGAAGATCCTGTATTCGTTCAGGCTGGGGGAGGAAATAAGCCTTTAGCCCTGTTCTGCCGCTTTACTTTCATAAAGGTGAGAATATCGTTCCGGTCCCTTGCATCCAGAGTGGAATAATAATAGAGAAGCAGTTTTTCGTGCCGGTCGAGGTGCTTGAATTTTTTGCTGTTCTCGGGGGCATTGATATATTCCAGAAAAGCGTCAAGTTCGTCGGTCATATCTATGTCATTGTCACGGGGGTCCACACCGGGTGTAAAATCGTCATTGATATTGTAAGTTACCGCCAGATCGAGGAAATTCTCTACAGAGATGCCATACAGTTTGGCAAGGTTGTAGAGGGAATTGACAGGGGGATTGATCCGGCCCGTCTCATAGTGGGAGTAGGTCTGCCTGGTGATATTCAGATGGGAGGCTACGAATTCCTGGGAATAATTACAGGATTTCCGCAGCTTTTTTAGGTATTGTTCCAAAGTCATTTCGTTCATTTTTTTACATAATTTTTCCATAGGTGCGTCCGTATATTCCCCTAATTTTTATTGTAGCTAAAAAAATACTTGAAAATATATTGATAATAGCATATAATAAGACAAACGCTATCAATAATAGCGTTAAAGCGGTCTGCCGATATGCGAACGGCAGACGCCCAACCATGGCGTCTTGGGGGGGGGGGAAAAATATGCGTTCTCCCTCCCCTGATTGCAATAAAATTAGTAGGAGGAGAGTAAATTATGAAAGCGAGTATCATCAAGAAGATGCTGATGGCGGCACTGACGGCTTCTCTGGTAATGGCTCCTGTGATGGGTGTGTTTGCATCTTCAGACACGCCTCAGCCGGAACCGAGCACGACGGAAGCGAGCGCACCCGCGCCGAGTCCCGTGGAGGCAGCTGTCACGGAGGCGACGTCCGGCGCGATCACATCCGTGGCGGAGATTCCTGCCAGCAGTACGGTAGCCGGCGTTAAGACGACGACGGCGGGCACATACCTGGCGCAGAGCGTGAGCGGTATTGCGGCGACGACGCCGGCAGCGTCTATCGCGCAGGGCTACGGCCTCGCTGCGGGCGAGAAGCCTTACGTCAAGGTTTCCGATATGGATCCCAAGAAGAGTTATCTGGCGAAGCAGTGCATGGACGCGGCGGCGGCGTCTCAGGGCGCGGTTGTAGGCCCCATGCTGAATCTGGAATTCGGCAAGATGTCCGGCGGCAAATACAGCCAGCTCTCTGCGGAGGGACCGGAGATCAGGATGTCCGTAGGACTTCCCAAAAATTTCGCGCAGGACGGCAAGACGTACGGCGTGATCCGTGTACGTGCGGGCGGCGTGGTGACGATCCTGAAAGATGTGGACGACAATCCGAATACGGTTACGTTCGACACGACAGGCGGCGCCGGCGCTTATGCGCTGATCAAGTACTAAGCTGCGGGCGGTTAAGAGAATGCAAACTGCGGAGAGGGCTGTGACGGCTCTCTCCGGGGTTTGATCTTCGGCGGAGAGCGGATTTGGACTTGAGAACAAAAGTGAAGACGAACAGATACGCAATATGGATTTTACTGCTGATTTTTGGTCTGTTCCAGTACGGCATACAGAAAATCTGCTGCTTTACCATTTATCCGGACGAGTTCGGCTATTGGGCCAGTGCGGCGAAACTGGCGGGATATGACTGGTCGGAGACGGCATCGCTGGGATCTTACTATTCCTTTGGCTACAGTTTGCTGCTTTTCCCGATTCTTTACTGTTTTGCGGGAGGAACTGCGGCCTATCGGGCGGCGCTTTTTCTGAATATGCTTCTGGTGTGCGCCGGCCTGTTTCTGATGGAGAGAATCCTGGAAAAACTGTTTCCGGATATTGGACGGGAGATCGGGTTTTTGCTTGGGGGAACGGCGGTTCTGTATCCTGCATGGATGTTTTACATGCAGATGACGATGGCGGAATCCGTTCTTTTTTTTGTCTTTCTCCTGGATGTCTATCTGTTCCTGCGGTTCATGGAAGAGCAGAAGACGCGCTTCGCTGTCATGCTGGCGCTTTTCCTGGCCTATGGTTACTGCCTGCATATGCGCACGGCCGCGACTGTCCTCGCCTGCGTGCTCGCGCTCGCCCTGTGGTGCGCGCTGGGGACGGGACGAAAGAGAGGACTGGCCGCGGGTGTCCTCCTGCTGCTCGCCGCGGGCGTACTGGCCCTGCGCCTGAAAGAAAGGACGATTGCGGATATCTTTGCGCAGGCGGAAGCGGAGATGCTGGCAGTCAATGATTATAGCGGGCAGATCGGCAAACTGGCAACCATACTGACGAAAGACGGCCTGCTGCGTCTGCTTGTCAATATAGTAGGCAAACTGTATTATCTGGGGCTGGCCAGTTTCGGGACATTTTATTGGGGGCTGGCCTGGTGCCTGAGGGAGTGTGCGGCCCTGGTGCGGAATCGACGCGGGGGAGAGGGGACGACACCGGCGCAGTGGATGGCTCTGTTCCTGCTTCTGGCCGTCGCGGGGCAAGTTGCCGTCAGCGCTGTCTTCACGTATGGGACGACGATGATCGACGGTCTGGTGTATGGCAGGTACAATGAACTGCTGGTGCCGGTGATGATGGCCGCAGGCATCGTGGCGATGATGCGAAGCCGGCATCCGTTTCGCTTTACCGCACTGATCGGGGCGGCTCTCGGCGGCGGGACGCTGCTTCTGATTCATGAGGCGGAACGCAGGAACATGAGCGGTATCCGGGGATGTCATATTGCGGGGATCAGTTATCTCCTGCGCGGTGAAGATATGGGTGTCAGGGCTTTCCTGCTCGGCACATGGCTCCTCGGGATGGGACTGACGGCGCTGGTGTGCCTGTGCGTATGGCTCTGCCGGCGGCATGAACATACCCGGTGGCTGCTCTGCGGGATACTGGCGATAGAAGTCGCCGCCGGTATACAGATCAGCCATCACTATACTTACGCGGTAAACACTATGCTCTATCAAAACCGCGTGATCGCGGAGAAGATCGAGGAGCGGGCGGGCGCGGAGACGGAGATCTGGTATCTGGAAGAGGGAAAGCAGGCATTGGCAGGATTCCTGCAGATGCAGCTCCCGGACCGGACGATTCATGTGATACGCCCGGAAGAACTGGCCAGGATAGATGCCTCGCAGGATATGGTGATCACTTCCGTCATGACGGAACAAGGCGGCAGGCTGGAAGAAGTCTTCGACAGGAATCTGGCGGCGAGCCTTTTTCACCTGTATTACCACTGATCTGCGGCGCAGCCTGTAAAGACGTATAAGGGTGACAGATATGAAACTGATGATTCAGATTCCCTGTTATAACGAGGCGCAGACACTGGAGATGACACTGAACGATCTGCCGAGGCAGCTGGAGGGTATCGACTGCATCGAATATCTCATCGTGGACGACGGCAGTACGGACACAACGGGGGAAGTCGCCCGCAGATGGGGCGTGCATCACATCGTGAGATTTCCGCAGAACAGGGGACTTGCCAAAGGTTTCATGGCGGGACTGGACGGCTGCCTGAGAAACGGCGCGGACATCATTGTGAATACCGACGCGGACAATCAATACTGCGCCGGGGACATTGCGGCACTGATTGCTCCGATTCTTGACGGGAAAGCGGATATCGTGATCGGCGCAAGGCCAATCGATGAGATTGAGAACTTTTCTTTCATAAAGAAATGTCTGCAGCACTTCGGGAGCTTTATTATCCGCAGCGCATCCGGTACGGATATACCGGATGCGCCGAGCGGTTTTCGCGCCCTATCCCGTGAGGCGGCGCTGCGCATCAATGTGATCAACGATTACACTTACACGCTGGAAACAATCGTGCAGGCCGGCAGGGAGAAGATGGCGGTCGTCAGCGTGCCGGTGCACATCCATGAAGAGACACGGCCTTCCCGCCTGTTTCCCAGCATGTGGAGTTATGTAAAAAAAAGCATTGCGATTATCCTGCGAACCTATGTGATGTACCAGCCGTTGAAAGCGTTTACTTATCTGGCCGCTTTCCCTGCTCTGATTGGGCTCGCGATTGGCTTCCGCTTTCTGTTTTATCGCTGGATGGGGGATTACGGCGGCCATGTACAGTCACTGATTCTCGGCTGCACCTTTCTTCTCATGGGCTTTTTGACTTTTATGATCGGGCTGCTGGCGGATATGATGGCTGCTAACAGAAAGATTCTGCAGGATACGCAGTATCATGTGAGAAAGGCAGAGTATGAACAGCATTGTACTGATCGGTCCGGTATATCCGTATAAGGGCGGAATTGCTCATTATACCGGGCTGCTGTACCGAATATTGGAGGGGAAATATCATGTAGACCTGATCTCTTATAAAATGCAGTATCCGCGATTCCTGTATCATGGCCGACAGAAAGATTATGAAAGCAGGCTGTTTCGGGTTGACGGAGCTTGCTTTACGCTTCATACGGCGAATCCTTTCAATATCGTTCGGGTAGGGCGGCAAATCAGAAGACAAGAGCCGGATCTGGTTATCATACAGTGGTGGCATCCCTATTTTGCCCCATGTTATCTGCTTTTGGCATGGATCATGGGGAAGAAGATCAGAAAGATATTGATATGTCACAATGTGTTTCCGCATGAGCGCTTTTTGGGTGATCGCTTTTTGACAAAACTTGTCTTCAGGCAGATGCAGGGATTTATCGTGCATTCTGAGAAAGATAAAGAAGATCTGCTTGCCGTCAAGCCGGATGCCGTATGTCAAAGGAATCCGCATCCGACCTATCGGATCTTTCAACGGGAATATATGAGCAAGGAGGCGGCGCGCGCGAAGCTGGGGCGTGGACGGGTTGAGAAGATACTGCTCTTTTTCGGCTTTGTAAGAGAGTATAAGGGATTGAGATATCTGCTTGACGCTATGCAGCATATCTGCAGCCGGGTTTCCAATGTCAAGCTGTTGATAGCGGGTTCTTTTGGCGAAGATAAAGACAGTTATCTGCAGATGATACGTAAAAACCGAATAGAGGATTGCGTGGTGCTGACAGACGGCTATATACCGGATGAGGAAGTGGAGACTTACTTTGCGGCCAGTGACATCGTTGTCCTGCCTTATGAGTCGGCGACACAGAGCGGTATCGTACAGCTTGCATACGGGTTTGAAAAGCCGGTGATTGTCACGAATGTCGGCGGTTTGCCGGAAACGGTCACCGATGGAAAGACGGGGTATGTCATAGAACCTTTTAGCGCCGGGCAAATAGCGGAAGCCGTTGTTCGTTTCTTTGAGACGGGAAAAGCAGGGGAAATGCAGGAAAATATCAGGCGGGAGGCAGGACGCTTCACTTGGGAAAGGCTTCGCGAACAGATCGAAGCAGTTGCAGAAGCAATATAAACAGCACAGCATGGGAATTTGGTTGTCGGTCGTGTTACCGGTGTATAACGGAGAGAAATATTTAAGGCGGACTCTGGGACATCTTGCCGGAATCAAACGCCGGGATATGGAGATTCTGCTGATTGATGACGGTTCTGCGGATCAAAGCGCCGATATCTGTCAAACGCAGGCTGCAGGAGATCCAAGATTTCGTTATGTCAGGCAGGAGCATATGGGAATTGCGGCGGCCAGAAATAAAGGGGTTAGTCTGGCAAGGGGAAAATATATAGGGTTTTGTGATCAGGATGATGTGCTGCTTACGAGAGGTTATTTTTCTCTGCTGTTAAAGATGAAAAGCTGCAATGCGCAGATGGGAATCTGCAGTACGGAACGCCTGATCGGAGGCATGCGAAGCCCTTATGAACGGCTGACGAATGGCGTTTATCGAGGGAATGAAGTACAAAAAGAGCTGCTTTACCCGCTGCTTTTTCGGGGATATGCATATCCTTTCGTAAGATCGAAAAACTATTTGTATGGAACATTGTGGAAATGTATTTTTCGGATGGATTTTATCCGAGAAAATCATTTGACATTTGCGGCTTTTGTCGGTTATGAAGATGACTGGCTTTTTGTGACCCGGGCGCTCTGTATTGCCCGAAATGCAGTGTCCGTGTCTGCAAGTGGTTATTGCTGGCGTGTGGGGCAGGATTCGGCGTCACACCGCCATACTGAGACAGGAGATCTGCTGGAAAGATCAGCGCGATTGGATGCATATCTGTATTCCTATTTGGAAGCAGGAATCGGAGATGCGGCAGTTTTCCGGGAATTTCAGAAAATAAATACCTGCGAACATTATATGGCGGTTTTGAGAGAGCGGTATGATAAGAGTGTGCTGCAGGAATATCTGCAGGAAACGGATTACCGAAAGCAGCTTTCCTGCAGAAAATATCTTGTCCGTTCCGCAATACAAAAAAGAGTGCTCCTCAATCTGCTTTGGTGTGGCGGTGTGAGAACAGCGTATGTTGTGAGCCGGGTTTATGATTGGCTGGTAACAAAACTGGAGAAAGTGCAATGGATCATTTTGCTGGAGAGACGAAGCAAGATCTCGTGACGGTTATTGTTCCGATATATCAGGTATATCCATATTTGAGAGAATGCGTGGACTCTCTGCTTAATCAGACCTATCCTGTCATGGAAATCATTCTGGTGGATGATGGAAGTACGGATGGATCAGAATGTTTATGCGATGGCTATGCCGTGCAGGATCAGCGTATCCGAGTCATCCATCAGCGTAATCAGGGATTGTCCGCAGCCAGAAATGCAGGGCTGCAGATCGCAAAGGGAAAGTTCATCGCCTTTGTCGATGCCGATGATGCGGTTATGCCGGATTATATAGCATACCTGTATGAGATGCTTGTCATACATCAGGCGGATATTGCCGTGTGCCAGTATACACGCACTTTGCCTTATACTGCCAGAAGAATCTGCAAAGAAAAGGTCTTGTCTTCTTCACGGGCGCTTCGGGGATGGCATGGCAGATATAAGAGATGGGAGACCGTAGTCTGGAACAAGCTGTATCGACGGGCCGTGTTGGAAGGCGGTGTCGGAAAAGAGAGGGTACGGTTCCCTGTCGGGAAAAGCCATGAAGACGTATGGACGAGTCATCTGTTTGTTCATAATGCAAACCGCATTGTGCTGACTGACAGAGTTTTATATTATTACAGGCCGCGTATAGACAGTCTGACCGGCAGCATGGCCGGACTTGACGACGAACAGGAGATGGAAGCACAGATATCGCGTATGCATTTTTTTGGAAAACGACATTACTATGCGGCATATTTGAGACTTGCAGCCGTTTTTGTGATACGTCAGCTATGGCGGACTGTATACAAAAAGCGGTCATGGAGTGTATAAAGTGATAGGGAATATAGCGTATCTATGGGATAGGAAAGAACTGATAATGACTTTGGCTACGGCTGATTTTAAAAAGAGATTTATCGGTTCCTTTCTTGGAATTTTTTGGATGTTTGTACAGCCGCTGGTCACCGTGTTGATTTACTATGTTGTATTTCAGTTGGGATTTCGTTCCCGGCCGGTGGCGGAAGTGCCTTATGTCTTATGGTTGATTCCGGGCATTGTACCCTGGTTCTTTTTTAATGATGCATGGGGCGGGGCTACAAATTGCTTATATGAGTACCAGCATCTGGTCAAGAAAATGGTTTTTCGAGTCAGTATTCTGCCGATTATGAAAGTATTTTCTTCGTTGTTTGTACATTTAATTTTTATATGGATCATGCTGCTGGTCTATCTTCTTTTTGGCATGCAGCCTTCTCTCTGGTGGCTGCAGGTGTTGTATTATACGGGCTGTACTTTTTTTCTGGTATTAGGCTTGTCTTATATTACGGCTTCGGCCAATGCCTTTTTTAAGGATACGGGACAAGTTGTACAGATATTGTTGCAAATCGGTATGTGGACAGCGCCGATTATGTGGTCGGAGACCATGTTCCCGGAGAAATACAGATTTATTGTCAGACTGAATCCGGTTTACTATGTGGTAGAAGGATACAGGGATTGTATGATCGTGCATGAGGGATTTTGGAATCATCCACAGCTGACCGTATACTTTTGGTGTATTTCCCTTGTCATTTTTTGGATGGGGACTCGCATGTTTAAAAAACTAAAGCCGCATTTTGCAGATGTATTATAGGAGGGACTGAATGTGAAGATAGCCATTTTTGGGGGGGGGGGAGATCGGAAGAAAGTTTATTGCGGAAAATGCGGACAAGGTGCAGCTTGTGATCGACCATGATCAAGGGATTGGCTCGTTAAACGGAGTCAGGGTAAAACATCCTGATCATGTAAATTGGGACGAGTATTTTGTTGTGATTACAACAGAAATATACTGTGATGAAATCAAACGATTCCTTCTTGATAAAGGATTAAAAGAGTATGAGGATTTTATTTCTTATACTGAATGGGAAAGATGTGGCAGAACAAGAAATATTCATATTACTTATGTAAGCAAGGCGCTTGAGGAGCGTGTTTTGCGGGAAAATAATTATGTAAAAACCGTTCGCTCCCAAAAAGAGTTTTATGATTATTTGGAAGAATGTAAAGATAACGCATGGAAATATATCTCCATCATGAATATGTATATGGATCAGTTTTCGGATAAAATAACTTATTTTAAGGGTTATTGCGAGGTCTGTGGAAAAAGCAGTTTGTTCAAAATTGATGGGAGTTGGAATGGGGATACCGGCGGAATCAATTGGCGGGAACACTTGGTGTGTATAAAGTGTGGATTTAACAGCAGAGAACGCTTGATGTTAAGCACTGTGCAGAAAATAACGCAGGGACTTGTACGTCCGCGCATTTATATCAATGAACAGCTTTCCGGTGTATATAACTATCTGTGTTCAAATTATACAGATGTGGTAGGAAGTGAATACGTTTCTGACACCTGTGAAAGTGGACGGTTGATTGACGGCGTATTACATGAAGACGCCATGCAGTTGTCTTTTGCCGGAAGTTCGTTTGATTTATATCTTTCTCAGGACGTATTTGAACATGTGGCAGACTATAAAAGAATTTTTACAGAGGCTTATCGAATCATACGGGGCAAAGGTTTCCTGGTGTTTACGATTCCGTTCCACTTTGACAGAGATGAGATTACCCTGAGGGCGAAATTGAATCGCAGCGGTAAAGTGGAATATCTCTTATCTCCGCAATATCACGGGAATCCGATTGCGGAGGAGGGATCCCTTGTTTTTACGGATTATGGATGGGATCTGTTAAAGTATATCAGAGAAGTCGGATTCAGAGATGTGTATTGTCAAGTGGCATTTTCAACAATATATGCCTATTTAGACCCGGTCGGTTCCATTATTTTTATTGCCGAAAAGTAGATGCAGTGCGAATACGTTCGGCTTAACAGGATGAAAAATACATATGGATGCTATTAAGGTAGATCATCTAACAAAAATATATCGGTTGTATCAGGATCCAAAGGACAGATTTAAGGAGGCGGTAAATCCGTTTAAGAAGACATATTCAGAACCTTTTTATGCACTGCGGGATATCTCTTTTAATATAGAAAAAGGAGAGACAGTCGGGATAATCGGAACGAATGGTTCCGGAAAATCGACAATTCTCAAAATCATAACGGGAGTAATCCGTCAGACCAAAGGGAGTGTTGTGGTAAATGGAAATGTATCCGCCCTGTTAGAACTTGGCGCAGGCTTTGATATGGAATACACCGGAATAGATAACATCTATATGAACGGTGCGGTACTCGGATTTTCAAGAGCGCGGATGGAACAAAAAATGGAGGAAATTTTGGCATTTGCCGATATAGGAGATTTTGTGTATCAGCCGGTCAAAACGTATTCCAGCGGTATGCTTGTACGTCTTGCTTTTGCATTGGCCATCAACGTAGAACCCGAAGTTTTAGTGATTGATGAGGCGCTGGCTGTGGGAGATGCCTTTTTTCAGGCGAAATGTTTTCATAAACTGGAAGAGATTAAGGCGAGCGGTACTACGATCTTATTTGTTTCGCATGATATTGTGTCGGTAAAAAAATTATGTTCCCGTGCGATCTGGATTGAAAAGGGTGTTTTGAGGGAGAGCGGACCAGCCGGTGCAGTCTGCGAAAAATATATGAGCGCGCAGATTATCAGGACAAACAGAGAAAATCAAAAAATCGTGTCGCAAATGGAAAATGAAAATGATAATGATATACGAACGGAAACAGAAAAAAAGCGGCACGTTAGTTTCCCGTTGTTTCAGCCAAAGCATGCGGAGGCTGTCACAGCCACCGGCAGGGCGGAGATATTATCCTTTTATATTGCGGATGAAAAAGGAAGACAGGTTAATCTCCTGAAAACGGAAAATGTATATCGGTTTGGAGTTGTTGGGAGGTTTCATGAAAGTATTAAACATGCGCTGTTTGGTTTTGAACTGGAGAATTTAAAAGGCACTAAGATTTTGGGGATGAATAATTATATGCAGCACAAAAGCATTGCACAGGCAAAAGTCGGAAAAATATATGAGGTGTCTTTTATATTCAAACTGCCGCGGTTATGCAAAGGAGAATATTTAGTGACACCGGCGATAGCCGCAGGTACACAGGAGAGCCATGTGGTGCTTGCTAGGATGCATAATTGTCAGACTGTTCTGGTTGATAATGACGGATATAATTTTGCCTTGTTGGAATTAGACGCAAAAACAGAGATCCATGAGTACGATAGCGCAGACGTAGAATTTGACTGATCATTGAATGGAGAACGACAGCAGGAATGGCGAAAGGACAACTGGATTTTACGGGAGAGCGATTCATACCGGGAATCAAAGACGACAAATTGAAAATAGAACATTATCAAAGATATCTCAGCGTCAGAGCCCTGGTAAAAGATAAAGTCGTGCTGGACATAGCGTGCGGTGAGGGTTACGGCAGCGATATTCTGTCGTCTGCCGCGAAAAAAGTTATCGGTATAGATATTGACGGAGACGTCATTGAACACGCAGGAAAACGGTATGCGCACAGGGATAATCTGCAGTATCTGCAGGGGAGGGCAGAAAACATCCCTTTGGAAGCGGCCAGCGTTGACGTCGTGGTTTCCTTTGAAACAATAGAACATATGACGGAGCAAAGCCAGTATACCTTTTTGGATGAAATAGAAAGAGTTTTAAAAAAAGACGGGTCATTGATTATCTCTACGCCTAATAAGGCAATATATTCGGATCGGTATCAATATAAAAACGAGTTTCATGTTAAAGAGTTTTACCATGATGAATTTTTGGCGTTTTTGCGTGAAAAATTTGCATATGTGCAATTGTTTTCCCAAGATCTTGAAGTGGTTTCCGTCTTAAATGCCTGTGAAAAACGACCGGAGAAACTGACGGATCTGAGTGAACGCGACAGCTATGTCAGTGACGGGAAGTATTATATTGCGGCGGCATCCAATGTATCTTTTGATGCGGCCTCGATGGCATCTGTTTATCTGAATCGTTTCGGGGAATATGAATCGCTGATACAGAGGATCGTGACTCTGCAGGATGAGGAAGAGGAGAAAAACAGACATATCCGAATGCTGGATGGACAGTTGGAAGAAAGGGCACAGGATATTTTAGCCCTGAACCGTCAGGCGGAAAGCGACAGGAAATGTAACGAAGCGCTGAAATGCCAGGCAGAGAGCGATAAGAACCGAATCGAAGAACTGAACCGTCAGGTGGAAAGCAGCAGGGAATGTATTGAAGCGCTGAAATGCCAGACAGAGAGCGATAAGAATCGGATCGAGGAGTTGAATCGTCAGACGGAAAGCGATAAAAGCCGGATCGAGGAGTTGAATCGTCAGACGGAAAGCGACAAAAGCCGGATCGAGGAGCTGAATCGTCAGGCGGAAAGCGACAAAAGCCGGATCGAGGAGCTGAGCTGTCAGACGAAAAATGCCAACGCCAGAATCGAAGAGTTGAAATGCTGCATTGGAGATATGAACGGTACCATAGCGGAAAATAAAGATCGGGCGGAGGCTTTGCAGCGTCTCGTCGAAGAGAAGGAAAGGCAGATAGAAGAACTACGGCAGGAACTGCGGAATAAAGACGGACACATCACATTGTTATTGGAAGTTGAACGGACATATGAACATGAAAAGACAACGCATGCCTATAAATTCTCTAAGAAGCTGCAGAGGGCTGGCAATGTTGTGCTGCCGATAGACAGCCGCAGACGCTTTTTCGCCCGTGTCGCGTATAATGTGGTGCGCCATCCGGTGTTGATGATGCATGTCATTAATTCAAAGAGAGTCCGCAATTACCTGAAATATATACGTTTGGAAGGAATGCAGGGTGTTAAGCGGCGGTATGAAGAAGCCGTAGACATAGAGCGGATGAAACTGTATCCGGCAAGCCGGCTGGATGTAGCAGCCGATGCCGTATCTTTTGAAGATTCGTCGGATAAAAGGATGGCGGATTATGATAAGTTGGAATTCCCGGTATATCGGCATCCGAAAGTCTCTGTCATCATACCTGCATATAACCAATTTGCCTATACGTATTCCTGCCTGAGAGCGGTTCTGGATCATTCCGGAGATGTTCCCTATGAGGTCATCTTGGCGGATGACTGCTCTACGGATATCACAAAGCAGATTGGCAAACTTGTCCAAAATATCAGGCATATCAGAACCCCTGAAAATCTTGGCTTTTTGCGCAACTGCAATCATGCGGCCGAAAGTGCGAACGGAGAGTATATTGTATTTCTCAACAATGACACGCAGGTGCAGGAAAACTGGCTGCAGCCATTGGTGGATCTGTTGGAACACGATGAGCGGATTGGCCTGACGGGTTCTAAGCTGGTCTATTCGGACGGATTTCTGCAGGAAGCAGGCGGGATCGTCTGGCAGGACGCTTCGGCATGGAATTACGGCAACAGGAAGAGCCCGGAAGATCCGGAATACAATTATGTCAAAGAGACGGATTATATATCAGGCGCATCTATCATGATACGGCGGAAACTGTGGAAAGAGATAGGCGGGTTTGACGAGCGATTTGCACCTGCATATTGTGAAGACACTGATCTGGCTTTTGAAGTGAGGAAGCATGGATATAAAGTGGTTTATCAGCCTTTGTCTGTTGTAGTCCATTATGAAGGGATTTCCAATGGAACGGATATACGGAGCGGATTGAAAGCGTATCAGGAAGTAAATCAGCGGAAGTTTTATGAAAAATGGAAAGAGACACTGCAGAGTGAACATGAGCCGAACGGGGTCAATATTTTTACTGCAAAAGACAGAAGCAGCCATAAAAAGCATATCCTGGTGGTAGATCACTATGTGCCGCATTATGATACGGATGCGGGCGGCAGGACGGCATTCATGTATTTGAAATTATATGTCAGGATGGGCTTTCAGGTCACATTTATCGGCGATAATTTTTATAAACATGAGCCGTATACGACGGAACTGAACCAATTGGGAATCGAAGTTTTGTATGGCAATTTTTATTATCATAACTGGCAGGAATGGCTGCGGGAGAACGGTCATTATTTTGACTATATTTATCTGCAGCGGCCGCATATTGCAATCAAATATATTGATCTGGTCAAAAAATATTCCGATGCCAAGATACTGTATTATGCGCACGATCTGCACCACATTAGAGAGTATAGGGAATATGAGATAACGAAAGATGCCGAAAAACTGATATCCTCTGAGAAGTGGAAAAAAATAGAGTATGAATTGTTTGACAAGGCGGATGTCGGGCATGTGGTAAGTGCTGTTGAACAGAAAGTCATGCAGGAGGCATTCCCGGACAAGCCGATACGAATTATTCCGGTATATATTTATAATGCCGTTCCCAATGATATCAACAAAAAGTTCGCACTGCGGAAAGATCTGTTATACGTTGGCGGCTTCGGGCATCCGCCCAATATTGATGCGGTCCTGTGGTTCGCAAAGGAAGTATATCCGAAGGTAGTAAAAAAATATCCGCAAATGAAATGGTATGTGGTCGGCGGGAAAGTGCCGAAAGAGATTCAGAATTTGGCCTCCGAAAATATTATTATTAAGGGCTATGTATCGGACGAAGATTTGGAAGTGCTGTATCGGAACTGCAGAATAGCAGTTGCGCCGCTGCGATTTGGAGCAGGGGTTAAAGGTAAAGTGGTGGAAGCAGCGTATTTTCAAATACCTATGGTCACGACCTCTGTTGGGGCGGAAGGGCTGCAAATAGAGGGAGAGCCACTAATGATCGCGGATGGGGCAGCCGAGATGGCGGAACTGATCTGCAATTTATACGAAGACTATGAGCGTTTAAAAAAGATGTCAGATGACGGTGTTCGATTTGTACGAAAGCATTTTACGGCCGCAGAGGCTGAAAGGATAATCGGCATGGATGTTGCCATATAAATGAAGAAAGCTTTGGAGCTTGACAGACGGTTTGAGGACATCATGATTACGAGGAGATTTGCTATGAAAGTTTTAGTTACAGGCGGGGGGGGGCATGGTCGGTTCACATATGTTGGAATTACTGACAGCGCAAGGACACGCCGTACTCGGCACCTATTACAAGCCGACAACGAATATCGCGGAATTGGATTCATCTGTCAGAATGTTGGAATGCGATGTCCGCTATTATCAGTCTGTTTTGAGGATCGTTTCGGATTTTAAGCCTGAACAGATATATCATTTGGCGGCACAAAGTTATCCGACGGTTTCGTGGGAGCATCCGCAGGCGACAATGGAGACCAACGTGAATGGAACGATAAATCTCTTTGAGTCCATAAAAGAAGTAAGGAAAACGGATGCTGCCTATGATCCGATGGTTGTTGTTGCGTGTTCTTCCGCAGAATACGGACAGACATTAAATGAAATAGACGATCCCCGTGTCAGGGAGACAGCGGAACTTAAACCATTGCATCCCTATGGCGTAAGCAAGGTCGCACAGGACTTGTTATCATTGCAGTATTATATGAACGATCACATTCGCTGTATTCGCGTGAGGATTTTTAATTCGACGGGAACCAGAAAAGTAAATGATGTGACATCAGACTTTACCAGAAGAGCAATACTGGCAGAGAAAGCCGGGATATATACATTAAAGGTTGGAAATCTGGAAACAAAGAGAGCAATCATGGACCAGCGGGATCTCGTGAATGGTTTAATGCTGTTAGCAGAAAAAGGCAGGCCGGGAGAAGTCTACAATCTGTCATCGGAGCATTGTTACCAGATGAGCGATATTGTGCGGATGATCGAAGAAATTCTAGGCCATAAATTCGCGATAGAAATAGCGCCGGAGCTTCTTAGACCGACAGATGAGAAAATTATCATAGGTAATATTGATAAATTAAAACGTGATACGGGTTGGGCTCAGAGAATTCCTATGGAGCAGACGGTACGGGATATGCTGGCGTATTGGCGCAAGGTATTATAAAAATTATTTTATGGAATTGCGAGGATGAGAGAATATGGTAATTAAATTGAAAGATCAGGAACTCTCTTTTTGTGAAAAATACAGAGCTCCATACAACAGGGAAGAACTTTTGACGTTGTATTGGAGTATGCATCCAAGGTATCGTTTTTTCAAAACCTGTCAGGATGGAAAGTTTTTGGATGTGGGAGCGGGAAATGGCGGCTTGCATTTTTGGAAGTTTTGGGGGCAGCCGATTCGTGAAAGTATCCATATGTACGGAGTAGACAGACAAAAGGGAGAATATGCCGATGCCTATGAAGATTTTCGGATCACTGATCTGAATGACGGGAAAGTGCCCTGGGGAGATATCATGTTTCAAAACATTTTCTCGTCACACGTGTTGGAACATCTGGAATCACCGAAGATTTTGTTGAAAAACTTGGTAGAACAGCATTTATGTAGGGGGGGGGGAATTATACATAGAGACGCCCAATTATGATTCCCTAAAAGCACCCGGCAAAGAATCATTCCCCGCCGACATGGAGGGGCTTGTTGCGGGGACGACCGTTAATTTTCATGACGATCCGACCCATATAAAGCCGTATTCCTGCGACGATATCATCGATATGCTGTCAGAAATATCTGATGTAACATTCCGGGTTATAGAAAAAGGAACAATAGGCAATCCCTATTTGGAAGAGATGTTGTTTGGCTACGCTTATCAGAATCAAGATCGGGAAATCTGGAATTATGCACTGTGGCTCCATTATCATTGGGCCGATTTTGTAATCTTGCAAAAACTTTGAAATTAGAAAAAACCAATTTCGTAAAGTACCTTGACAATTTCAAACTTTATATCAGGAAGAGACAGAAAGAGTATACGAAAAACCGCTTGCAATCCCTGTGTGCATCTGCTATAGTATAGCTATCGGCAGCGATCTGGCTGCCGGAAATCTTTTGGCACATGGATAGCTCTCATGTTCAGAGCAAGTATTCCAGCGAAAGAAACAGACAACACTACAGCAGAGCGTGGGACAGGCGTATGCGGTGCGGCGGCAGTCTTTTCAGGAAGCGATAGGATAGGCGAACTTTCTGTCAATCGGCATTTCAGCTTTCCCATGCGGAAAGGGAGGAAAGATTGACACAAAAGAAACGAAAAACCATTGTAAAAATCCCTGGCGCGTCATATAATAAAGACGAACAGGGAAATGAGAAAAGCAAGGATCAGGCAGTGCTGAAAGCATTCAGGGAACTGACGCTTGCAGACCGTTTCATCTTCTACAAGGTGATGCAGGACAGGGAGCTGTGCAAAAG
>CANPZI010000018.1 GCA_947588995.1 uncultured Lachnospiraceae bacterium
GGCTTCGACAAGTCCGATATCAACATCGACCTGAAAGACGATCTGCTCACGATCTCCGCCACACACAAGGAGGAGAAAGACGAGAAAGAAAAACACAAATATATCCGCAAGGAGCGCTACTACAGCTCTTACTCGAGAAGCTTCCGCGTGAACGGCATCGAGGCGGGCGACATCGACGCCTCCTACAACAACGGTATCCTGGAGGTCAAGTTCCCGAAGAAAGAGCTGGCTGCCAAAGAGGAAGTCAAGAAGATTGAAGTGAAGTAAAAATCAACCCATTTCTCTACCCTGAAAAAGCCGGGCGGGCCAAACCGTCCGGCTTTTCACGCTGCTCCGCTCCGCAATGCGGCCACTCGGCCAAAGGGCCGGT
The DNA here is from genome assembly GCA_947588995.1 of uncultured Lachnospiraceae bacterium. Taxonomy (GTDB): domain Bacteria; phylum Bacillota; class Clostridia; order Lachnospirales; family Lachnospiraceae; genus UBA3282. The sequence continues at coordinate 371 of CANPZI010000018.1, forward strand.
TTATCATCGCTTCCGCAGATAAAGAATGGTACTCTCCGGCAAATAATTCTCCAGCTTATCATATCTCTTTTCATTGATATATTTTCTGGCCAAAGACGCGCTTATCGTTTCCTGCACCGCGTTCTTCAGGCGAGGGATTTCTACAACTTCGACACCGGCCTCCGGAAGGATACGCTTCATGGTTTCATTATATTTTTTCGTGACAATATCAAAGGGCTCTTCACCTACATAGCGGACGTTTATCGCAAACTCCTTAGCCACAACGTCGGCAAATATGTGAAGATCGTAATCCATATCGTGAACATCCGTCAGTGCGTCTTTCTCAAAATACTGTGCAAACGTTTCTTTTGAAATGATATATTTTCCGGAAGGCATGACATAAACATTTCGCAAATCTGCCGTTCCCAGCTTTACCATATTGATTCGATCCTCAAACTGAAACTGAGACGCATTCTCCTCGACAACAAAAATATAGAGATAATCGACCCGTGCGCAGGCATATTCTATCAAATATCTATGCCCTTTTGTAAACGGATTGCAGTTCATCACGATTGCGCCAATCACATCCGCGCCTTCAGGTTTTGTCAGCTGATGCGCTTCTTTATACTCTCTGTAATACTGCACGATATCCCATGAAATATAATAATTCCGCAGCGGTTTGAAACGAATGGGGTCACTTTGATCGGGCGCTGCCTGCAAATCGGACTTTATATCATGATAAATAATATCCGCCACTCTTTCATTAATTTTGCAATTACAGTGATGTAAATCATTAAATACATTTCCTGCCGGATTATCAAGACCATTGTAAGCCTGCGTCCAGTCGCTGCCGATCTTCACATTCGGATAGCTCCGTGAAATGTCTTCAAATATATCACGCTCTATCAGCGCCCAGTAGATAATGATATCTTCATCAGAAATCGCCTCGGTGGACAGCTTGCCGGAAAGTGTGATGTTCGGATCCATCAAACCGGCATTCACCACCTCATAATCGTATATATGATGTTCCTGCAAAATTCGATATAAATAATATTCTATTGTCTGGTCATCGCTTACATATGCGCCGAACATCATACACGCACCGACAATATAGATTCTTTTCTTCGCCCCCCCCGTGCATAGCCGGGCAGCTCTCTATAACCGTCAGTAACGTTATAATGGCGGCTGCGTATGTCATTTATTCTTGTAATCCCGTTTTCACGGGAACCCGTCAATTTTCTAAAGTTATCAATAAACTCTCTGACATATTCTTCGCTGTAACGTTCTCCAAAGAAATCCCGCTGTTCACTCTCAGACATTTCCGCCAGACCATCAGCACTGCAAGGATATTTTGCTTTGTCCATTAAAATTTTAATGTCCTTATTATCCCATGCCAGTTTTTTCATATCAAAATCCAAATATACATATACCTTAGGCCGCACATAGGTAAAGACCTGCTCAAGCTGCTCCTTTTCCCATTCGTCATGTCCGTATTTGATTGCTTTATTGTCTCTTCTTATTGCCGTCCATTCGCTCTGCCGTTTACGTTCTCCGTTTACAATGATCCCTATAAATTTTCCGTTTTTTATTACCGGCACTTCATGTATTTTTCTGATTTTAAGGATCAATCTCTCGGCACCTTCAAAATCAACTTCTTCCAGATAGCTGAATTGTGTATTGACACAGCTTTTCTTTCCCTTGCTGACGTATGCTTTTTGCCAGTCGCTTACGGATACAACGCCGGCCAGGCTCTCTCCGTCCACGACATAGATGCATTCGTCGTCATACTCTAAAAAATGTTCGTATATTTTATCAAGCGACAACTCATCCCGGCTGATAATACCATTCATCTTTTCTCTATTGATCAGGCTGTAATTTTTGTATTCCATACGAATGTTTTTCCTTTCCGGATTCTGGAGTCTATTATACCGTCATCAGCATCAAGGCATCAGTTAAATAAAGTAATCTATCCCTCCCGCTCCTTACACACATCCACCCACGCGACATAGCCGGAATACTGCTCCATCTCCGCAATCGTCAGCTCGATGGCGCTGTTGCTGCTCCCGCAGGCGGGGAATACCGTCTGAAACCGCTTCAGCGATTCATCCAAATATACCCTGACACCCTCACACACCGCAAAGGGACAGACGCCGCCCACCGCGTGGCCGACTAACGTCTCCACCTCCTGCGGCGTGAGCATCTTTGCCTTGGTCTGAAACTGTTCCTTGAATTTATGATTGTCAATCCTCGCATCGCCCGCGGCCACAACCAGAATCGCCTCCCCGTCAACCATAAAGGACAGCGTCTTTGCGATCCGCCCCGGCTCACAGTGCAGCGCCTCCGCCGCCAGCTCCACGGTTGCGCTGGAGACATCAAACTCCAGCACCCTGTCCTCCATGCCGTATTTCCTGAAATATGCTTTCACTGCCTCGATTGCCATCTCTTCTCCTTTTCCGCGCCGCTCTGTCTCAGCCCGGCCGAGACGCGCATAAGCGCTTTTCCGTCATATCCTTTATACCCGCTCCCACAGGAGCATATTGTCTGCAAAGTGCGCCTTCAGCCTGCCGCTATCTTTCAGCCACGCCAGATAGGAGCGGACGGTGCTGCCGACCAGAACGTACTGCTCGAAATTCATGGTCAGCGAATACGCGGTAAACAGCCGCTGCAGGATTGTCTCGAAACAGAGCGGCTCTCTGCAGAGTTCCAGAATATCCTCCGCGATCTCCTGCACCTTATCGATATTGTACTGCGCCAGACCGGAGATATCCTCTGCGGCCTCCGCGTGCGCCGGGACGAACATCTTCGCCCGCAGCGTCTTCACCATCTCCAGCGTCTGCAGATAGGCGGCCACATCATAGATAAAGCCGATCCGATACTTGTCAAGCGTTTCGCGGCCCGACAGGCAGTCGGCGAGATAGACCACATCGTCCGGCGTCCGGAATCCCGCCATCTCAAAGAAATGTCCCGGCAGAGCGATCATCTCAAAGCCGGACGGCAGCACATCCGCCGTCAGAGGCTCGGCCTCGCTCTCCTGCGCCAGCAGGAATTTGTGCCGCAGGTCTTTGCACGGATAGCCGCCGTACAGAAAGGCCGGCTCCAGTATCGGATGTCTGGCAAGATCGCACTCTATCCCCGGCGCGTAGATCTTACAGCCCGTCTGCGCCTGCAGATACCGGTTTCCGCCGATATGATCCGCGTTGGAATGGGTGTTGAAGATGGCGGTGAGTTTCCAGCCGTTGGCATCCAGGATCTGCCGCACTTTGCGCCCGGCGTCCTTGTCGTTGCCGCTGTCGATCAGACAGACGTCGCTGTCATTCAGCTTTACCAGCCCGATTTTCGCGGGACTCTGTATATAATAGCTCCTGTCCGCGACCTGTATCAGCTCATACATGGTGTTCTCCTCCTCGCTCTCCCGCGCCCTGCAGCCGGGCCGATCCTCTGCGGCATCTCCACATTCGGAGAGCCCGTCTTGAGAGTCGGTTTTATTTTAAGATCACTTCTTTGATCCAGCGGTATGCCAGTTCCATCCAGTTGGCGCACTCGGCCTCTATCTCGCCGCCGCCGCGCGACGCGGTGCGCGCATCCGCCAGACCCAGACCGTGGCCTCCCTTCGCGTACATATGAAGCTCCACGGACACATGGCAGCGCCGCATGGCCAGGGCAAGCAGCAGGGAATTTTCCGCCGGAACTACGTTGTCCTCATTGGTATGCCAGATAAAAGCCGGCGGCGTATCCGGACTGACCTGTTTTTCCAGCGACATTTCTTCTCTGCGCGCCTCATACCGATCCGCCAGAAGCGACTGAAACGAACCGTCATGCGCGTATTCGCCCGACGTGATCACAGGATAGTTCAGGATCATACCCGCAGGGCGAAGCATGTCCGACGAGACTCCCAGTTCGTCCGCCAGAAACGGTTTGTTCCAGAACATGCCCAGACTCGCCGCGAGATGGCCGCCCGCAGACGAACCTTCCACCAGAATCTTATCGACATCCACGTTCCACGTTTCGGCATTTTCCCGGATGATCTGCATCGCCCGTCCCAGTTCCAGCAGTGCCGTCGGATAAACTGCCGGAGCGATGGAATAATACAGCACCGCGGCGTGAAATCCGTACGCGTTCCACTGCAGGGCGAACATCTCCGCCTCTCTGTCCGACACAAAGCAGTATCCGCCGCCCGGACAGATCAGCACCAGCGGCCGCTTATCGATTCCGATTTCGTCCGACGGCGAAATCAGATAGGTGTTCAGTCTCGCGCTGTCTCCTGAGCCTTTTTCTTTCATCCGAATACTTTCACAGATCATCTTATTTTTCTCCTCCTTATGTTTTCGCAGCCGTCCTAAGCGGCAGTGCAAAAAAGTTCTTTCTTTTTTGCTGTTTTTATAATAGTATAAAAATGAGAAATTGCCTACCGCAATTTTAACACAAACGGAAACTTCGCGCCGCCTCGTCGCGAAAACGCCCCGGAACGGAGGATACTATGAAATTTAACAACGGCTGCTGGCTTTTAAAAGAAGGTGTGGCGCGATTTTCTCCCCAGGAAGTCGCCGAGATGCAGGTCACGGACACGGAGGTAAGGCTCTGTGCGCCGACACACAGGATCACTTCGCGCGGCGACACGCTGGGCGGCGCCAATCTCACGATCCGCATTTCTTCCCCCATGCCGGAGGTGATCCGCGTACAGACCGATCACTATATGGGCGCGCTGCACAGAGGGCCCTCCTTTGACCTGAAGACAGATCAGCCCCGGAACATACAGGTCGAAGATACGGAGGACGCGCTGACCGTGACCAGCGGTTCCCTCTCTCTGGAGATCGACAAAAAAAACTGGCGGATGCGCTATCTGCGGGACGGTAAGCTCATCACACAGAGCGCAGACCGCGATCTGGCCATGATCAAGACCGACTGGAAAGGCGACTGCTATGATCTGGAGGGGGATCTGCAGAATACTTACATGCGCCAGCAGCTTTCCATCGGCGTCGGCGAACTGCTCTACGGCACGGGCGAGCGCTTCACGCCTTTTGTCAAAAACGGTCAGACCGTGGAGATCTATAATGAAGATGGCGGTACCAGCACCGAACAGTCCTACAAAAACATCCCTTTTTATCTCTCCAACAGAGGCTACGGCGTTCTCGTCAATCACCCGGAGCGGGTTTCCTTTGAGTTCGCGACGGAGAATGTGGCGAAAGCCGCTTTCTGCGTGGAGGGCGGCCATCTGGACTACTTCTTCTTCAACGGCCCCACCATGAAAGAAGCGCTGACGCGTTACACCGACCTGACCGGCAAGCCGTCGCTTCCGGCGCCCTGGACGTTCGGCCTGTGGCTGTCCACATCCTTTACCACCGACTACGACGAGGCCACCGTGATGAGTTTTATCGACGGTATGCTGGACCGCGGCATCCCGCTGCGCACTTTCCACTTCGACTGTTTCTGGATGAAAGGTTTCCACTGGACGGACTTCGTCTGGGACGCGGACGTATTCCCCGATCCCGCGGGGCTGCTGTCCCGCATTAAGGCGAAAGGCCTGAATATCTGCGTCTGGATCAACCCGTACATCGGACAGGAATCCGTTCTCTTTGCCGAGGGCATGGAAAACGGCTACTTCCTCAAACGCCCAAACGGCGATGTATGGCAGTGGGATATGTGGCAGCCGGGCATGGCGCTGGTGGACTTCACCAATCCCGCGGCGTGCCGCTGGTATCAGGAGAAACTGCGCGGACTGCTCAGGATGGGCGTGGACTGCTTCAAAACCGATTTCGGTGAGCGCATCCCCGTCAACTGTGTCTATCATGACGGTTCCGACCCGAAGAAAATGCACAACTATTATGCTTACCTCTACAACAAGACGGTCTATGAACTGCTGGAAGAGGAGCGCGGCAGGGGTGAGGCGGTGCTGTTCGCCCGCTCGGCCACCGTGGGCGGCCAGAAATTCCCCGTCCACTGGGGCGGCGACTGCTGGTCCGACTACGAATCCATGGAACAGAGCCTGCGCGGCGGCCTCTCTCTGTTAATGTCCGGGTTCGGTTTCTGGGCGCACGACATCGGCGGCTTTGAACAGACGTCCACAGCCGACGTCTATAAGAGATGGGTCGCTTTCGGCCTACTCTCCTCCCACAGCAGGCTGCACGGCAGCCAATCCTACCGCGTGCCGTGGCTCTACGACGAGGAGGCGGTGGACGTGGTCAGGACTTTCACCAGATTAAAAGCCTCCCTGATGCCGTATCTGTACAAGACAGCCGTAGATACGTCGCGCACCGGCATCCCCACCATGCGCAGCATGGTGCTGGAATTCACCGGCGACAAAAACTGCGCATATCTGGACAAACAATATATGCTGGGCGACAGTCTGCTGGTTGCCCCGATCTTCAACGACGAAAGCATCGGCTCTTTCTATCTGCCCGCGGGCACATGGACGGATTTCTTTACCGGTGAAACTCTACAGGGCGGCATATGGGTGGAGAAGACATACGACTATCTGCACGTGCCGCTGATGGTCCGCGAGAATTCCATCGTCGTTACGGGCGCCCGCGACGACAGACCGGACTATGACTACGCGGACGGCGCGGTGCTGAACGTGTATGCCCTGATCGACGGGCAGAAAGCCGAGACTGTTGTGTACGGCATGGACCGGCGCGAAGATCTCCGCGTATCCGTGATCAAAGACGCTTCACACATCACCGTCACAATAGACGGCGCAGGCAAGCCCTGCACGGTGCGCCTGATCAACGTACTGGCGCAGTCGGCAGTCGGCGCGGCGATGCAGACAAAAGCGGGCGATACGATCCTGACGCCGTCCGCGGCCAGGATAGAAGTGACTTTATAATCTGTCAGTTTTCATCATAGAGAAGATTATACTCTTCCGACTTCACGACCTGCGCGCCGAAGTCCAGCTCAAAAAAGAGGTGGCTGTTCGCCCCGCCGTCATGGAGCATATCCGCATTCAGGAGGACGGACGCTTCTCCGTCCGCTATGCTTTTCGTCAGGAGCAGCTCTGTCCGCTCTGCCGTCCCGGAGCCTACAGGCGTCCGAAAAACCTTGACAGTGGCCGGCGTCCCGCCCTCCCAGCGGAGCTGAATGCTCTCTATCCGGGCGGCATTGTACCACAGCGCCTCGGCCTCCACAATCTTTTTGTCCTTATCGTAAAACGTTACGCTTTCCAGCACAGGAACGGCAGCGGCGGCCGAATCTGCCGTATCCGCCTCCGCGCTTTCCGCCGCCTCTATGTTCTGCCGATGCTTCTCAAACTGCGCCTGCTTCTCCGCCTCCGTCGTCGCGCCCAAGGCAGCCCCGTCCAGGCTATAATCTTCCGTCTCCGCCGTATCCGTTCCTGTGTCCTGCAGATGCCTTTCAAACTGCGCCTGCTTCTCCGCCTCCGTCGTCGCGCCCAAGGCAGCCCCGTCCAGGCTATAATCCTCCGTCTCCGCGGATGGCGCAATTCCGTCCGAATCATAGTCCGCCGCCTCTGTCTCCTGCGCTGTCGCGTCTGTCGCAAATTCCTCAGACCTTTTGCCACGCCCGAAGAAAAGCCCCGATGCGCCGACGAGCAGCACCAGAACCGCCGCTGCCGCAGGCAAAGCCCAGCGCTGCATTCTGCCGTAAACATATCCTGCCCGCGCGCTGCCGCTTTTCTGCTGTCCGGATGTCTGCGGCACGGTCTGTTCCTGTGCGGCCCGATTCTGCGCGATTCTCTGCTCCTCTTCCCGCACCGCACCTTTCGTTCTGTTAATCAGATCCGCGGGCGCGTGAATCTCTTCCGTTTCCCTGTGATATTGTTCTCTGACGTACTGCTCTGTCGTCTGCCGCTCTGTATGATTGTCACCCATTCTCCATGCTTCTTTCTGCCCGCAGGCTGCTTCCACACTCTGCCGCGCACATGGCGCTGCGCCCGAACGCTTCAGCTTTCATACTGTTCCGGTATCAGTTCTCTTAACATCTCTCTGGCTCTGTGCATCTGCGACTTTACGGTAGTCTCTTTCTGCTCCGTGAGCCGCGCGATCTCAGCCACCGTCTTTTCCTCAAAATAATACAAATGTATCACCAGACGGTATTTCGGCGGCAGCTTCCGCACCGCGGCGCGCACCGGATGTTCCTCCGGCAGCTCATAGCCGCCCTCGTCCGCCAGCCGCTCCGGCTCCTCCAGATAATCCACATTCTTATTCCAGTACTGCCCGAAATGTTTCTTCGCACAGTTGATCGTCACCCGGATCAGCCACGCTTTCACGTGCTCCCACGATTCCAGCTCCTGTATATGGCTCACCAGCCGCACGAACACTTCCTGAAACAGGTCGTCGGCATCCGTCGTATTTTTCATCTGCGACAGCGCCAGACGGTACACCATGTCGGCGTAACGGTCAATAGCCTCCTCTGTCGTCATCTTTTCCTCTCTCGGCATATGGAAATCCCCTATCAAGAATACCCGTGAAACGCAAAAAAGTTGCAGAATCGCAGAAAATTACCAGACTCTTATTCCCGCTCCTGCCAGACCGCCGTGTTGTCCCTCTTGGCGACCATCTGATCGTACTGGCGGTACATCCGCTGCACTTCGTTCTCCAGAATATAGTAGTGCCGTATGTACGGAATGAGCAGGATCAGGATCGCTATGGCCAGCAGGCCGACGCCGGGCGAAAAGGCCGTCACACACAGACCGATCACAATCACCTCAAGCAATGCGAAAGTCACCGTCACGATCAGGTGGATCAGCCGCTCGTGCTGGAAAAAAGAAATCTGAATCAGATGCTCTCTGATGAGCGCCGCCCAGTCCAGCCCGTCTTTTGTCAGCAGTCCGTCGATATATTTTCGATATGTTAAGATCCTCTTTTCCATGCTTTCTTCTCCTCCCTGAAACCGGGCAAAAGAAAGCTGTCGCTTCCTCAAAAGCGACAGCCCGTGTCCTGCGAATCACCCAGCATTGTCATAACGCTAAAAATAGAGACCCATTCCACCCAAATCGGCAAAGCGGTTGGCGGAACCCTGGTCAAAAAGCCCGGCATCGTTTTTCGCAGAGGTGTTCCCGGCAACGAATTTCGCCGCCTGCGGCGCTGTCTGCTTCTCCGCCCTGTCGCCCATCAGCATATCCCTGGCAGGATAGGGTTTGGAAACCTCATTGAGCTCCTTGTTGTAGAGCGCTTCCTCCTGGGATTCCTCCTCGGTATCTTCCTTGACAAAAAGCTGAGATACCAGACTCATCTTATGATACAGCGCTGTGTCTTTCCAGTCCGTGTAAGCCTCTTTACTGACCTTATCCAGCACTTTCTGCACGGGCGTCCGCTTGTCAAAGCCGGCAAGCTTCTCTTTCAGCCGCGTTCCGATATAAGTACCCTTTTCGGTATAAAAGCGCGAGAACGATCTGTTTCCCTGACCATAAACCGCTCCGCCGGAAATCCCTGCATTGTCGTCCCCGTTGCCGAAAAGCCGGGAACCCTGACTCTGCCGGCGATCCGCCGACGCATTCTGAACGGGAAAAAGCGCGCTGCTTCTGTAATCGCCTATATTCGATGTCATATAGCCACCTCCTGACCGGCCGCGTGCAAATATGCTGCGGCCACCGGCTGCCGATATTCTCCTGTCTTTGTTCGTAATAGTTCAAACTGATTCAGTTTCAGCATAACATACCTTTCTGTAAAATACCAGCGTCAAAATGCGTAAACTGCAAAATTTTCCGTCACATTTCGCAGGGTTCGCCCGTATATAGGGTGAGAGATCTCCAAAAGATACCGACAACCCGGGCCGCCTGCTATAATGAATGGTGAATCCGCAGCCGGAGAAAGGAGCAATCTGTAGTGAACAGGAAAAACGAGACGGACATCGCCCGCGTGCTGCGCACCTATGGCGACGCCCTCTACCGCACCGCCTGCCTGCTCTTGGGAAATCCCCACGACGTGCAGGACATCCTGCAGGAAGTGCTGCTGCGCTATATGGAGAAAGCGCCTGATTTTCAGTCGCCCGACCACGAAAAGGCCTGGCTGCTGCGCGTGACGTCAAACTGCTGCAAGGACTGCCTGCGTTTTCGCATACGGCATTCCCACATGGACATAGACGCGCTGCAGGAAAGCCTGCCCGCGCCGGACAAACAACAGCTTATCCGGGAACTGTACGCGCTGCCCGCCAAGTATAAGACCGTACTGATCCTCTTCTACTTCGAGGGCTACTCCGCCGGAGAGATCGCCCGCATCCTCGGCCTGTCGGAGAACGCCGTGCGCAAACGCCTGCAGCGGGCCAGAGAAGCATTGAAAAAAGAACTCACCTGAAAATAAACCGCTTGTGAAAGGAGCCTGTCCTATGAACGAAAAAGAACTGTTAAGTCTGAAAGAAACCATCACCATGCCGTCCGATACGGCGGACGCTCTGCTGCAGGGCTGCACCAAGGCCCGCAGAAAGCCATTCCGCTATGGGCGTTATTCCGCCGTATGCGCGGCGCTGACCGCCCTGCTCTGCACCGCCGCCATCGGCTCTACCTCCTATGCGACATATAACGCCTATCAGGAGAAGCAGCTGGCGATCTTCATGGAACCGGATATGACGACGGAGGAGAAAGCCGCGCTCGGCGAACAGCTCGCGCAGATGCCGGAGCTATCCGACTGCCACTACATCAGCGGCAGCGCCGCGTGGGAGGATTTCAGGGCGCGCTTTCTCACCGGCGATGAGGAGATCGAGAAGCTGGCCGACGCTTTCGCGGATAACCCGCTGAAAGATTCCGACAATTATCGCGTCTCCGTCCGCTTCACCGCAAACACGGAAGAAGTCCGCGCCAAGATCGAGGCGCTTGCGGGTGTGCGCAAAATCCAGACCATACAGGAACTGTATGATGTGAAAGAGGAGTATCCGGACGGTACGGTACGCTTGTGGATCACCGATAAGGAAGATCCCGACGCGGTGATCAACTATATCCTGGAGCAGGAGGATGCGCCGCACCCCGCGAAGTAAAGCTGACGCTCTTCTCCCAGTCCCCTACACTTTCTTCCCGACGCCCGAAAACGGCAGCTTCAGGAAGATAAAATCCATCGCGAACTCCGCGGCCGCGTGCGACAGCACCGACAGGTTGACGTCCGGCTCCTGTTTCTCACCTGTCGCGCGCTCGATCGAATAGCACTGCAGCATGCGGCTGCGGATCTGGCTCCTGCACTTTGCGATCTCATCCAGATAGTCCTGCTCCCGCTCCCGTTTGAGCCAGAGTTTTTCGCACAGCTCCAGGTATTCCTTGCGCTTTTTCTTACGCTTCTCCTGCTCCGCGATCTGCTGCCGCCGCTGCTCGGCCAGCCGTCTGCTGCGGTTCTCCTTGGCGAAACAGTAGCCGCGGTACTCTTTCTTCGTCGCGCCGAAGTAGTGGGAACGGTAGCTGCTCTCCCCCATCCTGCCCCACGGATTGTATGCGCCCAGGTCTCGCCTGATCGTGTCGAGCACCCACTTCTCATACTCCGGGTCCGCTTTCATCGCCGCGAATCCCTCCTCGGAGATCTGTATCGACACGGCATCCTGCATCTGCGAGGGATCGACGGGCATACGGATGATCTTGTCGTAGATGTACTGCTTATACTCCTCCATCGTCATATCCGCCGCAGAGTAGATGCGCCCGACGCCCGCTGCCGCCGCGGTTTTTTCGGCTGTCTGTCCACCAATCGTCTCAGCCTCTTCTGCCGCCTGTCCCCCTGTTGCCTGCGTCCCTACGGCTGCCTGACCCGCGGATGTCTGCTCTGCCGCTCCGCCCACAGACGTCCGTCCGATCCCCTGTCCCGCTTTCTGCCCGGCCGCCTCTATCGCCCGCCGAAATGAACCCGCGCCGTCGCCGTCAGACCCGCCGGTATTTCCGGCCATCCCCCGCGCCGCGCGGAGCATCTGCAGATAAAACCTTGTCGTCGCGTCCAGAAATATTCCGCTCATAGACAGCCTCCCTCCCCAAAAAATTCCTTACAGACACTTTGCTCTCTGCCATAAACACGAACGGGGAAGCGAAAAAGTTTCACTTCCCCATAAAATGTGGCGTTTTCGTCACGAAACGGTATGTTTTTGTCATGAAGTTATCTATTGAAACTGCAGGAAATTCCGCATAATCGGGTTCTCATAGCGCAGGATGATCGCGGAGGTCGGCCCGAGCGTCACCGTGACGTTGCCGGAAATCACCGGGTATTCCGTTTCCTGCGTCGTATAGCCGTCCGCCGTCGTCAGCAGAAGCCGCTTCATCATGCAGTCCATCGGCACGCCGAGGTACCACACCGTGAACTCTTTCGTGATTTCGTAGTCATTGTTGTTGACGACAATCAGCGACTGCCCTTGCTTGGTGAATCTGCCGTAGCTGAGCACATTGTAGTCGCTCTCCATATGCTTCAGCGAACCGGTCAGGAATTCCCTGTGCGATTTGTGGATGCGGATGATATCCCTGTGAAAGGCAATCAGCTCCTGATCCTCGTGTCCCCACGGATAAGTGCGCCGGTTGTCCGGGTCAGTGAAGCCGCACACGCCCGCCTCGTCGCCGTAATAGACCGTGGGCGCGCCGGGCCAGGTCATCTGAATCACCACGGCCTCCCGCATGACCGCCTTGTTGATGCCCGCGTTGGCCGCCTCCGGCCCGAGCGTATTTGTCCTGCCGACTTTGTGGTTTGTCCTCGTCAGGAAGCGGGAGTGATCGTGATTGGACAGCTCGTTCATCGCCACCTGCAGGGACGAAGTCGTAAAGCTGGCGCCGTGATGCTGCATCGCGCCCCAGAAGCTGTCCACATTGCCCAGCAGATCCTCTCTGTAGTCGTCGCTGTGTTTCTGCATCCCGGTGAGAAACCAGGTCACGGGTTCCATGAAAGCATCGTAGTTCATGACGGTGTCCCACTCGTCGCCCTGCAGCCAGTCTCTGGGACTGCCGTAGTGCTCCGCCAGGATGATCGCGTCGGGATTCGCCATCTTGACCGTCTTGCGGAATTCTTTCCAGAAATTGTGGTTGAACTCGGGCGAGTGGCCCAGGTCCGCCGCCACGTCCAGGCGCCACCCGTCCGCATTGTAGGGCGGAGATACCCACTTGCGCGCAATATATAAGATGTAATCCATCAGGTGCTTGGAATTTTCATAGTTGAGCTTGGGCAGCGTATCGTGTCCCCACCAGCCGTCATAGCTGCCGTTGTACGGCCATTTATGATCGTCATGGAACTGGAAATAGTCGTGGTACGCGCTGTCCTCAGAGATATAGGCGCCTTTCTCGTAGCCCTCCGCGTTCTCATAGATCCGCTCTCTGTCCATCCACTTGTTGAAAGAGCCGCAGTGATTGAACACGCCGTCCAGAATGACTTTCATGCCGCGCCTGTGCGCCTCTTTTACCACCTCGGCAAAGAACTCGTTGCTCGCCTCCAGATTCTCCCGGTTGGTCACGCGGTCGATATACCTCGTGGCGAAGCGGTTCTCCTGCTGATCGGGCCTTAACAGTTCTCCCTCATCGTGCACGATCTTCCCGAAATGGGGGTCAATATAGTCATAGTCCTGAATGTCGTACTTGTGATTCGAAGGTGAGACGAACAGCGGATTGAAGTAGATCACGTCTATCCCCAGATCCTGCAGATAGTCCATCTTATCCAGCACGCCCTGCAGGTCGCCGCCGTAAAACTCCCTGACGCCCATGGCCGCGGGATACTTGTTCCAGTCCTCCACCCTGACCGTCTTGTCACCGATATACTGGTACTCGTTCGTCAGCACATCGTTCGTGGGATCGCCGTTGCAGAAACGGTCCACATAGATCTGATAGAAGACCGCGCCTTTCGCCCAGTCCGGCGTCTTGAAGCCGGGAATCAGGCGGAAATGATAATACTCGTTGATATCCTTGCAGACGCCCCGCGTATCATAGTAGCAGACGATCCTGCCCACGCACACTTCAAAATAGTAGGCGACCGTCTCATTGTCCAGCTGCAGGGAGTGCTCATAATAGTCGAAGAAATTGTCCGTCTCCGCTTTGAGCATCAGATGCTTCTCCCCTTTACACACCAGAAATACCTTGTCAATATTGTTCCGTTTCGTGCGGAAATGGATACTGACTTCCCCGTAAGCACTCGGCTCCGGCGGATATACATAGTCCTCCGTCATATCGGAAAACAGAGCTTTTCTGCTGAATACCGGACGCATGGACGATAAGTACTGCTGATTTCTTTCCGCCTTTTGAAACTGACTGAGATCCATGTCTTGTGCTTTCCTCCAAAAAACTACATATATGACTATTGTATACTATATATTGTGTTTATTCAAGGATTTTCCGCTTGACTTAGCGCAGACGGGGAGAGAACCCCCGGACGGTAAAAGAGGCAGTTTATACAAACTGCCTCTTTTAGAGAAGGTATTTCTTTCTTATGGGGTATAGCAAAAAACTATATAATGTATTGGGGGTTACAAGTGTATATTAGCATAGCCCCCACACAGCCACAATACCAAGGTTTCACAAATATTACAATTTTCGATGTTTGTTTTTGTGCAAAATATACAATTATACCGTCTCCACCGCTTCCTCAGGCTGCGGGTACTCCTTGTCGAAAAGCGCCTCGAACTCGGCGCGGCCGATCTTCTCTTTCTCCAGCAGAAGCTCGGCGCATTTATGCAGAACGCTCTCCTGCTCCAGAATGATCGCTTTCGCCTTTCCGTAACAGTCGTCGATAATCGCCTTGACCTCCCTGTCGATCTGCCCCGAAATCTCCTCGCTGTGATTCTTGGCGTGCGCCAGATCCCTGCCGATGAACACCTCGTCGTCATCGTCGGCATAGTTGATGATGCCGAGCTTCTCTGACATGCCGTAGCGCGTCACCATGCGGCGCGCTTCCTCCGTCACCTGCTTGATATCGTTCATCGCGCCCGTCGTCACATCGTCGAAGATGATCTCCTCCGCGATACGGCCGCCCAGGCCTACCATAATATCCTGCAGCATTTTGCCTTTGGTCAAAAATTCATCATCATTCCTCGGCATCGGCATGGTATAACCCGCCGCGGTAGCGCCCGTGGGAATGATGGAGACCGTATAGACCGGCCCCACATCGGGAAGCACGTGGAACAGAATCGCATGACCCGCCTCATGGTAGGCCGTAATCCGCTTCTCCTTGTCGGAGATGAGACGGCTCTTCTTCTCCGTGCCGATACCGACTTTGACGAACGCCCTCTTGATATCATCCTGCTTGACAAACACGCGCTCATCCATGGCCGCGTTGATCGCCGCCTCATTCAGCAGATTCTCCAGGTCCGCACCGGTAAATCCCGCCGTGGTCTGCGCAATCTGTCTTAAATCCACGTCGTCGCCCAGCGGCTTATTCTGCGCATGCACCCTGAGGATATCTTCCCGGCCTCTCACGTCGGGCCGCGCCACCGCAATCTTGCGGTCAAACCGGCCCGGCCTCATGATCGCGGGATCGAGGATGTCCACGCGGTTAGTCGCCGCCATCACGATGATGCCCTCGTTGACGCCGAAACCGTCCATCTCCACCAACAATTGGTTCAGCGTCTGCTCGCGCTCGTCGTGGCCGCCGCCCATACCGGTGCCGCGCCGCCTCGCCACGGCATCAATCTCATCGATGAAGATAATACACGGCGCGTGCCGCTTCGCCTCCGCAAACATATCCCGCACGCGGGAAGCGCCGACGCCCACGAACATCTCCACGAAATCCGAACCGGAAATGCTGAAGAAAGGCACGTTTGCCTCGCCCGCAATCGCCTTGGCCAGCAGTGTCTTACCCGTGCCGGGCGCACCCTCCAAGAGGATGCCTTTCGGGATACGCGCCCCCACTTTCGTGAATTTGCCCGGTTCTTTCAGAAACTCCACGATCTCCTGAAGCTCTTCTTTCTCCTCTTTCAGTCCGGCTACACCGTCCAGCTTGATGGTATTCTCGCCGCCCAGTGTCAGCTTGGCGCGGCTGCGGCCGAAGTTCATCATCTTGCCGCCGCCTCCGCCGGCATTCTGCCCGTTCATCATCACGAAGAAGAACACGCAGACCACCACCACAATCAAGACCGGAAATACACTGTTTAAGAACCAGCTCTCCTCAGGGACATTCTCTACCCTCGGATCGAGGCCGTAGCTTCTCACCAATTCCTCCATCTCAGTCACATCCGTGACATACAGCGTCCGCTCTTCCCCGTTCTTCAGCGTAATTTCCAGCGAGCCGGTGGGCACGTCCCTGTTGGGACAGATGTTGACCAGCGCCACCTCGTTGTTTTCCAGCTGGTTCACAAACTGTCCCTTCGTATAACCGCTGTTCTGCACTTTCAGCGTACCGATCCACACCGTAAACAGCAGCAGCCCGATAATAATCACAAAATACAAATAGAAACTTCTGTTATTTCTGCTCAAAGTATACCTCTTTCATCTACTCGTCAAATTTTACCACACCGATATACGGCAGGTTGCGGTACTTCTGGTCATAGTCCAGGCCGTAGCCCACGACAAACTCGTCCGGAATCTGAAAGCCCGTGTAATCCACCTTGACGTCCACGACTCTTCTGTCCGGCTTGTCAAGCAGCGTACAGAGCTTTACGTCCGCCGCCCCTCTGCTCCTCATCATCTCCAGCAGATAGCTCAACGTCCGACCGGAATCCACGATATCCTCCACGACAATGACATGCCTGTCCGTCAGCGGCTCGTCCAGATCCTTTACGATCCTGACCACACCGCTCGACTTCGTGTCCCCGCCGTAACTGGACACGGACATAAAATCCAGGGAAACCGGCACACTGATCCGCTTGGCCAGCTCACACATAAAAAAGCTCGCGCCCTTGAGCACGCAGACCAGATGTACCTTTTTGCCCGCGTAATCTCTGGAAATCTGCTCACCGAGTTCCCGAATCCGCCTGTTTACCTCCTCCTCGCTCAACAGTACCTCAATCCGTTCTGTCATCATACCCTCCTCTTAGCCGTACCTGCAAGATACGCTTTGTACTTTGTCCGACCTTGTAGCGCTGGCTGATCCGATAGCCGGGTATCCACAGAATATGCTGCCCGTCCGCCAGCAGATACATGCCGTCCCGCCGCGCTCTCGGAATCTTCTCATCAATCATATACTGCTTGAGAGACTTTCGGTGCAGCGCGGTGTCTATCGTCAGATAGTCGCCCTGTCTTCTCGTCCGCAACAGTAAAACCGTAGTTATTTTATCATAATCAAACCATTTCGTATATCTGTTTTGTGGAATATTTTGCCAATCTATATCTGTCTGCTCTCTCTCCAGCACCAGAAATTCATATGTTCCCTCGCCGGAAACCGCAATTTCCGCAGGCGGTGTAACCGGGTAAACTCTCTCCTGCACCGCGCTTTCCCCGTCTCCGGGAATGCTGTCCGCACTGCCTCCGTACAGTATCAGCACGTCATATTCCCTGCAGGCTGTGATTCCATAGGGAAGCGACAGCTTCCCGCTGCTGCCTCCTCCCTCCAGCAGCGATAGCAGAGCCGCGATATGACGGCCGGTGATATCCCGTCTGTGCGGCGCCAGGCGCTCCATACAGGCAAGCAGCACTCTTCTGCACATGGCGGGCGCCTCCGCAAGCAGCCCGCGCCGAATCCGCAGACTTAAGCGGCCCCGCAGCGACAGTTCCTCCACATATTTTTCGCACAGCTTCTCCGTCTGCTCTTCCAGATATTCTTCCGTCTCCGACAGAATATCCGCCAGCTCATTCATGTGTGACACCGCGCCCGGACAGACCTCCCGCTCGGCACAGGGCAGAATATGATGGCGGATCCTATTGCGGGTATAGGCGTCCCCCTCATTGGTGGCGTCCAGACAGTATGCCAGCCCCTGCCCGTCCAGATAGCGCTCGATCTCCTCCCGCTCCAGACACAATAACGGCCTGACCACCTCTCCTCTGACCGGCTGGATGGAACACAGTCCTTTCAGTCCGCTGCCCCTGAACAGGTGAAAAAGCATCGTCTCCGCCCGGTCGCCGGCATTGTGCGCCACCGCGATTCTGCCGCGCTCCGCGTCCCGCACCTCCGCCGCCAGCACCTCCGCAAAGGCCGCATAGCGCAGCTGCCGGCCGGCCTCCTCCGCGGACAGACCGTGTTCTTTAGCGTAGCCGTTCATATCCGCTTTTTTCAGATAAAACGGAATGCCTAAACCGCCGCACAGACGCTCCACATACGCCGCGTCCCGCGCAGACTCCTCGCGGACGCCGTGGTCCACATGCACCGCCACGACCCGGAATCCGATCTCCCCGGACAGCCTGTGCAGCAGATGCAGCAGACAGACGGAGTCCGGCCCGCCGGACACGCCCGCGGCCACGAGATCCCCCGCCTCTATCATACGGTACTTACGGATATAATTTATCACCTTATCATACGTCTTGTCCGTCATCATCCCTCACTCTGTCATAGGTATGTCTCGTCCTCCGCGCCGTCCCGCTCCCACGCGCCCAGCACGAGCACCGTCATGTCGTCCCTGATCTGTCCCTTGCTCTGCGTAAGCGCATAAGTCAGAATCCGGCCTGCCATCTCGTTCGGGCTGCTCTCATCCATCCTGCCTATGATCTCCGGCAGCACGTCCTCCCCGATCCCCTGCGCGAGCGCGTCCAGCACCCCGTCTGACAGCATGACCACATAATCGCCGTTCTCCAGCGTGCGGTACATCACTTCCGGTTCCAGCTGCCCGAATACACCCAGCGGAAAACTCTGCGCGGAGAGCCTGTCCACCAGACGTCCGCGTTTGATGTAAGTGCACGCCGCTCCCACCTTGATAAACTCGCATTCGCCCGTATACAGATTGATGTCGCAGACATCCAGGGTAGACATGTTCTCCTCCTGCCCTGACGACGCCAGCGCCCCATTGATCATCTGGATTGCGGCCTCCTTGCGAAATCCGGCTTCCAGCAGCCGCTCCGTCAGCTCGATCACCCGCTCCGAGTCTCTGCACGCTTTCTCGCCGGAACCCATACCGTCCGACAGAATGACCGTCATCCTGCCGTCCTCTCCCTCATAGAAAGAATAATTGTCTCCCGATACAGTCTCCGTCTCCCTGACCGCCTTGGCCGTCCCCGTCAGCAGCCGGAATTTTGGTTCTTCCAGAAAATAATAGGTATTCCACTCGGGCGTCAGGCACAGCGGCGCATTCTTCGCGGCCTGCAGCCTGACATTCAGCGCGGCCGACAAAAAATCAGCCACGTCCCCCACAAAAATACTCTCCTGCTCACAAAACCGCGCGCGCCTTTCCGAGGCCGCCCGCATCGTCAGACTGATCTCCCTGTGACCGTCCTCATGCTCCAGCTCAAAGAAATCTTTCAGCACAATGCCTGACTCTTTCAGCAGTTTCGACATCTGTCTGTATTTTCTCTCGCTCATGGACCGACAGGTATAGGTACGCTTCGCCACCTCCGCCATGATATGCGACATCTCCTTGAGATGTTCCGCCAAAAGTCCGCGGTTTTCCCGCAGCCTGCGCTGCCACAGATAATCCTGCCTGCTGCCCGTCCACGCTGCGGCGGTCTCCTCCGGCTCTTCCTCCTCAAAGAGATCCGCCAGATCCCTGAAAGATTCCGCATAGCCCAACAGCCGCTGCCTGCCGTATTCGGGTATGACCGCTACCTGATTTGTGTCCTTAACATAATTTTTCATACTGTCCCCTCCGGTGCACCGACTACCCGCAGCCGCGGGCAATTCCTTTTTCGTCAATACACAATATATGAGGGGCTTGTCCAAAATATTACAGCCAAAATCACAAAGAAGCGGATTCCGGAACCACGTCCAAAATCCGCTCAGTTTCCATCTTTAAATATGATCTCGCCCTCGTAGACCAGGCCAAGCTTTTCTTTGGCTATCTCTTCCACATATTTTTTCGTCTGCGTATACTTCTCAAACTCTGCAATTTCTTCCGTCCGCGCCTCTTCCGTCTCGATCTCCTGCATCAGGGCTTCTTCTTTCGCCGTATAGAGCGCCCGCTTCTCGCGAAGCTCCACACTTTTTATCGCAACCACAACCAGCATCAGCAGGACTACGGTGGTGATCAAAAGCATGCCCGTCTTGTTCCGGCGCTTTTTCTGATATGCTGCTTTTCTTCTCATCCTGCCTGTGCTACCCCATTCTTTCCGTGCCGCCTATTATTGTTTACATAAAACCATTCTAAGTGTTTTTATGAAAACCGTCAACCGTTTTTTAATAACTTCTCTGACTTTTTTTAATCGCACACGCAGAAATCGAACAAATCTTCGAGCCGCGAAAAACAGGCGTTTTGCCGGTTTTAGCACAATTTGTATAAGACGGATTATGAGACACATGATCTTGTGGATGCACGTTGACATAACGTATACAAACCGATTTTTCACCGCCGCCTTATAAAAAAACATGCCGAGCGCCGCCCCCATGACGGCAAACCATCTCAGGACACCGCTGTTCTCCCGGTAAAGCACATAAAACACGGCGAGCCCGCACGCGAACCAATAGAAAAAGTCCTCCGCGGACATCAGGAAACGGCCATGCCGGAACAGTTTTCTGAGAATCAGTACCCAGTCATAGACGAATGTGATGATAAGCCCCATCAGAATGGAATGAAAGAAAAAAGTGACCTCCCGCACAATCTCCTGGCTCATAAACCGCATTCCCCCGAAAACTATTTGAACAGTCTCGCCAGCAGCGACTCGCCCTTGCCGCCGTATCCGCTGCCCTCAGAATAGGTAAAACTGTCGATCCGGCCGTCCACATCGACCTCCCCCTTGTCGAGGGAAAGCCTGCTGACATGCAGTTCGCCTCCCTTGATCATCAGCATTCCCTGCTCTGTCTCCAGCAGAATCTCGTTGACATCAAAAGAGAGGACATCATTGACGCCGCTCACGGTACATGTCCGCCTGTCGGTGAGCATCAGTTTATGGGGTCTTCTGTTTGTCTTGTTCAGGTCTTCCATACATACCTCCCCAGCTGCGGGGCACATAGACATGCCGCGAAGTTGTATTGCTGATTAAAATGTATGCGGGAATTCCTCCTGATATGTCTCTACTTTTCATACGGGGCTTCTTCAGGTCAGGTAACGGAACAGCTCTTTCGCCTCCTCTTTCCGCACCGTCTCCTGTACATCCAGAACTTCCACCCTGACCTCTTTGTTGCCGAAGCGGATCGTAAGAATGTCCCCCTCCCTGACATTTGCCGAGGCCTTGGCCGGTCTGTCATTGATGAGTACCCGGCCCGCGTCGCACGCTTCATTGGCCACCGTGCGGCGCTTGATCAGCCGGGAAACTTTCAGATATTTGTCCAGGCGCATACTATTCCTCCATTCTCACTGCCTGTCTAATCGGACAGGAAGCGTTTTTCTCCTAAGCTTGTCAGCTTGGCTCATTGCACGCGCAAAATAAAAAGCCCATATGCATCTGCATACGGGCTTTTCGATGTCTCTTATAATTAGTTGATCATATCCTTCAGAGCTTTGCCTGCCTTGAACTTAGGCGCCTTGGAAGCCGCGATCTTCATCTCTTTGCCGGTCTGCGGATTTCTGCCCGTTCTTGCCGCTCTCTTGGAAACCTCGAAAGTACCGAAGCCAACCAACTGCACCTTGCCGTCCTTCTTCAGCTCGCCTGCAACAACGTCTGTAAATGCCTTTAATGCCTTCTCTGCATCCTTTTTGGATAATCCTGCCTGATCAGCCATAGCTGCAACCAATTCTGTCTTGTTCATCTTGAACTCCTCCTCTTAAAATTAAATGAGTTATCATTTTGTTCTTAGATGTTTCTCTTTTGAAACGCCTAAGCCTACATACATTTATAAACGTTTTTCCTATGCTTGTCAAGCAAAAAGTGCCATTTTTACGCTATTTTTCATTAGTTAAATAAATAACATTCTCCGGATTGAGTTATGTAAATTACACTTCCCGCATGATCGGAACTTCGTACAGATTACCGCTCCGGTTTCTCATAGCGGTCGATCAGATCTTCAATCCTGTCCGCAAGCGCCTGTTCGTGAGAAATCTTGCCGATCCTGGCAATGTCGGAGACGCGCATGAGCATATCCGCAAGAATCTGCTCCAGCTCTTTGCTGTAAGCCTCCGGCCTGCATCTGCCGAGGGCCTCCACGGACGCCTGCAGAGCCTCCACGTCCTGCCCGTAGGTACTGCCCTGTCCGTAGAGCTTGTCCGCTTTCTTTAAAACCTTGGCCGCTCTGGTGAGGGCGGGAAGTTCCCGCGGAATCTCCCGCAGCGGAGACGAGGCCCACTCCTTATCCTTTTTCTCTTCTTTCTTGATTTCCTCCCAGTTGACGAGCACCTCGTCCGGCGTGTCGGCGCTGCCCGTGCCGAACACATGGGGATGCCTGCGCACCATCTTGCGGCTGACTTCGTCCACCACGTCCGCCATGGTGAACAGCCCCTCCTCCGACGCGATCTGCGCGTGCATCACCACCTGCAGGAGCACATCGCCCAATTCTTCCCGCATATTTTCAGGATTTCCCGTCTGTTCATAGATACGGATGGACGCCAGAAGTTCCGCGGCCTCCTCCGTCATGCACGGCTTCAGGCTCTCGTGCGTCTGTACCCTGTCCCAGGGGCAGCCGTTCTCACCGCGCAATGTGGCTATGATCTCCAGAAATTCCTCGTAGGTATATTTTTTGTCCGTATGGTTGTCCATCTGGCGTTACCTCTGTTTTCCCGATCTGCCGCCCATCCTCCACAGGCCGCACGGCCATTTTTATTCGCTGTCTCCCGCGCTCTCCGCCTCCTGCGGCGCATCTACATCATGCTCACTCGGCGTGCTGTTATCGCTGACGCTCTCTTCCTGCAGCTCCGGGAACGCATAGGTATAATCTCCCTTCGGGGAGATGGGATACGTGATAGACGCATACCCGCTTTTGCACAGCTTGATCTCATGCGCACCCGCCGTGGTGACAAAATCAACCGGCGAAATGTTCTGGTACATACCATCCAGGTAAACCTCCGCCCCTGCCGGCGAGGTGACGAACAGTCTGCAGCTTATCTCCTGATTCTCATTGTCATTCTTGTCCCCAGCCGCGCTGTCATTGCCGCTGACGCTGCTCTCCTCCGCCTCAAGATCCGTAAAGGAATAGGTGATGTCCTCCCCGTCATTGTACAGATAGATCGTGTAGCTCTTCGTCTTATAGCCGCTCTTGCGCAGCGTGATCGTATGGCTGCCCACCGTTTTTTTGAAGCTGATCGGAGACATGCCCAGATAGTTGCTGTCCAGGTACACTTCCACATTCTTCGGCGCGTCTATATACACCCTATTGCCTTCTGAAGCGCTGATCGTATTTTCGCTGATCGTATTGTCACTGACAGTCTCCTCCGTGTAGTCGCCCTGCTGCGGCATCCGGGACAATGTATTGTCACTGACGGAGGCTTCCTCTTTCTCCTTTTCCTTTTCCAGCTCAAAGGATATCTTGGCGTACTCGGAACCGACCTGAATATATTTCGTCAGGGAATCGTATCCCGCCGCCTCCAGATGCACCTTATGAATCCCGTAAGACAGCTCAACCGCCCTGCTGATATCCGTCTCCTCTCCGTCTATTTCCACTTTCGCCGACGCTGGGGTGACGGAGATGAGTATGCGCCCGGTCTTGTCCTGCGCAACCTCCAGATCTCCCACGTCCAGCACGACTTCCTTGTTTCTCTCTACGGTGATATCTTTCACGCTGCTGACGCCGTCATTGGTCAAGAGCACCTGATAGCTGCCCTCCGGCACCACCAACAGCATGTCCTCCGTGATCTCCCTGATCACGGCGTTGCCCACCTCGATCCAGCCGCCGATCAGCGCCTGATCATTCTTCAGGCGCAGATACCCGTGTCCTTTCTCCACATTGATGCTGTATATCTTGTGATCGACGCCACGCACAGAAATCACATCCTGCGACACGATATCCATCATCTCAGCGCGGCCGCCGTCCGAGAATACCACCACATTGTCCGGCAGGGAATACGTCGCGGAACCGATATTCGCCGTCTTGTTCGCGCCGCCCAGATCATAATTGGTAATACTGTCGTAGACCCAGGCATCCGGGGAGAGCTGTATGCTGGCAATCTGTCTTTTCCCTTTCAGGAAATTGACGTCGACCACGTCCCCGGTCTGAAGCTGGGAGATCGTCAGCGGCCCGCCGTACTTATCTTTCACATAGGTGGTGCCGTCATAGTACAGGGTATACTGCCTCTCGGCATCCATGTTCATGAAAGTCACCGCCCTGCTGTCGGGGTCGAGAGCTACGACAACCGCCGTGTCCGCCGAGTCATAGCTTCCAACCGTGCTGACGCTGAATCCCGTATCCGCCGCGCCCTCTTCCTTATTCTTATCCTTTGCCATGCCGATATTGCTCGCCTGCGAAGTACAGCCCGTGATCAGAAACGCAAACAGCATGACAACCGCGGCCGCCTGTGCAATTCTTCTGTGCATTCCGATTCTTATCCTTTCCTAAACTCAAATATGAAATATCGTTTCCAGAAAAAGCTGCTTATCCCGCTCCTGCGCAAACAGCTTTTCCATTTTCTCCATGTTTCTTCCCGGGATCCACGCCTTGCCGCTGTTGTAATAGAAATTCGCGATCTTCCAGAATTTTTCAGGATATGCCAGCCGGTAATAGAGCTGTCTGTAATCCCGTTTTGTCAGACCCCTTATTTTATTATAACTCTCTATGAGCATATCACCAAGCGTCTGCGACCAGTTATTTTTTTCCAGAAGCTTGCGCATAAACAAGTACAGATCCCGCACCGGGTAATCCCGCACGCACTTCTCAAAATTGATCAGCGCCTCCCCGTCCTCCGTCATCAGTATATTGTGGTATTGATAATCGCCGTGGCAGACGACGGAAAATTCGTAAGGATCATCCTCATAGGCATCATAACGCAATTCGTCGGTAATTTGCAAGGCATTATTCATGAAATAGTCGTAATGCTTCATCAAATAGATCTCGAAGTCCGTCTTCTGGCTTTTCTCCCACAGGAACTTGCGGACTTTTTTCAATTCCCGATTATGCTTCTCATACTCTTTTTCGATCACGAAAACCGGCTGTTCCTGCAGTTCCCCGTACGCCGACAGATCAGAGGCTTCGTGCAGTCTCGCCATAACCGCCACCGCCTGACGGCACTCCCTCATATCCCGATGACTGCATTCTCTCCCGTCGAAGTAAGTCTTGACTATGTACGGCGTCCGATCCTGATCGTATACGATCATCTCGTCTTCTCTTGTCCGCAGAATAGACTCCGCGCGCACCGCGCCGCTCTCCTGCAGATGACGCAGATAGAGATCCTGAAATTTGATTTTATCCGCCGGTCCGCAATACTCCTTTAAGATCAGCAGTCCTCTGTCCGAATCGCACAGAATCGCGCCCCGGCCTTTCCACGTGCGGCTTACCTCTATCTCATACTGCTCTAATAAACTCACCGCTCTGTCATTCACACGAATCCCCTCCGCTTGATCGTCTATCCTATCTTATGTGAAGCACAGGGAAAGTATGAATTTGTTTTGTATTGCCGCGCGCCGCCGCTATTGCCCGGACCGGGCCGCATCCTCCCGCATCCGCATCCTGCACACGGCGAGAAGCTCCTCTCTGGTATTGCGCGCGGGTTCCTCCAGCACGAGTTCCAGAAGCTCCTTAAGGAGGATGCCGATCTGTCTGCCCGCCGGGATGCCGAGCGCGATCAGGTCGCTGCCGGAGACGGCCAGATCCCGCAGGCCCAGGCATTCTTTTCTCCGGCAGATACCCTGATAAAGTTCTTCTATGTAAGCGATCCTGCGGAGTTTCTCCTCCCGCTGATAGTCGCTCTGCGCGCTGACGTCCGCGCGTTTGACGTAAAACAGCAGCGGAAAGATATCCTCTCCCATACGGTTGACCGCGCGTCTGACGCCGCTGTCCGTCGGGCTGATTTCCTGGTCGTGGAAGCGCACGATCTTTGTCACCTTATCTATCGTATCATTGTCAAACTTAAGCCGCCGCAGGATATCCCGCGTCATCTTCTCACCGACCGCGGCATGGCCTTTGTTGTGGGTGATTCCGTCCTCGTCCACGGTTCTGGTCTGCGGTTTGCCGATATCGTGAAAAAGCATCCCGAGCCGCAGCACCTTATCCGGCGGAACGGCCGGCAGGGAATGCAGAATATGTTCGCCTACGCTGTAGCAGTGATGCGGATTGTTCTGCGCCGTCCGCATACACAGATCGAACTCCGGCAGGATCTGCGCCGTGATGCCTGTCTCATAGGCGACGCGCAGATCGTCGGGATGGGCCGACGTCACCAGCTTCACCAGCTCCGCCTGAATGCGCTCCGCGCTGATGCGCTGCAGATTCGGCGCCAGCCTGCGGATCGCCGCTCTGGTTTCCTCCGCGATCTCATATCCCAGCTGCGCCGAGAAGCGGACCGCCCGGAGCATACGCAACGCGTCCTCCGTAAAGCGCTCTTTAGCGTCTCCCACGCAGCGTATCACGCCCAGTTCGATATCCCGCATACCGCCGAAGCAATCAACCAACCCGCTCTCGTCATTGTAGGCCATGGCGTTGATCGTGAAATCCCGCCGCCGCAGATCCTCCTCCAGGCTGGCCGTGAAAGTGACATCTTTCGGGTGTCTGGCGTCCTCATACACGCCGTCGATCCGGTAGGTCGTCACCTCAAAGCTCTCCCTGTCCATGAGAACCGTCACCGTGCCGTGCCTGATGCCGGTGTCCACCGTTCTGGCAAAAAGCCGCTTCGTCTCCTCCGGCCTGGCCGACGTGGTGATATCCCAGTCGTTTGGCGTCCGTCCCAGGACGGAGTCCCTCACGCAGCCGCCCACGGCATATGCCTCATAGCCTGCTGCCGTCAATATCTCTATCATCCTTTTTACTTTGTCAGGCAGCCTGATCTGCATACCGTTCCCCATTCAAAATCAGCCGATGCTTGGCCCGTCGAACAAATCCTTGACCTTATCAAGATCCAAATGAGGATCTTCATCCTCTTTCGCAAGAGAATCTACCAGCTTGTCGATCTCTTTCTCCGACAGCGCGCTGCGGCTTCTCTCAATAAACTCTTTTTTCTCCCCGTCCGTCATATCCACGAAGCGATCCATCGCCGCACGGTTCGACGTGAGGGCGACTCCCAGTCCCAAAGGCATTTCATTGTAATCCATAATTTTCCGAACCTCCTGTCATCCCGGACGCACTTGCGTCCTGTGTCTGTAAGTATGTACGGAAAATTCGGAAAATATACGCGCCTATGCCAGTGTCGCGATCCCTCTCAGCCGGATGTCGCCGCTCGACGCGCCGACCAGAATCTCATAATCTCCCGCGTCCGCGACGAAATCATGCAGCGCTTCGTCGAAATACGAAAAATCCTCCCGGCGTAAGGTGAGCGTCACTTTTCTGGATTTGCCCGGCGCCAGCTCCACTTTCGTGTAGGCTTTCAGCTCCTTGTCGGGTCTGTCCACTCTGGAACCGATAGGCGCGACATAGATCTGTACCGCGTCCGCACCGATCCGTCTGCCGGTATTCTTTACCGTAAAGGTCACCCTGACCTCTCCGTTCTTCTCTGTCTTCAATGTCAGGCCGCTGTAGGCAAATTCCGTGTAGGACAGCCCGTGTCCGAAGCAAAATGCGGGCTTGATGCGCTGTCTGTCAAAATGACGGTAGCCGCAGTATAGACCCTCCTCCAGTTTGATCCTGCCCCAGAGGCCGAACTGTCCGTTCTTCGCATCGGCGCAGTCCTCATACTTCTCCGGAAAAGTCTCCGCCAGCTTGCCGGACGGATTGACCTCGCCGAAAAGAATCTCCGCAAACGCGGTTCCCGTCTCCATCCCCGCATAGTAACTCCACAGAATCGCTCCGGCCCTGTCTCTCCATGGCATCTCTACCGGCGAGCCGCCGATGAATGTGACGATCAGATCTTTTCTGACCTTTAACAGTTCCTCGATCAGCATATCCTGCTCGTAAGGCAGTTTCATGTCCACGCGGTCAATCCCCTCGCTGTCGCTGTCATGATTCAGGCCGCCCACGAAGATAACCGCATCCGCATCTTTGGCCGCCGTGACAGCCTGGGCGAAGAGCGCCTGATTCTTCTCGTGAATCTCCGCCTGATCTTTCTTTAACTGCGCCAGACGTTCCTCCTCCCGCCTGCGGTGTACCCCCGGCATCTGCTCTTCGTTCCGCGCAAGCTGCCCGATGTCCGTTCCTTTCAGATCGTCCAGACTGTCCGCCTGCCAGTTGTGGTCAAATATCTTCGGCTTCTCCGGCACATGATACCCTTTATAGTACTCCACCTGTACATTGCCGCCCAGATAACACTTTAACCCCATGAGCGGACTGATCTCATACAGCGCCTTGATCTCCGCGCTGCCGCCGCCGTCGGAGTGGATTTTGGCCGCGTTCTGCCCGATAACGACAAGCTTTTTTATCTTTGCCGCATTGAGAGGCAGAAGATGGTTTTCGTTTTTCAGTAAAATCATGGACTCTTCCGCGGTCTTCAAAATCATCTGTCTGTGATCCGGCGTATTGTACGCCCCCGTTCTGCGCTCCTCTCTGTGCCTGCCGAGCATTTTCAGGCGGAACATCAGCCGCAGCAGATGGCGCACTTTCTCATCGACCGCCTCCTCGGAGATCTCCCCCTTTTCGATCGCTTCTTTCAGCGGATTTGCCAGCAGATACTCGTCGAAATCGGGATATACCGACATCTCCAGATCGATGGAGCAGGCAGCGGCCTCGCCGGTCTTATGGATACCGCCCCAGTCGCTGATCACCGCGCCGTCAAAGCCCCACTCGCCGCGCAGCACCCGGTCTAACAGCATCTTATTCTCGCAGCAGTGGTAACCGTTGACCTTATTGTATGCGCCCATGACAGAATAGGCGCCTCCCTCCTGCACGGCAGCTTTGAACGCCGGAAAATAGAGTTCGTACAGCGTCCTCTCATCGATCTCCTCGTCCACCATCAGACGGTCCGTCTCCTGCACATTGGCCGCAAAATGCTTCACGCACGCCGCCACATCATTGTGCTGCACACCCTTGACAAAAGGAACCGTCATCGTCGCGGTCAGCTTCGGATCTTCGCTCATATACTCAAAATTCCGGCCGCACAGCGGACTGCGCTTGATATTGATGCCCGGCGCCAGGATGACATCCTTGCCGCGGCCTCTCGCCTCCGCGCCCAGAACCTTGCCCATCTCATAGGCACGGTATGGATTCCAGGTAGAAGCGAGCGCGCTGTTGCTCGGCAGATAGGACACATTGTCGTCGTTATTGCCCGCCGGAATCCACCTGTCGTTCATGAATTCCACGCGCACGCCCATCGGTCCGTCGGAAGTCGCCAGGCCCGGAATGCCGAGCCGCTCCACGCCGCCGGAACGAAACAGTCCCGCCCCATGAATCATGGCAATCTTCTCGTCAAGCGTCATTTTGCCGAGCAGCTTCTCGATTTCTTTCTCCGTCTTCTTTGCCGTTCTCTCTGTCTCTGTTCTCATATTGGTCTCCATTCCTGTTTTCGCTTGCTTTATTTTTCGGGAATCCATACCCGCATCTGGTTCAGCCCGCGGTTGCCCCATGTATAATAAGGAATCAGCGTGATCCTGCACGGCTCTGCGGCAGGCGTCTCATAGCTGTATAAATCGCTGCTTCCCTTTTCCCTGTAACCCTCCGCATACAGCTCCCGTATCCCGCACAGTTTGTCCGGCAGATATTCCCCGACGGCAATACTGCCGCCCCTTTTATAATAGAGAGAAAGTACGTCGTCGTTATTGTCGGTCCCCTCGGCGCAGTAGACTAACGGTCCTCTCTCCACCGCCGCCTTGCCGGTATTGGCGGCCACCCTGCCGTTTGCATATACTTTCCGCACCGACATATCGAGTTCCACCGTCACCTCCGTCGGCTCGAAGAATGTCCCGTGCAGACAGGCATAGCCGTTCCTGACCTCCATCTCCTGTTGTGCGGGCGCACCGTTCACACAGATCTTGGTATCTCTGCTCCACGCAGGCACACGGATGGCAAACCGCACGTCCATCGCTTTTTCTTTCGGCGTGAAACGGTACGTGATCCTGCCGTCATAGGGATAAGCCGTCTCCAGGGTAACGGTACCGCCAAATTCTTCGCTCACGTCCAGCGTGCCGCCCACGAAAAGATTGGAATACAGCGTATCTTTGTCAATATGCCACGCATATTCCGACAGAGAGGACAAAAGCCGCGCCACATTCGGCGGGCAGCAGGCGCAGGCAAACCATTTCGGTCTGACCGGCAGCGCGTGTCTGTGCGTCTGCGCCTCCCCGGAGATACCCGGCAGAGCCTCCAGAGGATTCACATAGAAAAACCTCGTGCCGTCCAGCTGCATACCCGCCAGCACACAGTTGTACAGGGCGCGCTCCATCACATCCGCGTACCTGCCGTTCCGCTCTAAGTACAGCATCTTGTTGGAAAAAAAGATCAGCCCGATCGCCGCGCATGTCTCGGCATAGGCCGTGTCATTCGGCAGATGGTAGTCTTTCGTAAAGGCCTCCCCCTCATAGGCGGATCCGATCGCTCCCGTCACATACATTCTGCACTGTGTGATGTTATTCCAAAGCGTCCTGCAGGCCTCCGCCAGGCTCTCATCCCCCGTCTCCAGCGCGGCATCCGCCATGCCCGTGTACAGATACACCGCTCTGACCGCATGGCCGACGGCCTTGCGCTGCATTCTCACGGGCTCCGCGTTCTGCGCATACTCCTTATCTGTGGGATGTCCTCCCCAGACAGACCAGTTGTTCCTCTGTTTCTCCTGTATAAAATAGTCGCTGTTGACGCCGCGCACATCGATGAAGTGCAGCGCCAGCTCCCGATATTTATCCTGCCCCGTAGCGCGGTACAGACGCATAAGCGCCAGCTCGATCTCCGGATGTCCGGGGTAACCCTCGGCGCCCTCCTCGATAAAATGCCTGTAGATGTGATCCGCCATCCGGCACATAATCTCCAAAAGCTTCGTCTCACCGGTACACTCCGCGTAGGCGACCGCCGCCTCGATCATATGTCCCGCACAGTACAGTTCGTGTGCCTCATGAAGATTGGTCCAGCGCCTGTCCGGCTCTTTCACCGTAAAATAAGTATTCAGATAGCCGTCCCCGTGCTGCGCCCGGCCGATCAGCTCTATGATCTCATCGCACCTTCTCTTCAGTCCGGCATCCTCATGCCGCGCCAGCGAATAGGCCGCGCCCTCCAGCCATTTTGCCACATCGCTGTCCTGAAAAACCATGCCGTAAAACTCGCCCTCACACTTTCCTGTGCGCAGCTTCTCGGCAGCCATGCGGAAGTTCTCGATGCAATGGCTCTTCTCCGCGCCCTCGATACGGTCATTCAGCGCATTCTCCTGATAAGGCAGAACCACCTCCCGCACGAGCCGGACATAGCGCCCCCAGAAGCCGTCCGCCACCGCAAACTTCCCGATCAGCTTCAAGTCCCCCATATCATTTTCCTCCTCGTATAAAAAAAGGGAACACCGGGTCGATCGGTATTCCCACTAACGAAAAATCGAAGCGACAGGATTTGAACCTGCGACCTCTGCGTCCCGAACGCAGCGCTCTACCAAGCTGAGCCACGCTTCGATACTTGCGGACAACTAAGATCATACAATATTTCATAGGCTTTTGTCAATGTTTCCGCAAGAATATTTTTAATAGGAAGATTTACCGCCTAATAATTGATTCCGGTAATGCCGAAGCTGCCGTCTTCCTGTTTGTTAAAGGTAATGTTCGGCTTGCCGTCTCCCATCACATAGCCCGCGCCGACTTCTACCAGCGTCGCATTGTCAAACGCATCGATCGCGCTCACCAGACTCTCGTCAAAAACCGTCTCCGCGCCAAGTTCTGCAAACGCAGCCGCGTCTTCGACCACCGCGCCTTCCTCAATTCCCACATAGACAGGATAAGCGATCAGCGCGCTGAGCGCATCCATATCTTTCGCCGCAACCGCTTCTTTGATCTGATCCGCAAATGCTGCCGCTTCGGGATCCACACTGGCCGCCGTTTCCCCGGCCGCGCCGCTCTCCGGCTCATCCGCCGTCTCCGTGTCGGCAGTCTCTGTCTCCTGCTCCTCGGCCTCTGCCGCTTCCTCCTCCGCATCAGACTGCGTCGTCTCCGCCGCCGTTTCCTCAACCGGAGCTTCCTCCTGTGTCTGTACGCTCTCCTCTGTCCCGCTGCCGCCGCAGGCAGTCATCGCCAAACCCGCGCACAGGCAGAGCACCAGAGCCGTTACCTTTTTCTTCATCATCATTTGCTTTCCTCCCTCATGAACTATTAGATGCTGTAATCCATGGCGACTCCAAGGAGAATTGCAGAGCAATTCCCGGGACGCAGATTGCGGATTCTGGAGTCTATTATACCATATCAGCAGGAAATCAAGCGCGAGCAAAGCGAGCATTTGATTTCACCTGATATGGTAACGACAGAATCTTTGAGTGCGCAGCACGGCGGCTGCGCAGCAGACGGATTCTGGAGTCTATTATACCACGCCTCCTGCTTTTGTAAAGATTGCGCAGATTTTAAGCATTCAACGGTTGACACTCTCGTTTCTGGCGAGTATAACAGATTTTGGAATCAAAACAAATTTTATCTGTGAGGGTGGAATTATGGAATCATATGAAGTGTTGAAAGATCTGGCGATCATTTTATTTACCGCCAAATTCTTCGGCGTGCTCGCCAGGAAGTTCAAGGCGCCGCAGGTCGTCGGACAGATCATCGCGGGACTGCTCATCGGCCCCTGCATACTCAATCTGATCAGCCCCGGACAGACGGAATTTATCTCCAAGCTCGCGGAGATCGGCGTGATTATCCTGATGTTTGAAGTCGGCATCGAGACGGACTTAAAGGAACTGATCAAGACCGGCCCCGTGGCTTTTCTGATCGCGTGCGCGGGCGTTTTTGTCCCGCTCGTTCTGGGCGCTTTATTGTATATGGGATTCTACGGCACCGCGCCGTGGGGCAGTGAGAACTTCTACAAAGCGGTCTTCATCGGCACCATCATGACGGCGACCAGCGTCAGCATTACTGTCGCCTCCCTGCAGGAGCTCGGCAAGATCAAGAGTAAAGTCGGCACCACCATTGTCAGCGCGGCAATCATCGATGATGTGATCGGCATTCTCGTCCTCACTTTTGTGATCGGTCTCAAGAATCCCGCATCACGTCCCCTCACCGTTCTTCTGCAGACCGCCGCTTTCTTCATCGTGGCGGTGATTGGCGGCTACATCGTATTTAAAGTATTCTCAACGCTGGATAAACGCTATCCGCATACCAGGCGTATCCCGATCGTCAGTCTTGCGTTCTGCTTCATGCTGTCCTATGTGGCGGAAAAATATTTCGGCATCGCGGATATCACGGGCGCATATATCGCGGGCGTCGTGCTGTGCAGCTTAAGCGACAATGAGTACATCGAACGCAAGAGCGACGTGATTTCCTATATGTTCTTCGGCCCGATCTTTTTCGCAAATATAGGCCTGAAAACATCTTTCGACGCGATGGACGGCAGACTGTTTACATTCTGCATCTGTTTCGTCCTGGTAGCCTTAATCGCCAAGATCATCGGCTGCGGTCTGGTCAGCAGAATCTGCCGCTACTCCATGTCCGATTCCCTCAAGATTGGTGTCGGCATGATGACGAGGGGCGAAGTGGCACTGATCGTCTCACAAAAAGGACTCGCGGCGGGACTCCTGACGGCGGACTACTTCGCGGCGGTCATTCTCCTCATATTAGTCTCCTCGATCGCAACACCGATTATACTGAAACTGCTCTATGCGAGAGACGATAAGAAGTCAGGCGCTGCCGCCTGACTTCCTGTCTGTTTTTCCTATATGCAGCTGCAGCGCTTCCGTCCTATAAAACTGCTTTCAGCTGATCCTCCAGCGCATCCTTGGACATCGCGCCGACGAGGGACGTTTTCTCCTCGCCTTTCACAAAAATCTTCATGGTCGGAATGGACATGACGCCGTATCTGGCCCGGATTGCCTCCTCCTCGTCGATGTTGCACTTTCCGATCTTCACCCGGCCCTCATATTCCCCGGCAAGCTGTTCCACGAGGGGCGCCATCATCTTGCAGGGACCGCACCAGTCCGCATAGAAATCGACTAACACCGGCACATCCGCCTCCAATACCTCTTTGTCAAAGTTCTCTGTCGTAAATTTGTACTCCATCTGTGTCTCCTTTCTTACCTCGCAATAATATATTTGTAAATCGGATTTCCCATCGAGGAAAACCTCTCCTCATACTCTGTCATCACATTGTCCCGCATCATCTCCGCATCGCGGTGCAGATCTTCCGTCATCTGTTCCAGACGCCAGCCCGCCGGTTCCAGTTCCTCCAGCGCAAACCGGAACAATTCACGATTGTCCGTCTTGAACTCAAGCACGCCGTCGCTCTTTAGTATCTCATCATAGCGCTGCAAAAATTCACGGGAGGGCAGCCTGCGCTTCGCATGCCTGTCTTTCGGCCACGGGTCGGAAAAATTCAGATAAATGCGATCCACTTCCCCCGGTCCGAACACCGACGTAATCTCCTCGGCCTCCATGCGGATAAAGTACAGATTTGTCAGCGGTTCCGCCTCCAGCTTCTGAATGCCGCGCAGCAGAACGCTGGAATATTTTTCGATCCCCACATAGTTGATGTCGGGATGAGTTCCGGCCAGCTCCATGATAAATCTGCCCTTGCCCATGCCGATCTCGATCCGGATCGGATTGTCATTGCCAAAGACTTCTCTCCATCTTCCTCTGTGTTCCTGCGGCTCGTGAATCACGTAATCACTGGCCGCAATCAGTTCCCTGGAACCGCTGATATTGCGCAGTCTCATCCGTACATACCTTTCCTTGCTCTTTTATTCAGTTTACCACTTTTCTCCTTTTATGGATAGCTTGTTTCACGGCAGATTGTGTATTTTTTATGAAAACACTACAGTTTTTGATCAGAATAGTGTATGATGATAAATAGCGGCGCAGTTTGCGCATATTCAGAAAAATGCGCGTACGCCGTCATAGAACCGGAACGTTTGACATATACTTCTCTATCATGGAAAGGTTTTTCAGTATGTTTTTTTTCGATAAAAAAGCGGGCGGACAGGCCGGGCAGCTTTGCCCCGCAGACGCTAAAAGAAAACTTTTGGCTTCCGCCTGCATTTTCCTTGCCTGCCTCTGTCTCCTGACCCCCGTACTCCCCGCACGCGCGACTGCGGAGGAACTGCAGGCGGAGGCGGAAGCGCGCAAATCTCTCCCCGTTCAGACAAACGAGATCGAAGACTGGCCGGCCGGCCCCGCTATCGGCGCGGAATCCGCGATCCTGATGGACGTGAACACCGGCGTGATCCTGTATGCCAAAAATATCCACGAGAAATGTTACCCCGCAAGCACCACCAAGCTGCTGACCTGCCTGATCGCGATGGAGCAGGGCAATCTGGACGACATGGTCACCTTTTCCCATGACGCGGTATTCAGCGTGCCTGTCGGGGGCTCCAACATGGGGATGGACGTGGGAGAGTCCCTGACGTTGGAGCAGTGCCTCTACGGTATTCTGGTCGGTTCCGCCAATGAAGTGGCCAACGCGGTAGGCGAATACGTCTCCGGATCCATCGGGGATTTCGTCACCCTCATGAACGAGCGCGCAGCCGAGCTCGGCTGCACCGACAGCCACTTCGCCAACACCAACGGGCTGCCGGACGATAACCACTACACGACCGCCTACGACCTGGCACTGATCTCCTCCGCTTTCTTTCAGAATGAAATGCTCTGCAAGATCGGCAACACGGCGCGCTATCACTTCGAGCCCACGGCAACGCAGCCGGACGATTTCTATGAGAGTAACAAACACTTGCTGATCACGGGAGAGATTCCCTACGAAGGTATCCTCGGCGGCAAGACAGGCTATACCGATCTGGCGAGGCAGACCCTCGTCACCTGCGCCGAGAGAAACGGCATGAAGCTTGTCTGCGTCGTCTTCAAAGAGGAATCCCCCGCACAGTTTACAGATACCGTGGAGCTGTTCGATTACGGTTTTCAGAATTTTCAGGCGGTCAATATCTCGGAAAATGAAGATAAATATCAGATCGAATCCTCAGGATTCCTGCAGACCGGCAACGACATCTTCGGCAGTTCCCGGCCAATTCTCTCCATCGATACCGACAGTTATGTCATTCTTCCCAACACG
This sequence comes from uncultured Lachnospiraceae bacterium, assembly GCA_947588995.1. Lineage (GTDB taxonomy): Bacteria > Bacillota > Clostridia > Lachnospirales > Lachnospiraceae > UBA3282. Next base: position 36,352 of record CANPZI010000018.1, read on the forward strand.
CTGTCTTTCGATGAGCTGGATTCCGCTATCGACTACAGCGCATCCGATGAAAACCACATTGCCCGCATCAATTACACCTATCGCGACACCTATCTCGGAAGCGCCTACCTGAATGCGGCTGCCGACACGACAGCGGTCTATGAGTTTGACACGGATACGGCCGCGGCGACCGATGTGAGCGTAGAGCGGACCGAAGAGGAAACCGCGCCGTCCAATACGATTTTTGTCAATGTGAAAAAAGTGCTGCTCGGCATCCTGCTGTTTGCCGGCGCGGCCATCCTGCTGTTTGTGGCGCACGCATTGCTCGTGAATCGCGACAGCGTCCGCAGGCGCAAAAACCGTGTCAGGAGGAAACAGCGTCGACGGGAACGGCTTCGTTCCGAGCTTGACGATTTTGACTTTTAGAAAGCCGTCTGCCTTTTCGCTGCTGTCTGGCTTTCTCCTGCTTGGCGCGAATCGCTTCCAGTTCCTCCTGCGTGATGAACTTCTCTGTCTTGACGATGTAAGCCGAATCATCCTCCGCCTTGCGGATGCGGACCTTTGCTTTCATATAGCCGTGCTTGTCGCAGTATGACACACTGTAGTAATGCTTTCCGTTGGGCGAAAACCAGTTGATCTTCCTGCGCAGTTTTTTGTCGCAGAGATAACATTTCGTGGACATGACCGTCTTGTCCTCCAGTGCCGCCGCCTTGTCCGCAAACGCACGGGAGATATATTTCGCATAAGTATCGAAAGTCACATAAATCTCTGACGCTTTGTCTTTCGGAAGATGAAACACGTCGTAGGAATAATTCTTCAGCACCGCCTCATCCATGCGCGCCAACACTTTTGCCGCATAGTACGCATCGCTGAACGCGCGGTGAAAAGGAATATCTTTTTCAATCGCCAGATAATCGATGGCATATTCCAGCGTTCTTCTTGATTTTCTGTCCTCGTATGCGATACTGAACAGCTTCTGTACGTCGAGAAACCGAATCGGCCCGTCCGCCAGAGGCTCCAGTTCATAATACCGGATATTCCTCTGCAGCTCCGTCAAATCAAGCGGTCCCCAGGTACAGAAAATGTAGTCGTCCCCGCACCAGGTGCGGAACTGCTCCATAACCTCCGAAAAAGGCCGCCCATGCTCCAGCTGTTTCATCTGCAGGTGGATCAGTTTTCTGGTGACATGGTGCATGGAGTGGTAGACATTGGGCTTGATGAGTTCACTAAATTCGTCCACCATCCTGCGCTCGCTGTTCAGTTTGATTGCGCCGATCTCGATGATCTCAAAGGGCAGGATTTTGGACACTTCCTCGCGTCCGGTACTGCTCTGATTCCATTCCAGATCCATAATGATATAATTCATATGCGTTTCCCTGTCATTGCATAAAAAGGGCTATGAACTCAAGCACTCTGAGTTGACAGCCCTCTCAGCGTCCGCGAGGTGACTCGAACACCCGACCTACCGCTTAGGAGGCGGTCGCTCTATCCAACTGAGCTACGCAGACGTATTTCTATATCTATAAAGATGTGGGAAAATTGATATATCCCTGCATCCATACGATACCCTTAAATCTTCTCCCCACCAGGGGTTCCCCATACAGATCCTGCCTGTTGATGCACACGTCAAACTGCAGGTCATTGCAGCTTAGGCGCATCACGTAGATTTCCTCGCCGGTGACCCTGTTGACCCGAAGATCGATCTCCAGTATCTCTCCCATAACCGAATACTGGTCACACTCCACGCCGTATGGCATAAAATAGGTATCCACCAGGCTGAACACATCCTCCGTCAGAATTTTCTTCGAGATGGCGGTGTAGGTGTCCATATCCTCCAGCGTCAGGCTCTCGATCGCATCCTCGTCGCCCCGGCGCGCGGCATCGATCAGCTGATTTCTGTTCATGGCCGCTTTCTGTACTTTTTGGCGCTGCTTTTCATTCTTGCTGATCGGGAGAATGATATTGCCTTTCAGGGACAGACCCGACAGCGTCAGCGTCGTTCCCCTGATCGGCAGCAAATCCTCATTCTGCGCCTTGACATAGGGAACCATGTTCTGCAGATAAAAGATCAGGCTCACACCTACCTTGATATCATCGCAGACACCCGCATAGGATTCCTTGTCGGCATGGCGCTCCACAGAGACATCCTCGCAGGAACTGATCCCGTGTCCCCGCAGATAAGGATAAAAATAATCATAAGTAAATTTATCATTCTCGTCAAACTCACCACAGACGGCAATTCCCATATCCTCGGCAAAATCCTCGCAAAACTCTGCAAGTATGGTCTCGTCGCCGTTGGATGTATAGGTGCGGTGCGAAGCATTCAGAATGATATCCGTGATCAGCCCCTGCTGTGCACGGCGATCGGTCAAACTGCTGAAACCAATAGCTCGCATAAATTTATGCAAAAATTCCACCTCCTTCTGTTTTCTGATAAACGGACTAGCGAATCTCCGTCATGCCGCCCATGTAGGGGCGAAGCACCTCCGGTATCCTGACGGAACCGTCGGCCTGAAGATTGTTCTCCAGAAAGGCAATCAGCATTCTGGGCGGTGCGACCACCGTATTATTCAGGGTGTGGGCAAAATATTTGCCGTCCTTGCCGTTTATGCGTATGCGCAGCCGCCTTGCCTGCGCGTCGCCCAGATTGGAGCAGCTTCCCACCTCAAAATATTTCTGCTGTCTGGGGGACCAGGCCTCCACATCGTAGGATTTTACTTTCAGATCCGCCAAATCGCCGGAACAGCACTCGATCGTCCTCACCGGAATATCCATGCTACGGAATAAGTCTACCGTATTCTGCCATAATTTGTCAAACCACATCGGAGAATCCTCCGGCTTGCAGACCACGATCATCTCCTGCTTCTCGAACTGATGAATCCGATACACGCCTCTCTCCTCGATGCCGTGCGCGCCTTTTTCTTTGCGGAAACACGGGGAATAGCTTGTCAGCGTGTGCGGAAGCTCCTCCTCCGGAATGATGGTGTCAATAAATTTACCGATCATAGAGTGCTCGGAAGTACCGATCAGATAGAGATCTTCTCCCTCAATCTTGTACATCATGGCATCCATCTCGGCAAAACTCATCACGCCGTCAACCACCGCGCTTCGGATCATGAAAGGCGGCACACAGTAAGTAAAACCTCTGCCGATCATAAAATCTCTCGCATAGGCAAGCACCGCGGAGTGCAGCCTCGCGATATCGCCCATCAGATAATAGAAACCGTTGCCTGCCACACGTCCGGCGGCGTCCATGTCGATACCGTGAAATCTCTCCATAATCTCCGTGTGATAGGGAATCTCAAATTCCGGCACCACCGGCTCGCCATATCTCTGCACCTCGACATTCTCCGAATCATCCCTGCCGATCGGCACAGACGAATCAATAATATTCGGAATCGTCATCATATCTTTTTTGATCTTCTCGCGAAGCTCATTCTCTTTCTCTTCCAGTTGTGCGAGACGGGCCGCATTGGCGGCAACCTCGGCTTTCTTCGCCTCGGCCTCCTCCTTTTTGCCCTGCCCCATCAGCGCGCCGATCTCTTTGGAGATTTTATTGCGGCTGGCGCGGATGTCGTCCGCCTCCTGCTGCGCCTTTCTGACTTCCGCATCCAGCGCGATGACCTCATCCACCAGGGGCAGCTTGCTGTCCTGAAATTTCTTTCGGATATTTTCTTTGACAACATCCGGATTTTCTCTCAAAAATTTAATGTCTATCATGCCGATCTCCGTTCCCTGTGATTTTTCACATCATGTCTTATGTTAGTCGATGACGTCTTCGATATACACGTTATCGATCTCTCCGAGGTCTTTCAGGACATCCACGTTCCGACCGTCTCTGTCTTTTATGATGCGCAGAACCGGCCTGTCGGGAAAATCCTTATTCTGGTAAAGAACGATTCCTGTCTCCCGCTCGTTGGTGCGCACGGTCGTCCCGGCTGGATACACCGCGGTAAACTCCAGAAATGTATCGACGATTTTGCCGTCAAACTTTATATCTTTATATTTCCGCAGGTACGCTATCGCCTCATAGACCTTGACCTGCCTGCAGCCGATACCGCAGATCATCTCGTCAAATACATCACAGACCTGGATAATACGGCATTCTACCGGAATATCCGTGGCCTTGAGCGGATAACCGGAACCGTCCATCCGTTCATGATGATATAATATCATATTTTTACTCTCATTGGAAATCCAATTTTCACCGCGCAGGGTCGTATAGCCATAGATCGGATGTTTCTTGAACTCCGCGGCCTCCGATTCCGTCAGCTCGTCAAGATCCCTGTCCGTATAATCGACCGTCGTATAGCGAAGCCCGAGATCATGAAGCAGGCAGCTGACACCGATGTCATGCACGGTCTCGTGCGGCAGACCCAGCTTGAGCGCAACCAGTGTCGCCAGACTGCAGATACTGATAGAGTGCTCATAGATATCCGAGCTTCTGCCTTTGATATCATAGATCTGCTCCACCACTTTATCCTCTTCCAGGATCTGCGTGATGATATTGTCAGCCGTCGAACTCAGCTCCGCCAGCCTTTCATTGTGGCTGTAAGTGTGTTTTTCCAGAATACTCTTTACCTTTGACTTAAAGGAAGCCTCCACCTCTTCCCGCAGGATCACGACAGTCTTCGTATCCGCCTCTTCCTCCTCAATATACACTTCCTTGATATTGAGTTCCCGAAGTTTTTCTATATACTCCTGCTTGAGCGGCATACCTACTGACAGAAGTATCTGGTATTCCGGTGTAAAAACATCCTTGGCCAGGATTTCCGTTCCGGTTAGTTTGTCAACTTCACATCTTCTCATTCCGTTACCTTATTTCTAATGTTCCTCCAGCGTAACATCCGTAGTGCCCATCGCAATGTCGAGCGCTCTTTTCTCCTCATCTCCCAGAGAGATATCGCAGATTCCTTTTTTGATCTCTTTCGTATAAGAATAGCAGCCGTCGGTGCTGTGGACAGAATTCAGAATAAACCCGTTATCGTTTTCATCTAAAAGCGCCAGCGAAAAACTCAGCTGCCCGCCCATCTGCTGGAACGCGTCATATTTCACGATACCGATCTTTTGGAATGCTCCCTCGAACTTCCTGTAAAGAGACTGGATGTCCCTGCGGTTCTTCTCCGTGGACGCCTTGATAAATCGATTGTCCTCGAAAATACCCTCGATATCTTTCTCCAGACTCCTCGCATTTTTGCCGGCCATGAACTTTTTGTACCGCTTTGACAATTTTGAAAGCCTGACGGTCTGGACAATCACCACAATCAGCAAAATCAAAAGCATTGCGTATGCAGCGATAAAAAGGTAGGTCAGATCAAAACTGCCGATTCCCGTCTCTTCCAGTAAATTATAATTCATCGATATCGTACCTTTCCGTATCGGAATATCATCCCGTATCACCTGTGCCATCCGGCACGCTGCGCTTTTACCTGGACAACAGATCTACGATCTTATCCAAGTCGTCATGGCTGTAAAACTCAATCTCGATCTTACCGCTGCCGTCTCCCTTGGAAGCGATGTCAACTTTTGTGCCAAGCGCCTGCTTCAGCTTCTCTGCCACATCCTGATAGATCACGTCAAGACTTGCGTCCCCGCCGTTTTTCTTTTTCGTTTTCTCCGGCTTGTTCAGATTTCTGACCAGCTTCTCCACATCACGCACGCTCAGCTTTTCGTCAAAAATTCTCTGTGCAATCGTGTACTGCTGCTCCGGATCTTCGATGGAGATCAGCGCTCTCGCATGTCCTGTGGAGAGCATGTCGTCTATAATCATCTGCTGTACTTCATCACACAGCTTCAGAAGTCTCATGGAATTCGTGACCGCGGTGCGGCTCTTGGATACCCGCTCTGCGACCTCGTCCTGCTTCAGATTAAATTCCGTCAGAAGCCGCTTGTATGCCTGCGCCTCCTCAATCGGATTCAGATCTTCTCTTTGAATATTTTCGATCAGAGAGATCTCCACAATCTCCTGCTCTGTATAGTCCCGTATAATAACGGGTACTTCTTTCAACCCGGCCAGCTTGGCGGCGCGCCACCGGCGTTCGCCCGCGATAATCTCATAGTAGGTCTTTCGGTCCTGCACCAGAATCGGCTGCAGCAGACCAAACTGTTTGATGGAATCCGCCAGCTCCTGCAGAGCATCCTCGTCAAAATTTTTTCTCGGCTGCTCTCTGTTCGGCTCTACCTGCGTAATCCGAACGATCGTCTCCGCTCCCTTACTGTCCGGCTTCTCCGCCGCTTTTTCGGAAACAGAGTTCTCCGAAACGGGAATGATCGCGTCCAGCCCCTTGCCTAGTCCTCGTTTTACTTTCGCCGCCATATCGCTTATACATCCTTTCTGCCGATCACTTCATCCGCCAAGCGCATATAGGCCTCCGCCCCCGTGGATTTCGGATCATACACGGCGATCGGCATGCCATAGCTTGGCGCCTCCGCCAGTCTGATATTCCTCGGTATCACTGTTTCAAAAACTTTCTGCTTAAAATGATCCTTAACGTTCTCCACGACCTGCAGGGAGAGATTCGTCCGCGAATCATACATGGTAAAGACGACACCCTCCATATCCAACTCCGGATTCAGCCGCTCCTTTACCAGATTGACGGTGTGGATCAGCTGGCTCAGTCCCTCCAGCGCATAATACTCACACTGTATCGGCACAAGCACACTGTCTGCCGTCGTCATGGCGTTGATCGTCAGCAGATTCAGAGAGGGAGGACAGTCTATCATGATAAAATCATATTTGTCCTTGATCCAGTCTACTTCTTTTTTTAATATGTATTCTTTCTTGTCAACGCCGATCAACTCTATCTCGGCCGCCGCCAGATTCACATTGGAGGGGATCACGGCTACACCCGGAATCACATCGTTCAAAATACATTCGTTGATGGAGCACTCACCTAAAATCAATTCGTAGACCGTGTTTTCCAGCTCATTCTTTTCAATGCCAAACCCACTGGTGGTATTTCCCTGCGGATCAGTGTCGATCACCAGCACTTTTTTTCCTTTGCCCGCCAGTGACGCGGATAAGTTGATGGCCGTCGTCGTCTTGCCGACGCCGCCTTTCTGATTTGCAATCGCAATCGTTCTTCCCATACTTGTCTTTCCTCTGCCTTTCGCTCTGTGTGACAGAAATCTCTCCGGATTCTATTCTTTTCGTGTCTGTTTACGATTATAACACTAATCGATAGGAGAATCCACAGGAAAATTTTTATCCTTTGCGCTTTTTGAATTGTAAAATTTATTTTAACAAGTGAAAGCATAAAGTTCTGATTCATTTGTAGGGAGAGTGGGAAATCTGCTCTCCCGCTCTCCAAAAAGAGAAAAAGAAACCAGAAAAAGGAAAAGAGAAAGGAAAAGGTGAGAGCATGAAAGTAACAGTAACAGGAACAATGAAAGGGACAAGCAAGGCAGGCAGGGAGTTCTATCAGGTCTATGCAACGACTCCGTTCACAGACTATGAGAGCCAGAACAATGACTGCGTAGGATTGAAGACCGTGGACGTCTTCACATACTTAGACTGCAGCCAGCTGCGTGTCGGTGATGAGATTGATCTGGTGTATGAGCCTGGCTTTCAGGGAAGAGCTACGCTGGTAAAGATCGTGCCGGTGAAGCTTGCAGCTGATAAAGCAGCGGATAAGACTGCAGCGAAGTCGTAAAGTGGAGGTTTGAGGCATGGACTGGATGACAATCATGTGGATCGTGTGCGGTGTGGTGTGGGGACTCCTGATCGTCGGGGTGATCGCGCTGCATATCGTGAACAAAATCCGCAACCGTGGTTACAAGGATCATAACGAGTAGGGAAAAGGCCCGGTATACCCTCCTCTTTTCGTAACCAGTATGCCGGGTTTATGAGAGGAAGTAGCAATACTTCCTCTTTCCATAAAGGAGAGTAAAAGATGGAGAATGTGATAACTTTTGTAGTAATGATCGTTTTCCTGCTGATTGTGTACTCTTACGCAAGCGGCAGGATCGAGAAGCGGAAGAACGGGAAAACAGAGAAGAAAGCCGGGCGTCTGGCACCGGCCGGAAAGGGTACGGAGCGGCCGGATGAGTTCTTTTTCTCCCGTGTTCTGATATTTCCCTTGGATGCGTCAGCGAGTTCTGATCCTGAATCCTTGCGCGTCCGTGAAGTCCGGTTGGAGAGCCGGATCAACTGCACGCTGCGGGAAATCGCGGATATAGACGGCCATGATGTGAAGATAGAATCCTTTTTGTACTGTGATTTTATCCAGGATTCCTATCTTCTGGTGATTATCAGCTGTAAACGTCCGCATGTGAAAGATGAGGGTTAAAGCATGGAAGAAAATCTGGAAGAACAGTATGAGGAAACTTATGAGACCGTATCCGGGAACATGTCTCCCGGCGCCGGCGGTTCGGAAAGCGGGGCTGACGAGTCTTTGTATGAACAGCTGTACATACAAAATGAGGCTTCCTTAGACGCCGGCGCCGGGGATGGCTACTCCGGCATGATGCTGATGGAAGACCTCGGGCAGCTGGTGGACTCCCTGAATGCAAACAGTCTTTATGGTACGCTCGGCGATTATTACAATCCGCAGCTGGGCTTTACCGTCCTGCCGGGTCTGGATGCGTACCAGTATTTCTTTGATGCCGGCGTCATTTCCGGGGAATGGGTGGAAACGCCTGACGGCCATTTCGTGGAAGCGTCCCACCTGGAAGAGTATGAGGCTGCATCCGCGCCGGCCGATGAGGAAGAGGCGGCACCTACGGAGACGGAACTGCAGAACAGTGAAATGCTGGAAAGCATCAACGGTACACTCGCGGCGATCAAGCAGAATCAGGCTGTGTACTATGAGAACGTTTATGAGTACCAGACGGAGACGCTGGCCAATCAGGAGGAGCAGCTTGCATGGGAAGAGATACAGACCTATTGCGGCATAGGCACCGGGATCCTGACCGGTGTGATAGCCGGGTGCCTGTTTGCAGAGAGCATCTTCGGCAAGATGCGCCTGGGATAAGGAGGATGCCATGGATCAGCTGACAAATATATTTAGTATCATTGATGCGGATTCGGCAGTTGATGTGCTTCTGTTTCTTGCAAAGTACGGGATAGGCCTCGGCTTCATGCTGACGTCCCTGCTCGACATCATTGCATACGGTATTTATAAGGCCCTCAGCCTTGTGAATATAATCAAAAGTTAAGCGCTTACGAAAAGAAAGAGAGGTGAAAAGGAATGGATGAGGGTATGAAACAGGCTTTTACTACCGCTACAACGACCATCAAAAGCGACGTGCTGGAGATGATGTCTGTTGCTCTGCCTGCTGGCCTTGCTATTATGGGCATTCAGCTGGCGGTCCGTATCGGCCTTAACTTCTTCAGGAGTGTGGCCGGCTAAGCATTCGCTTGGCAGTACCGGGGCGGGTATGATTGCCCGCCCTGTTTTTAAGGAGTCATTATGAATAAACTTGATGATCTGTATTTTAAGATGAAAATATATCTCCGTCAGCTCGGCGCGAAGCTGCAGGAGCTCTACCATAAGCTGATGAAGTTTTGAGGTGAAGAGATGGGGAAATGGGAAGAGACGAAAGAAGCATACGGCATAAAAGAAAGCACGGATTCAGGCTTCTGCCATGACCCGTGCAAGATGCCGCTGCCGGAGTATTGTGATATCTGCACCCATGCGCTGCAGATCAACCCCGGCTGCTACTACTGCATGTTGAACGACAAGTATATCTAGTGCTTTCTGATTTCCTCCCAGCAGGCGTCGATATAGCTTTGATCTTTATCAAGATTGACCTTGTTTGGATTGTGGTTTGTTGTTATTTTGCTATGTTTTCTGATTTTTTTGTTGATTTGGTGATTTTTCATCCATATCTTCATTTTATATTTTTTTTGGTGATTGGCTTTGATACTTTCGTAAAGGGAAAATATTAGTACCAGCAGCCAAAACAAAGCGTTTTGCCAATGTGAAAAGTATTCTATTAAAAATAAGATGATGTATTCTGTATAGTTCATCTTGTATACCTCCAACTATGATTATAGTTGTTGTTTTTGGAAAAGTAAAGGATGGCGATTATGAAGCGGATATTTGTTACTTTTCTTACAGTTGTATTAATTTCGTTTTCTGTGGGTTCTTCTTATATGTGTGCTTCTCAGGTAGAAGCTGCCGAGATAGGTCTTGCGGCTGCTGGCGGTTCTGCAGCATGGGAATATATTGCTGCTTTGCTTGCCAGTCTTGGCTTAGGCGCGGCTGTAGCTGATAATGGTGATGAAATTGTTGATACTTTCCTTGATGCGTGGCAAGAACGTGCTTTAGGTGACGCTGAACTTGGAAAACAACTTGTTGATGGCTGCATGTATGTTTATGATTCAGCTGTAGATTCTGTTCGTGCACTTCCGTGGGATGAATTTATGGATTCTTTGAGTAATTTCCATGATAATGCAGTTGATAATCTGACGGATTTATATGTGCATTTTTGCCCAGAACTTCTAGGTAGTTGGAGTGATTTTCTGACATCTATAGTTAATGGTGATACATATGTTGAGGGCATTTCTGAACAAATACAGTCTCTTGACGGCACATTCACAGATTACGAATCAATCCAGAATCCTGATGGGACGTATCATGTCACAGGATATATGTATAACGTTTCCCCTACTACTGGGAGAACTTTTGAATATATTCTTGATGGTAATGTAGCAGATCCTGTTTGTGTGTATAAAGTAGTTAACTATTATTATTATAAGAGTTATGTTGGCGGAAGATTTTATAATACTTCTGTGTCTGCTGATTTTTTTGACAATGGTGAACATGTAAAATTTAATGAAGATGGATATACTGTTTCTAATTTTTTTTATGACTCTTATGATGTTTGTTATACCAATGTCCCTATATTTGAATCTCAAGAAGCCGCTCTTGCCGCCTTTGCAGCTGACGATTTTTCTAGCGCCATTAACTTTTCCGCTATCGCGCCTACGGCATGGCCATGGTATCAGCCTTGGGAAATCGGTGATGATCTGCCTTTTTGGGATGTTAAAGGTTTGTTGGACGGTCTGACCCGTGTAGCACCTGATGTCATTTATGGCCCGTGGACTGGTGCAGGTTATTATAATCCTGCATTTGAAGATGATGTATGGGATGATCTTCCTTTTTGGAATGTTGGCGCTTTAGATACTTTTGAAAAAGCTATGTGGGATTTTATTAGAAAACTGCAAGAGGGTTCTACATTATCTCTTGATGGAGATATTCCTTGGCCTCTTGATACTACTTGGGATGATGTTTATGTGTGGGGCGTTGCTGACGCCTGGGATGATGTGGTTGCCGATTCTCTTCCCGGTGTTATTGATGATTCTACTGGGTTGGTTGTGCCTGGAGAATTGCCTGGCGTTCTTAACCCTGATAAGCCTATAACTGATGATCCTGCTAAAGCTATTGATGACGCTTTAGCGGATGCTATTGATGATGCTATTGATATAGCTGATCCTGTTCCTGGTTTAGTTGATGACTTCTCCGGCTTCGGCTTAAGCTTAAAGGACAAGTTCCCGTTCTGCATCCCCTGGGATATATACTATCTGTTGACAAAGCTGTCCGAAGCACCCAAGACGCCGGTGTTTAAGCTGCCACTGTATCTTCCGCGCTACGGGATCCATGAGGATATCGTGATAGATCTGTCGCCGTTTGAGTCCGTCAGCAAGTTAAGCCGCGCCTTTTTGTCCCTGCTCTTCGCTTTCGGGCTGATTAAGATGACGATCTCGTTTGTCGGTATGATTGACGATAACGTCACAACATAAGGGGGTGATTCTATGTTAAACCTGATTAAGATGCTGCTTATGGCGGTCTTTGAACTCCTGCCGGATGACCCGTTCCGGGAAGTCATCGACGGGATCGTTTACGACGTGGACTTCCTGCCGACACTCAACTGGTTTGTGCCCTTTGATATCTGCTCGACAATGCTGCTGGGCTGGCTTGACTGCATGGTGGCCTATTACGTCTTTATCGTCGTGAAGAAAATCGTGATGGACTACATTATCGGCCTGGCCAAAAACCTGACCGGCGCACTCGCTGGCGGCGTCACGACCGCGGGAAAGTAAAAAGTTTGAGAGGAGGAACTGGTTATGATCAACTTCTATTCCGGGCGTCCCGGCAACGGGAAAAGCCTGCACATGGCTATGGAGATCTATAAGGCCATGAAGAAAGGCAGAAACGTCATTGCCAACTTCGAGATTAACGAAAGGTACTTTGAACGCTTCAACAGAAAGCACCCGGGAAAGCTGGGGCACTTTATCTACATGCCGCCCGAGTACTGGAACTATAACGCCATCGGCACCCATAGGAATACGGATCATAAGGTTACGGGCTCCCCACCTGATGTCTTCCTGTACATAGAGGGCTTAAAAAATTTCGCTCTGCAGTTCCATAAGACCAACCGCAAGGGCCAGATCATAGAACATCAGACGCTGCTCGTCCTGGATGAGTGTGCTGATGACTACCTGTTTAACTCCCGCAGCTGGAATAGAAAAGACCGGCTTGCATGGGTGCAGTTCTTCCGGCAGCATAGAAAGTATGGCTATGAGTGTTTCTTAATAGCCCAGGATGATAAATCAATAGATAAGCAGATCCGCGGCATTCTGCAGACAGAGTATGAGCACCGCCTGGTGAATAATTATAAGTTCCTTGGCAAAGTCCTTGGTTTCCTCGCCGGCGGCAAGCTCTTCGTCTGCATCCAGAAGAACTACAGCATCAAAGGCAAGGATGCGAAGATGAAAAGCACCTTTTTCACTGCAGAAAGGTTTTACAACTTTTATGATTCCTATAAGATTTTCTCCGGTACCGGCCGGATCCAGGATGCCGGAGGGGACGGATAGGCGTATGCGCTGCCGTCCTGCCCTTTTCCCTCGGTGTGTTCTTCGTATGTAAGCGTCCGTCCATTGGACGGCTGCCGTGCGGCGGGTCCCATGGGGCGGCGGGCCGACGGCAGAGCGCCCCATGACTGTATCCAGCTGCGGCAGGCCGCCGCGGGAATACCCGGAGCATGTCGGAGGGTTAACCGGGGCGGCCGCCCGCAGCGTCCGGATAAGGTCTTGGCCGGGGCCTGCGGAGTGCCTAAAGGCCTAGTATTACCCTTTAGGCACTTCTGTAACTTGTAGCAAAATGGGTTTTTCCCCGTGTTTATCACGTTTTTAGTTGTAGCAAAGTTGTAGCAAAACGCTGTAGCAACGCAACTTCTGTCGCAAATATTTAATTTAATACGCTATTCCGTTAAGTGTAAAAGAAGTATGGAGAGTAAGAGCAAATGGATGACAGGACACAATCACGGAAATGGCTGCTTACGTTCAATAATCCTGAAAAGTTCGGTTATGACCACGACAACATCAGGGCGGCCCTTTCGACTATCAAAAATCTGGACTACTGGTGCATGTGTGATGAGATCGGCGAGAAAGGCACCTATCACACGCACCTCTTTCTCTACCGCAGCACTCCCACACGTTTTGCACGCCTGAAAAAAGTATTTCCTACCGCACATATCGACTACTGCAGGGGCACTACGCAGGAAAACCGTGACTATGTCCGTAAAGAGGGCAAATATAAGGGCACGGCCAAGGAAGAAACCAACCTGCCAGATACCTTTGAAGAGTTCGGGGAATGCCCGGAGGAGCAGCAGGGAAAACGCAATGATCTGGCTGCACTCTATGGCATGATCAAGGACGGCCTGAGTGATTATGACATCCTGGAAAGCCACCCCGCTTATATGCTTCAAATGAGCAAGATCGAACGCTGCAGACAGGTGGTGCGGGAAGAAGAATTTAAGAATAAGTTCCGGGAGCTTACTGTGGAATACTGGTGGGGAGATACCGGTGAGGGCAAGACCCGCACTGTGATGGAGCACTACGGCTACGAAAATGTCTACCGTGTGACTAATTATAAGTACCCCTTTGACGGCTACAAGGGACAGGATGTGCTGGTGTTTGAAGAATTCTACAACTCCATCAGGATTCAGGAGATGCTGACCTATCTCGACGGGTATCCGCTGGAACTCCCCTGCCGTTATGCAAACAAGATAGCCTGTTATACCAAGGTCTACATCCTCTCCAACGTAGATTTTAATGAGCAGTACCGTGACATCTTTAGGGAGCACCGTGCAACGTTTGATGCGTTTAAGCGCCGGATCCACTGTGTGAAGCGCTTCACTGCCAAGGGCCTGGAAGAATACAAAAACATGGATGAGTATGACAGTGCGGATCACTTCGTCACTGTCGAAGACTATGAACAGGTAGAAATGCCGTTTGACTAAAGGAGGATATGGTTATGAATGGAAATGTTGATCTTACAACTGATGAAAAGAAACTGAAAATAGTATACGGTGAAGCGGATTTTTTACGGAGTGGCAAAGATGGCGAAGATAATGCCAGGCACAGCCTGCGGTATATTCTTTCGGATATGGCTGATTTGAAGCGTTCTTTTATCCGGCTGGGTTTTCATCTTTGTGAGTTCCGTCGTTATGCATTTTATACTGAATTTGGATATACAAGCATGGAAGATTTCTGTGAGGCCAATCTGGGACTCAGCAAGTCTTCTGTCTCCCGTCTGATTAAAGTTTATCTGGAATTTTCCAAGGTGCAGGATTTTACGCATACCATGTTTCTGGATGAGAAGTATGCGGACTATTCTTACAGCCAGCTTTGCGAGATGTTAAATATGAGTGATGAGCAGCGCCGCCAGGTTAAACCGGATATGACAGTAAAAGAAATCCGTGATTTAAAGAAAGGTGTTTCACAGAATGTTTCACAGGTTGCGACGTCGCAACAAATGAATCATCTTGATTTCAGCCGTTATGAAAGTGTTAATGCAGATATAAGGAAAAAGATGATTCGTGAATGTGATCCTGTCAGCAGTGCTGCTGTTTTTGATGTTTATGATTGTGACGGGAATTTTGTTGGTGGCAATGTCTGGTGTAATTTATTAGCCAAAAAGGGGGATCATTACATTTTTCGTCTTGATCAGGGGATAAAGTCTAAATAATTTCCCCGCACAGCCGCATAAAAATAGACCTTTGTAAAGGGCGCGCAGCGTTCATATACCCTTTATAAAGGTCTTTTTTTATGACACGCTCTATCAGGAGGTGTCATAAATGCCTAAAAGTTACCACTACATCACAGAGCATGAACGCTACCAGATCGAGATCCTGCTCAAGCAGAAGTACACTGTGAAGCAGATCGCGGAAGCCCTCGGCCATGAGTACCATACCATCTATCACGAAATCAAAAAGGGGACTGTGGAGCAGCTGGACTCATTGCTTGCAAAGCATTATGTCTATAAGGCTGACTATGCGCAGCTGATGAGCAGAAGAAACATGTCTAGCCGTGGCCGGAAGTTGAAGCTTTCTCCTGCTTCCGATCTGGTACCTTACATAGAGCATATGGTGTTAGTTAAAAAGTATTCTCCTGCAGCACTGACCCGCTACGCTGCAGATCATCACCTTTCTTTTGATACTTCCGTCTGTCCCCGGACAATCTACCACTACTATGACCGGGGATTCTTCCGGCATACTTCCTGGAAAGACCTGCCCTGTAAGAAACGAAAGAAAAAGAATGATGAAACCACATCTTCCGTATCCTTGAATAACCGTCTGGGCCGCAGCATTGAGACACGCGATAAAGGTATCATGCAGCGGAAAGAGTTTGGTCACTGGGAGATGGACACGGTAGTCGGCGGCCAGAAGAACGGGAAATCCTGCCTGTTAGTACTCTCTGAGCGTATGACCAGACGGGAGATCATCCGGAAGATCCCGGACAAGAAAGCCGTTTCTGTCGTCCGTGCGCTGGATCGCCTGGAAAAAGAAATGGGCGCCCGCTCTTTCCGGGAAATGTTCAAAACGATAACCTGTGACAATGGCGTGGAGTTTCTGGACAGTGCCGGCATAGAGAGAAGCTGCATCTCAAGGCACAGCCGCACTATGCTCTTTTACTGCCACCCGTACAGCGCTTATGAGCGCGGTACCAATGAGAATATCAACCGCATGGTGCGCCGCTTCTATCCAAAGGGCTGCAGTTTTGATCAGGTGACGTCAAAGGATGTGCAGCGTCTTGAAAACTGGATCAATAATTATCCCCGGAGCATCTTCGGGGGCTTAAGCAGCAACGGAATGATGAAAAAGTTAAAGGTTTCGATATAGGCCCTCTGGAATCGGGGAAAGGGCTGCCTGATTTTATTTAGGACATGTGTTATTCAATGTCCTTATGTAAAATCGGCTGGGTTTAGGAATGGTATATAAAGGCCTGTTAGATCTATCGCATTAGTAAAAATAGACAAAGATAAGCCCGATTATCCGGAGCGATCAGCTCCCTAACCGGGCTTTTTGTTGTGCAATCTGCTAGTTTTTAAAATAATTGTTGCAATTCACCTTATCCTTTGCGCTTTTCTACAAAACCATCAATAATGTGCCGGCCCCGATCAGGATACAACCGATCAGGGATTTCGCCGTAAATTTCTCATGCAGGAACAGAAAAGCCAAAATCAGGGTGATGACTACGCTCAGCTTGTCAACGGGAACAACCTTGGACGCTTCACCGATCTGCAGCGCCCGGTAATAGCACAGCCAGGATGCGCCGGTTGCCAGTCCGGACAGGATCAGGAAGAGCCAGCTTTTTCTGCCGATCTCTGACAGCCCGCCCTGCGCATGAGTGAGAAAAACCATTCCCCACGCCATGACGACGACCACCACGGTTCTGACAGCCGTCGCGAGATTGGAATTGACGCCTTCGATGCCGACTTTCGCCAGGATCGAAGTCAGGGCCGCGAATACCGCGGACAGTAGTGCAAAGATAAACCACATTGTTTTTTCCTCCGTAAGTATTTTGGTTAGTGTTGGTTCAGATGTTCGTTCGTTGCCGCCCGCCTATGTCTGCCGCCAACACGTCGATTTTCTGGTTTTGCTCCGCCGCCTATTCATGAGCAGAAATCGAAACTCGCCTGCGGCTCAGACAGTCGATTTCTGCTCATGCTATGCTCGCAAAACTGCGAAAATCTTCCTATCGTTGCTTGCAGACATAGGACGAGCGGCAATATCAGCACATTTCAAATTTTTATTGGTTCCATTCGTATTCCGATTGCCAGCTGTCAGGGATATCCGTGACATTTATTTCCCGGAGCAGCATACCACCGTCGTGGGGGAACGCATTTACAATCCACTCGTCAACTGAATACCCTTTTAATTCATAAATACGATTGTCCTTATCCCCGTCTACAATTCCGATTTGACTTCTTATTTCACATCCAATTTCCCGTATCATGGGAATGTTTCACGGAGTGCTCACAACATCTTGGGCAGATTGTTTCACGTGAAACATTATCTTGTGTCCGATCATACATATAAATGTCACGTTTCACGTGAAACTCCGCCGTGTTTCACATACTTTCTTGTAAGATATTGATGACCGCGGATCAGCAACAGCAAACCGCCGACCACTTCCGCCAGCGAAACACAGATCCACGGTGCTTCATCTGTTATCTCTATCATCACTACGGAAATCATCACCGCCGGCACAATTCCAACGCCGTACAAAATCCACATAATGCCATGTTTCTTATTGTAAGCAGCGATATCCGTCACCGTTTCTTCCAACGGCGGCTTTTCCCCTGACCAAAAGTTGAGCGGCGTCTTGCTCCTATATTGCGATATGCCTAAAATGATCAAGTGCATCGCAGGAATAAACGTAAAGATGAGACATATTATAATAACTGATATATCCATGATAACCTCCAAAACTAAAACCCCTTTTCGTAAAAGTGTCCCTAATGTCTGAGACGAATCATAAGCTTTATGATAATGAGGACAATCAAAATAGCAATTGTGACTATTCCATGAACTAAAATGCCTGTGTACCACGGAGCCGACCGTACCAAGTATAAATCAGGATGAGTTTTATAATCCCAAAATACAAATATTCCATATCCGATAAAAATGCCAATACATGCGCCAATTACTATATTCAAAATACTATTTAATTTTTTTAACATAGCAAATATATCTCTTTCAATGTCATCAACTTAAAGAAGATTTATTAAAAAATAATTGAAAAAAATTATATGGGGTGTTTTTGCGTCTTTGATAAGTAACGTTTTTCAATGTTTTTATTTTTTCACTTTTCAATATCAATGTCAAGAATAAATGATGCAGTAGAAATCTGCAAAAAGAACTATATAAAAGCGTATAGATTTACTCTATACGCTTTTATGCTATGTTGCTAGTTTAAATCAGAAGTTGTTAATATGGTGGTACTGAATTAAATCACTCTATCTGCAAAAAAGCTTCTCATCCGCAAGTGCTACTGCCTAAAATATTGTGATGATAAAGAAATAAGCGATAAGCAAGATGACAATAGCAGCGATACTTCCACCAATTATCAAATACCACTTGAAGATACTTTTCGCAGTATTTACGTCATTGTATATTGAATTGAGCTTTTCACTGTTTATGTTTTTGTCTCTAACTTCCTCTACATCAATATCCTTTACCAACTCGTCGAGAGTTAAACCAAAGTAATCGCTCAAAAGGACGAGACGCTGAAAATCAGGGTATGATTGACAAGACTCCCATTTTGAAATGGTCTGTCGGGAAACCTTTAGCTCCGCACCCAATTCTTCTTGCGAAAGTCCTTTTGATTTTCTTAGGTTAATCAACTTTTCATTAAAATTCATAAGATTTACCTCCGATATGCAATTTAGTTTTGCGGCCGCAAGAAAGTTATCGCATATTCAAAGAGTTCTTTCAACCAACCTTTGTTGGAAATTTGTCACCCGCAAGAAACATCTGATAAATTCCACGTTTTTACACAATGACAATCCTTGTTGATATGATAAAACGCAATGCTTCATTGCCTCTGCAAATCCCGA
>CANPZI010000019.1 GCA_947588995.1 uncultured Lachnospiraceae bacterium
CTCTATATCCACTCATGTATCTGTTTGGGAAAAACAGTATGCCCGATGTGGATAATCTATTGACTTCATTCTATCAGCTAGATGACGAAGCAAGAAAAGAAGTTGTAGAAACAATACGTTTTAAGCTGCAATATCACACTGATCCCGAAAGAGCGGAACAGGTAAAACAAATCAAAGGTTGGTAATAGTATAACTCCGATGAAATGGTGCCAAATTTCATCGGAGTTATACTATTATGGCACCGTTTTGGCACCGCTTTCCACTTTTTCGTTGCTTCAAAATTTAAGAAAGGGCTTCCCTATTTTTAGGAAAGCCCCATAAAATCCAGCTTTTTACTGATTACTCAATGATCGTAGCCACACGACCAGATCCTACGGTACGTCCACCCTCACGGATCGCGAACGTAAGACCCTGCTCCATAGCGATCGGGTGAATCAGCTCGATGGTCATCTCTACGTTATCGCCGGGCATGCACATCTCCGTGCCTGCAGGAAGGTTGCATACACCCGTGATGTCCGTGGTTCTGAAGTAGAACTGCGGTCTGTAGTTGTTGAAGAAAGGTGTATGACGACCGCCCTCGTCCTTGGTCAGGACGTATACCTGCGCCGTAAATTTCTTATGGCAGGTAACCGTGCCGGGCTTTGCGAGAACCTGTCCTCTCTCGATATCGGTTCTCTGGATACCACGAAGCAGAACACCGATGTTATCACCGGCCTGTGCCTCATCCAGCAGCTTACGGAACATCTCGATACCGGTTACAACGGACTTCTGCGTCTCCTCCTTGACACCGATGATCTCAACTTCATCGGACATATGCAGGACGCCGCGCTCTACTCTACCGGTAGCAACCGTACCACGGCCCGTGATGGAGAAGACATCCTCGATAGGCATCAGGAAAGGCTTATCCGTATCACGCTGAGGATCCGGGATATAGGAATCAACGGTATCCATCAGCTCCATGATCTTGTCGCCCCACTCGCCCTTAGGATCCTCCAGAGCCTTCAGCGCGGAACCCTTGATGATCGGGCAGCCCGTGAACTCGTACTCTTCCAGCTGCTCGGTGATCTCCATCTCAACCAGCTCCAGCAGCTCGGGATCGTCTACCATATCGCACTTGTTCATGAATACTACGATATAGGGAACGCCGACCTGACGGGACAGCAGGATGTGCTCCTTGGTCTGCGCCATAACGCCGTCGGTAGCCGCTACAACGAGGATCGCGCCATCCATCTGCGCCGCACCGGTGATCATGTTCTTAACGTAGTCGGCATGGCCGGGGCAGTCAACGTGAGCGTAGTGTCTCTTCTCCGTCTCGTACTCAACGTGAGCGGTAGAGATCGTGATACCTCTCTCTCTCTCCTCGGGAGCCTTATCGATATTCTCGAAATCCGTTGCCACGTTACCCGCAACACGCTCAGCCAGCACCTTGGTGATCGCTGCGGTCAGGGTTGTCTTACCATGGTCTACGTGACCAATGGTGCCAATATTACAATGGGGTTTGGTTCTTTCAAACTTAGCTTTAGCCATTTCTAAAGTCCTCCTTAAAAAATAGATAAATTTTTAATAGTTTCTGCACAATCAGCTATCTTTGATTATATTAAAGATTGCCAATATTTTCAAGTATTATCTCAAATTTACTTTGCTTTTGCCGCCAGGACCTTTTCCTGTACGTTCTTGGGCACCTGCTCGTACTTCTCGAAGAACATGGAGTAGTTGCCTCGTCCCTGTGTCTTGGAGCGCAGGTCGGTGGAATAACCGAACATCTCGGCAAGCGGTACATAACCTTTCACCATCTTGCCGCCGCCGATATCCTCCATACCCTCAATACGTCCGCGGCGGGAGTTGATATCGCCGATGACATCGCCCATATACTCTTCAGGCATCGTCACTTCGACTTTCATGATCGGCTCAAGCAGCACGGGGTTGGCTTTCTTCATAGCCTCCTTGAAGCACATGGATCCCGCGATGTGGAACGCCATCTCGGAGGAGTCGACCTCATGATAGGAGCCGTCGTACACGTTGGCATGCACGCCCAGTACCGGGAAGCCTCCCAGGATGCCGGCTTTTGCCGCCTCCTCGATACCCTCGCCGACCGCGGGGATATACTCTTTCGGGATCGCGCCGCCGACTACGGTAGACTCGTACTTGAACGTCTCCTCGCCGTTGGGATCCATAGGCTCGAATTTAACTTTACAGTGACCGTACTGACCACGGCCGCCGGACTGCTTGGCGTACTTGTACTCCTGATCGACAGGTTTGGTGAAAGTCTCCTTGTAGGCAACCTGAGGTGCGCCCACGTTTGCCTCCACCTTGTACTCACGCAGCAGACGATCCACGATGATCTCCAGATGCAGCTCGCCCATACCGGCGATGATGGTCTGCCCTGTCTCCGGATCGGTGTGCGCGCGGAAAGTAGGATCTTCCTCCGCCAGCTTTGCCAGTGCCTCGCCCATCTTGCCCTGTCCGGCTTTGGTCTTGGGCTCGATTGCCAGCTCGATAACCGGCTCCGGGAACTCCATGGACTCCAGGATAACCGGATGCTGCTCGTCGCAGATCGTGTCGCCGGTGGTGGTGAGTTTGAAGCCTACCGCCGCGGCGATATCGCCGGAATATACCTTGTCCAGCTCCGCCCTCTTGTTGGCGTGCATCTGCAGGATACGTCCTACACGTTCTTTCTTGTCTTTCGTCGCGTTCAGCACGTAGGAACCGGAGTTCAGCGTGCCGGAATATACGCGGAAGAAAGCCAGTTTGCCGACGAACGGATCCGCCATGATCTTGAACGCCAGCGCCGCAAAAGGCTCGTCGTCGGAGGAATGTCTCTCGACTTCGTTGCCCTCCGGATCCACGCCCTTGATCGCGGGGATGTCCGTAGGTGCCGGCATATACTCAAGGATCGCGTCCAGAAGCTTCTGTACGCCCTTGTTTCTGTAAGCGGAACCGCAGCATACGGGAACTGCCGTACATTCGCACGTGCCCTTGCGCAGCGCTTTCTTCATCTCTTCCACGGAAGGCTCCTCGCCCTCCAGATACATCATCGTGAGATCATCGTCCAGTTCGCAGACTTTCTCGACGAGTTCCTCGCGGTATTTGGCAGCCTCGTCCGCCATGTCGGCGGGGATGTCCGTCACCGTGATGTCTTCGCCTTTCTCATCGTTATAGATGTAGGCTTTCATCTCGAATAAGTCGATGATTCCCTTGAAATCGTCCTCCTTGCCGATCGGCAGCTGCAGGACGATCGCGTTTTTACCTAATCTTGTTCTGATCTGATCTACCGCACCATAGAAATTCGCGCCCAGGATATCCATCTTATTGATGAACGCCATTCTCGGTACATTGTAGGTATCAGCCTGTCTCCATACGTTCTCTGACTGCGGCTCTACACCGCCCTTAGCACAAAATACGCCTACGGCGCCGTCGAGCACACGAAGGGAACGCTCAACTTCTACCGTAAAGTCAACGTGGCCGGGCGTATCAATGATATTGATACGGTGCTCCAGCGCACCCGGCTTGGGCTTGCAGTTCTCTTCCAGCGTCCAGTGGCATGTGGTAGCGGCTGATGTGATCGTGATACCACGCTCCTGCTCCTGCTCCATCCAGTCCATGGTAGCCGTGCCTTCGTGAGTATCACCGATCTTGTAGTTGACACCGGTATAATACAGGATACGCTCGGTCAATGTGGTCTTGCCGGCATCGATGTGAGCCATAATACCTATATTTCTGGTTCTCTCCAGCGGATATTCTCTTCCAGCCAAGGTTTTTTCCTCCTTATCTTATTCCCAAAACACGGATGCTGTTAGAAACGGTAGTGCGCAAACGCCTTGTTTGCCTCTGCCATCTTGTGCATGTCTTCTTTTCTCTTCACCGCTGCGCCCGTGTTGTTCGCAGCGTCCAGAATCTCGTTTGCGAGTCTCTCCTGCATGGTCTTCTCGCCTCTCTTGCGAGAGAACATGACCAGCCAGCGCAGTCCGAGCGCCTGACGTCTGTCAGGGCGAACCTCGATCGGCACCTGATAGGTTGCTCCGCCGATACGTCTCGCCTTAACCTCGAGAAGCGGCATGATGTTGTTCATCGCCTCCTCGAATACGTCGATCGCCGGCTTGCCGGATTTCTCCTCCACTCGCTCAAATGCTCCGTATACAATCTTCTGGGCCACGCCTTTCTTGCCGTCCAACATGATATTGTTGATCAGCTTGGTGACGACCTTGTTATTGTATAAAGGATCTGCCAATACGTCTCTTTTTGCAACATGTCCTTTACGCGGCACGGTTCTTCCCTCCTTATTATAGTGTCCTGCGGATCAGTCTATGCTTGCTCCGCGACAATAGATCATCGGTACTCACATGTGTCCTCTAATTCAATGTGTTCGTGCGGTCTCTATAAAACCAGGAATACCAACACTAAATTAGTTCTGTTTGTGGTCGAAAATCTGACTCCTTTAACCTATTTTTTCGGTCGCTTAGCGCCATACTTGGAGCGCGCCTGCTTCCTGTTGGCAACGCCTGCGGTATCCAGCGTACCTCTGATGATGTGGTATCTCGTACCGGGCAGATCCTTTACCCTGCCGCCACGGATCAGAACAACGCTGTGCTCCTGCAGATTGTGGCCTTCGCCGGGAATGTAGCTCGTCACTTCGATCCCGTTGGAAAGACGTACTCTGGCAATCTTTCTGAGCGCCGAGTTAGGCTTTTTAGGAGTTGCTGTCTTGACAGCGGTGCAGACACCTCTCTTCTGCGGGGAAGCCGTGTCGATCGCTGTCTTGTGAAGGGAATTGTATCCTTTCAGCAGGGCAGGCGCCGTTGACTTCTTGACGGATGTCTGACGTCCTTTTCTGACTAACTGGTTAAATGTTGGCATTCGTTTCACCTCCTGTGGTAGATAATATAATAGTAGAAAGCGGTGCCCGTGTAAACAAACTGAAACACGCTTTGCGGATTTCGCAAAAAAGCATTCACGTGCACACTAAATTAGTATACTTGCACGTGAATGCCTTGTCAATACATTTTTTTCGTCAAAGTGCCGTTTTTCAGGCTTATTCCGCCGGTACCGTCTCCAGCTCTTCGCTCTCCGCCCCGGTCTCTTCGGCTTCAGTCTCCTCGACTTCCACAGCTTCAACGGCCTCTTCCATGCTCTCTCCGGCCGTCTCTTCCTCCTCAACGTCGATTTCCAGCGCCTCGCCGGCATTCTCCTGCTCTTCGCCGAATCCCTCGTCGAAGTTCACCTCATCGCTGGCCGCCAGCCTGCTTAAGAGGTTCGCGTCCGTGCTGAGGCCGGTGTCGCGATAGCGCTTCATGCCCGTTCCTGCCGGAATCAGTTTGCCGATGATGACGTTCTCTTTCAGACCGATCAGGGAATCGACTTTACCCTTGATCGCCGCCTCGGTGAGCACCTTGGTCGTCTCCTGGAAAGATGCCGCCGACAGGAAAGAATCCGTAGCCAGCGCCGCCTTGGTGATACCCAGCAGAATCTGTTTGCCCTCCGCGGGCTCCTTGCCCTCTCTGATCAGCTCTTCATTCAGATCTTCATAGTCCAGCACATCCACCAGCGTGCCCGGCAGGAACTCCGTGTCTCCGCTGTTCTCAATGCGCACTTTCTTGAGCATCTGGCGCACGATCACTTCGATATGCTTGTCGGCAATGTCAACACCCTGCAGGCGGTACACACGCTGCACCTCGCGCAGCATATAATCCTGCACCGCGCGGATTCCCTTGATCTTTAAGAGATCATGCGGGTTCACGCTTCCCTCGGTCAGCTCGTCGCCGGCCTCCAGCACAGTGCCGTCGGTGATCTTGATGCGGGAGCCGTAGGAAATCAGGTAAGTCTTGGACTCGCCGGTCTCGTCGTTGGTGATGACGACTTCCCTCTTCTTCTTGGTGTCCTTGATCGTGGCTGTACCACCGAACTCCGCGATGATCGCAAGTCCTTTCGGTTTACGCGCCTCAAAGAGTTCCTCGACACGGGGAAGACCCTGTGTGATATCGTCGCCGGCCACGCCGCCCGCATGGAATGTACGCATCGTCAGCTGTGTACCCGGCTCACCGATGGACTGTGCCGCGATGATGCCGACAGCCTCGCCGACCTGCACCGCCTCGCCCGTCGCCATATTCGCGCCGTAGCACTTCGCGCAGATGCCCACATGGGAACGGCAGGTCAGGATCGTGCGGATCTTTACGCCGGCGCCGGTCTGCTCGCCGTCCTCGTTGACCGCCCAGATCGTTTCCCCCTGCTCATTGACGCCGGCTTCCATAATCCTCGCCGCGCGTGCCGGCGTGATCATATGGTTTTTCCTGACGATAATGTTGCCTTTTTTATCTTTGATATCTTCGCAGGAGAAACGGCCCGTGATCCTGTCTTTCAGGCTCTCGATCGTCTCCTTGCCGTCCATGAACGCCTTGACGGTCATGCCCGGAATCTCGTCTCTGCCCTCGCAGCAGTCCGTCTCACGGATAATCAGTTCCTGCGACACATCGACCATACGTCTGGTCAGATAACCGGAATCGGCCGTGCGCAGCGCCGTGTCGGACAGACCCTTGCGGGCGCCGTGAGCGGACACGAAATACTCCAGCACGTCCAGACCTTCACGGAAGTTGGACTTAATCGGCAGCTCGATGGTCCGTCCGGTCGTATCCGCCATCAGGCCTCGCATACCCGCCAGCTGTTTGATCTGCTGGTTGGAACCGCGGGCGCCGGAATCCGCCATCATATAGATGTTGTTGTACTTATCCAGGCCGTTTAACAGCACCTCGGTCAGCTTCTTATCCGTCTCGTTCCAGGTCTCCACGACGGCGCGGTACCGCTCTTCCTCTGTGGTTTTACCGCGTCTGAAGTCCATGGAAATCCGGTCTACCGTGGCCTGCGCCTCCTCCAGCATTTTTTCTTTCTCCGCCGGCACGGTCATATCCGAGATGGATACGGTCATGGCCGCTCTGGTAGAATATTTATATCCTGTCGATTTGATCAGGTCAAGCACCTCGGCCGTCTTGACAGCGCCGTGAATGTTGATGACCTTCTCCAGAATCTGTTTCAGTTCTTTCTTGCCCACGTGGAAATCCACTTCCAGCTTCAGCAGATCTTCCGGCTTCTCTCTGTCCACATAGCCCAGATCCTGCGGCAGAATCTCATTGAACAGGAATCGGCCCAGCGTGGACTCCACCGTGCCGGTCACCTCGCCGCCGTCCGGCGTCTTCTTGGTGACGCGCACCTTGATCCTGGTGTGCAGCGTGCATACACCGTTCTCGTAGGCCAGAATCGCCTCGTTGACGTTCTTGAAGAACTTTCCCTCGCCTGCCGCGCCGGGTCTTTCCTGCGTCAGGTAGTAGATGCCCAGCACCATATCCTGTGAAGGCACCGCCACCGGGCCGCCGTCGGACGGCTTTAACAGGTTGTTCGGGGACAGCAACAGGAAACGGCACTCCGCCTGCGCCTCCACCGACAGCGGGAGATGCACCGCCATCTGGTCGCCGTCGAAGTCAGCGTTGAAAGCCGTACATACGAGCGGATGCAGCTTGATCGCCTTACCCTCTACCAGGATCGGCTCGAACGCCTGAATACCGAGTCTGTGCAGTGTAGGCGCACGGTTCAGCATAACCGGATGCTCTGTGATCACTTCCTCCAGGACATCCCACACCTGCGTGTCCAGACGCTCCACCAGCTTCTTGGCATTCTTGATATTCTGCGAGATGCCTCTCGACACCAGTTCTTTCATGACAAAGGGCTTGAACAGCTCGATCGCCATCTCTTTCGGCAGGCCGCACTGATAGATCTTCAGCTCCGGCCCTACCACGATAACGGAACGCCCCGAATAATCGACACGCTTACCCAGAAGGTTCTGACGGAACCGTCCCGATTTACCTTTTAACATATCCGACAGAGACTTGAGCGCCCTGTTGCCGGGCCCGGTGACAGGACGGCCTCTTCTGCCGTTGTCGATCAGCGCGTCCACGGCCTCCTGCAGCATTCTCTTCTCGTTGCGCACGATGATATCCGGCGCGCCCAGCTCTAACAGTCTCTTCAGACGATTGTTTCTGTTGATGATTCTTCTGTACAGATCGTTCAGGTCGCTGGTGGCGAAACGGCCGCCGTCCAGCTGTACCATGGGGCGAAGATCCGGCGGGATCACGGGAATCGCATCCATGATCATCCACTCGGGCTGGTTGCCTGACTCGCGAAAAGCCTCGACTACCTCCAGTCTCTTGATGATGCGGGCGCGCTTCTGTCCCATCGAATCGCGCAGTTCCTCTTTCAGCTGCGCCGCCTCCGTCTCCAGATCGATGGCCTGCAGCAGTTCCTTGATCGCCTCGGCGCCCATGCCGACACGGAACTTGCTGCCCCACGTCTCCCTGGCATCCTGGTACTCTTTCTCGGTGAGCACCTGCTTGTATTCCAGATCGCTCTCGCCGCCGTCCAGCACGATATAGGACGCAAAATACAGCACTTTTTCAAGCACTCTCGGAGACAGGTCGAGGATCAGGCCCATGCGGCTGGGAATCCCCTTGAAATACCATATGTGGGAAACCGGCGCCGCCAGCTCGATATGGCCCATGCGCTCTCTGCGGACGCTCGCTTTCGTCACCTCTACGCCGCATCTGTCGCAGACTACGCCCTTGTATCTGATCTTCTTGTACTTGCCGCAGTGGCACTCCCAGTCCTTGCTGGGGCCGAAGATCTTCTCGCAGAACAGACCTTCTTTTTCGGGTTTCAAGGTTCTATAGTTGATGGTTTCCGGTTTGGTCACCTCGCCTCTGGACCACTCTCTGATTTTTTCGGGCGATGCCAAACCGATCTTGATGGCATCAAATGTCATAGGCTGATACGCTTCTTGTCTTAAATCCGACATCTTCTATCACCATGCTCCTTCCAGATTATTTTAGAACATTTCCTGATCCTGTTCCTCGAAGTCAGCTTCCATCTCTAATTCATCCTCGGAAAAGTCGGCCTCGTCTTCCTCCTCTTCCTCGCTGTTCACCAGCTCTCCGCTGTCCTCGTCAAACTCCTGTTTCTGGTATCCCATGGAGCCGAGGGATTCTTTCTCATAATCATAATTTCGGGAATCGCCCTCGATCTCATAGCGGTAATCGCTTTCGCCGTAATCAACCGTCTCCATGATCTCCACTTCCGTCTGATCATCGCGGAGCACTCTCACATCCAAGCCGAGAGACTGCAGCTCCTTGAGCAGCACCTTGAAAGATTCCGGAATGCCGGGTTCGGGAATGTTATCTCCCTTGATGATCGCCTCGTAGGTCTTGACACGCCCGATCACATCATCGGACTTCACCGTCAGGATCTCCTGCAGCGTGTAGGCCGCGCCGTATGCCTCCAGCGCCCACACTTCCATCTCGCCGAAACGCTGTCCGCCGAACTGCGCCTTGCCGCCCAGCGGCTGCTGCGTTACCAGCGAGTAAGGGCCTGTGGAACGCGCGTGGATCTTGTCGTCCACCAGGTGATGCAGCTTCAGGTAGTGCATGTGCCCGATTGTGACCGGCGAATCGAAATACTCGCCCGTCCGGCCGTCGCGCAGCTGCACTTTGCCGTCTCTGGAGATCTCGACACCTTTCCACACCTCGCGGTGATCTCTGTTCTCGTACAGATAATTCATGATATCGGCCGAGAGTTCTTTCTTGTGCTTCTTCTCGAACTCTTCCCATTCCAGATTGACATAGTCGTTCGCCAGTTCCAGCGTGTCGGCGATATCGCCCTCTTTGGCGCCGTCGAACACAGGCGTCGCCACGTTGAATCCCAGCGCTTTCGCCGCCAGAGACAGGTGAATTTCCAATACCTGCCCGATGTTCATACGGGAAGGCACGCCCAGCGGATTTAAGACGATATCCAGCGGACGCCCGTTCGGCAGATAGGGCATATCCTCCACCGGAAGCACGCGGGAGACGACGCCCTTGTTTCCGTGGCGTCCCGCCATCTTATCGCCCACGGAGATTTTTCTCTTCTGTGCGATGTAGATTCTGACCGCCTGATTGACGCCCGGCGACAGCTCGTCGCCGTTCTCTCTCGTGAACACCTTGGCATCCACCACGATGCCGTACTCGCCGTGAGGCACTTTCAGGGAGGTGTCGCGCACCTCTCTGGCTTTCTCACCGAAGATGGCACGCAGCAGTCTCTCCTCCGCCGTCAGTTCCGTCTCGCCCTTGGGCGTGACCTTACCGACCAGGATATCGCCCGCGCGCACCTCCGCGCCGATGCGGATAATGCCTCTGTCGTCCAGGTCTTTCAGCGCATCGTCGCCCACGCCCGGAACGTCTCTCGTGATCTCCTCCGGCCCCAGCTTGGTATCGCGCGCCTCCGCCTCATATTCCTCAATGTGCACGGAGGTATAGACGTCCTCCTGCACCAGTCTTTCGCTCAAAAGTACCGCGTCCTCGTAGTTGTAACCTTCCCACGTCATAAAGCCGATCAGCGGATTCTTGCCGAGCGCCAGCTCGCCGCCCGCCGTGGAAGGGCCGTCCGCGATGACCTCGCCCTGCGCCACATGGTTGCCCTTGAATACGATGGGCTTCTGGTTGTAGCAGTTGGACTGGTTGCTGCGGGAGAACTTCGTCAGATGATACTCGTCTTTCTCCCCGTCGTCGTAGGTCATCTTGATCAGGTCGGAGGAGACATAATCGATCGTCCCCGCCTTTTTCGCCAGCACGCAGACGCCGGAATCGACAGCCGCCTTGGGCTCCATGCCCGTACCTACCGTGGGCGCTTCCGTGAAGAGCAGCGGAACGGCCTGCCTCTGCATGTTGGAACCCATCAGCGCGCGGTTCGCGTCGTCGTTCTGCAGGAACGGAATCAGCGCCGTCGCCACGGAGAAGACCATCTTAGGCGACACATCCATGTAGTCGAACATGGTCTTCGGATATTCCTGCGTCTCCTCCTTGAAACGGCCGGAGACATTGTTGCGCTTGAAGTAGCCGTTCTCATCGAGAGGCGCGGATGCCTGCGCCACGTGATAGTTATCCTCCTCGTCGGCGGTCATGTAGACCACCTTGTCCGTAACGCGGGGATTCTCCGGATCGGACTTGTCGATCTCGCGGTAAGGCGCCTCCACAAATCCGTACTCATTGATCCGCGCGTAGGACGCCAGAGAGTTGATCAGACCGATGTTCGGTCCCTCAGGCGTCTCGATCGGGCACATTCTGCCGTAGTGCGTGTAATGCACATCCCGAACCTCGAATCCGGCACGATCTCTGGACAGACCGCCCGGCCCCAGCGCCGAGAGACGCCTCTTGTGCGTCAGCTCGCCCAGGGGGTTGTTCTGATCCATGAACTGCGACAGCTGGGAGGAGCCAAAGAACTCCTTGACCGCGGCCTGCACCGGCTTGATATTGATTAACACCTGCGGAGAAACCTCTTCCGCGTCGTGCGTGGTCATCCTCTCGCGCACCACTCTCTCCAGTCTGGACAGGCCGATGCGGTACTGGTTCTGCAGCAGCTCGCCAACCGCGCGGATACGTCTGTTGCCCAGATGGTCGATATCGTCGTCGTTGCCGATACCGTACTCGAGATGAATATTATAGTTGATCGAGGCCAGAATGTCCTCTTTGGTAATATGCTTCGGAATCAGCTCGTGCACATTCTTGCGGATCGCGTCCGCCAGCGCCTCGGCATCATCGCTGTACTCCTGCAGAATCTGCTGCAGCACCGGGAAATACACGAGTTCCGTAATCCCCAGCTCTCTGGGATTGCACTCGACGAAATTCGTGATATCCACCATCATGTTGGAGAGGACTTTGACATTCTTCTCCTCCGTCTGAATCCACACATAGGGGATCGCCGCGTTCTGGATCGCGTCGGCCATCTCGGCCGTCACCTTGTCGCCCGCTTTCGCAAGCACCTCGCCCGTCAGAGTGTCCACGACGTCCTCCGCCAGGATGTGATGCCTGATCCTGTTGCGGAACATCAGCTTCTTGTTGAATTTATATCTGCCGACTTTCGCCAGATCATATCTTCTGGGGTCAAAAAACATGGAAGTGATCAGGCTCTCCGCGCTCTCCACGCTCAGCGGCTCGCCGGGCCGGATCTTCTTATATAATTCCAGCAGGCCCTCCTGATAGTTCTCGGCGGTATCCTTGGCGAAGCTCGCCTCGATCTTCGGCTCGTCGCCGTACAGCTCCCTGATCTCATCGTTGGTGCCCACGCCCAGCGCACGGATCAGCACGGTGATCGGGACTTTTCTCGTCCTGTCCACGCGCACATAGAAGACATCGTTGGAGTCCGTCTCGTACTCCAGCCATGCGCCGCGGTTCGGGATGACCGTGGAGGAGAAGAGGCGTTTGCCGATCTTATCGTGTCCGATCGCATAGTAGATGCCCGGAGAACGCACAAGCTGGCTGACGATAACACGCTCCGCGCCGTTGATCACGAACGTGCCCGTCTCGGTCATGAGCGGCAGATCACCCATGAAAATCTCGTGCTCCGTGATCTCATCTTTCTCTTTGTTGATGAGCCGGACTTTTACTTTAAGGGGCGCCGCGTAAGTGGCATCTCGCTCTTTGCATTTCTCAATCGAATACTTGACGTCGTCCTCACACAGTTCAAAGTCCACGAATTCCAGACTCAGATGTCCGCTGTAGTCTGTAATAGGAGAGATGTCGTCGAAAACTTCTTTCAGTCCTTCGTCCAGGAACCACTGATAGGAGTCCTTCTGGACTTCGATCAGGTTCGGCATCTCGAGAACCTCTTTCTGTCGTGCATAAGTCATACGCGTATTTCTGCCCGCGGCAGTCATACGAATCCTGTTCTTTTCCATCGACAATTTCACCCCGTTCTTTATGATTTATGGCTTATCCGGCGGCAGATACCGCTCAAATAAGCAGACCACACCACAATAGTGCATCTTATATTGTACTACAAGCCCTTTGGGAGAGTCAACAACTAATTTCAGAAAATGTGAGAGAATTGATAAGAAAAAAAATCGCCCCGGCAGACAAGCACAAAACCGCTCATGCCGGCCGCGTACGCTTTCGGCAATGAACGGTTTCCTCTGCTTATTTACTTATGGGCAAAAGACCCGGCGGATTACTTCAGCGTAACCTTAGCGCCCTCGGCCTCCAGCTTAGCCTTGATATCGTCTGCCTCCTCCTTGGAAGCGCCCTCCTTGACTACCTTCGGCGCGGAATCTACCAGATCCTTCGCCTCTTTCAGACCCAGGCCTGTAGCCTCACGGACTACCTTGATTACCTTAACCTTGTTCGGGCCGACATCGGTCAGCTCTACGTCGAACTCCGTCTTCTCCTCAGCTGCCGCCGCGCCGCCGTCACCGCCTGCCGCTGCCGCCACGACAACGCCTGCAGCCGCGGATACGCCGAACTCCTCCTCGCATGCCTTTACCAGATCGTTCAACTCCAGTACCGTCAGCTCTTTGATCGCATCAATGATTTCCTGCGTAGATAATTTTGCCATGATTGTTTACCTCCGTTCCATTTCTTCTTATTCCTGAAAATTTTCTGTTATTGATTCGCTGTTTCTTATTCCGCCGCGGGTGTTTCCGCAGGAGCGGGCGTCTCGGCTTCTGCCGCGGGAGCCGCAGCCTCTGCCTCCGCAGGAGCGGGTGCCTCGGCTTCTGCCGGAGTCTCAGCCGCGGGCGCCTCTGCCGGTGCTTCCTCGGCCGCGGATGCCTCCGCCGCGCTCTCGGACGCGCCGCCCTTGTCCGCCAGCTGCTTCATCACGCGGGCGAAGTTGGCGATCGGAGACTGGATGCTTCCAAGCAGCTTGGAGAGCAGTTCCTCTCTGGAAGGAATCCTGGAGATGTTCTCGATCCCCTTGGCGTCATATGCCACGCCTTCCACAACGCCGCCCTTGATCTCAAGCGCTTCCGCCGTCTTGGCGAATTTGCAAAGCACTCTCGCGGGTGCCGTCGCGTCGTCCCTGGAGACAGCCATCGCACTCGGGCCTGCCAGATACGTGGTCAGGGGTTCATAGTCCGTGCCCTTGAATGCGAAATTCATCATCGTGTTCTTGTAAACCTTGTAGGTGATGCCCGCTTCGCGAAGCTGTCTGCGAAGTTCCGTATCCTGCTCTACCGTGAGTCCGCGGTGATCGACCAGAACGACGGACTGCGCATCCTTGATGGAAGCCGAGATCTCGTCTACGACAGGTTTTTTCAGTTCGACCTTTGCCATTACATTTACCTCCTTATAGATTTTGCGCCGATAGGAGTCTTCTATAACAATAACAAAATCCTCCCCAAAGACAGGGGAGGACTCAATCTGCAAAGCAACTCATCTCCTCGGTAGGCGGTATCCTTACGCCGGCATTACGGCACCTACTGTCTTCGGCATGGTTTTTACAACCTTGGACACTATAACACATATTGCGGCAGGCTGTCAACCGCTTTTTTCTCACCGGAGCGCATTTCTTCCTCCGCCGCCGCTTCTCTCGCGATCTGTTCCTCTTCGGCCTGCTCTTTCAGCTTCTCGATCTCCTCCGCGATCTGCTCCTGCAGCTCCTCCTCGGCGTCGTCGAATTTCTCCAGAAGCTTCTTCCACTCCTCCTGGGTATACTCCTGCGCGCCGATCGCAATCTTCGGCTGGATTGTGCCGTGCCTGATGCGGTCGATCATCTCCTCCATGTGCTCCTTGATCTGCGTGCGGTAATCTTCATCCGTCACTTTCTCCGCGCCGGCGCCTGTCTCCTCAGCCGCGCTCTGATCCGCCTGCGACTTCAGGACATCGCCAAAACCCGCGCCCGTTTTCGCGCCGCTTCTGCCCGCGGTCTGCCCGGCAGCCGCAGGGCGGTTATTGGTAATCCGTGCATAATCTGACATATGTGTCATCTCCTTTTGCGTTTCTCTTTGCCGGCGCGATCCGCTTTGCCCCTCATCCGTCGGCGGCGCACCGTCGCCACAGTGTGTCCTCTTTCAGGATATATCGGCAGCCCGGCGGCATAGCATAAGCCCTCGCCGCGCCTCACCAGCTCACCCATCCCTCTTCATCGATCTGCACGTCCGGGGATATGCCGCGCAGATACGCGAGCACCCGCGCTTTCTCCTCCCCGTCAAGCAGCGTCGTCCGGCTGCCGCTCTGCAGACAGGGGATAAACCGGCAGCTCTTCAGCCCGTTTTCATCCAGCGAGATCCTGACCATCCCCGTGTCGATCGTCTTGGAGTTGAACCAAAAATTACCCAGGCTGTACACTACCGGCACGCCGCCCACGACGTCGATCCGCTGCAGGCAGTGCGGGTGGCTGCCGATGATCAGGTCCGCGCCCGCCTCCGCCAACGCCGCCGCCTGCTCCTCCTGCGCCCAGTCGGTCGCCTCCTGATTCTCCGTTCCCCAGTGGATATAGGCAATCACGAAATCATTGTCCGCGGCGGCCTCCCTGACCGTCTCGATCAGGTTGTCGCCGTTCCAGCAGCGGAACACGCCGGGCGTCGTGTCCGTCGCCCCTCTGGTGTCCGGGTTGTCCAGCCGCTCGATCTGTGTCGCGGACACGACGGCGATCTTGAGATTATTGATGATATAGCAGACCGGCCGGCGCGCTTCGGCCAGATCGCGTCCCGCCCCGACATAGACGATTCCCGCGCCTGTCAGCGTCTCCATCGTGTCGAGCAGGGCCGCCTCACCGTAATCGTAGGCATGGTTGTTGGCCAACGACACGAGATCCACGCCGAGTTCGTTCAGATAAGAGACCGACGAGACGGGCGCGCGGAACGTAAACTGTTTGTCCGCGGTCGCCTCTCCTCTGTCGGAATAGGGAAACTCGTTGTTCAGCATCATGACGTCGACGCTCTGCATCTCCGCGATCAGCGCGGGATCAAGGCCGTACGTGATGTCCCCGCCGTTCTGCGCGACCCGCGCCATCACCGCGTAGTTGTCGTCGAAGAGAATATCCCCCGCGAACGCGAACGTCACCTCGTCGGGACTCGCCGCATCCTTGGCGTAGATATTATGCTCTACCATGTACGCGGGATCATTCAGGATATCGGCGTACCTGTCGTTGACGGTGATGATCTCCTCGATCTGCGTCTCCTCGGCCTCCCTGCCCCGCTCCACCACTTCCCTGGTCAGCTGAAAATGGCTGTCCGCCGTCTCGGCCGGCGCCATGACCCACAGATAGGCCGCCATGCCCGCGATCCCCGCCGCCACCACCGGACACAGCGTCAGGAGAAAAGGCTTCAGAAAGCTGCTGCCAAAATGTGTTTTTTTCTGTTGTCTGCGTTTCTTTCTGCGATTACTCATATGCTGATTGTAGCATATCCCGGCCACTGTCCGCAAGCCGCGCACCCTGCATAACAAAATGAAACAAAAAAGACGGCGTCCTTTTCCGGTACACCGTCTTTTGTCCGTATCCTGTTGATGACACAGCGTGAATCAATATTTCGCCGTGCTTACTTTCACGCCGGGTCCCATCGTCGTGGTCAGCGTGATGCTTCTCAGGTACTGTCCTTTCAGCGCCGAGGGCTTTGCCTTGACGATCGCCTCCATCAGCGCCTCGAAGTTCTCCTGCAGCTTCGCCTCGTCGAAAGATACCTTGCCGACCGGCACATGGATGATGTTCGCCTTGTCCAGTCTGTACTCGATCTTACCGGCCTTGATATCGTTGACCGCTTTCGTGACATCCATCGTCACCGTTCCGGCTTTCGGGTTGGGCATCAGGCCCTTGGGGCCGAGCACCTTACCGAGGCGTCCTACGACGCCCATCATATCGGGAGTGGCAACCACCACGTCGAAATCGAGCCAGCCGTCGTTCTGAATCTTCGGGATCAGCTCCTCGCCGCCCACATAATCCGCACCGGCAGCCTCCGCCTCGGAGACTTTCTCTCCCTTGGCAAATACCAGTACCTTTACGCTCTTACCTGTTCCGTTGGGAAGCACTACCGCGCCGCGGATCTGCTGCTCCGCGTGACGTCCGTCACAGCCGGTTCTGATATGAACTTCCACAGTCTCATCAAATTTTGCCGTCGCCGTCTTCTTCACCAGGGCGATCGCCTCCGCGGTTTCATACTGCACGCTGCGGTCTACCAGCTTTGCCGCCTCTGTATATTTCTTACCATGTTTCATGTCAAATCCTCCATTACTCTTCTACTGTGATACCCATGCTTCTCGCGGTTCCGGCGATCATGCTCATGGCCGCCTCCACGTTTGCGGCGTTCAGATCAGGCATCTTCGTCTCTGCGATCTCGCGGAGCTTATCCTTGGAGATCGTGGCGACTTTCGCCTTGTTGGGCGTCGCCGAGCCGGATTTGATGTTGCACGCTTTCTTCAGAAGAACCGCTGCAGGGGGAGTCTTTGTGACGAAACTGAAGCTCCTGTCCGCATAGACCGTGATGACGACGGGAATGATGACGTCGCCCTTGTCGGCCGTCTTGGCGTTGAACTGCTTGGTAAATTCAACGATGTTCACGCCGTGCTGTCCGAGTGCGGGACCAACCGGCGGCGCCGGCGTAGCTTTGCCGGCAGGAATCTGTAACTTGATGTAGCCTTCTACTTTCTTTGCCATAATGGCACCTCCTAAAATAATGTGGTACGGGCGTACCGCCTCTGTCGGGCGCTACTCCCACAGTATATTTAACCCGCGAGGGGATAAATACCGAAATCGCATCTTACATTTTTCTGACTTCCGCGAAGCTGATTTCCACCGGCGTCTCTCTGCCGAACAGCTCCACGTTGATGGTCGCCGTCTGCTTGCCGAAATCGATCCTCTGCACGACGCCGATCGTATCTTTCCAGACGCCGGCGACAACCGCAATCGTATCGCCCTCCGCGAAATCCACGGTCATGTTCTCCATGCGGATGCCGAGCGGCTTCATCTCCGCCTCGGTGAGCGGCACCGGCTTGCTGCCCGGTCCGACAAACCCCGTCACGCCCCTGGTGTTCCTGACCACATACCAGGTGTCGTCGTTCATAATCATATTGATCAGGACATAGCCGGGGAACATCTTCTTCTGCACGGTTTTGCGGGCGCCGTTCTTCATCTCCAAAACTTCCTGCATCGGCACCCTGACCTCCAGGATCTCCTCCTCCAGATGTCTGTTCTCTATCGTTTTCTCGATATTGGCTTTCACCTTGTTCTCATACCCCGAATAGGTATGGACAACATACCAGTTTGCTTCCGCCATACTTATACCACGCCTTTCCCAGTCGATGTTTCCAAGCTGCTTAGAATGAGAGCGTCGTGAGGAAATCCACGCCGTACTGCAGACCGAAGTCCAGTATCGTGATGATCGCCCCGATCACAACGGAAATGGCGACGACCGCGATCGACTGCTTCACAAGGGAATCCTTGTCCGGCCATGTAATTTTCCTGAATTCGGCTTTCACACCGTCCCAGAACTTCGTGATCTTCGACGGTCCGCCCGATTTAGCAGAATCTCCCATGTCATACTCCTTTCATCCGAACGACCGGCGTTTACTTAGTCTCCTTGTGCAGAGTGTGCGTCTTGCAGAATCTGCAGTATTTCTTCGTCTCCATTCTGTCTGGATGGGTTTTCTTGTCTTTGGTCGTATTGTAGTTACGCTGCTTGCACTCCGTGCACGCCAATGTGATTCTTGTACGCATATTCATACCTCCGTCTGTATTCTTCCGTCCAAAATCGTCTGCCGCTATTTTTGAGCATAAAAAAAAGACCTGAATCTTATCTTGCCCAAACAATATATCACACGGCGTGCGTGAAGTCAACCGTATTTCCGCAAATATTTCAGCGAAAATAATTTGCCGCGCCTGCAAATAATTTTTGCGACAGCTCTAAACTTCTACTTCTTATGGATCGATATATAGATATAGAAAGTGTCTGCGCGCTTCTGCGGCGGACAGTATACAGCAAAATCACCAAATTTTTTTGTCATTTCTTATTTATATATATCGGTATTTTTTGTTGCATTTTGAACACTGATGGTGCTACAATAGACTTATCAGATTAGCTTCTGTCGTCAGGCGGAAGCGAATCGGCTATCGGACGCACCCAACGGCGGCGGTTACAGGCAAAGGAGAGCCGGGAACGCTGCCGCCCGCAGAACGCTGCGGGAACATTCACGGAAGAAAGGAGGGGCATGATGTCTTATAGTGTGAACAATCTCACCAACGTCTATAACTTCTATATGACGACTTACGCGCCGAAGTCGAGCACGCCTTATGATTCTCATAAGAAGAGCGAGCTTCGCAGCGTATATAATTCCATTGTAAAACTGAACAAGGAATCCCCTCTGTACATTCTCGACACGAGCAGAGACTCCCGTGAATTTGCGGTCAACATCAAGGAGAATGCCAGAGAGCTGCGCAACACCATCGCCTCTCTCGGCGGGCTGGACGAGGAGGAACTCCTGAACAAAAAGGTGGCCTATTCCAGCAATCCCGACATCGTGACGGCGGACTTTATCGGCACCCTGCAGGAGGGTGACGAGCTTCCGGCCTACGATATCGAAGTGGACAGTCTGGCGACCTCGCAGGTCAATTCCGGCAAGTATCTGCTGGACGATGAGCCTGTCGCCCTGCCGCCCGACACCTACTCGTTCGACATCAATATAGACGACCTGAACTATGAATTTCAGTTCAGCATCAAACCGACCGATACCAACCGCGACGTGCAGGAACGCCTCTCCCGCCTGATCACCAACGCGGGGATCGGCATCAAGGCGCAGGTGGTCTCCGGCGAGGACAATACTTCCTATCTTCGGATGGAATCCAACACCACCGGACAGAAAGACGGGAGAAGTTATATCTATCGGGTGTCTGACCACAGGACGAGCAAGACTTCGGGTACGGTGGACTACTTCGGCCTGGATCATGTCACGACGCAGGCTTCCAACGCTTCCTACCGCGTGAACGGCGAGGAGCGCACCTCCGCTTCCAACCGCATCACGCTGGACAAAGTATACGAGATCGAGCTGACCGGTGTGAGCAGCGAGGAGGGCGAAACCGCCTCCATCGGCTTAAAAACCGATGTGGAATCTCTCACCGAGAACGTGAACACGCTGGTGCGCGGCTTCAACTCTTTCCTGCAGGCGGTGGCGGAATATACGGACAATCAGCCGAAGAGCAATCAGCTCTTCCATGAGATGAGCGGCGTCGCGAGAGTGTTCGCCAAGCAGCTCACCTCCGTGGGACTGAATCTGAATCTGGACGGCACGCTCGAAGTGGACGACGAGTCCCTGCGGCAGAACGCGATGAGCGAGGACGCGGCGGAGACTTTCTCTCCCCTGAAGAGCTTCACGAATGCCGTGCTGCGCAAGACCAATCAGGTATCGTTAAACCCGATGAACTATGTCAACAACGTCATCGTGGCCTACAAGAATCCCGGCAAGAACTTTGCCAGCCCCTATATCACGAGCGCCTACAGCGGCATGATGTTCAACAGTTACTGCTAGGCCGCACGGCATACCATGAATCCAAACACAGTAAAAGAGCCAACCGGCAGCCGGTCGGCTCTTTTTTTACGCGAACAACAGCCAGACACAAGCCCGCCTGTCAATTTGGCAAATGTCTACAGCGGAATGTTGCCGTGCTTCTTCGGCGGATTCTCCACATGCTTGTTCTTGAGTCCCCGCAATGCCCTGACTAACGCCTCTCTTGTCTCCTCCGGCTTGATCACCTCGTTCACATAGCCTCTCGCGGCCGCCACATAGGGATTTAAGAAGCGCTCCTCATACTCCGCCTTGCACTGTTCCCGCATGGCCGCCGGATCCTCCGCCGCCTTGATCTTTCTCTTGAACGCGATATTGACCGCGCCGTCCGCCCCCATCACCGCAATCTCCGCGATAGGCCAGGCGTAGACGATATCCGCCCCCATCTCCTTGGAATTCATGGCGATGTACGCGCCGCCGTATGCCTTGCGCATGATCAGCGAGATTTTCGGCACCGTCGCCTCCGAGTAGGCGTAGAGGATCTTCGCCCCATGGCGGATGATGCCGTTGTGCTCCTGCGCCGTGCCGGGCAGGAACGCAGGCACGTCGATCAGGGTGATGAGCGGTATATTGAAACAGTCGCAGAAACGGATAAATCTGGCAATTTTATCCGACGCGTGGTAGTCGAGCGAGCCGCCCATGGCGTTGGGCTGATTCGCCACGATACCCGTCACTTTGCCCTCCATGCGGCTGAAACCGACCACCGCATTGGCGGCGAACTCTTTCTGCACCTCGAAGAAGCTCCCCTCGTCCACGATGCAGTCGATCACTTCCAGCACATCGTAGGCATGGCGCGAATTGTCCGGCACGATATCCCTGATCTTGGCCGCTTTCGCCCGCTGCGAGGCGGCTACCCTGCCGTTGTCCACCTTGCCGAACACCTTGCCCACACGGGGCAGGATGCTCTGACGCTCCTGATTGTTGATCGTGGGCGGCTTCTCCTGCCAGTTGCCCGGCAGATAGGACAGAAGCTTGCGCACGCCCATCAGGCACTCTTTTTCCGTGTCATAGGTAAAGTGGGAGACGCCGCTCTTCTTCGCGTGTACCTCCGCGCCGCCCAGCTCTTCCACGGACACCTCCTCGTTGATGACCGTCTTGACCACATTCGGGCCAGTGATGAACATTTTGGAGATATCCCGCACCATGAAGATGAAATCGCAGATCGCCGGCGCATAGCAGGCGCCGCCGGAACAGGGTCCCAGGATCACCGCGATCTGCGGGATCACGCCGGAGGCTTTCGTGTGGCGCAGGAACATGCCGCTGTAGCCGCTCAGGGACGAGATCCCCTCCTCGATCCTCGCGCCGCCGCTGTCGTTGATGCAGATCAGAGGCGCTTTCATCTCCATGGCCATGTCCTGAATCCGGCAGATCTTAAAGGAATGATACTCTCCCAGCGTGCCGCCGATCACCGTGAAATCCTCGCTGGCCACAAACACCTGCCGCCCGTCGATCTCGCCGTACCCCGTCACGACGCCGTCTCCCGGCACTCTCCTCTTGTCCAGATCAAAATCGTCAATGCGGGACTCGATGAAACCGTCCACCTCCACGAAAGTGCCCGGGTCAAGCAGGACCTCAATCCGCTCCCTCGCCGTCATCTTGCCGCTCGCGTGCTGTTTGTCGATCCTGCTCTGACCGCCGCCCATGAGCGCTCTCTGTCTTCTGTTGTCCAGTTCTTTCACCGCGTCATTCCAGTTCATAGTCCGCCGCTTCCTTCCCGATGCGCGCCCGGTCCGCATACCGCCGCGGGCGCCAAATGATTTGATTTTCTAATACTTTGATATTCAAAATATCTTCTTGTATTATAGGCGGAGCATCGCCCTTTGTCAATACTCCGCCTGCATATTTCCCTGTGAAAATAACCGCGAATCCGCCGCGGCAGATACGCCGCCACCGCCGTCCGCAAAGCGATACGTCACTTCTCCGCTTCCGCCGCCTCAAGCGCCGCGCCGATCACCTTGTCCATATCGTAATACCGGTACTGTCCGAGGCGCCCGCCGAAGAGCACATGCGGCCTCGCCGCCGCCAGCTCCCGATAGCGCGCAAAGAGCGCGTTGTTGCGCTCGTCGTTGAGCGGATAGTAGGGCTCGTCGCCCTCATGCCATTCGGCGGGATATTCTCTGGTGATGACCGTCCCCCGCTGCGTGCCGAACGCAAAGTGTTTGTGCTCGATGATGCGCGTGTAGGGTACTTCCCGCTCCGTATAGTTCACCACGGCATTGCCCTGATAGTTGTCACAGTCGGGAAGCTCCTCCGTCTCAAACCGCAGGGAGCGATACTCCAGATGTCCCAGCCGGTAGTCAAAATACTCGTCGAGCATCCCGGTGTAGACCACCCGGCGGTAAGTATTCCCCGCCGCGTCCGTGACCGTCACGCCGTCCGGCCCCTCCTCCTCTCTCGCAAACCCGCGGTAGGATACGCCGGTGCGCACCTCGATCCCCTGAAGCATACGCTCCACCATGGCGGTGTAGCCCTCCGTCGGGATGCCCTGATAACGATCGTTGAAATAATTGTTGTCGTAGGTGAAGCGCAGCGGCAGCCTCCTGATGATGAAAGCCGGCAGTTCCCTGCAGTCCCTGCCCCACTGTTTCTCCGTATAGCCCTTGACCAGCTTCTCATAGACGTCCCTACCCACCAGGGACAGCGCCTGCTCTTCCAGGTTCTCAGGCTCCGTGATGCCCAGCGCCTCAATCTGCGACGCAATCTTCGCGCGCGCCTCCTCCGGTTTCACCACACCCCACATCCTGTTAAACGTATTCATATTAAAAGGGAGATTGTACAACTCTCCCTTATAATATGCAATCGGTGAATTTATGTAGTGGTTGAACTCCGCGAACCGGTTCACATAGTCCCAGACTTTCCTGTCCGAGGTGTGGAAAATGTGCGCGCCGTACTCGTGCACCTGAATGCCCATCACGGATTCCGTATATATATTGCCGGCCACATGGGATCTTTTGTCGATCACCAGCACGCTTCGGCCTCTTTCTTTCATCTCGTGGGCGAACACCGCGCCGAACAGGCCGCTCCCCACTACCAGATAATCGTATTGCATCAGTCTTCCTCTGGCGCTTTGTACTTGTCAAGCTGCGCGTAATCCTCCATCAGCTCCAGCGCTTTCTTGCGTCCCACTTTGTTCAGCTTCACATAGTACTGCATGACGCGGTTCTCCATAATCTTGCCGCCCAGGATGCTCTTCTGGTTTAACGGCGTGAAGTCTACCGGATTCAGATTCAGCTTGTCGCACATCTTGATCACAGTGCCGTATGCCATGCCCTCGATGCCTCTGTCCAGAGCGGTAACCAGGGTCGAGTAAGGAATCTCCATCTCGATCGCGAACTGTCTGACGCTCTTGTACTGTTTCAAAATTTCTGCCTTAAGAATTTCTGCCTTCGTCATATAAGACCTCCGTTTGTATTGTGGTACTGCTGATTTCTGGTATCTTAGTGGAAGTATACCATATAAATATAGGAAAAGAAAGCAACAAAAACTTAATTTTAACGAAATACCGATATTATTGGCAATTTTCCCCTATTTGTGCCTGCATTTTTGTACAAAAAGTCTAGTACCACAGTACCAGGAAAAGATGCTATTGTCGTTCCCGACAGAAAATGATACTATATAATAGATCTGAAAAAACAATAACCGACACGCGCAGAGGTGACGACAATGCTTCCCATTTCCGTATGTATGATCGCCAAAAATGAAGACAACCATATCGAAGAGTGCCTGAAAAGACTGCGCCCCTGCAAATTTGAAGTCATCGTGGTTGACACCGGATCGGTGGACAGAACCGTCGAGATCGCCCAGCGCTACGCGGACAAGGTGTTCCACTTCGCCTGGTGCAACGACTTCTCCGCGGCCAGAAATTTTTCCGTCCAGCAGGCCAGCAACGACTGGGTGCTGATCATCGACTGTGACGAGTATCTGGAAAATGTCAATCTGGCCGATCTGGAGGAAGCCATCACGCACAACAGCCGCGCCGTCGGCATGGTCGCGCGCAACAATCCCTACAGTATTCAGGGCGTGCGCTCTGTCATGTCCGAGCGGATCGGCAGACTGTTCAACAGGCGCTACTGTCATTTCGAGGGCATCATCCACGAGCAGGTATGCGCGCTGGACGGCCGCGAGGCGGAGACTTTTCAGATTCCTCTGACTTTCTACCACGAGGGCTATGTGTCCGAGTCCGGCAAGCGGATGCGCGCAACCCGCAATCTGGAGCTTCTGCTCTGCGATCTGGCGGTCAAGGGCCCCAGCGCCTACATATACTATCAGCTGGGGCAGAACTATGTCTTCCTGAACGATCTGGAGAAAGCCTCCGAATACTACCGGAAAGGACTGGAATTAAATGCCGACCCGGCCTCCGCTTTCGTGCAGAGCATGGCGGAGACTTACGGCTACTGCCTGATCGAGCTGGCCAGATACGATGCGGCGATGGCGCTCATACGCCAGTATGGACAGTGCGAACCGCTTCTGGGACGTGCCGATTTCGTCTATCTGGAGGGTATGGTCTATATGAAAAAGGGGAACTACGACGAGGCGATCAGGGCGTTTGAGAGGGCGACCGATTTTCCCGCCTGCTCGCGCAAAGGCGTCAACAGTTACCAGGCCAACTATAACATCGCCTCCATCTACGAGACGCTGGGAGAGACGGAAGAGGCCCGCGCCTATTACAAAAAATGCGGCGATTACGCGCCGGCGCTGCGAAGACTCAAGGAACTGGCCGCGTCGTAAGCGCAGCCGCCGCCCGGAAACGAGGTGCACCGTGCAGCCCATATCCGTCTGCATCATAGCCAAAAATGAAGAAAAACATATCGAGGAATGCTGTAAGCGCCTCGTCCCCTACGGCTTCGAGATCGTGCTTACGGACACCGGATCGGGCGACCGCACCGTGGAGCTGGCCGGGCGCTACACCGACCGCATTTATCACTTCGACTGGTGCGACGATTTCTCCGCGGCCAAAAATTTTGCGATGGAAAAAGCCTCCCACGACTGGATACTTTCGATCGACTGCGATGAATATCTCGAATCCGCAGACCTGAAAGCGCTGGCTGCCTGTATGCAGACAATGCCGTCTGCCGCCGGCCGCATCCTGATCCGCAACCGCCTGACCGAGAACGGGCTGGTGTCTTACGAACAGGCGCGGGTCAGCCGCTTCGTGAACCGCCGGTATTTCCGCTTCGAGGGCGCGGTGCACGAGCAGCTCGTACCGATGCCGTCTGCCCGGTCGGGTCAGCCTGCCGCCAAGTACGTCTACGACGCGCCCGTCACGGTACTGCATGTGGGCTATGACGGCTCCGAGGAGGAGATGCGCGAAAAATCCCTGCGCAACATCGCCCTGCTGGAGCGCGAACTCAAGATACACGGCGCGGACCCCTACCTCTACTTCCAGCTCGGACAGTGCTACCGCAAGATACGCGACTACGAGAACGCCCTGCGCTGCTTCGATCTCGGACTTGCCATGGACGTGGATCCCTCGCTGGACTATGTAAAATCCATGGTGGAATCTTACGGCTACACGCTCTTGGACTTAAAGCGCAGCGGAGAAGCCCTGAACCTGCTCGGCGTGTACGAAGAATTTTCGGGGCGCGCCGACTTCGTCTTCCTGATGGGCCTCATCTACA
This sequence comes from uncultured Lachnospiraceae bacterium, assembly GCA_947588995.1. GTDB lineage: Bacteria > Bacillota > Clostridia > Lachnospirales > Lachnospiraceae > UBA3282. The sequence goes on from CANPZI010000019.1 coordinate 25,952, forward strand.
TGAACAACGGCCTGTTCGACCAGGCCATCGCCGAATTCGCCAAGGCTGCCACGATAGAAGAGTTTGCGATGGACGGCGTAAACAGCTATAAGGCCCACTACAACATCGGCGTCATCTACGAGTGTACGGGACATCCCGCGGAGGCCAGGGAGGCCTACCGCAGATGCGGCGGCTATGAACCCGCCGTCAGGAGACTGAAACTGTTGTCATAGCAATCCCTGCGGGAAAGGAGCGGAGAGCGCAATGGAAATACACGAGTCCGCGGAAGATTATCTGGAGACGATCCTGATCTTAAAAGAGCGCATCGGTCATGTCCGCTCCATCGACATTGCCACCGAGATGAACTACAGCAAGCCCAGCATCAGCGTAGCCATGAAGAAGCTGCGCGGAAACGGCTATATCCGGGTGGACGAAGACGGCTTTATCGAGCTGACCGACACCGGCCACGCGATCGCCTCGGACATCTACCAGCGCCACCGGGTGCTGACAGACTTCTTCGTCTCCCTCGGCGTGGACGAACAGACCGCCGCCGAGGACGCCTGCCGAATCGAGCACGACCTGAGCGCACAGACTTTCGAGAAGATCATGGAACACGCGGCGAAATTTACCCGCGGGGAGAATCTATGAAAATACTGTTTATCGAATGGAAAAGTTTCGGGAATGAGGATATCAGGGAAGCGTTCACGGCAGAGGGCCATGAGGTCGTGTGCTTTCCTTTCGCCGACAAAAACGCCAGGCGCGACGAGGAACTGGCGCGGGATCTGACCGCCGCCCTGCACAGGGACGTTCCCGATATCGTCTTTTCTTTTAATTATTTTCCGGTCATCTCCAACGTATGCCGTCAAGAAGACGTCCGCTATATCTCCTGGATCTATGACAGCCCCTATGTGCTGCTCTACTCCTACACCGTCATCAATCCCTGCAACACCATCTATATCTTCGACAAAGAACTCTATCTGGAATTCCACAACGCCGGCATAGAGACGGTGCACTACCTGCCCATGGCGGCCAACACCGGCAGGCTGGACAGGCTGACGGCGCCTTACGCTTCCACAGCCTCCTCCGGCAGCGGTACGGCGGCAGACGGACGCGCCTCCTGCCTGTACGACGTCTCTTTCGTCGGCTCCCTCTACACCGAGGACCACAACTTCTTCGACCGTATGACAGACCTGTCGGATTATACAAAAGGCTATCTGGACGCCATCATGACGGCGCAGATGAAAATACAGGGTTACAATTTTATTGAAGAATCATTGTCTCCCATACTGGAAGACCTCTACAGGGCGCTGCCGATGGATCCGAATCCCGACGGCGTGGAGTCCAAAGAGTATCTCTACGCCCAGTATGTGATCAACCGCAAGATCACGGGCCTCGAGCGCGCAGACCTGATCCGCGCCGTCTCGGAGCGTTTCCCTTTCGATCTGTTCACACCCAACCGGAACTTCGCCCTGCCGAACCTCACCAACCACGGCACGGTGGACTACTACACACAGATGCCCGTCGTCTTCCGGCGCAGCAGGATCAACCTGAATATCTCCCTGCGCAGCATCAAAAGCGGCATCCCGCTGCGCGCTTTCGATATCATGGGCAGCGGCGGTTTCCTGCTGAGCAATTATCAGGCGGATTTTCTGGACGACTTCGTGCCGGGAGAAGACTTCGATTACTACGAGAGCAAAGAAGACCTGCTGAACAAGATCGGTTATTATCTGGCCCACGAGGACGAGCGCGCCGCCATCGCCGCAAACGGCCGCGACAAGGTGGCCGCGCGCCACACCTTCCGGCACAGGGTGCGGGAGATGCTGTCATAGCTCCGCGGTTTTTCCCTGCTCCCCGTCTTCCTGTATGCCAAACAGCTTCATCAGTCCCTGACGGTATCCAAAGCGCTCCCGCACGGCCTGCTGCCCGGCGGCAGCGATCCGCACCCGCTCATCCTCATGGCACAGATAATAAGCAATCTTGTCCAGGCACTCCCGCTCGCTGTCGTAGCAGACATACTCCCTGTCCTCCGCGAAATATTCATCGATCTCCGGCTGCCTGTTGGTCAGCACGAAGCCGCCGCACGCCATAATATCCAGCACCCGCAGCGGGATGCCGGAATGGATCGAGCGCAGGGAGATATTCAGGTTGATCCTGCTGCCCGCAAACACTAACGGCATCTGTGTATGGTAATCGACGACTCCGCGGGCGCAGTCGGTCAGCGACGGACATTCCCGCAGGTCAGAAGCCGTATACAGGTCAAAACGATACCGTGCCCCAAACCGTTCCGCCACCGCGCAAAGCAGTTTTCTCCGCTCCTCGACGGTCACCTTTTTCTCCAGAATATCGGCCTTGATCACCTCATCTCCGGAGGCCAGATAATCCTCGCCCAGCGTCAGGCCGTTCTCCTCCATCCAGGACCGTATCCCGTCCAGAGGCACGCTGCCCGCCCGGATGGCTTCTTCCAGCACATCCCTGTCATAGCGGAAGCATTGCCTGTCGATCGCCGCGGCCGCCCCGGCCCGCCGTTCCTCCGGCAGCCTGTCATAATAATTGTGCTCGTCCGTGTACAGCGATCCCACAAAAGAGAGATCGCACTGCCGCTTCTCCCTCTCCCGGTCCGCCGCGCGCAGAACCTCCCCAAAATACGGCGCATCCACCGCCAGCGGCACGTGATACACGGTCTGCACACCGATCTTGCGAAGACGGCGCACCATATCCCGGTCAAAGATGCCGATATGATTGCAGGGCAGCATGACATGCCTGGCGTACAGCGTGTGGTGCGGGCAGTCATACACCCAGGCATAATACGGGATTCTGCAGGTGTCACAGATCATGGAGATCATCGGCACATAGTTGAAGGAAATCACCCCCTCAACGCTTTCCCTGTGTATCAGCGGTATCATCTCCGCCGCCAGCTCCATATCTCTGGTAAAATGCCTGCATGGGCGGGCATACACGACGACCGCAAAGCCAAGCCGCCTTAAATTCTCCTCCAGAATCTTCTCGTTATTCGCACCCCAGGAATACAACAGTAATTTCATAGCCAAACTCCGTCACAGGCCGAAAGCCGCTTCCAGCAGCCTCCTGGCCTCATCATATTGTCCGATCTGGCGCGCCGTCAGCAGCAGATTCCCCATCACATCTTTCAGGATGCCATGGTCCGCCATGACTTTCCAATATTTCGCTATCATATAGCAGCGCGTCTCCACATAGCCCTGATACTGCGTGGAGACGCTCCCCGGCGAATAGTGCACCTCCACCAGAATGTCCTCCACGAAGCCGATCTCGTACTGCTCCGCGATGCGCAGCACCAGTTCCCAGTCCTCGAGACAGCGCAGTCCCTCGTCGAAAGCGCCGACCTGTGTCAGGCAGGAACGGCGTATCAGCATGGTGGGCGCACCGATCACATTCATCTGCAGGAGCGAAAGCAGCATATCGCCCTGCAGCTTGGCAGAGTCCTGATCCCGGCGCGGCCAGACCCCCGTCTCATCTTCCCAGTCTTTCCTCTCCATGCGGCAGTAGACCATCCCGACACGCCCGGATGCCTGCAGCATCACCCGCATCTGTCTCTCCAGCTTGTCGGGAAGCCACTCGTCGTCGCTGTCCAGCAGAGCGATATATTCGCTCTCTGCCATGGCGATCCCCACATTGCGCGCATGGGAGACGCCGCCGTTTTTCTCCAGGCGCACGTACCGTATCCTGTCGTCCCGAAACGCACTGACAGCCTGCTCGGTCCGGTCCGCGGAGCCGTCGTCCACGATAATCAGCTCGAAATTCTGCCAGGTCTGCCGCAGAGCGCTCCGAATCGCTCTCGGCAGAACCGCTTCCCTGTTGTATGTAGGAATGACAATACTGACCTGCTGTTCCTGACTCATCGGTATACTCCTCCACATCATACATTTTGCCGTCAAATAGTTCTCATAGATTTATTCGGCAGGATATGATACTATATTAACATGGAAACGAAGATTATGCACCCGATATCTGTCTGTATCATTGCCAAAAACGAGGAGGCCCGCATCGAGAAGTGCCTCTCCTCCGTCAGGCCATACGGTTTTGAGATCGTGGTCGTGGACACAGGCTCCACGGACCGCACCAGAGAAATCGCGTCAAAGTATGCCGACAAGCTCCTGGACTTCGCCTGGTGCGACGACTTCTCCGCAGCCAGAAATTTTTCCCTGCAGGCGGCCTCCAACAACTGGATTTTCATGCTGGACTGTGACGAGTGGATCGAACGGATCGACGTGGAGGAATTAAACTATTTCCGCAAGCACCACGCCGAGAGTGTGGGCGCGGTCTCCCGCGAGAACCTGGTCACGGAGGACGGGCGCTATGTCCTGAACAATACGGACTACACGGAGCGTTTTTTTAACAGAAAACACTACCGCTACGCGGGCATCATCCACGAACAGCTGCGGCCTGTACGCGGCAGCGACTTCCCCTGCCTGCTGCTGCACACCACCATCCGCCACACCGGCTACGACATGACGGAAGAGGAGCGGATGGCCAAGGGACGCAGAAATCTGACCCTGCTGCACAGGCAGCTCGAACAGGAGCCGGAGAATCCCTACGTCTACTATCAGCTCGGCAAGGGCTGCGAGATCATCGAGGATTACGAAGCCGCCTGCGAGTGGTACGGCAAGGGTCTGTACTTCGACCTGGATCCCTCTCTCGCCTATGTGCAGGCGATGGTCGTCTCCTACGGCAATGCCCTGCTGCGCACGGGCCATGCGGAAACCGCCCTCGGCTTCGAGCAGATCTATGACGCATTTGCCACGAACGCGGACTTTACCTACCTGATGGGACGCGTCTACGAGGCCAACGGGCTGTATGCGAAAGCCATCGAACAATTCCACAAGGCGACGACGTACGACACCTGCAGATTCAACGGCGTCAACAGTTTTCTGGCTTTCTACCAAATCGCACGGATCTGTGAGAAAGTCGGCGATACGGACAACGCGCTGGCATACTACCGCGAATGCGGCGCCTATCCCCCGGCCGCCGCGAGGCTTGCAGAGCTTGCGCAGGCGGCGCGGACCCCCGGTGCCAGACGAATCGTGCTCTTCGGGAGCGATCTCTATATTCTGCAGTATATTATGGAGCAGTACGCGGACGCATTCCGCCATATGGGATTTGAAACCTTTATCTTTCCCCCCGCGGCGACACAGGAAGAGTTCACCGCGCACGCCGAAGCGCTTTTCCGCTTCCACGAGCGGGGAATCGACGCGGTTCTCACTTTCAACAACCGCGGATTTTATATGCCGCTCGCCGGGGAGGGTTCCCTCTGGGACCGCTGGGGCGTTCCCTGCTTCAACGTGCTGGTAGACCATCCCATGTACTACTTTGACACGCTCGACCAGGCCCCCGAACAGGGAATCGTCGTGTGTGCCGACAGAAATCATGTGACATATGTCGAGCGCTTCCATCCCTCGGTGCGCAGATCGCTTTTCCTCGCGACCGGCGGCGAGGAGCAGTCTCCCGGACAGGCGAAAAAACCGATCGCCGAACGGAACATCGACGTACTCTTCATCGGCAGCTGCAAATATCATACGGACTACATCTACGATGCCGTCGACGAGGCGGTCATGGACGCGCTGATCTCCCTCCCCGGCCAGACATACGAAGCCGCCCTGGAAGCTTATCTGCGGCAGACAGAGCCCGATATCGCGGACGCCGCCCTCAAGCTCATGATCGAGAAGCACCGCTTCGTCGAGACAAATCTCTGTGCCATGTACCGCACAGAGATCATACGCGCGCTGATTCAGGCGGGCATCCGCGTATCGGTGTACGGGGAGGGCTGGGAGCAGACCGATCTGATCGGCCTGCCGGGCTTCGACCTGCATGCGCCCGTATCGTTCTCAGACGGACTGACACTAATGTCAGACAGCCGGATCGTCCTGAACCAGATGGCGTGGTTCAAGGACGGCGGCAGCGAGCGCATCTTCAATGCCATGCTGCAGGGCGCGGTGTGTCTGACAGATGACAGTGTCTGGCTGAGAGAACATTTCACCGATGGGGAGAACATTGTGTTCTACGCCCTCTCCGCGCTGGAACAGCTGCCGCGGACCGCCGCCGCCCTGCTGAACGATCCCGGCCGTATGCAGCAGATCGCGGACAACGGCTGCCGTCTGGCCGCACAGAACCACACATGGGCGCACCGGGCCGCGGAACTTGCGCGATTACTCTAAAACCGCCCTGAGAAAGGAACCGACCAGGCTATGGACAAGCTGATCAGCATCATCATTCCCTGCTATAACGTGGAGAAATATATCGACAGGTGCTTCGCCTCCCTGCTCGCGCAGACCATCGGCTTCGACAGGCTGGAGATCATTCTGGTAGACGACTGTTCCACGGACGGCACCTGGGAGAAGCTCACCGCCATCGAAGCGGCACATCCCGCATCGGTGATGATCATTCACTGCGACGAGAACGGCAGGCAGGGCAGAGCCAGAAACATCGGCCTGCAGTACGCCTCCGCCCCCTATATCGGCTATGTGGACTCTGACGACTGGATTGAGCCCGACATGTATGAGAAGCTGTACGACAAGATGACCGCGCACGACTGCGACATCGTCATGTGCCAGAACTGGCGTGACAACGGGATGCCCTCCCTGCCGCTTGCCCCGAAACAGACCGGCGCAGCGGACCGCCTGTTCGAGATCGATACCCCGGACAAACGGCGTACTTTCATCGCCTGCGGCTCCATCGGCTACGGCGTGTGGGACAAACTCTTCACCAGAGATTTTCTGGTGCGGAACGATATTTTCTTCCCTGAGGGCGTCGCCTATGAAGATCATTTTTTTTCCACACTGCTGTATTTCTACACCCGACGCGCCTATATTCTGGAGGAGAGACTCTATCACTACTATATCAACCCGGCTTCCACGGTACTCTCCCCCGACGCCTCCCACCACTTTGATATGCTGACCGTGGACCGGCTGATGTGGGCGGAATGCGAGCGCCGCGGCTTCTTAGCCGGCTACCGCCGGGAACTGGAATACCAGTTTCTGACCCTGTGCTATCTCGCCTCCATGAAAATGCTGTGCCTGCGCCTGAAGAAGCCTCCCTACGACTTTTTCCTGGAATTGAAAGAGGAGACGCTGAAGCGCGTCCCCGATTACCGGTCGAACCCCTATGTCAAGGACTACGTGACAGAGCTCAACCAGATTCTTCTCCAGCTTCTCGAACTGCCGGTCAGCGAGCGGGAGCTGGACGCTGTCTGTGACGCCGTCCGCAAAAAGTTCACGGCGGGAACCCTGCAGATCTATGTAATGACACATGTGTCATTTGATCTGCCTGCCGACCCCATCTACCATCCGCTCCACGTCGGCCGCGCCCTGAAAGACGACCTGGGATACCCCGGCGACGATACGGGGGACAATATCTCCAGGCTGAATCCCCTCTACAGCGAACTCACCGGGTTGTACTGGGCATGGAAAAACGTCAGGAACACAGAATATATCGGGCTGTGCCATTACCGCAGATACTTCTTAAACGCCCAAAAACGAATTATGTCCAGGGCCGACTTCATGCCGCTGTTAGCCGAATATGACGTGCTGATCTCAGAACACGCCACAGCAGCCGTCTCTTACCGCGACACCTACGCCGAGGCGCACAATATCCATGACCTGGAAGCTGTCGGCGCCGCGATCCGGACGCTGTATCCGGACTGCTTCCCGATCTTTCAGGAAGTGCTGGACGGCCGGAAGATATACTGCGGCAATCTGTTCGTCACGACCAAAGAGCTGTTCGACGAATACGCCGCCTGGCTCTTCTCCGTCTTCGACAGGGCCTCCGAACAGATCGATGTCAGCTCCTATGACGATTACCACAGGCGGGTCTACGGCTTTCTCTCCGAACAGCTCATCTACGTGTGGGTGCGCTGGCGCGGCCTGCGCTTCCGCGAGGTGCCGATCGGCTTCACACAGGAGAAAGCGGAAACTCTGGCCCTGAAAGAACAGATTGCCCGTCTGGTCCGTGAGCGCAGGGTCACAGAGGCCTATACGCTCTTCCTCGACACGATGAAAGCCCGGCCCGACCTGATGCTGCCCGGTTCGGATTTCGATCAGGAACTGCAGACGATCCTGCAGCTTCTCCGCCAATGTATCGAGGAGGAACAAAACGACTCTCCGGCCCTGCTTGCGCACAGCACGGATCTGAACGAGCTGATCCGATACTACCGGGAACTGACCGGACACAGCCGCCAAAAGGCCTGATCACAAAGGAGGCAACCATTCATGCGCTTTATCCTGTTCTACGAGGCAACCGAATCCTTTAACTATTTTACCGACGAGATCGCAAAAGAGCTGAACCGGCGCGGACACGACACCTTTATCCTGGACCTGCTGCATCCCAGAACGCCCGGGCACTCCATGGAAGAATTCATGCGGTTCTGCGGACAGCGGGCGGACGCCATCATATGCTTCAACCGCGTCGGCATCCACAACGAGAATTACATCGATCTGTGGAACACGATGGATACCTGCGCGCTTCATATCCTGATGGACCACCCGCTCTGGATGCACCCCAGCATGGAACACCATCCGCGCAAATATATCCAGTTCTGCCCCGACGAGGAACACGTTGCGTATGTGAAACGCTACTTCCCGAATGTGGAACACGTGGAATTTCTGGCCCACGCCGGAACCCCCGACGATCAGCCGGTCATTCCCTACGCGGACAAAAAATACGACATCCTGTTTTCCGCCTCGTACTTTACGCCGGAGGACAGACTGTCACAGCTGGAACAGATCTATCCCCGCGACTCTTTCCTGTACGCCGTCTGCGTTGAGATCGGCGAAGACCAGATCGCGCACACACAGAAACCTCTGATCCGGTCTGTCCTGGATATTCTGGCGGCGCACAACATGCCTCTGAGCGACAGCGGCGTCAAAACCATCATGCGGAGTCTGACCTCCGTCAACTGGATGGTGCGCATGTACTATCGGGGCAAGGCGGTAGAAGCCCTGGTAAATGCGGGTCTGCCCGTACACATCATCGGCAAGGGCTGGCACAGCCATCCCTGCGCCGGCGCCCCCAACCTGCACATCTTGGCCGACCGCATCGATCTGGCGGACACTTTCGCCTATATGCGCGACGCCCGCATCAACCTGAACGTGATGCCCTGGTTCAAGGAGGGAACGCACGACCGCATCTTCAACACCATGCTGCGCCATTCGATCTGTCTGACCGACTCGAGCACATGGATCGACAGCCACTACACGGACGGGGAGGACATCGCACTGTACGATCTGAACGCGCTGGACAAGCTGCCCGACATCGCCTCATACTGGCTGGAGCACCCCGCCGAGGCGGAGGGGCTGATCGCCAGAGCCTATACCAAGACCGCCGCACACTACACCTGGGCCAACTGCGTGGATTCCCTGCTGGAAGCCATGGCGCGCTGCTACGGCATCCAATGACCGCGGCGAGGGGAGAGAACATGATGATTCCGATTTCCGTATGTATCATTGCCAAAGACGAAGAAGAAACGATCGAGAAATGCCTGAAACCGCTGCGGGCCTATGACTGGGAGATTGTCGTCGTCGATACCGGGTCCGTCGACCGCACGAAAGAGATTGCGTCGAAGTATGCCGACAAGCTTCTGGACTTCACCTGGTGCGGCAGCTTCTCCGCTGCCAGAAACTACTCCATCGAACAGGCCTCCCACGACACGATCCTGGTCGTCGACTGCGACGAGTCCCTGGAGGAGATCGACGCGGACGCCCTGCTTCGTCTCGCCGAGGCACATCCCGATGCCATAGGGCTTCTCTCCAGACGCAACCACTACCGAATGAACGGCACGGACAGTGTGTACACCGATCTGGTGGAGAGACTCTTCTCCCGCAAATACTACCGCTACGAGGGCATCATCCACGAACAGGTGTGCCCTCTGCATGCCGCAAGCGGCCTGCGCCGCGGCACCTATCAGATTCCGCTCATCGTCGATCATTCCGGCTACAACGGCAGCGAAGAATCGCTGCGCGCCAAAGCCACGCGGAACATTACCCTGCTGGAACAGGATCTGGCGGCCAATCCCGACAACCCCTACACCTACTTCCAGATCGGCCAGGCCTACAATATGATCCACGACGACGAGAACGCCTGCCTCTACTACGGCAAAGGGCTATCCTACGATGTGGAGCCCGCGGCGGAGTATGTGCAGATGATGGTGATCGGCTACGGTTACGCCCTGCTCCACTTAGGCCGTACCGAGGAGGCGCTCGGCCTCTCCGGCGTCTATGACGCTTTCGCGGTGAGCGCGGACTTCCTCGACCTGATGGGCCTGATCTATCTGCGAAACGGACAGTACATGAAAGCGCTCTTAGAATTCGTCAAGGCGCTCTCCTGCGGCACGTCTCACGTGACGGGCGCCAACACGTTCATTCCCTCCTACAACATCGGCCTGATCAACGAGATGATGGGCGACAGGGAAGCCGCCCTTATGCACTACCGCAGATGCGGCGATTTCCCCATGGCGCTTGAAAAGATCAGGGAACTGACCGGCGGCAATTGACAGACGCCGCCAAAGCTTTCTCTCCCGGCAGATCTCCTGAATTTTCCGCATTCTATACGCACAGAAAAGCACCACCCGAAATCGGGTGGTGCTTCTTGGTAGTCTGCTAAGCAATGCAGTTCACTCTCAACGAACCGATTAGCCAAGTAAGGACAGTGCCAGCTGGTTCGTCTGGTTCGCCTGAGACAGCATCGATGTACCAGCCTGCTGCAGGATGTTGTTGTTAGCATATCTAACCATCTCTGTAGCGATATCGGTATCACGGATCTCTGCCTCTGCACTCGTCGTGTTCTCAACGATGTTGTCAAGGTTGTTGATCGTGTGCTCCAGTCTGTTCTGTACCGCACCGAGATCGGAACGCTGCTTGGATACTTCCTGCAGTGCCGCCTTAACGAACGCGTTCAGGGAAGCGAAGTCTTTCTCTTCCGCAACCTTACTGATATCGTCCTTGTCGAAATCATCATAGAATTTCTTCAGCGTAGCTTCCGCAGTCGCCTTAACTTCCTTATCTGTCTTACCATCTGTGCTGTACTTCTTCGTGGAGTTCTCAACCACAAGGTCTCTCAGACCTGTCATGCTCATGTTCTGGATGGTGATGGAGATGTGCTGACCGGCCTCTGCACCAACCTGAAGAGCCTTGCCTGTAAACTCACCTGTCAGCAGGTTCTGCTCATTGAAAGTCGTCGTGCTGCGTACGCGGTCGATCTCGCTCATCAGCTGCTGAACCTCGGTCTGGATATAAGAACGATCCGTGGAGGTCAGTGTAGCCGTCTCACCCTTGACAGCCAGCTCGTTGATACGCTGTAACATATCATGTACTTCATTCAGGGCACCCTCTGCCGTCTGTACGCAGGAGATACCGTCCTGAGCGTTGGCGGAAGCCTGTGTAAGACCTCTGATCTGCCTTCTCATCTTCTCGGAAATCGCAAGACCTGCTGCGTCATCAGCCGCACGGTTGATCTTGTAACCGGAAGACAGCTTCTCAGTTGACTTCGCCTGGGAGCTGGTCGTAAGACCGAGCATTCTGTTAGAGTTCATTGCTGTGATGTTGTGTTGTACTACCATAATTTATTCCTCCTTGAATTTAATGCAGCTTCCATGCTGCTAATTTTTGTTTGTAACGGCTCCTCCGGCTCGTACGCTGCCTTCGGCTCCGTTACGGTTGCCTAAAGTAAATTTGTTTTACTTTACTTGTAATATATATCGGGCGATTCCCGATTTACTTTAGGGGTATTTTAAAATTTTTTGATTTTTTTTATCCTGTCCGCAAAATCCTGCGCGCTGCCGTATATTTTCTCCAGCATGGCGGAGACCTCCGACGCTTCTTCGGCCCGCGCGCCGGCGCTCCGGCCGACCTTGTCCCGGATCATATCGTTCAGCTGGCGCTCCTTATCCAGCAGGGCCCGCACATGATAAGCTTTCATCCCGTCATAGTAGGGCGTCCTCGCCGCGTACTCCCACCAGAGTTCGTTGGCCGCCATCCGGATCATATTCTCCCACGGCTTGGAACCGCATATCATATGCAGGATGCTGCAGTGGCTTTCCAGCTCCTCCCTCGTATTGTAATAGCGGTCCGCGACCGACGTCTGATAGAAATACGGCGCATAATTATAGCGGTCACGCTCCAGATACCTGGTCTTGTCATTGAACAGCAGATTGAGCATGTCCTGGTCCGGATACTCGATCCTGATCGCGGGATACCTTTTTCTGATATCGGCGTAAACCGAATAGCAGAAACCGTCTTCGGCCAGCCGGTCCAGATTGAACAGCATGACCCCCGCGTTAAAAAATCTGGCATTCTCGTCCTTGCCAAACTGCCTGCACTTATTCCGCCTCTGCTCCTCTGTCAGGAAATCATCACAGGCAGCCAGATAGTTCCCGTCAAAAGAGGTGTCATAGAATTCCTGAATATCGCCCGTGATCAGAATGTCCGCGTCCAGATGCAGGATGCGATCCATCGAGCCGGCGAACAGATCCGCCGCAAGCAGCCGGTACGCGTTTTCCTCCGGCCAGCTCCCGATACAGAAATCTTTCGTCGTTCCCTCCGGAATATACACCGGTATCAGCGCGATTCCCTCCGGCCCGATCACCTCGTCCATCCTGAGGAAGTCGTCCTCCGTCAGCTCATGGTGCAGAATATAGACCGAAAGCGCCGTATTCCTGTGATGCGCCTTGAGCGACATCAGCATCACACATGCGTAGGGAATGTATTTGCGATTGATGGAAATCATGATATTCATGCCTGTTCTCTCCGTTCCCCGCCCATGTATTCATTCAGCATGGCGTTGATATGAATCTCTCCCTCCACAATATCATACAGGACATCTTCCAGCGCCAGCAGCTGCTCTGGCGAGTCCGCGGCGCGAACCGCCTCGTCCAGCTGCGCCTGAAAAGCCTCATATCCCTCCTGTATCCGCATCACCATATCATGATCTGCCTGTGCCATATTTTACCTCGTAAAGATTGATACCACCGAATGCGCGGTGGTATCAAATCATGTGCTGTCTGTTTTGTTTTCATTTCCAGCCGAAGCGGTTACTTCTTGTTGTCGTAAAACTGCGGCGACACGAAATTTAAGTTGTTCATATTGTTATAGTAGTTTCTGGCCACCTTGCTCTTGGAGGCACCCGTGCCGATCTCGACGCGCTTCTTCTTGAACTGGCTCTCCGCCAGCATCTTATTGCGCATATTGCCCGCGTTGATCGTCACGATCTTGTCGGTGATCTGCTGGATCTGTTCTTTCATGCGCGTGATCTCGCTGCGGTAGCGTTCCTTATTTTCGATCAGCTCCTCCCGCACTCTGTCATACACTGTCTCAAAACCGTTGTCCAGCCGTTCCAGCTGTTCCACATAGCCGCTCTGTACATCGATTGCCTGATCGAAAGCGTCCATATCGAACTCTTCCTTCTTCAGGATCTCTTCCTGTACGCTGTTCTGCGCGATCATGCGGTCCAGCAGCGCGTTCTTTTTTTCCAGGCTCTGCAGTAAGATCTGTGCACCGGTCTGTTCCATATCCACACTCCTCTACGCCTTATTGCAGCGCTTCATGACTTCTTTCCAGGTATCCCGGAGACTGCGCAGATGCTCGTTCACCTCTTCGAGGGCTTTCTTGTCTTTATTGATATTCGCCTCGAACAGCCGCCGCAGCACATAGACATAGATTCTGTCGAAGTCCTCCGATACGGGATACTTCCGGTCCAGCGTATTGCGGAATTCCTCGATAATGCGCTGGGTCTTCATAATGTTGACGTGCGCTTTCTCCATATCCTTCTGGTCAATTGCCATGATGGCGATGTTGCAGAATTTGATCGCTCCGTCATAGAGCATCAGCGTGAGCTCCGCGGGGGAAGCCGTCAGGATTTTGTTCTTCTGATACTCCGCATAAGGATTCTGTACCGGCATAAGTGTGCTCCTCCTTGATCTTACTTATACGCCTTTCATCCTGTTTTATGCTCCGCCGAGCATACTGGACAGGGAGCCGCTCTTGGACTGCAGCTTCGCCATCGCCGTCTCCATCTGGGAAAACTTGGTGTACCACTTATCCATCAGGTTGTTCAGCTTCTCCTCTTCCTTGGCGATCTTGTCCTTGTAGTCGTCATACTCGGCCTTCATCGTCTTGTCGTTGTATACGGTGAACATGCTCCTCGTATCCTTGATCGCGCTCATCTTATCCGTCAGCTTGTTGTACAGGTTGCCGGCCAGCTTCGAGAAGAAATCGCCCACTGTCTCGGGATCGGTCGCGAGCATCATCTTGAGCATATCGGTCTCGCCCTTGACGCTGGCATCGTCGGCATCGCCGTTGATGTGATAGGCGTCTCTCTCGTTCTCCGCCGCGTTGAAGTAGCCGAGCGTATTGATGCCGAAATCGGACAGGAACATCGTCTTGCCGTTCACCTCCGCGCCCTGCATCATCACCGTCTTGATCGAGTCGGTGAGGTCACCCAGCGTGGAATCCCTGCGCAGCAGAGAGTCTTTGATCTTCTTCTCCCACTCCTCGATCTCGGAGTCGGCCATCTCGGCTTTCTCCTCGGAGGTCAGCGGCTCGTAGCCCTTGGACGAATCCGCGTTGTAGAGCGCGCTCATCTCGTTCATCAGGCTGTTGTACTCCTTGAAGAAGTTCTTGACCATATCGTAGATGCCGTCCACATCCGCTGAGGTCGTGATCGTCGCACCCTTAGTCTCCTCATAGACAGAGATCGTCATGCCGTTGATCGTGAAATCGTTGCTGCTGGAAGTGAACTCCGCACCGTCCAGCGTAATTTTTGCATCCTGGCCGTTCACCTTGACCGCGCCGTCTCCGAGCTTATTGATCTCATCCAGAGCATTCTTCGCATACGCTACCTTGGCGTCAAACTCAGTCGTGACCTCCTGCGTCAGAGCCTCTGTGCCCTTCACCGTCTCCTGACCGTCCGCGCCGATATCGGTCGTAAAATATTTCTCGTTATCGGTGATCGTGGCCTGATTGCTCTCGATCTGCTTTTCTTTCGCCTCAACCGCGCTGACGGCGTTGTACTGCAGCTCCAGATCATTGAACTGAGACTGCTTCTCGTCGAGCGCTTTCTGCGCCGTGTCCACGTCGTCCTGCGTTGCCGTGCCGTCCGCGAACGCTTTCTGCTTCTCTTCCAGCGCGGCCTTAGCCTCGTCCAGCTCTTTCTTCAGACCACCCTTGCGCTCTCCGCCTTCCAGCGGCCCGTACATCTCGGTCTCCAGCGCCGCCGCGTCCTTGTTTGCGGCTTTCGCCTGTTGGTAAGCCTGATTCTCCTCAAGCTGCTGCTTCTCTTTCTCCAGCGTCTCGTTCTGCTTCTTAAGGCTGTCGTTCTGCGCCTTGCGCTCCGCCGCGCGCTTCGCCACCTCGTCCGCGATCACCTTGCCATAAGCGTCCTTATCGCTCTCATAGGAAGCCCACTTCTCATATTCCGCCTTGGCCGCCGTATCGTTTTTGTCCACCAGCCCCAGCGCGTCGAGCGCTTTCAGGCCCGCCGCGTTGTCCGCCGTGAGCGTGAAGTTCGCTTTCTCGCCGGTTTCCAGAGAACTCAGGAAGAATCTGTGATTCTCATTGTCGAAGCTTGCGGAGATCCCCGCGTTCTTTAACTGCTTCACGAGATCGCTGATCTTCATGTCGCCGTCCAGCTTGATCTTGGTCGTCTTGCCGCCCACATTCACGCTGATGCTCGCGTCGCCCGTGATCCCCAGCTCGCTCAGCTTCGTGTCACTTGTGACATTCTGGCCGTCAAGGCTTAAGTCGCGCCCCGTGAGCTTGCCGCTCTTGGCCAGCTGATCCACGTCCACGGTCTGCACGCCGTCCACCGCGTTGCTGTTCGCGAGTACGCTGAGGGCATTGGAATTGGACACTTTCGCCGTCTTCTTCAGGTAAGAAGCCTGAAAGCGCATGTTGTCCAGCGTGTTGGTATAGAAATTATAAATCTTGGTATTCAGCGCTTTCCACGCGTCCATCTTCCAGCTCAGCTTCGTCTGGTCCTTGACGTACTTGCTCTTCTTGACGCTCTGTGCGGAGACAAGTTCGCTGATGATGGCCTCCGTGTCCAGGCCCGAATACATACCCGTAATTCTGATTGGCATATCTTTACCCTCCTGCTGTTCTACACTTAGCGTTTCTCATCTACAAGGATACCTGCCATCTCCCAGATCCGCGCGATCATGTCAAGCGTCTTCTCGGGCGGGAACTCTTTGATGACTTCCTTCGTATCCTTATCCAAAATCTTGATCATAATTCTGTTTGTCTCTTCGTGAACGCCGAACACAGCCTCCTCGTTGGTGTTGTTGATCTTCTTGTTCATCTCCGCGATCATCTTCTTGAGCTGGTCAGGAGTCGTCTGCCCGTTCAGCGCCTGCTGTTGCTGCTGGCTGCCGCTGCCCTCGCTGCCGCTTTTCTCATCCTGCGCCTGCGTCTGAGAAACCGCCGCGGTGGTCTGGTCAACATTCACTGTCTGTCCACCCTCAGGAACGTCCGTGTTCACTGGTGCTGTCGTCTGCGGTTTTACAACCGTCTGTGCCTGATAGGTCATGGCACTGCTTAATGGTTCGATTGCCATCGTTCTTCACCTCCGTGTGATTTTTGGTATATTAGTAGAATCGTCTTGTGATACGCCCGCCCTGCCGCCGCGCGGAAAATACGCATATTTTCGCGCAAAGGCAGAGAGTCTCCGCGTAATCTTTGATATATATATCGGAAATTTTTGAAATATGTTTAGTGTCAGGGAAATAAAACGGCAATAATTTTCTCCAGCTGCCTCTCCCAGGTGTAGCGTACTCTTTCTCTCTTTACTTCGCACTTGGATTTTATTATACTATTTTTATGTGATCTTTCAAAGAACTTTCATGACAAAAACGGGGATTTTGATTGCATGGAGATACTCTTCTACCGCTACAACAGCATATGCGAGCCGGATATCATACAGGTCTTTCGTGATCTCGGCGTCACCGTCCTCACGGAGGAGGCGGAGATGACCGACAAACACATCACGCCCAGGCAGTGCGCCGAGAAGCTCACCGGCTGGCTGACTTCCCACTCTTTTGCTTTCGTGTTCAGCGTCAACTTTTTTCCGGCAATCTCTTACACCTGCAGCCGGTTTCGTGTGCCTTACGTCTGCTGGAGCGTGGACTCCCCTGTGCCGGAGCTCTTCTCCAACGCCTTAAAGAACGAGTGGAACCGCGTCTTCCTGTTCGACCGGGCGCAGTATGAATATTTCCGGCCCGTCAACCCGGACTGCATCTTCTATCTGCCCCTGGCCACGAACGCGAAGCGCTGGGAGGATGTCGTCCTGCATATGACCGAGGAGGATTTCGCGAAGTACGGTGCGGACGTGAGTTTCGTCGGCTCGCTCTACACCGAGAAATGCCGCTACGACGCTCTCCCCAGGCAGCCCCTGAGCGGCAGCGCTCCCGCAGGCGTCGGCAATCTCCCCGCAGGCACGGCAGGCGCTCCGGGCGGCGGCAGAGGTCTATCCTCTTTCACGCAGGGCTTCGTGGACGGCCTGATCGAAGCACAGCTTCATGTGTACGGCTGCAACTTCATCGCGGACAGTCTGCCACAGCGCGTGATCGACGAGATCGCGGACGCCGACCCGGATTTCTATGAGGGAACAGACACCTGCGGGGACACCCGCCGCTATCTGGCCGCCCATCAATATATCGGCATGAAGCTGGCGGCCGTTGAGCGGGAGCGGACGCTGAATGCCCTGGCAAAACACTTTCGGGTGGCGCTCTACACTCACAGCGACACTTCCCGCCTGAAGAACGTGGACTGCCGCGGCAGCGCCCGGACGCTCACCGAGATGCCGAAGATCTTCCACGCCAGCCGGATCAATCTGAACATGACGATGCGTCCCATCGAGACGGGACTCTCCCTGCGCGTCTGGGACATCCTGGGCTGCGGCGGCTTCCTGCTGACCAACTATCAGGCGGAGGTCCCGGACTACTTTGAGATCGGCCGCGATCTGGAAACCTACAGTTCTCCGGACGAGCTGGAGGAGAAAGTGCGCTACTATCTCTCCCACGAGGATGAGCGAATTGAGATCGCCGTCAACGGTTACGAAAAAACCGCAAAACATCACACCTACGAGCTGCGGATCGCGGAGATGATCCGGATCCTGAGCGATCATACGCCGGACGCTTCAGCGGGCTGACCCTCCTGTCGTCCGTCGCCATCCTGCACTGTATCATCACCTTGTCCGACACCGCCTCTCCGAAACCATACGCAAAACGAGCGGAGCATCTGCGCTCCGCCCGCTGTTTTCTTCTGATGATTTTGTCTATGCCGCACCTGTCTGCCGCCTATCCCGCGCCGTTCTGCGGCACACACGGTCAGCCCAGCAGATTTTTCAGTGCCTCCATACCGTCCACATTGACCGCTTCCTTATTGGCGTCCTGAATCTGCACATACACTTCCTTGCGGTATACAGGCACTTCGCGAGGTGCGCTGATGCCCAGCTTTACCTGCTCACCCTTGATTTCCAGCACCGTGATCTCCACGTTGTTGTTGATCACGAGCGCTTCATTCTTCTTTCTGGACAAAGCTAACATCTACTCACCTGCTTTCTTCTGATTGAGAATATCATAGATGGGATACTTAACCTTATACTCGTCGCCCTCCACGATGATCTGGATCGCTTTCTTTTCGGCTGCGTTGATGACGATGGGGCCTTTCAGGTTGACCGACATCTTTGTCAGATCTTTCGGCACCGTCACTGTCACCAGCACGAGCAGTTCCTCCGGCACAATCTTCCCGATCGCGTTCAGCAGTTCATCGTCGGCCTCCGGGTTATAGTCGGGGCAGACGATCAGCGGGTCCATCACCGGCATCGCGAACGCCGGCTCCTGTATGGACTGCAGCCAGTGGATGGATTCCGTCCCTTTCTCCTCGTCATGGACGAGCGTGAACTCCGTCAGATCCGGGAATCCGATAATCCCTTTCGGGAAATGGATGATCTTGTCGTCGTCAATCACGATCTCACCGAATACCTTAGTCAAAATCTGCATATCTCGTAACCGCCTTTCCTCTCTGTCGCCGCACGGCCGCCGACCGGCAGCACATCTTTAAATGTAATTCATCAGGTTGGTCTGCATGATCTTGCCGGTCGCCATGAGCGCCGCCTCGTAGATCAGCTCGGAGCTGGACAGTTCCACCGCCACCTGCGTGACGTCGATGCTCTCGTTGTCCGTCTGCAGATCCTTGAACGTAGCCTGCTGGTTCATCAGACGGTTGGAGATCAGTTCCAGCCTGCTGCCCCTGGTGGAATTGTTCGTGCCCGCCACATTGTTGGCATCCAGATAATCCTGATACTTGGTGATCTGGTTCTGGAACTGGTCGTGGATGTTCTCACGGATATAGGTCTGCGCTTTCTCGGCGGCCTCTTTCTGCTTTGTGAGACTCTTATACTCGTCGCTGTCCTCGGGATAGTCCGCCATCTTCGCCTCGATGTCGCTCAGCTTCGTCTCAATGCCGCGGAGCTGATCCAGACAGCGCTGGAAGTCGTCCATATCGCGCTGCACATCGTGGCTGAAGATCTCCGACGCCACCGTGTTGACCTGAATATTCTGATTGAAGCCGACGTCATAGTAGATATCCTGCGGCAGTGTCGTCACGCCGTCCTTATTGTAGGCCGTCGTCTTTGTCTTGCCGCCGCCGATATCTTTCGTCTCGGTGCACTCGAAGTAGTGTACGGGATTGATGTCATCTTTCTCCCAGGAGGACTTGTCATAGGTGACGCTGAATGTGTCGCCCTCCTTGAAGTTGGCGGTATAATAATCCTCGCTGAAAACCAGCTCGCCCGTGGACGGGATGTAGGCGACTCCTGTCTCCGTGCCCCGCGCGATCGCGCGGTACGCCTCCTCGGCGCTCGCATACTCCGTCATCGCAATCGCGCCCCCGCCGCCCACAAATTTCGGCAGTTCTCCCGCTGTCGCCGTATCGTCCAGATTGTCATAAGACAGACGCACACGGTACATCTTCGTGTCCGTGATATCCTGCTCGTAGCTGGTATTACTGCCATCCGCTTTCATGCCGTCCGGGCCGTATGAGGTGGTATCGTCCAGTGCGCTGAAATCCGTAAATTCAAAGGAATCGATGTCCGCGAAGCCGAGATTCTCCTTGATATTGTAGGATACGGGATGCTTCTTCATCTCCGCGATATCCTCCGCGGAGAACGTGATCGCCGTGTCCGTCCTATAGCCTGAGAAGATATAGCGCCCCGCGTAGTCCACATTGCCGCTGGCGTAGAACTCTTTCGTCAGGGACTTCATCTGCGTGAGGATGATGTCCAGATCGTCCGCCGTCAGGTCCTTGTTGGCCCCCTCGCCCGCTTTTTTGTAGAGATCCGTCAGGATATCGTCGATCGTCGCGATCGCGTCCGCCGTGACGTCCAGCCAGTGTTCCGCGTCCTCCGCGTTCTTCTCGTAGTACTGGGTCACGTAGGTCACATTGCTGCGCAGGCGCAGCGCCCGGATCGCCACCACCGGATCGTCCGAGGGCCTGGCAATCTTGCTCTGGTTCGTCATCTGGTTTGTCAGCTTATCCTCCAGCAGCTTGTTCTGGTTGAGATTATACAGCGAATTGTTCCGCATGATCTTGTTCGTCATTCTCATGGCTTTTACCTCTCTTCTCTCTCACACACTCTCTCGTCTTCTATATGCTCTCGTCGCTATATGGCCGCCGCCTGCAGCCTATACATCCGTTATACGCCTGTCTGCAGAATCAGCCTGTCGTACACTTCCGTCAGCACGGAGATCATCTTTGATGCCAGCGTGTAGGAGTTCTCGTACTTGATCAGGCTCAGCGCCTCCTCGTCCTCGTCCACGCCGGAGATCGACGTCCGCTGGTTGTCGATGTTTGACTCCAGACTTAAGTAGGTCGAATAGAAAGTGTCCGCATTGCTCGCATTCAGCATCGCGTCGGAGAGCACGCACTCCAGAAAACCGCCCGCCGTCCTGCCACGGAAACTGAACTGTCTCTCGTCGTTGATCATGGAGATGACCTTGCGCACCTGATTGTTCTGCTCTACGCCGTCCTGCTCCTCAACATCCGGCGTGCTGCTGTCGTCCACATTCTCTCTCGTGCCGAGCAGGCTCGCGTCGTGCATCAGTTCATTCGTGACCGTCACGTTGCCCGCCGTCATATAGTAATATCCCTTGCCGTTGCCGCGGGAGTCGTTCAGTTCGTTCTCCGTGTACTCTCCCGTGCCGTTCGGGTATGCTCCCGTGAAGAGGATGCCCGCATCCTCGCCCGCGCCCGTGAGACCCTCCGTGAAGATCGCGTTGACTCTCTGCGCGAACTCGCGGATCCACTCGTTCATCTGGGACATATAGTAGGGCACGCCCTGATAGTCCACGCCCTGATTGATCGTCGCGTCCCGGTTCAGCTTCACGACGGTGAGCGGCGCGTCGCTCTTCTCATTGTCAATCGTGAACGTGTAAGTGCCCGCCGCCTCGTCGTAGGACCAGTCCGTATAGTAGTAGAGCTGATCGCCGATATTGATGACGCCGCCCGTGTCGGACAGCTTGCACTGCGTCATGCTCTTTAGGTAGGAATCGCCAACCTCGATCGTGACCCTGCTGGTCTTGCCCGCGTAGTTGATGCTGGTTGCCCTGCCGTGGAAATACTCGCCGTTGTTGCCGTCGCGCATCTGGATCAGTCCCTTGAGTTCTCCGCCCATGGACTCATTGTACATGCCGAAGTTCCTGCCGTCGGTCCAGTAGATATCGTAGAGGCCGTCCACGTCGGTCTGGTTGACTTTCTCATCCGCGCTGCGCGCCACGCACATGAGCTGATTGTATTCGTTCATATCGACCAGCACCTGGCCGCCGGCAATGCGGACGATATATCTGGTCGCTCCCGTGTCGTTGCCGTTCTGGTCGTAGATCGGGACTTCCTCCGTCTCCACATCCACCACCGCGGACAACTCGTCGACGAGGTTATCCCTCTTGTCGCGGAGTTCATTCGCCGTGCCGCCGCTCATCTCGATCACGTTGATCTGCTTGTTGACCGTGGCGATGTCCTGCGCGATGGAATTGATGTGATCCACGCGGATCTTGATCTCGTCGTTGACGTCCTCCTGCAGGTTCTGCAGATCGCCGTACATGGTATTGAAATAATCCGTCAGGCTCTTGGCCGTGGAGCGGAACGCCATCTTCACCGAATCGTTGTCGGGATCGTTCGCCAGACTCTGCAGCGAGATCGCCAGCTGGTCAAACACCGAGGAGAAGCCCGTCTTGCCGTCGTCCTCGAGATACTGCTCGATCATCTTGCAGTAGTAAGCTTTCGTGTCGAACTCGCCCAGCTTCGTCTCGTTCTGGCGGAATTTATTGTCGTAAAAGTTCTCGCGGATCCGCTCAATCGCCAGCGTATTGACGCCCGCACCCGCACAGCCGTATGTGGAAAAGACGCGCAGCGGGTTCATCGCCTCCTGCTTTACTTCCTGTCTGCTGTAGCCCAGCGTGTTCGTATTGCTGATATTGTTCGCCGTCGTGTTCAGCGCCGCGTTGGCCGCCCGCAGTCCCGACGCCGCGATCTCCAGCCCAAAAAATGTAGATGGCATGTTCTTTCACTCCTTCCGTCCCCGTCCGGCCCTATCAGCT
Source organism: uncultured Lachnospiraceae bacterium (assembly GCA_947588995.1). Lineage (GTDB taxonomy): Bacteria > Bacillota > Clostridia > Lachnospirales > Lachnospiraceae > UBA3282. The sequence continues at coordinate 48,540 of CANPZI010000019.1, forward strand.
GCCGAGCGTGTTCAGTATATGTTCCAGCATCTCGTCCACCACGTTGATGTAGCGGCTGGATGCGTTGTAGGCATTCTGGAATTTGATCATATTGGCGAGCTCCTCGTCCGACGAGACGCCCACAACCTGTTCCCTGGCATTCATCAGCGCGTCGGTTGCCACCGTCTGCGTCTCCTGCACGCCCCGCATGACCGACCCGCTGTTCGCCACCTGGCCGACAAGGTTCGTGTAGTAGTCGTTGAAGCACAGCGGCGTCTGCACATTGGGATTCAGCGTATAGATTCTCTCCTCGAAGGCTTCCTTGAGCTTCTCCATCGCCGGATTGTCCTCAGAGTGCTCATCCAGGCGGAACTTTAAGAGCGCCGGATTCTGGCGGAGCTCCTGATTGATGGTCAGATTGGAGACCGTCCAGTCGTCGTACTCGTTGAGCTTCTGAAAAAGCTGGTAGGGATCGCCGTTCTCGTCCCGCAGATAACCTATCTCGTTGTCCGGGTCCACACGGTCCGCCTCCCAGGCGATAATATCATTGATCTTCGTCACGATGGAGTGTACCAGCTGATCGAATTCCGCCTCCACGTTCATGATCACCGACTGTGAGATATTGCGGTTATACCAGCCGGCCTCATACTGACCGTCCGCGTTGATATCCTGCAGTTCCCGGTAAGTCGCCCTGTGATCGCCTCTCGCGAGCAGCATACTCTTCAGGGAACCGATATCGGTATTCAGATCGGAGGATACGGTTCTGGTCAGATCGAAAACTTTCGCGCCCTCGATGCCCTCCTCCGTGACCACCCGCTTGCCGTCCTCATCATAGCTGGCTTTCGCGAGCATTCTCCAGTAGGGCGTATAGAAGCCCGTCTTGGAATCCGTATACAGATCGATGGTATTGACCAGCCCGCCCTTGACCAGATCCACGTCCTCGAGCCTGACGCTCATATAGCCCGTAATGTCCTCGCTGAACGTGATATTCGCCATCTTGGACAGTTCGTCCAGAAGATAGTTTCTTCTGTCCCGCAGGTCGTTGGCGTGCTCCTTGCCGGACTCGATCGCCACGATCTTCCGGTTCAGCTGCTCGATCTGTTCCGCGTAGCTGTTGATCTTGTTCACATCCCCGATGATCTCCTCGTTCAGGTTATCCTGATACTGTCCGAGGCTCGTGTAGACCGCCGACGCCTTGGTGACGAACTCATAGGATCTCGTCACGAACAGATTCTGGTTGACCGCGCTGGTGGGATCCTTGCTGAGTTCCTGCACCGCTTTCCACAGCTCGTCTATGGATTCCGAGAACTCGTGGCCGACGATGGAGCCGCCGCCCTGTCCCTCGCCCAGAATATACTCTATCTCTTCCAAAGCCTCGGCCGAAACGTCATAGAAAGCGTTGCGCCCCGACTCGCGGCGATATCTCTTATCCAGGAATAAATCTCTCTCTTGTCTTGTGAGGGTATAGTTGACACCGAGACCGATCTGCTGCCAGTTCGGCCTGCCCTTGGCGAGCGTCGTGTACGACCTCGTCCCCTGGGAGACCTGCTGCCTGGTATATCCTACGGTGTCCAGATTAGACATGTTGTGCGCCGTCGTGTTCAGCGCATTATTTGAACTCTGTAAGCCGGATACGCCTACCCAAAAACTGCCCATCAATGACATAACTCTACCGTCCTCAACAATTACTGTTTGGCGTCGAATGCCTTGCTGCTCGTGCCGATCACGTCGCCCGTACTGTACGCGCCCCTGTTATAGTTGGCCGTCTCGGGCGCCTTGTTCATCGACTGCAGAACATTCATGTTGAACTGCACCAGCTCCAGCGCCTGCTCGATCAATTCCCGGTTCTGCTCGTTGACGCGCTTCACGTTCCGCACGTTCTCCTGTAGCCTGTCGAACGCAGCCGCCAGTTTTTCCTGCTCCTCAGGCCTTGACGCCAGCATTTTGATCAAATCTACGATTTTTAAATTGGCAACATCCTTGTTAAGCACATTCGCAATATCATCGGTAGCTTCTGTCCTCTGGGCATCCAGATGGTTGATCCTGCTCACTATGATTTGCTCATCATCCGTGATTTTTGATAATTCGTCCAGGTCCTCAGACACAATGACGGGAGTCTTGCGCATGGACAAAGCGAGAAGTTTCTCATATTCCTGACTTTCCTGTTCCAGTACGTCAATCAGAACTTCCATTAAACTCGCCACGGCAAAATCTCTCCTTCACTGTGCCTACAGACTCTCAATCTCCTCGTACTTCCTCATCAGCTTCTCCGCAAAACTCTCGCCGCTCACCTGATAGGTGCCGTTTGCGATGCCTGCCTTGATGGGAGCCGTCAGTTCTTCCCTGATATCGTCAGCCGCGGCAACCGCGTTCTTCGCGGTCTGAATATCTTTGCCGATGCTGGAAATCTGTATCCGGTCAGAGGAAGCCGCTTTTGCTTTTTCCTGCGTTTTCGCGGGTTTCTTCGCATTGTACAGCTGCTGAACCTGCGTGTAAGCCTCGATACGCATAATGACTCTCCTTTCCGCAATAAATCTTTACACTATTTGTATCGGACATTTCCCGCAAGACTTTAGAGATGAATTGACTTTTTCTTTTTTTGTCCCGCGATCAGGGGCACAATGCCCGCCGCGCCAGCTCCAGGCAGCCCAGTATTCCCTGATCGTCGTGCAGGCTCGCCGGCACGATATAGCTGTCCATGTCGCCAAGCGCCGCCGCCTGCAGATAACCGCCCAGCATCTCTGTTGTTTTACGGCGTATCAACGGAAAAAGCTGCTCCTGATGCATGACACCGCCGCCCAGAATGATCTTCTCCGGCGACAGCGTCAGGATATAACCCGTCAGCGCCTGCGCCAGATAATCCGCCTCCAGCTCCCAGACCTCGGCACGGTCCGCAAGAAGGGCGGCCTTCTCTCCCCATCTCTCCTCTATGGCCGGCCCGGAAGCCAAGCCCTCCAGACAATCCCTGTGGTACGGGCAGCGCCCCTTATATCCGTCGTCCGCCCTGTGGCTGACCGGCACATGTCCCGCCTCGGGGTGCTGCATGCCGTGGAGCAGCTTTCCTTCTATATAGATGCCCGCGCCGATGCCGGTGCCGACAGTCACATAGACGACACAACTTAGGCCCTGTGCCTGCCCGAAAACCGCCTCGCCGAGCACGGCGGCGTTCACGTCCGTGTCGAAACCGACAGGACAGTGCAGCGCAGCCGCGAACGCGCCCACGATATCATAGTCCCGCCAGCCCTGCTTCGGCGTAGAGGTGATATAGCCATAGCGGGGGGAGTGTTCCTGCAGTTCCACCGGCCCGAAGCAGCCGATTCCCAGCGCCTCTACGCCATGCTCCGCAAAATATGCCGTCATCCGCGGCACGCTCACAGACGGCACATCCGTCGGTATAGTCATTCTGTCCAAAATCCTGCCCGTCTCATCGCCTATGGCGCACACCATCTTCGTGCCGCCTGCCTCCAACGCACCCAGTTTCATCTCTCTACCTCTTGCTCTTGATTTATTTTTATTGCTGCGCGGCAAAGTGGAGTTGGCGCAGCCCCTCGACCTCGTCGCACACCGGCTTCAGCCTGCAGGAGGCGCAGTCCATGACCAGACCGTGAAAGATCTCGTTCAGGGACTCCGTGACGGCGTCCATCCTGCGCGCCGCCTCCCCGAACGCCTCATAGGGGAAAGCCGGCTCCGTGATAAAATAAATGCGCACACCCAGCACTTCCGGGTGCGCGTGATAGGCGCGCAGGAACACATCGCCCGCCTGCGCGAAGCCGAGCCCCGCCCGCAGCGCCGCCCTGCCGACGCGCACCGGCTCCCTGTGGGCCGCCGCCGAGATCCGCATCATGAATCCCTCCGGCCGCACCCGGTACCTGGTGTAGTCCAGACGGCGCAGCACCCGATAGGCCTCCTCTCTCTCCCGCCACGCGCCCTCGTCCACCCGCAGGAGCGCCAGACGCGCATAGGGAGCGTCCTGCCCGATGTCCCCCAGATCCGGCCCGCACACCACGATCTCATCCCGCACGCCGATGTCCGAGGTAAACGCCGTGCCGCTGCAGGCGGGCAGACCGCCGCCGCCCAGCTCGTAGGCCGTGTCTTCCTTAAAAAGGATCTTCTGTTCGCTCTCCTGCGGCCAGATCGGCCCCGCATCCGCGCCCGCCTCGATGCGCCTGCGGATAAAAGGCGCCAGCATGGCCTCACAGCCGGCGATCAGCTCGTCATACAGATTCATCTTTCTTCTCCGCCGCCTTTTTCTCCCGCTTTGCCCTGCCTCTGTCATATATTTTGTTCATCACGGGAATCATCGCCGCGGCCAGCTTCATATCCAGATTCAGAAAATACACCGCGAGGCTTAAGAGAAACAGTGCGGCGGCCACAGCCGCTATGATCAGCAGAATCTTGAGCATCACCTGTTCCTTCCTTTCTGTCTCGCATACTCCGCGGCCCCCAGCGCGCCCATCAGCTGCGGATCCACGGAAAGCGCGATGACCTTTAGCTTCAGCACTTTCTCAATCGCGTCTTTCAGGCCCTCATTCTTGGCGCAGCCGCCTGTCAGCGCCACGCTGTCCGTCGCGCCGGCTTTTTTCGCCATGACGAAGCATCTCTTCGCCACCGACATCTCGATTCCCGCCGCGATCTCCTCCATCGGCTTGCCCTCCCCGACGAGAGAGATCACCTCGCTCTCCGCAAAGACAGTGCACTGCGCCGTGATCGGAATCACATTCTTCGCGCGCAGCGACAGCCGGGAGAACTCGTCGAGCGGCATCTCGAAAGCGTTCGCCATCGTCTCAAAAAACCGTCCCGTCCCCGCGGCGCACTTGTCGTTCATCGCAAAATCCAGGACCGTGCCGTCCGCATCCACCGCGATGCCTTTCACATCCTGTCCGCCGATGTCGATAATCGCCTTCACCTCCGGGTTCACCACGTGCACGCCCATCGCGTGACAGCTGATCTCCGAAATGTTCTCGTCCGCAAAAGGCACCTTGTTGCGCCCGTAGCCCGTACCCACGAGATAGGCCAGCTCTCTCGCCTCCCGCAGGTCAGGGATCTGCGCCACTGCCTCGTCCAGAGCGGCCTGTGCGCTGAGCACGGGATTGATCCTGCTCCTGCTCGTCACATGGGCGGCAATCCCGCCTGTCTCGTCCAGGATGACGCATTTGGTATAGGTACTTCCGGCATCACAGCCGCCAAAATATTGCATACTTCTCCTCCATCCGGGCAGCACTGCGCCCTTTTTCCGCGGGAAACCCCGCCACAGAATCCCTGTGCGGCAAGATAAACAAAATTCGCCTGTCCGATTGCCCGGCTGCCGTCAGTCTGCCTCTACCACGCCAGCTCGTCGTCGATCTCCTCCAGGCTCGGATCCAACGGCTCCTCCCGCAGGACCGTGCGCATGTAGCGGTTTACCTCCGTCCGCATATCCTTGCGGGAAACCCCGCGCGCGTCCATCAGCCCGTGCGTCGCCCACACCAGACGAATGCCGTGGGCTCTGGCCTCCTCCTCGAACAGGCCGTGATAGCCCGACATGGATTTGCAGCCCATATGCGCGTACATGATCACCATATCTACCTGAAAACTCTCACAGAAACGCCACAGATCGGCCACGCCCACCTCATAGCCGCCGTTGGAGCGGCTGCGCATGATCATCTTTTCATACAGATAGGCCAGATCGTAGACCGCCTTATCCTTGTCCTGGGTGTCGATCATCCTGGTGGAACA
>CANPZI010000020.1 GCA_947588995.1 uncultured Lachnospiraceae bacterium
GGGGATAACGATGAACTCTATTTCCGCGACTATATGAATGAAAACCCCTTACTGGCAAAGCAATATGAAGAATTGAAACTCTCTCTTTGGAAGAAGTTTGAACATGACAGGGACGGATATACGTCTGCCAAAGCAAATTTTGTGATCGAACAGACCGAAAATGCAAAAGAATATTATGGACAGAAATACAGGAGAGGTTAAATTCAAGTTGTCCGAGCAACAATCGGCGTCTTAGGAGAAAAGTGATTATGGCTGTTTCAACGATAAAGGCGGTATTTACGGCAAACATACAAGAACTTTGGGAGATTGTCACCTCTCTGGAAAACTATCAATGGAGAAGTGACTTGAGCAGAATAGAAGTGCTGAATGAAAAACAGTTTGTTGAATATACGAAAGAAGGCTTTCCTACCACATTTACGGTTACCGCCATGGAGAGATATAAGCGCTGGGAATTTGATCTGGAAAACAGTAATATGTATGGCCATTGGATCGGTACTTTTTGCGAAACAGACGGACACACGGAAATTGTTTTTACAGAAGAGGTGACTGCCCGGAAGTGGTTTATGAAACCTTTTGTAAAATTATTCCTGAAAAAACAGCAGGAGCAATATATAGCTGATTTGAGGAAAGCATTACAGCAGTGAAACGCTAGGGGAGAGCATAAAAAATGCGCACATTCTATGTATGAATATTTTCCTTTGCGCATCGCATAGGTTGAATTTATCCTAGAATTTAGATATACTATAAGCATCAAAACAATGCGGAGGTATATACAATGACTATAGACACAAATACCATGGTTTCTATTACAGAAGCAAATCAAAATTTTTCAAAAGTAGCCAGGCTGGTGGATGAGCATGGAACAGCAGTTATTCTGAAAAACAATGTTCCCAGATATCTTGTGATTGATTTCAGTAAAGCAGAGTCAGAGTGTGAAGCGGCGGATGAGGATGTGTTAAATATATCCAAAAGATTATTGGCAAAGAATAAGGAGGCCTACGAGGTACTGGCTCGATGATCAGACTGACGAAAAAACAGGTTTTGCTGCTTCATTCTCAGTTAATCAAAGTCTATGGCGGCAGAGCCGGGATCAGAGACGAAAAACTGCTTGAATCCGCATTGGAAAGTCCTTTTCAATCTTTTGGCGGCAGGGAACTATACCCCAGTATTCAGGCGAAAGCGGCGCGCTTATGCTATGGACTGGTAAAAAATCATGCAATGATAGACGGCAACAAAAGAATTGGCGTCCATGCTATGCTGGTGTTTATGGCAATAAATGGATACGATTTGGAATATTCACAAAAAGAGTTGATAGATTTGATACTCAGTGTGGCGGCAGGAGAAAAAGATGATGCAGATATTTTGCATTGGCTGATTGAACATCAGAAATAAGGAGCGGCAATGGGTATTGAGTATAGAAAAATAACGGAATTTCCTCGCGGGACACTGGCTGCTCTTTTGAAAGACGCCTATTCTTTTGAGCCGAGGTTTGCACCGTATTGGCAAGACCAATGGCAAGAATTTGATGCTTTTTTCTATGATAATCCCCATATCGCCGATTTCAGCGGCTTTATGACTGTCCTAGGCGGCGAAGCTATCGGTTTTGTCTCATGGGACCCGAGACATCTGCCTGAATATGTGGAAGTCGGCCATAATTGTATTGCAGCAAAACACAAAGGAAACGGCTACGGCAAAGCGCAGATGAGAGAGGCGGTAAGGCGCATAAAGGAGCAGGGCGCGAAAAAGATCATCGTTTGGACAAATGAGCGTTTACTGCCCGCGCAGCATACCTATGAAAGCGCGGGCTTTCGCTTTGTGGAGAAGAGCAAGGAAACGATCTGTCCTGAAGTGGCTGGGCAGAGGATTCATTATGAAATCTCTGATACGATCAAAAAATAAGAACGGCAGCAGGTTATTGTGATGGCTGAATATCATTCAACAGAGGAATTGCTGGAAAACACATCTGTCCCCAGGCTGGTCTTACGCTTGGGGATTCCGGCTATGTTCGGGCAGTTTTTTAATATATTATATAGTATCGTTGACCGGATCTTTGTGGGCAGAATCCCCGGAACAGGCGGCATGGCTCTGGCGGGGATCGGCGTGTGCGCACCTGCTTTGACGGCAGTTACCGCTTTTGCATATATGGTAGGAATTGGCGGGGCCTCTTATATGAGTATCAGTCTGGGTCAGAAAGATCATGGGCGTGCAGGGGAGATACTCGGAAATGCTTTTCTGATGCTGCTTGGGATTTCCGCAGCCGTCACAGCAATATTGCTTGCAGCCAAAAGGCCGTTCCTTTATATGCTGGGCTGCAGCGATGCCATATATCCATATGCGGAGCAGTACTTTACGGTTTATATCTGCGGTACGGCTGCATCCCTGTGCGGGATCGGACTGAATCAGTTCCTTCTGGCGCAGGGCTTTGCCAAAGAGGGTATGTTTGCTGTCGCAATGGGCGCAATGATCAATGTGATCCTCGATCCGCTTTTGATATTCGGGGCCGATATGGGAATTGCCGGGGCTGCCGCCGCTACGGTGACAGCACAGTGCTGTATGGCGGGGTATGTGCTTTTTCAGATATGCCGGCGGAGGATGCCGGTGCGTCTTGAGATCTGCAGAGCAAAAGGCAGACTGATGGCACGCATTGTTTCCATTGGCTCCATGTCCTTTTTGATCACGGTCATGGATAATCTGATCATTATTCTTTTGAATGTTGTCCTTCGGAAATACGGCGGGTCTGCCCGAGGGGATCAGCTGATCACCTGCGCCGCGGTGGTGCAGAGCTTCATGACGATCGTTTTCTGCCCGGCTCAGGGCATTACGACCGGATGCGGCACGATTTTCAGTTACAATTATGGCTCAAAACATTACAGGAAGATCCGGCAGGCTTTTATCGGTATCTTTCTTCTGTGTGGCGCTTATATCGGTTTTTTGGAAGTATGCGTACAGGTATTCCCGGAATTGTTTACAGGGTTATTTCTGCGCGACGGAAGCCTGCTTGGGGAGACGTCCGCCAGTATCCGGATGTACACTCTGGCGCTCGGGGGTGTAGCGGTACAATATGCGCTGGTTGACGGTGTGACCGCTATGGGAAAAGTGCGGTATGCTTTCCCAATGTCCGTTTTCCGAAAGCTTATTTATGCGGCGTGTATTTTTTTCCTGCCGATGATCTGGGACGTCCGGTATGTATTTTTTGCGGGAAGCATATCTGATGCTGTCGGAGCGGCGTTCAGTATCGTATTCTTTTTTTGTGTGATCAATCCGAAATTGAAACATGAATTACAAAATCAAAATTAATGCTGAAAAAAACAGTGCTACAGCCGTAAGATATGCGAAAAGCTTTGACAAAAAATTCGACTATTCAAAGGACAGCATAAAGGCCTTGGAAGAAATACTGGATTATTATGCAAATGATATTTCCAGGAGTAAGCCGACAGAAAATCAGATATGGAGTATGGCGGTTATATTCGGCTCTTATCTGGGCGAGGTTATGCTGAGAAACGGTCTTGCGCAGAAAGGTTATGCCTGGGAAAAAGACGATACTTCCGACATACCGCTGCTGGCGGCAGACGATGGCAGCTATATCACTCCGAATGACAAGGTGTATAAAAGGCTGGTGAACGGGAAAGAAGATGATATTGTACCTTTTTATGATGTAGCTATGGAAATGAACGGTTAAATTGTTTACCGAAAGCTTCTATTTCCCATCGCCCGCTCATACAATAAACCAACAAAAAGCGGATAGGCACTAGGATATGGAGCGAAAAGTTACGCTGGATAAGAAATTGGCGCTGGCGCAGTACATCAGGGAGGAGAACCACGGCAACCGCCTGAAGATCAGACAGCGGGAGAAGATCCTGTACGGGACGGACACGCAGCCGCCGCTGTATGACAGAAACGGCAGGCGGCAGGATACGGACTACCCGGAGAATCCTGCGGGAGAAGAGCGGGAGAACTTCGGCGTTTCATCGGGGACGTTTAAGTACCGCATGATTCTTGCCCTGCTTCTGTTCGCCGGTTTTCTGCTGTGCGATACGGGCGGCGGCATGGTCGGCAGCTATACGACGGACGAGATCCACGGCATGATCACGGCGGATACGTTTCATCTGTACGACGGCGGAGAGAATGCCGCGATGGACTCTCTTGCCGCTCTGCTTGATTTTGCACATTGAATCCGATATACTAGAGTATACGGCGAGTCGGCCGCGATGACGCGGCCCTGTGCCGGAGATACGGAGCAGAAGATGAGAAAACTTGCGCTGAGCGACGAGATCCTGATGCGGGTGGAGAAACCCGCCAGGTATATCGGCAATGAGATCAATGCCGTTATAAAGGACAAGGAGAAAGTGGCAATACGCTTTGCCATGTGTTTCCCCGACGTGTACGAGATCGGTATGTCCCATCTGGGCATCCAGATTCTGTACAGCATGTTTAACGAGTGGGAGGATGTGTGGTGTGAGCGCGTCTACTCGCCTTGGGTGGATTTGGATCAGATCATGAGGGAGCGGCATCTCCCTCTTTTTGCGTTGGAATCCCAGGAGCCGGTGAGAGATATGGATTTTCTCGGCATCACAATCCAGTATGAGATGTGCTACACGAACATCCTGCAGATTCTTGACCTGGCGCGGATTCCGTTTCTTGCCGCAGAGCGCGGCGAGGACGTGCCTATCGTGATCGGCGGCGGCCCCTGCGCCTACAATCCGGAGCCGATTGCGGATTTCTTTGATCTCTTCTATATCGGAGAGGGGGAGACACAGTACCGCGCGCTGCTTGACCGTTATCTGGAGAATCGGGCGCGCGGCGGCACAAGACTGGATTTTTTGAGAAGCGCGGCGAAACTGCCCGGCATCTATGTCCCGCAGTTCTATGAGGAACTCTACCATGCGGACGGCACGGTGCGCGGGAGAAAGAAGCGGTATGCGGACATTCCTGACAAAATCACGAAAGAACTGGTTCTCGATGTGACGAAGACCCACTATCCGTTAAAGCCGGTCGTGCCTTTTATCAAGGTGACGCAGGACAGGGTCGTCCTGGAGATTCAGCGGGGCTGTATCCGCGGCTGCCGTTTCTGTCAGGCGGGACAGCTGTACCGGCCGGTCCGGGAGCGCGACGCGGACAGGCTGAAAGAATACGCTGCCCGGATGCTCGCCAATACGGGCCACGAGGAGATCTCCTTAAGTTCTTTAAGTTCCAGTGATTACACGCAGTTAGATGAGCTGTTGAACTTCCTGATTGAGGACTGCGGCAGGCGGCACGTCAATATTTCCCTCCCCTCCCTGCGCATCGACGCCTTTTCTCTGGACGTTATGAGCAAGGTGCAGGATGTGAAGAAGAGTAGCCTCACCTTTGCGCCGGAGGCCGGCAGCCAGCGGCTAAGGAACGTGATCAACAAGGGGCTGACCGAGGAGGCCATCCTGCATGGAGCGGCGCTGGCTTTCGAGGGCGGCTGGACCAGAGTAAAGCTCTATTTTATGCTGGGGCTTCCCACGGAGACGGAGGAGGACATCCGTGGCATTGGCGATCTTTCCAACAAGATTGCCGCCGTCTTTTTCGAGACTGTGCCGAAAGAGAAGCGCGTCAACGGGAAAGTACAGATTGTCACCAGCACCTCATTCTTTATTCCGAAGCCGTTCACGCCTTTTCAGTGGGCGCGCATGTGTACGAAAGAGGAGTTTCTCGACAAGGCGTATCTGACCAAACAGGGTATTATGGAACAGCTCAACCAGAAGAGCATCAAATACAACTGGCACGAGGCGGATGTGAGCGTGCTGGAAGGGGTCTTTGCCAGAGGCGACAGGCGGGTGTCAAAAGTGATTCTCGAGGCGTACAGGCGCGGCTGTCTCTTTGACTCCTGGAGCGAATATTTTCACAATGATATCTGGCTTCAGTGTTTCGCGGACTGCGGGCTGGATATCGGCTTCTACACCACGAGAGAGCGGGCGGAGGACGAGATCTTTCCGTGGGATTTCATCGACTGCGGCGTGACAAAAGAGTTCTTGCTGCGGGAGTGGAAAAAGGCAAAAGAGGAGACTGTGTCGCCAAACTGTAAGAAGCAGTGTCAGGGCTGCGGCGCGAGCCGCTTCGGCGTAGGCATCTGCCGGGAGAAAAAGACGGAAAGTTACGTCTGACGCCTGAGACAGGAAGCGGATCGACATCGGGTCAGTCAGGACGAGAGAGACAGACGGCGGCAGAGTGGCGGTGTGAAAGAGGAGCGGCAAAAAGGGAATCATGAAGATCAGGATCAAATTCGCCAAGTACGGCGCGATGAAATTCATAGGCCATCTCGACATGATGCGCTATTTCCAGAAAGCGGTCAGGCGGGCGGATATCGACATCCGCTACTCCGAGGGCTTCAGCCCGCACCAGATCATGTCTTTCGCCGCGCCGCTGGGTGTGGGAATCGAGAGTTACGGTGAGTACATGGATATCGAGGTGCTCTCCATGACTTCCGCGGAGGACATAAAGCTTGCGCTGAATGGTGTGATGGCGGAGGGCGTGGAGATCCTGTCCGTCAATGTGATGCCCGACAATGTAAAGAACGCCATGGCCAGCGTGGCGGCGGCCTCCTATCGAATCCGTAAAAAGAGCGAGGATGCCAGGACGGCTGCAGCGGGCGGCGGAGAGGATGCCGCGGACGATACGGCGGAAGAATTTCCGATCACGGATCTGGGCGGGAAATTGCAGGCATTTTGGTCACAGGAACATATTCTGTACACGAAAGAGACGAAGAAAAGCGTACAGGAAATTGACTTAAAGCAGGGGATCTATGAGCTGTCCGCAGAACCGGACGGGGCGGTTCGTATGCTGGTGAATGCCAGCAGCGGCGGCAACATCAAACCTATGACGGTGATGGAGCAGTTCTTTCGGTTCGCCGGGGCGGATATCCCGCAGGCGGCCTGTCAGGTGATCCGGCTGGAAACTTATGCGGACATGGCGGCAGACGGAGAAGCGCATCGCTTCGTGCCGCTTGCCGACGTTGGTAAATACAGTTAAGGCCTCTGCATCCGTCAGTCTCATGAAAGCGGCCGGATCATGATATCCGACGGAGTAAGCAGCATATGATAAATAGGACATGGCTTATGGCGACAGACAAGGGAAAAATCCTCATACTGAAAGTAAATGACAGGCTGTTGTCTCTGCTGATCTGCGGCGGCCGTATTCTGTCTGTACAGGTGCAGCACGACAATCCGTATGCGGTGGGCAATATCTACGTCGGCAGGGTGCAGAGTATCGCCGAAAACATTTCGGCGGCATTTGTGGATCTCGGCCAGGGGTATCTTACTTTTCTCTCCCTTGCCGAGGCGAAGCATGCGATCGTCACAAACCGCAAGGCGGACGGCAGGCTGAAAGTAGGTGACGAGCTCCTCGTCCGGGTGATCAAAGAACCGGTAAAGACCAAACTGGCGGGTGTGACCACGCGGCTGTCGCTGGCGGGGAAATATGTGGCGGCAGAACTGAGAACGGACGCTCCGAAAGAACCTGTGGCAGAGTCCGGGGATGAAGTACAGGGCAGGAAAAGGACCGTACAGGTATCTTCAAAGCTCTCCCCAAAGCAGCAGAGCCATTTCCGAGAGATTGAGGCGCTGCAGCGGATCGCAGCGGACTGCACGCTGATCGTGCGCACCAACGCGGGAGAACTGACAGAGGACGGGCCGCTGATCGAGGAGGCGGAACAGCTTGCAGAGGCGCTCGGGCATATTGCGGCAGTCGGCGGCGCCCGCACCTGCTACAGCTGTCTGTACCGGGAGAAGCCCGATTATCTGCATTTTATCGAAAACAGTTATACCACAGAATACGACGAGGTCGTGACGGATGTGCCGGAGATTTATGCCGTGCTGCAGGAGTACGCCGCACAGACCGGGCTTCGCGTGCGGCTGTATGAAGACAGGATGCTGCCGCTTCATAAGCTCTACGCCGTGGAAGAGCGGATCAGAGAACTGCTGGACAAAAAAGTGTGGCTGAAATCCGGCGGCTATCTGGTGATTGAGCCCACGGAAGCACTTGTCTCCATCGATGTGAACAGCGGTAAGTATGAACACGGCCGTGACAAGGAGGAGACTTTCTATCGGATCAATATGGAGGCCGCGGAGATGATTGCCGTGCAGCTGCGGGCGCGGAATCTGTCCGGCATGATTCTGGTGGATTTCATCAATATGCGGGAAAAAGAACACAACAGACAGCTTATGGAGTATCTGCGGACTCTCCTAAAGCGCGATAACGTGACCGCCGATGTGGTGGACATGACAGGGCTGGGGCTGGTGGAGATCACGCGAAAGAAAGTGAGCCCCAGCTTCAGGGAGCAGTACGGCGGGCTGCATCAGCGGTAAGTTCCACGAGGATACTTCTTTGGGGATAAATCAAACAAAATAGCGCGTCAGCGTGTCAAGCGGCAGAGTCTGCGCAGGCCGGAACTGATCCGAGGCGGCGTACTCTGCCAGTTTTTTTAACAGAAAACGGCAGACAAAAGAATCGCTCGTAAGAAGCGGCGCCGTGCAGACTAACAGACGGCCCGCGCCCACGGCAGCTTCAAATATATTCGCCAGACTGTGGTTCCTTTCACAGTTGTCGATCGTCCGCACGATGGGTTCAATCCCCGTGCCGTCCACAATCAGGCAGCGCGAGGAAGATACGATGTCATACCACGGTGCGGTGGAGTAGGTCTCCGACGGAAATCCCGCGAGGGCGGGGTGGGCATTGTCGATCAGAAGCCCCAGCGTACCCACGGGCAGCGGTTTGTTCATGGAACGCGAGATGGCGCTGAACATGGGATAGTTCCAGAAATCCGTGCAGTAAGTGCCCTCCAGCGAATATTCTTCCCTGACTGATTCCGGCACAAAAAGCACACGGCGTCCGGCCAGGAGATTTGCCGCGGCCTCGTCCCAGGAGGCAGTCACGGTCAGATGACCGGGAACGGTAAATGCCGTGTCACAGGGGAATATCCATAAGTCATAACGGTTCTCCAGACAGCCGCAGGTCAGCGAGAGGACAGCCTTGTGAGCCTCAGCGACGGGCGGAAGAGAAAAAGAAGTCTCCCCGAGGGTGAACACGCCGCCGCCAAACGGGCCCTCGGCATATAGGGTATCTTCCGCGATACATGTCTTCCCGTCTCCGGTCAGAAGACGGACCGACACTTTCACATCCCTGTCCGGCTCGGCCGCATACTGGTAAAGTTTTACGCCCACGCGCAGAGTTTCCCCGCCCTGAAAGACGAAGCGGTCCATACAGCCGAGCAGCACCCTGTCGTTACAGAAAGAGCGCCATTCTTCGGCAGACATCAGGCCTTTGTTTTCCATAAAAGAATTCAGGATGCCGACCGTCGCGCCGCCCTGTCCCGGAAAATCCTGCAGATCAAGGAGCTGAAACCCCGACAGCGCGTCGGTGCGCAGAGCGGCTTCGATTTCCCGCCGGTAACACTCCGCGGCGAATCTGCCGGAAGCGCTGAAATACCGTTTGGCCAGATGGCTCAGACCGGCGTCGCCGAGGCGCCGGCAAAAAAGTTCCAGATGATACGGTTTGAGTACCCCCGTATATTTTGGAATTTCCCGATAGTCCGGGTATATGAAATACTGTCCGATCTCATGGGAGACGACAGGTATATCGCAAATCAATTCTTCTGTCTCTTCGGCCGAAACCGATTTCGTGCCGGTCCCGTATTGAATCTGTATGCTTTTTTCAGGCGTGTTTTCAGCAGGCGTTTTTCCGCTGACCGTCTCATCGACCGGAGAATTGTCCGCGGCTGCGGCTGTCGCATCTGTGCCGCCGCCTGGAAGAATCGCACTGTCATAGCAATAGGAGGATTCCGGCGCCGTGGTCTGTATGTGCCCCAGAGGCGCGTCGCACATCGCATAGGAGCCGCGGATCAGGCGATTGGCGGCAAAGCGTACGCCGACGAAAAAGTCGTCGTTCGGCACTGTGCGGGGGACGAATTGAAAATTGTTGGAGCCCTGTGTGTACAACGGCCGGGGATCATGGCGCTTGTAGTCTCCCAGTATGTCGTTTAACCGCTCATGGCTGCCCCAGAGTTCGTTCCCCAGGGACAGGGCAAAGAAAGAGGGGTGATTGGCATAGCTGTCCAGAATGCGGAAGCCTTCTTCGATCAGGTAAAGCTGTCCCTCGTCAGGCGTCTCCTCTATCGTTCCCCAGAACGGCAGTTCCGGCTCGAGATAGATTCCCATCTCATCCGCCGCGGCGAACGCCGCTTCCGGCGGACAGCAGGTGTGGAAACGGTAGTGGTTGATCCCGTATTCGCGGGAAGCGGCGAATAGATTGCGCCAGCTGTTTGTGTCCGTGGGGGCGGCGCCGGTCAGCGGGAACAGCATGCCGTCATGTTTCCCGCGCAGAAAGATGCGGCGGCCGTTCCGCTTAAGCTTCCTGCCGTCCGCCGTATAGCTGCCCAGGCCGAAAGGAATCTGCTGCGTGTCTTCTCCGCAGGTAAGATACAGGGTATAGCTGACAGGATTGTGCTCATCCCACAGCGAAGCGCCCGCCATCTCATAGGTAAACGAGGGATTGTTCTCGGTCAGAAGTGCCGTGGTTTCAGGAAAACCATCCACGCGGGCAGTGATTTCAAGACTGCTGCAGCCGACGAGCGTTCCGCGGACGGTGACGCGGTTTCCGGCTGTGTCGGAGAAGATTCTGACGTTTTCCAGCCGTCTGCGGCTTCTGTACTCAAGATAGAGGCCGCCCGTGATACCCAGCCAGTTTGTCTGGGTGTCCGGCGAGGTCATATGCCCTCCCGGAACGGGACAGGTGACATTGTCGATCACGATCAGGATTTCCGTCTCGCCGCCGCTTAGCAGAGCGGTGATGTCATATCTGTGCGGCGTACACAGGCTGTTCTCAGAACCGGCGTATGCGCCGTTGATCCACAGGCGGCTTGCGCGGGTGCGTTCCATGACCAAAAATACGTCGCAGTCCGCCGCGCGTGGTGAGAGGCGCACGGTGCGGCGATACGCGGCATAGCCCTCAAACAGGCGCGGATCGGTCAGAGAGCCGTCATTTCGCGCCCCCGTAAGAGGGGATTTCGCCTCCTGAGATACCGTGGAGGGCAGACGGATGGTGTCATGAAACTCGGCGTGCCGGCACAGTTCTTTACCGCCCAGGCAGAATTCCCATTCTTTGTCGGTCAGATCAATGATTTCTGTCATATTGTTTCCTCCCCGTTTCGCGTTATCGCACTTATCTGCATCTTTGTTTCGGAGCGCTCGCAAGGTTGCAGGAACATATCTTCATGATTGTTCACACTATTATACTACGAACCGATACGGAGAGGAAATATGGTAATTTTTATATTGTATAGATTATGAAAAATCATAGATTGTATTAAAAATGCACAAATGTATATATGTATACAACTTGTAATTTGGTACTTTTTGCGTTATAATAATCTCAGTTTGAGTGTAAAAGTGTATTCTCAAAATGTATACTTTTTGAGAATGGCGGGGAGAACAGACGGGACAGATGAGCAGATATACAGAGCAGATGTTTTCTGCATTGACGCTTGCCGCGGCGCTTTGCCTGACCGGCTGCGGAGCCGGCGCAGCGTCTACGGACGAACGCGCGGAGGAGGAATTTGAATCGGTGCAGATCGGTGAATATGAGGCCGAAGATGCCGCGTTCACAGGGCATGTACATAAGGATACGGGCACGTCGGGCTACAGCGGCACGGGCTATGCCACGGGATTCGAGGAGGACGGCGACAGCTGTGTCTTTTCCGTGCAGATACCCGAGGACGGGTTCTATGATCTGCGGTTTTACAGCACAGGGGACAGCTATAAAGAAAATTATGTGAGTGTGGACGGCGAGGCCGCAGGCTCGCTGGTCACGGAGTCGGCGCAGTTCGATGTCTCCTCTGTCGAGCGGGTATATATGGCGGCCGGGGATCATGAGATTGCCGTTGCAAAGTACTGGGGGTGGATTGATTTGGACAGACTGCAGATTGTCACGGCAGAGCCGATAGATCCCGGCATCTACGAGATCCCCGCGAAACTGTGCAACGCCGATGCCTCGGAGGAAGCGAAACGCCTCATGAGTTATCTGTGCGACAACTACGGTACAAAGATCCTGTCGGGGCAGTATTGTGACAGCGGCCCCGCCGGCAAGGAGATACAGGTCGTCAAAAAAGTCACCGGCAAGACGCCCGCGATACTCGGACTGGATCTGATCGAATACTCCCCGTCCAGAGCAGAGCACGGCAGCGACAGCAGCGCGACGCAGTTTGCCGTCAAGCAGTGGGAAGACGGCGGTATCGTCACATTCTGCTGGCATTGGAACGCACCGTCCAAATATCTGACGGGCGAGTGGTATAAAGGGTTTTATACGGACAGCACCAATATTGATCTGGCGGCGATTATGGACGGCAGGGACGAAGAGGGTTACGAACTGCTAATGCAGGATATCGACGCCATAGCGCAACAGCTGACGATCCTTAGGGATGCCGGCGTGCCGGTGCTGTGGAGACCGCTGCACGAAGCTTCCGGCGGCTGGTTCTGGTGGGGCGCTTCAGGCGCCGAAGCCTATAAGAAGCTGTATGTGCTTCTGTATGACAGGCTGACGAACGAATACGGCCTCAACAATCTGATATGGGTCTGGAACGGTCAGGATGCCGAATGGTACCCGGGTGACGAATATGTGGACATCATAGGCGAGGACATCTATCCCGGTGAACATGTCTATACTTCACAAGTCAACAAATATCTTCAGGCGGTGCGCTACACAGATCCTCCCAAAATGGTCGTCCTGTCCGAGAACGGCTGCGTGCCCGATCCCGATCTGATGGTGCGGGACGGCGCCATGTGGGGCTTCTGGTGTACCTGGGGAGGCGAATTTGCCGCCAAGGATATGGCGATTTTTTCCTACAATGATCAGTATACGCAGGAGGATGCGCTGAAACGGTTCTACGACAACGATGCCGTGATCACGCTGGAGGATATCCCGGATCTATCCGCCTATCCGATTCGCGAATAGCCGCCGGCCATAAGGAGGAGAACTGTGTTTGGAAAGTTATTTGCCTATGACGGCAAAGTCGTGGGCTTTCTGAACAAAATGGGGGAGATCATCCTTTTAAATATTGTCTTTCTCCTGTGCTGTATCCCGGTTGTGACGACAGGTCCGGCGCTTACTTCGTTTTACTATGCCATGATCAAGAGCGTGCGGCGGGAGAGGGGCGGCCCGGTGCAGGAATTTTTCCGCTCCATGAAGAGGACGCTTGCGAGGGGAATCCTGCTTACGGTGGCGATCTTTCTGTGGACGGCGCTTCTGTATCTGGGAATTCGGACCGCCGGGGAGGCGGCAGGCGGCGGTGTGACGTTCACCCTCGCGCTGTACGATGTGGCCGCGGTTCTCAGCGGGTGTATTCTGATCTATATCTTCCCCGTTTTTTCGCGGTTCGATATGAAACTGTCCGGCATTGTGAAGCTGGCGTTCGTGATGAGCATACGCTACTTCCCGTTCACGGTCGTCATCGCGGCGGTCAGCACACTGCTCGGCTGGCTTCTGCTCTATGAACTGCCGGCTGCCTGCATCCTGGTGGTGCCGGGAATCTGGTGTTATCTGATCACTTATATGATGGAAAAAGCGCTGCTGCACTATATGCCCAAGGCCGAACCGGGCGGCGAGCAGTGGTATGATGCATAAATGGAAATCAAATCCCCCGCGGCAGGCACGTCCGCTTGGCTCGCTGCTCGCGGGAATAAAACATACGGTTGCGGTATAGAAAGCGAGGTAAAAGATGAGACATACTGGCGGCGGGAAAAAAGCGTTGTCAATCTTTCTGACGGCGGGCATGGTGGCGGTGATGCTTGGTGCGTCACAGACACCCTCTTACGCGCAGACCAATCTGAGCATGGACGACTATGACGATATCATAGATTCCTACTCGGTGGACGGTTCTGTTCCGAATTACCGGGATTATGTGTCTCAGTTTGACGCGGTATATCCCGATGCCGAGATCAGTGTCGGCGCGGAGGCGTGCGTGCGCTACGAGGAGAGCGACGAGGCGGCGGAGCCGGAGTTCTATACGGATTACGAGGGTATGTCGGGCGACAGCATCTACACGAGCGAGGATTCCCTGACGGAATTTACGGTCAATGTGAAAGAAGCCGGATTCTATACCCTGTCCGTCGAATATTTTCCGATCGCCGGCAAGAATTCCGATATCGAGCGGAGCATTTTTATCGACGGCGCGCTGCCCTACAGCGAACTGGCGCTGATCGATTTTTACCGCATCTGGAAATTTGATGTGAACGAGGGCGCGGACGAAAGCGGTTCCGCACGCTATCTGTGGGAAAAAGACAACCAGGGCAACGACAACCGGCCGAGCATGGTCGAGACGCCGGAATGGGTTACCTCCTACGTCTATGACAGCGACGGCCATATCACTTCGCCGCTGTCTGTCTATCTGACCGAGGGAGAGCATACCGTATCGCTTCTCTCCCTGAAAGAGCCGATGCTCATTCACAGACTGATTCTGGGCAGGGCGGCGCAGACGGCTCCCTACGCGGAAGTCAAGGCGGCATGGGATGCGGTCGGCGCGCAGGAGACGTCGGGCCAGAGAATCTGTATTGAGGGTGAGAACGCCACGAGAACGTCCTCACAGATGTTGTATCCGATACAGGATCAGTCGTCGCCGGCCGTGTCTCCCTCCAGCGCCAAAGAACTTCTCAACAATACCATCGGCGGCAATTCCTGGCGGCTGGTCGGGCAGTGGATTGAGTGGGACTTTGATGTGCCGGAGAACGGCTATTACCATATTTCTCTGTACGACTGTCAGAATTATGTGCGGGGTATCTATGTGTCCCGCAGAATCTCCATCGACGGCGTGGTGCCGTTTTCCGAGATGGAGAATTACGGTTTCCGGTATGCCCAGAGCTGGCGCGAGGATGTCCTCGCAGACGAGGCCGGCACGCCCTATTCTTTCTATCTGGAAGCGGGGCATCACACGATACGCATGGAGGCGGTGCTGGGCGATTTCGCGGATATTGTCAGCAGAGTGCAGGACAGCGTGAAGCAGCTCAACAGCATCTACCGGGAAATCATCAAGATCACCGGCGTCGCGCCGGATACCTACAGAGATTATCAGATCGCCAGATCTCTTCCGAATCTGGAGGGAGAGTTGATTGCGGTGCGCGATCAGCTGGACGGCGCAATCACGGATATGGAGGCCTTGACCGGCAGAAATTCCGATAAGCTGACGGTGCTTTTGACGATGCGCGACCAGTTAAACGACCTGATCGAGGACGAAGAGTATTTCGTGCGGGTCGTCGGTTCCTATAAGATCAATGTCCGCGCCTGCGGTAACTGGGTCAGCACGATCGCTGACCAGCCGCTCGCGGTGGACCGTATCAATATCACTTCACAGGACGTGGATATCGACTATGCGCATGACTCTTTCTTCAGCAGAGTCGGCTACGAGTGCAAGCGACTGTTTTATTCTTTCCTTATCGATTACAACCAGATCGGCAACGTCATCGAGCCGGCCGGTGAGAGCGACGCGCTGACGCTCTGGATCGGTTCGGGGCGTGATCAGGCCAATGTCATCAAGGCGATGATCGACGAGGATTTCACCAACCGGTACGGCATCAGCGTCAATGTACAGCTGGTTGACATGAATACGCTGCTGCGCGCCGAGCTGGCGGGAGAGGGCCCTGATGTGGCGATCCAGGTGGCCAACACCAACGGTATCGCCGGAGCGGTGCTCAATACGGGCAACGATACGCCCGTCAATTACGGTATCCGCAATGCGGTGCTGGACTTAAGCAGATTTGACGATCTGGATGAGGTGACGTCCCGGTTCTCGGAGGCGGCGATGGTGCCGTTTCAGTTTGGCGGCGCTACCTACGCGCTGCCGGAGACGACGACTTTCCCCGTTATGTTCTACCGCCGGGATATTCTGTCGGAGCTTGGCATGGAGGTGCCGGAGACGTGGGATGATGTGAAAGTGGCGATGGCGGTTCTGTCCAAGAACCAGATGGAATTCGGTATGCTCCCCAGCGAACAGATTTTTGCCATGTTTTTATACCAGAACGGCGGCGCCTATTACAGCGAAGACGGCTCGAGATCGGCGCTGGACTCCGATATCGCCATCAATACGTTCAAGGAATACTGCGAATATTACACGGATTACAAGCTGGATAAGGCGACCAGCGTAGAAGAGAGGTTCCGTACGGGCGAGTGCCCGATTATCATAGCCGACTATACGATCTACAACAATCTGGTCGTCTCGGCGCCCGATATCGCTGGCCTGTGGAGTTTTGCTCCCGTCCCGGGCACGGTGCAGGAGGACGGCACGGTAGATCACAGCACGGGATGCACGGGTCTCGCCAGCATCATCATGGCGGATACGGAGCAGCCTGACGAGTGCTGGGAGTTTTTGAAATGGTGGAATTCCGCCGACGTACAGATCAAATACGGCCGCGAGATGGAGAGCCTGATGGGGTCCGCGGCGCGTGTGCCGGTGGCGAATCTGGAAGCTTTCGAGAATATGCCGTGGCCGGTCAATGACCAGCGGGCGTTAAAAGAAGCGTTTGCCTGGGCGCGCGGGATACCGCAGGTGCCGGGCGGCTACTACTCGTGGCGCAATGTCAACAATGCCTTTTACACGGTCACCACGGAGACGGATACCGCGTCCCCGAGGGAGGAACTGACGGATAAGGTCATTTACATCAACGCGGAGATCGACTATAAGCGGCAGGAGCTTGGCTTGCCGTTGGCGCAGGATTAGGGAAGGGGGACGAACATGAATCAGGCAGTGGCAACAAGCGCACAACCCACACAGCTCTTGGAAGTCAACAGACGACAGAAGAGCCTGCGCTATAATATTAAGCGCAACAGAGAAATCTATCTGATGATGGCGCCGTACTTTATTTTATTCTTTCTGTTTACGGTGCTTCCGGTGGTGGTGTCCATCTTCCTCAGCTTTACCTATTTCAACATGCTGGAGATGCCCACTTTTATCGGCTGGCAGAACTATATCAAACTCTTCCTGGAGGATGATATCTTCCTGGTGTCCTTAAAAAATACGCTGATCTTTGCGGTGATCACAGGCCCGATCAGCTATATCCTGTGCCTCTTGTTCGCCTGGATTATCAATGAGTTCCACGGAAAACTCCGCTCGTTCCTGACGCTGATTTTCTATGCGCCGAGCATCTGCGGCAATGCCTACATGGTGTGGAACCTGATCCTGACGGGCGACCGCTACGGTTATCTGAACGGTATCCTGATCAAGCTGGGGATTCTGGACGAGCCGATTCTGTGGATGCAGACGGAAAAGTGGATCCTGCCGATCCTGATTGTCGTACAGCTGTGGCTGTCCCTGGGCACCGGTTTTTTGTCCTTTATCGCCGGACTGCAGACCGTAGATAAGAGCCTCTATGAGGCGGCGGCGCTCGACGGCGTGAAGAACCGCTGGCAGGAGCTGTGGTACGTGACCCTTCCGTCCATGAAGCCGCAGCTGATGTTCGGCGCCGTCATGCAGATCACACAGTCATTTGCCGTTGCGGATATCTCGATTCAGCTGGCCGGCAATCCTTCCATCAACTATGCGGGCGCAACCGTGGTGACGCACCTGTTGGACTACGGTTCCACCAGATTTGACATGGGTTATGCCTCGGCGATTGCGACGGTTCTGTTCCTGCTGATGGTCGGCACGAACAAACTGGTACAGAAAATGTTAAGGAGGGTTGGCGACTAATGGCAAAACATGCGGAAAAACAAGCGATAACCAGGCGTAAACTCTTCAGACGAAGGCCGAGGGCAAAGAAGCTGAACCGTTCCATGGCGGGCAACGGCATTCTGTTCTTTCTCATGTTCGTATGCGGTATCTTTATGGCGCTGCCGCTTGTCATGATTATCAACAATGCCCTGAAACCGTTAGATGAAATTTTCCAGTTCCCGCCCAAGATTTTTGTGCGGAACCCCACGCTGGAGAACTTCTCGGATCTGTTCGTGCTGATGAACACTTCCTGGGTGCCTTTCTCCAGATATATATTCAACACGATCATCATCACCGGCGGCGGTATGGTGGGCCATGTAATCTGCGCGAGCCTGGCGGCCTACCCGCTGGCGAAGCACAATTTCCCGGGCAAGAATCTTCTGTTCAATATGGTCGTCCTGTCCATGATGTTCTCGTGGACGGTCACGCAGATCCCGCAGTACCTGATCATCAGCTGGCTGCATATCAACAATACCTATGCGGCGCTTGTGCTGCCGGCGTTCTCGTTCGGCATGGGACTGTACCTGATGAAGCAGTTCATGGAGCAGCTGCCCGATTCGCTGATGGAGTCCGCGAGGCTCGACGGCGCTTCCGAGTGGAAGATTTTCTGGACGATCGTGATGCCGAACGTGAAACCGGCCTGGCTGACGCTGGCCATCTTCCAGTTCCAGCAGATGTGGGGCAACACGGGAAGCCTGTTTTTGCGAAACGAAGAGTTAAAGCCCCTGCAGTATTCCCTGCAGCAGATTACGGCGGGAGGAACCGCCAGGGCGGGCGCGGCGGCCGCGGTAACCTTTATCATAGCGGCGGTGCCGATCATTTTCTTCCTGATCTGCCAGAATAACGTGATAGAGACAATGACCACATCGGGTATGAAAGATTAGAGGGAGGGCGTTATGAAAAAGAGAATAAGCATAAAAAAACTGACGGCCTCTCTGTTTGCAGGCACAATCCTGGCAGTGACCTGCGCCGCGCCGCCTGTACACGCGGAAGAGCTTCCCTACGATACCTATAATTACACCTACTGGGAAGATATCGCGCTGACGCCTGCGGCCTATGTGCCTGTCGGCACAGTCACGGGTGCGACGGTGGGAACCGACGGTTTCAGCGAACCGCAGGATCTGTGTGTGGCGCCCGACGGGCTGATCTATGTCGCCGACACGAAAAACAACCGCATTGTCGTCCTGAACGAAACGATGACGGAGACGGTCAGGGTGATCGATTCTTTTGACCGGGACGGCGAACAGGACGGCTTCGACGCCCCGTACGGCGTGTGCGTATCGGAGAACATGCAGCTCTACATTGCCGACTCCAACCACAAGCGGGTGGTGGTGCTGACGCCGGAGGGCGAGTTCGTCAAAATCATCGACAATCCGCAGTCGGAGATCCTGGAGGAAGGCTTTGACTTCGTTCCTCTCAAGGTGACGGTTGATTACGCGGACCGTGTGTATGTGATCGCCAAGAACGCATTTGAGGGTATTCTGGTCTTTGAGAGCGACGGACAGTTTACAGGATATTTCGGGACCATCGATGTCAAGATCACGCTCTGGGAGAAATTCTGGAAACGTCTTGCCAGCAAGGAGGAACGCGCTAAGCAGCAGCTGTACATCCCCACCGAATTTACCGGCATCGACATCGATGACGACGGCTTTGTCTACGCCTCCAACATCGACTCGGACGGCGTGCAGGGCGTCAGGAGACTGAACCCGCGGGGCGAGGATGTGATCCAGAAAGGCGAGAATGAGAATCTGGGCGGAGATCTGGTTGTGGGCTCCTATGGAACCTACGCGGGGCCGTCGGAATTCACCGACGTAACCTACAGAGGCAAAGGCATCTATTCGCTGCTCGACCGCAAGCGGGGCAGGATCTTCACCTACGACAGGGAGGGCAATCTGCTCTATATCTTCGGCGGACTGGGCACGCAGGAGGGAACGTTCAACACGCCGATCGCCATTGAGGCGGTGAATGACCAGATTCTGGTGCTGGACGCCTACAACAATTCCATCGTGCGCTTCGGCGAGACGGAGTACGGATCGCTGATCAACGACGCGGTGGGGCTGCGCTATGACGGCGACGAGACGGAAGCGATCGCAAAGTGGCAGCAAGTGCTTAAGCTGGACGAGAACAACGAGCTGGCCAACACGGGTATCGGCAAGGCGTACCTGACGGCCGGTGAAAACCGGACTGCCATGAAATATCTGGAACTCGGCAGAAACCGCAAATATTACTCCGTAGCCTGGAAGCGTTACCGCAACGAGCTGCTGATTGCGCATATCAATGTGATCATGACGGTGGTGATCGTGCTGATTGCCGTCTGCCTGCTGTACACAAAAGTCCTAAAGAAAAAGATCGGCAGGGGCCGCAGGACGAAAGCGAAGGAAGGAGGGCTTGCCTGATGAGAGAATTATTTTCGGCACAAAAGTGGAAATATGCGTTTTACACGGTGAGCCATCCGATGGACGCTTACTATGAGATACGCCATCGTGAGCGGGGCAGCGTCCCGATTGCCGTCCTGCTTGTCGTGCTGTTTTCTTTCAGCTTCTCTATTAACCGCAAGTCGGCAAGCTTTGTAGTCAACAATGTCTATCCGCTGTCGGTCAATGCGCTGACGGAGCTGGCGGCAGTGCTGCTTTTATATCTGCTCTTCTGCGTGGGCAACTGGTCGATCACCTGCCTGATGGAGGGTGAGGGCAGACTGAAAGATATCGCCATCGCCACCGGCTATGCCATGATACCGATCATTGTCTGCTTTAATCTGGCCACGATCGTCAGCCAGTTTGTGGCGGCGGACGAGGAGGCCTTTTACTGGGTGATTATGGCGGCAGGCATCGCGTACGCGCTGCTGATGGTTCTGATGGGGATCATGCAGGTGCATAATTACACGCTGGCCAAGACGTTAGTGACGATCTTCTTAACGTTTATCGCCATGTTTATCATCATTTTCATTGTGATGCTGTTTGTCGACCTGATCACACAGGTGTACAGTTTCTTCTACAGCATTTACCAGGAACTGATCTATAGGATGTAGGAGGGGCGGAAGATGCGTACGAGCAAAAAAATAATAACCGCAGCGGTGTGTCTCATTCTGGCAGTCGCCGCAGTGTACATGGCGCACTGGCTGATCAGATACTATTTTTATAACGATTATAAAGACGACCTGTCCTCCTACGAGTACGAGGAAGGCAGCCCGTTTCAGCCGCTAAGCGACGCCTCGGCGGATGTACCGGACATGGCGCTGGCCGCCGAGAACGATATCCTGAAACTCTATGTGGACACAACTCTGGGCAATATCGCGCTGGTGGACAAGAGAAACGGGCAGATCACTTACTCCAATCCGCCGGGTACGGAGGAGGATGCCGTCGCCAACGAGGCGAACAAGAATTACATGCGCTCGCAGCTCATCCTGGATTATTTCAACACGGAGCGGACGACGGGCACGTTTGACTCCTACACCTACGCCGCCGAGAAGGAACAGATCGAGGCGGAGTCCATCAAGGACGGCGTGCGGCTGATCTACACGCTGGGAGACTTGTCCAGCGAGACGGGTATCGTCCCCCAGTATATCAGCAAAACCACGCTGGAGCGGGTGGTGAGCGCGCTGTCTGAGAGCGACGCCAAGTTTGTGCAGAAGAAGTATATCGAGAGCGATATCGGCGACGATTATCTGGAGCTGCTGGAGTCCACCTTAAAGGGCGCCTCCCAGCTGCGCAAGCTGAACCGGTATTTTGAGGAGGCAGGATTCACAGAGGAGATGTATCTCGCGGAGATGGAGGCCTCCGGCGTGGAGGGGGCAGTGCCGATTTCCTTTGTCATACCGCTTGAGTACCGCTTAAACGGCGATGCGCTGGAAGCTTCCATCCCGATGAACCACGTAGAGGAGAACGGCGGCGGCACGGTATTCCGCATTCAGCTGCTCCGGTATTTCGGGGCGGCCGATAAGACTGAAAAAGGTTCCCTGTTTGTTCCCAGCGGTTCCGGCTCACTGATCTATTTTAACAACGGCAAATCGACGGCGGATGTGTATGCGGAGTATGTCTACGGCATCGACCCGCTGGCGGCGGAGTACACGGTGCGCGAGAACACCGAGGACGTGAAGCTGGGGCTGTACGGGATTTTCCGTGAGGACAGCGGCATTCTGGCAACGATAGAGGACGGCGCGTCTTTCGCCATCATCGGCGCGGGCGTGTCGGGCAAGATCAACGAGTACAATTACGCTTACCCCACATTCGTGATGCGGGGCAACGATAAGCTGTCCATGTTTGGCACGACGGGCAATGAGGCGGATATCCCGATTGTGGAGAATCACTTCTACGACGCCGACCTGACGGTGCGCTACACCATGCTGACAGAGGAGAACAACGGTTATGCGGGCGCGGCGCGCTACTACAGGGAGCGTCTGGAAGAGGAAGGCGTGCTGACAGCCAGAGAGTCGTCTGCGGAAGACATCAAGTTCTATTATGACGCGCTGGGCGGCGTCAGCAAGACCGAACATATTCTGGGTGTCCCGTATACAGGCATGTATCCCATGACGACTTTTGATCAGGCGCGGGAGATTTACGACGATCTGAAAGCGAACGGGGTGAAGAACCAGGTCATGAACTTCCAGGGCTGGATGAACCGCGGCTATTATCACGATGTGCCGGATAAGATCAGAGTGCCGCGCAAGCTGGGCGGCAAGTCAGGGCTGGAAGAGCTGAGCGCGGCCATGGCGGCGGACGGCAACAATTTTTACGGCGACGTGGCGTTGCAGAAAGTTACCTATATCAGCAGACGCTACTCGGATGCGAACGAGACTTCGCGCTACTATGGCGGCGGTTATATCGCGGAATTCGGGCTGGTGAATCCGGCGACGCTCAGGCAGACTTCGGGGCTGGGCTACGCGGAGAACCATTACTTCCTGGTTTCGCCGAAGTTCCTGGTGCGCTATATCGATAAGTTCACACAGAAGATCGGAAAATACGACATAAACGGCATCTCTCTGCGCGACCTGGGCGATGAGCTGCACTCCGACAAGAAGCGCACCAACGTGATCGACAGGGAAGCGGCCCTGGATGTGGTGAACGCCTCTCTTGGACAGATTGAAGCGACGGGCAAAAAACTGATGCTGAACGACGCCAACGATTACGCGTTCCGCTATGCGGATGACATTATCAACGTGCCGCTGACGGACAACGATTACTATATTATCGACGAGGCGGTTCCGTTCTATGAGATGCTGCTGCACGGCTATGTCGATTACGCGGGAAGCGCCATCAACCTGAGCGATACCTACGACAAGACCGATATCGTGCTGAATCTGGTGGAGACGGGCGCATCGCCGCACTTTATGTTCTCCTATGAGAACTCCAGCGATATCAAGGACACCGGGCTGAACCGGTTCTACTCGACCACCTACGACAGCTGGCGGGACGATGCCATCGCCATCTATACGGAAGTCAACAACGCACTGAAATATGTGCAGAACGCGGCCATCACGGACCACCGCATCATCGACCATGATCTGCGCGCGGTCACTTACGACAACGGCGTGACCATCTACATCAATACGGGCAGCACGGACAAGACGGCGGACGGCATCACGGTGCCGGCGAGAAGCTATCAGTTAGGAGGGATATAGGATGAGTCAGGTAAAAGCGAAAAAGAAAAAAATGTCCCTTTCCAGAAAACACGGGCTGATGGGTTATCTGTTCATCATGCCGTGGCTGATCGGCTTCCTCTGGTTCTATCTGCGGAGCATCCTGCTGTCGGTGGAATTTTCGTTCAGCAATCTGACGGTCAACCCCGGCGGCGGCTATACGCTGGATTTTGTCGGCCTGGACAATTTTCTGTATGCGTTCAGGGCGCACGCCACTTACAAGCAGGTCCTGACAACGTCGATCGGCAACATGCTGATTGATGTGCCGCTGATCACGTTTTTCAGCCTGTTCATGGCAATCCTGCTCAACAGGAAATTTAAGGGCAGAACGCTTGTGCGCGCGATCTTTTTCCTGCCGGTCATCCTCAATTCCGGCGCGATCGTGGACGCCATGGCGCTCGCCAGATCGATGATGAGCGGCGGACTCTCCAACGCCAGCGCCGAGATCGCGGAGGCGGCTGCCGGCAGCGGCGTGGGGCTCGCCTACTATGTGGAGATGTTCGGGTCGCTCGGCATTCCCGATGTCGTACTCGAATATCTGTCTGGCGCGGTAGGCAGAATCAGCGATATCATCAACGCCTCCGGCGTGCAGATCATTATCTTCATCGCCGCGCTGCAGTCCATACCGGGCTCCATGTATGAGGTTGCCAGGATAGAGGGCGCGACGGCATACGAGACATTCTGGAAAGTAACTTTTCCGATGATTATGCCGCACATCATCACCAACGTAGTCTATACCGTGGTGGACAGTTTTACGCAGTCGGAAGTGGTGGAACTGGCATATGACACGGCTTTTACGGAGATGAATTACGGGCTGAGTTCCGTATTCAGTCTGGTATCCACGGTGATCACCTGCCTGATACTGGTGATTGTCTGCAGGCTGATACAGAAGCGGACGTTCTACTATAACTAGGAGAGGAGAGAGAAGATGGATCAAGTGAAAAAAGCAGACTTTAAAACAGGCCTGGAACGTCTCAAAGCCGATAAGCAGTTTGCCAACGACAGAATCCGCTGGATCAACAATGCCAAGGGCTTCCTGCTCGGCTTATTCCAGTTGATTATCATTGTCGGCATCTGCTATGTGATTTTGGGACCGATATTCGGCATTATCAGCAGTTCTTTTTTCTCCGACGCGGACAATTATAACCCGATGGTGTATCTGATCCCGCAGGAGCCTACGCTGGAACGCTATTCGATGGCGATGGAGTATCTGGACTACTGGAAGACGATGGGCGCCTCACTGCTGTATTCGCTCAGCCTGATGGTGATTCAGGTCATTGTCTGTTCCATGGTCGGCTACGGTTTTGCGAGATTTGATTTTCCGTTTAAGAAAATCCTGTTTGCCTGTGTGGTCGTCATGATCGTCGTTCCTACCAACACGATCATGCTGCCGTTATATATGACCTTTGCCAAGTTTGACGTGTTCGGCATCGTCAGGCTGGTGAACGGGTCGGCGGTAAATCTGCTGTCCACGCCGGTGCCGATGTATATCATGACTTTGTTTGGCTGCGGCCTGCGATCAGGTCTGTACATCTATATTTTTAATCAGTTTTTCCGCGGTCTTCCCAAAGAGATCGAGGAAGCGGCGTTTATGGACGGCGCGGGCACATGGTACACGTATTTTCGGATCATGCTGATCAATGCGCTCCCGTCCGTGGTGACTGTGGCGATCTTTTCCATGGTATGGCAGTATAACGACACTTTCTATGCGAAGCTGTTCCTGATCAGCGACAATATCGTCATCAGTAAAAAAATCTCGACGATTGAGGCATCGATCTCCAACGTGGAGAAGATACTGGACCCGAATATTCTCGAACTGTATCTGGATGCCGGCATCGTGCTGATTATGATACCGATCGTTATCATCTATGTTCTGCTGCAGAAACAGTTTATCGAGGGTGTTGAGAGAAGCGGTATTGTTGGATAATGCCAGGTGCATGGTCCATTCAATATAGGGATTGCCGGCCTATGGCAGCGCCGGCAGCTTACATCAAAAAAGGAGGAAGAAAAAGTTGAAAGCAAAAAAAGTAATGGCATTATTTCTTGCGGCGGCCATGACGTTTAGTCTGACGGCGTGCGGCGGAAGCAATGATGCGCCGGCAGACACGGAACCGGCTGCGGAAGAATCCGCAGACGGCGCGGAAGCCGAAGCAGACGCCGCAGAAGATGCCGACACGCAGGAAACCGAGACGGCGGATGCCGTTTCCGGGGAAGTCAGCATCGACTTCGAGGACGGTGTGTTCGGCTTCGTCGGGATCGACAAGACGGTCAATTCCGCAGGTGATGATTCCGCGCTGTCTGTTGAGGATTACAACGGGAGCAAAGCGCTGAAAGTAACGCCTACAGGCAAAGCGGCATATGTGGGCATTCAGGCGGATGCGCTGCTGGGAGAGAGCGCTTCGTCGTTAAAGACCGTAGAAATGACGATCGGAACCGAGAATCCGGACGGTGAGTTCGGCGCCTGCTCCGGCAACATCTACGCATTTATCGGCGAAGACAATGTGAAGAACAACAACCCCTGGTCCGTATACTTGGAGACGGCCAATCCGAAAACAGCGACCTTTGAGGTGCCGGAGGGACAGACGTTCGGAGAGGGCAACTATCTGGTCGTATCTCTGGAAACCGACACGGCAAAGGACAAGGGCGCGACGCCGGCGAATATGTATATCGACAATATCGTCTTCAAGGATGCTTCCGGCAATGTTCTGACGGCGGACACCTCCGCAGAGTATGTGGCGGCGGATACGGGTGCGGACAGATCCAATCTCTGTGCGTTGACCAATGCGGTGGAGTTTGAGGGCTTTGCGGTATCCGCAGACGGCTGGGCGCAGGACGGCTTCGACATGCCGCAGGAGATCCTCGACGCACTGGTACCCGGCTCCGTGGTAGAGATCACGTACACCAGTGAGACGGGCGATATGTGGCTCGTCATGCCCGATGCGGCGGCAGGCTGGATGAGAGTCGGCCAGGGCAACGCGGACGGCAGCGGCGCGGATGCGGCTTATATCAACAACAGCAAGACGACGGCGCAGATCACCTACGAGCAGATCGCGGCGGTATGCGGCGACGACGTCTCCACCTGGGGCGCAAGAATGCAGTGCGAGGCCTCCGGCGCATGGGAAGTCTACAGCGTGAAAGTAGGACAGAAAGCACCGAGTTATGCGCTGACCAATGCGGTCGAATTCCCCGGTTTTGCAGTCAAGGCAGACGGCTGGGCACAGGACGGCTTCGACATGCCGCAGGAGATCCTCGACGCGCTGGTACCCGGCTCCGTGGTAGAGATCACGTACACCAGTGAGACGGGCGATATGTGGCTCGTTATGCCCGACGCGGCGGCAGGCTGGATGAGAGTCGGCCAGGGCAACGCGGACGGCAGCGGCGCGGAGAGCGGCGTATTTGACGGCAGCAAGTGCTATATTACCTATGAGCAGATCGCGGCGGTATGCGGCGACGACGTCTCCACCTGGGGCGCGAGGATGCAGTGCGAGGCCTCCGGCGCATGGGAAGTCTACGGCGTCAGAGTAGGCACGGCGGCAGAGTTTAAGATGGTCAAGAATCTGGTTCCGTTCGAGGGCTTTGCGGTCAAGGGCGACGGCTGGGCGCAGGACGGCTTCGATATGCCGCAGGAGATCCTCGACGCGCTGGTACCCGGTTCCGTCGTAACCATCAGTTACACCAGCGAGAACGGTGATCTGTGGCTCGTTATGCCCGACGCGGCGGCTGGCTGGATGAGAGTCGGCCAGGGCAACGCGGACGGCAGCGGCGCGGACAGCGCAGCGTTTGACGGCAGTACCTGTCAGGTTACCTACGAGCAGATCGCGGCGGTATGCGGCGACGACGTCTCCACCTGGGGCGCAAGAATGCAGTGCGAGGCCTCCGGCGCATGGGAAGTCTACAGCGTAGCGGTAGGCACGGCGGCAGAATAATACTGAAAGCCGCCGGAGACAAAAGATAACCGTCGCCGGCGGCATACAGGATAAAGACGACGATTTTCTAAAACCATCAATTAAAAAACAAGGAGGAATGTATAGCATGAAGAATTACAGGAAACTGCTCGCGCTCGGCATGAGCGCAGCCATGATCGCCGGGCTTACCGCCTGCGGCGGCGGTGATGCCGCGGGTACATCCGAAGCTCCCGGCGCGGCGGATACGGAGGCGGAGGCTTCCGGCACAGACACGGCCGACTCCGGCGAGAACACACTCTACAACGAGGGTGAGACCCGAACGATCAAAATCGGCACGTGGTACGATCATTACTATGACAGTACCAACACCGACATCCATGACGATCCCAGCGTATCCGATGAGGAACTGGCACAGCAGCACTTCGATGTCGTCAAGGAAGTGGAAGAAAAGTACAATGTGAAGATCGAGTTCGTCAACCTGACGTGGGACGGCATCCAGGAATCCATCAACACTTCGATTCTGGCGGGCACGCCCGACTGCGACATCTACGAGACGGATATGACTTTCGGTATTCCGGCGGCGTTAAACGGATTCGCCACGAATCTGGAGGATATCCTTCCGGCGGACTCGGATATCTTCAATGACCAGATGGTATTCTCGCAGGTGGATATCGGTACGGACGACGGCGTATACCTGTTCCAGAGCAACAGCGCGGAGATGGTTCTGGCCAACACCTACATGCTGGCTTACAATAAGCAGATGCTTGAGGATGCCGGTCTGGAGGATCCCAACGCGCTCTATGAGAGAGGCGAATGGACCTGGGATAAGTGGAGAGAGTATATGCTGGCCCTGACACAGGATACGGACGGCGACGGCGTGATCGACGTATACGGTTACGGCTCCCGCTGGGATTTCCTGGTGTACAATCTGCTGATGAGCAACGGCACCGGCATTGCCATGTCCGACCAGGAGACGCTCTCCAGCCCTGAGGTTGCGGAAGTGCTTGACTTCATCTACAATATGTACAATGTAGACAAGGTGGCGCGCCCCTGGGACAGCGAAAACTTCGACGACAACCAGAACGCTTATACGGACGGCAGAGTTGCTTTCTGGATTGATGCGGCATGGATCTCGGATTCCAACAAGGACGCAGATCTCGGCTTTGACGTTGTATGGTGCCCATGGCCGATCGGGCCTTCCGGCGACGAGTCAACCAATAAGTTCAAGAACGTATCTTCCGGCAACTGCTGGATGATTCCTGCCGGCGTTGAGAATCCCGAACTGGTATACAATGTCTTCTATGACTGGCAGAACTGGTACCACGGCGACACGGATCTTCGCGACGGCGATCTGACATGGTGGGAAGACTGTGCGATCACGGAAGAGAACTACGCGGTGATGGAGTACATGGGGCAGAGAGGCGCGTTCGATATCTGGAATAACCTCGGCCTTGACTGGGATTGGTCACAGCTGCTCAACGGCGAGATGACCGCTGCACAGTTTGCGGAAACCTACAAACAGAATGTACAGGATGCACTGGACAGCTTCTATCACTAGAAGCAGCAGCGTATCGGTTAGAAGATAGACAAGCAGCCGGGATGGGGCACGCCTCATCCCGGTCTTGTATCTGTGGGAGACGATGATGAACGGATATTCAAAATTATTCGGGAGCGATACAATGTTCAGCCGGTTTATGAATCTGCTGTTTGACATTCTATATGTGGGCATTCTTTGGCTTTTGTGTTCCCTGCCTTTAATTACCGCAGGGGCGGCTGCGACGGCGGCCTACTATGCGATGGCCAAATGCGTAAGGCATAAAACGGGCTATGTCGGCCGGGAGTTTTTTCATTCCTTTCGGGAAAACTTCCGCCAGATCACGCCGCTCACGCTGGCGTTCTACGCGGTAGTGGCCGTTCTGGCAATCGATCTGTACTATGTCTGGAATCACGAGAGTGCCCTCAACAATGCGCTGTTCGTCATTTTGCTCTTTGTCGCTTTTCTGGTGGCGGGGCTGACGGTATACTGCTGTCCGCTTTTGTCCAGATTCTACAAGAAAAATACCGAGCTGATCAAAACGTCGGCCTGGCTGGTGTTCCGCTTCCTGCCGTTGACGGCTGCCGTGATCTTTGTCTTCGGGCTTTCCTGCGTGGGCGTCTGGCTGATGCCGTGGGCGGTTTTTGTCATACCGGGCCTCTATCTGTATCTGCTGTCTTTTCCCATGGAATATGTGCTTGGCAGGCTGACGCCGCCGCCGGAAGAGGGGAGTGGGAAAGCGGAAAAGTGGTATTATCTGTCTTAATGTGGTACAATAAACTCCAGAATCCGTCTGCTGCGCAGCCGCCGTGCTGCGCACTCAAAGATTCTGTCGTTACCATATCAGGTGAAATCAAATGCTCGCTTTGCTCGCGCTTGATTTCCTGCTGATATGGTACAATGTTCGCGAAAGCAATGAGCCGTGCGAAGATGACGAATGACAAAATGGCTGCTTGCAGACAATTTTGTCAGACGGCAGATTCATAGGGCGAATGCCCGCGGCCCGGAGATACGCAGTATCTCCGGGGAAGCACGGCTTATCAGCGTATACAAGCTATCGAGATGGTATCGGCGGAGGAAAAGAAGATGAGCTGCTGTGACACCTGCATCTATTATGTGTATGATGAGGACTACGAGTGCTACACCTGTATGGTGGACCTGGACGAGGACGATATGAGCCGTTTTTTGGCCGGCGGCAGTTTCGAGTGTTCTTTCTACAGTCTGGACGACGAATATCAGATTGTGCGGAAGCAGATGTAGTAGAGCCGCCTGCAGACACGAAAAAAGGAGAGTACAGACCGATGAGACTGCTCGGTATGGAGAAAGTAAAGGACGGAAAATATCTGAAAAACTATGAACTCACTTACCTGAACAAGGCAGGCCGGGAAAAAAAGTACGAGATCGTCAGCAGAAACGAGATCTCCGGGCCGGAGGCGCTGGGGCAGCGGGTGAGCGGCGTATCCATCGTGGCCTACCATGAAGACAGATTATTGCTTCTGCGGGAATTCCGCATGGGCGTCAATCGTGTGATCTATAATCTCTGCGCCGGCATGGCCGAAGAGGGCGAATCCATCGAAGCATGTATCCGGCGGGAACTCTATGAGGAGACGGGACTTCAGGTGAAGCGGATCCGCCATATCCTGCCGCCGTCTTTCTCGGCGGTGGCTTTCTCCGACGTGAAGACACAGATTGCTTTCGTGGACGCAGAAGGGAACTTTGAGGATCACACTTCGGAAAATGAGCAGATTGCCGCGCGCTTCTATACCAGAGAGGAAGTGAAGAGGCTTCTGGAGACGGAAGAGTTCAGTTCAAGAGCCCAGGTGGCCGCCTACTTTTTCACGCTCTCCCTGACGGGCTGAGCGGTTTCAGCCTTTCAGGGACGCTCTTTTTTCATAAAATCCATTGACAAATATACCAAAACCATGTATGATAATCAAGTATGCCGCATAGCGAGGTATAAGTATGCCCTTTTGACGGGCGTCACCACAGCTAGCGAGTAAATGGACTTCGGTTCATGAATAGGAGGTGCCATGATGTACGCAGTAATTGCAACAGGCGGAAAGCAGTACAAGGTTTCCGAGGGCGATGTCATCAGAGTGGAAAAGCTCGATGCGCAGGTCGGAGACTCTGTGACGTTCGACCAAGTGTTAGCTGTCAGCGATAAGGAGCTTAAAGTTGCGGATGACGTGACGAAAGCGACCGTGACCGGAACCGTTATGGATCAGGGCAGGGGCCGCAAGGTTATCGTTTACAAGTACAAGAGAAAGACGGGCTATCACAAGAAGAACGGCCACAGACAAGCATACACACAGGTCAAGATCGACAAGATCAACGCATAAGAGGTTTGTGCGAAGGTGTGAGATGACGAAGATCACATTCTATAGAACAGCGGCAGGGGATTATGCGGGATTTACGTGCGACGGGCACGCGGGCTACGCCGAGGCCGGCGAGGATATCGTGTGCGCAGCCGTCTCGGTTCTGGTGATCAACACGATCAATTCTCTCGAGGAGATTACCGGTGAACCGATGCAGGTAGATACCGATGAGGAGGCCGGCGTGATACGCTGCAGTTTTACGCGCGGGCCGTTACGGGAGACTTCCAGAACACTTATGGATTCCCTGGTGCTGGGTCTGACCCATATCGAGAAAGAATATGGGAAGAAATACTGCAAATTGCAATTTGAGGAGGTGTGACAACCATGTTAGCTATGAACCTTCAGTTTTTTGCCCATAAAAAAGGTGTCGGCTCTACCAAGAACGGCAGAGATTCCGAGTCCAAGAGATTAGGTGCGAAGCGCGCCGACGGACAGTTCGTCAAAGCGGGCAATATCCTGTACAGACAGCGCGGGACGAGAATCCATCCCGGACTGAATGTGGGAATCGGCGGCGACGACACACTGTTTGCCAAGGTAGACGGTATTCTCCGTTTCGAGCGCAAGGGAAGAGATCGGAAGCAGGCTTCCGTGTATCCCGTAGAGAAATAGGACGATTGATTCGGGCTTCGGACATTTCGGTGTTTGAAGCCCTTTTTCAAAAATCGCAGAGCGATGAGGAGACGTTATGTTTGCAGACCGTGCGAAAATCTATGTGAGAAGCGGCAAGGGCGGCGACGGCCATGTGTCTTTTTATCGGGAAAAATATGTCCCCAACGGAGGCCCCGACGGCGGCGACGGCGGCAAGGGCGGCGACGTCTGGTTCGAGGTGGACAGGGGGCTCAACACGCTGGCGGATTTCCGCCATATCCGCAAATACTGCGCGGAGGACGGAGAGAACGGAAAAAAGCGCAACTGTGCCGGCAAAAACGGCGCGGACATCACGATCAAAGTGCCTGAGGGAACCGTGATCAAGGAGGCGGAGAGCGGCAAGGTCATCACCGACATGTCCGGCGAAAACAGCAGATATCTGCTTCTTAAAGGCGGCAAGGGCGGTAACGGCAACCAGCACTATGCCACCAGCATGATGCAGGCGCCGCGCTATGCGCAGCCGGGACAGCCCGCACAGGAGCTGGAACTTCTGCTGGAGCTTAAGGTGATCGCGGACGTAGGACTGGTAGGTTTCCCGAATGTAGGGAAATCCACGCTCCTGTCCAAAGTGACGAACGCCAGGCCGAAGATCGCCAACTATCATTTCACAACGCTGAACCCCAATCTGGGCGTGGTCGATCTGGAGGACGCCAGAGGCTTTGTCATCGCTGATATCCCCGGCCTGATTGAGGGCGCTTCGGAGGGCGTGGGCCTCGGCCATGAGTTCCTGCGGCACATCGAGCGGACCAAACTGATCGTCCATATCGTGGATGCAGCTTCCACGGAAAGGCGCGATCCCGTCGAAGATATCTACGCCATCAACCGGGAGCTGGCAGCCTATAACGCGGAGATCGCTGCGCGGCCGCAGATCATCGCAGCCAACAAGACCGACATGATCTACGGGGAGGAGAACCCGGTTGAAAAGATCCGGGCGGAATTTGAGCCGAAAGGCATTCCGGTTTATGCCATATCCGCTGTCACCGGCAAGGGGCTGCGGGAGCTTCTCTACGCCATTTCCGGTCAGCTGGAGAAGCTGGACGACAAACCGGTCGTCTTTCAGCAGGAGTTCTTCCCGGAACATCATTTCGATGTGCCCGGCGAACCTTTTACGGTGGTCTACGACGAGAAAGAAGAGGCTTACGTCGTGGAAGGGCCCAGAATCGAGAAGATGCTATCTTACACGAATCTGGAATCAGAGAAGGGCTTCAAATTCTTCCAGGATTTCCTCCGGGACAACGGCATTCTGGAGCAGCTTGAAGAGCTGGGCATACAGGAGGGCGACACCGTGCGGATGTACGGACTCTCCTTTGACTATTATAAGTAAAACGACTGTATTTGTGTGTGATTTACAAGGACAGAGGATTGGAATTAGAATGACGAGTAAACAGAGAGCTTATCTAAAGAGTCTGGCGAGTACGCTGGAACCTGCTTTTCAGGTGGGTAAAGCCAGTCTGACGCCGGAATTCACCGCGGCTGTCGGCGAGGCGTTCAACACGAAAGAACTTCTCAAAATCGCGGTCTTAAAAAACTGCATGGACGATCCGGGAGAGATCGCGCAGACGATCGCCGAGCGGACGCACGCCCAGGTCGTGCAGGTGATCGGCAAGAAAATCGTCCTGTACAAGCCGGATCAGAAAAATCCGAAAATCATACTGCCTAAGGAGAACAAGTAAGTTGCGCACGACGGGGATCATGGGAGGCACATTCAACCCGATCCACAACGGCCATCTGCGCCTCGCCGAGGCGGCATACAGACAGCTTTCTCTGGACGAAGTGCTCTTTATGCCGAGCGGCAAACCTTATATGAAATCCGAGCTTGAGGTCGCGGACGCAGCGGTGCGCGCCGAGATGACGAGACTGGCGATACGGGATATCCCCTATTTTCGGTTTTCACCGATGGAGATCGAACAGACGGGCAATACCTATACCTACCAGACTCTCGAACGGCTGCGGGCGGAGCACCCGGACACGGCCTATTATTTTATCGTCGGCGCGGATACCCTGTTTCAGATGCCACAATGGGTGGCGCCGGAACGCATCTTTGCCAACTGTACGGTGGCCGCGGCGGTGCGGGACGATAAGACCGCCGCGGATATGGAAGAGCAGATTCTGTCTCTGAAGCGACAGTATGATGCGTCTGTCGTACTTCTCAGAACGCCGCCTGTGGATCTCTCCTCCTCGACTGTGCGACGCAGGATAGCAGGCGGATTGTCTGTGGCACAAGATGTGCCCGAATCGGTCAGGCTGTATATCGAAGAGAGGGGATTGTACCGATGAAAACACTTACACCGGACAGGCTGCGCGGCAAAATGAAGAAAACGCTCTCACCCGATCGGTACGAGCATACGCTGAGCGTCGCCTACACGGCGGCGAATCTGGCTGCGGTGCACGGCGAGGATGTAACCAAGGCACTGACTGCCGGTATGCTGCACGACTGCGCCAAATGTATGAGCCACAAAAAGCAGATCGCGCTCTGCGAAAAATATCAAGTGCAGCTCTCCGGGACAGAGCAGGCGAAAAACTCCCCGCTGCTGCACGCGAAAGCGGGAAGCGTTCTGGCGAGGGAAAACTACGGCATCACGGACGAAGATATCCTGCACGCCATCAGCTATCACACCACGGGCCGTCCGCACATGAGCACGCTGGAAAAAATCGTATTCATCGCGGACTATATCGAACCGGAAAGACGCCGCGCGAAAAAGGCGGCGGACGACAGACAGGCCAAACGGCTCACACAGATACGCCGCATGGCTTTCTGCGATCTGGACGGGACGCTCTGCGCCATTCTGAAAGATACGCTCGCCTATCTGCAGGAAAGGGGCGGCAGCATAGATCCCATGACCCGGACAGCCTACGATTTTTATATGGCGCATGAAAAGGAAACACCGCGGGAATCATAAAAAACGGCAAAAACTGATCTTGCCGGAAAGGAACGGGAATATGAACAGCAGAGAAATTGCAAAGCTCGCCGTCACGGCATTGGAGGATAAGAAAGCGGAGGACATCCGGGTGATCGACATCAGCGAAGTGACGGTGATCGCTGACTATTTTATCATCGCAAACGGCACGAACCGCACTCAGATCCAGACGCTGGCCGATCATGTGGAGGAGACGCTCGGCAGGGCAGGCGTGGAGCTGAAGCAGGCGGAAGGATATGACAGCGCCAACTGGGTGCTGCTTGATTTTCGGGATGTGATCGTCCACATCTTTGATCGGGAGAACCGTCTGTTCTACGATCTGGAGCGCATCTGGCGGGACGGCAGACTAACGCCGTCTAACGAGCTGTGACAGCCAGGGACAGGCATAGAAACCAAAAAAACAGAAATGGACCCGACGGAAAAACCGGCACTGCATATTGGCAATGCCGGTTATCCTTTTCGCGCGGCAGGCTATGAGCGCGAGTTCGCCTCTCTCGTCTCACCGCCCGCATACATATAAAAGGTGATGATATAGAGGCCAGCGATACCCACCAGCGCATAGATGATCCTTGAAAGCCATGACATATTACCGAATACAAATGCCACGAGGTCAAAACTGAAAAGACCGATTAACCCCCAGTTTATAGCACCGATAATGGCAATCGTCAGGGCCAGGTAATCCAAACCTTTGTTTTTCATGTTTCTTTCCCCTTTCTTATAGAACCTTCAAGTTTGCCGTCTGCCTATAATTATTCTTTTCCGAGAACCTTTATAAAGCAAAATAGTAACTGTCGCCTGCAGACCGCAGCAAAAACGGCGGTGCGTCGGACAGTTACTATTAGTATGCCTTGCGTCAGCCTGACTATACTGGAAAATAAAACAAACAAAAATCAGCGGTAAAGCCTGAATACGCCGAACACTTTACCCAAAATCCGGCAGTCGTCAACGATAATCGGATCCATGGAGTCGTTCTCCGGCTGCAGGCGGATATGGCCGTTCTCCTTATAAAAGGTCTTGACGGTGGCGGAGTCGTCGATCAGGGCGACCACCGTATCGCCGTTTTCCGCAGTCTGGCAGCATTTGACAAAAATCTGATCGCCGCTGTAGATGCCCACGTTGATCATCGAGTCGCCCTTGACACGCAGCGCAAAAGATTCGCCGTTCGGCACCATGTCCGCGGGGACAGGGAAGTAACTCTCAATATTCTGTTCCGCGAGAATCGGCTCTCCGGCCGCCACACGGCCGATGACCGGAATGGAGACCATCTCCGTGCGCACCATCTGAAAATTGTCGTCGCAGATCTCAATCGCGCGGGGTTTAGTCGGATCACGTCTGATATAGCCGTTCTTCTCCAGCGTCTCCAAATGGGAGTGCACGGAGGACGTCGATTTGAGGTTGACCGCCTCGCAGATCTCGCGGACGGCCGGCGGATAGCCGCGCTTTAAGATTTCATCCTTGATATAATCCAGAATCTGCTGCTGTTTCGCCGTAATCTTACCATATCCCATAAACCGTATCCTTGTCCTTTCTGTCGTCTGCACGCTTACCGCGCCGTCCGGGAAAGTGCGGTGACTGTCCGCCGCCTGCCCTGTCCGGCTGTTATGATCATATCTATCATAACACAGGGAGCGGCAAAAAGCAAACATATATTCAGAATATTTGTTCGATTTTTTATCGAAAAAGGCTTGACACCCGAAAATATGTTCGATATAATACATAGCATAAAGAACATTTGTTCGCAACATATGTTCTGCACAGAAAGGATGAGGTGAACGCCATGTACGATAACCATACCACGCGCCATATGAGAATAGAGGATGTCCGGAGCGAGAGACGGATTATGAAGAACCGCCTCAGAAGACAGCGGGAGATGAAGAAGAATTTTCTGCTTCTGGTCATGACGGTGTGTCTGATCGTCACCTGTTCTTTCTCTTTGAGCGGCTTCAGGGCCAACGCGAAAGACGACTCTACAGAGGCATCCTACAAATATTATAAGAGCATCTTCGTACAGGGAGACGACACGCTCTGGTCGATCGCGGAGCGGTATATGGATGATGTACATTACGACTCCGCGGAGGATTATATCAGGGAAGTCATGCGCATGAACGGCCTGACAGACGATACCATCCGCTATGGAGAATACCTGATCGTGCCGTATTATGGCAGTGAATATGTCGGATAGCGGTCTTGCACAGGGTGGGATTGTGATAGAAGACGGAGAGAGCGGAAGAGATCTCGGATAGCTCGCACAGGACAGATGATTGTGCGGCTCCGCGGATCTCTTTCGCTTTCGGACGCCGAAGAAGAAAGGCTGTTTGGCGGCTGTCGTGCTCACTTTGGTCCGCGTTTTTCGCGAAGCCTGACTTTGTCCGCGGCATAACGCCTGCGCTCGTCCTCCAGCGCGGCGTAATGCTTTCTGGTAGTGTTGACATCCTTATGGCCGAGCACATCGGCGACCAGATAGATATCGCCCGTCTCGCGGTACAGAGACGTGCCGTAGGTGCTTCTGAGCTTGTGCGGCGTAATTTTCTTCAGGCTCGTCACGGTAGCGGAATATTTTTTGACCATATTTTCCACGGCACGAACGGAAATGCGCCGATTCTGTATGGACAAAAACAGCGCGTTCTCATGACCTGTCTGCGGAATCACGTGCCTGCGCTCCTCCAGATAGGCACGCAGGGCTTCTTCCACCTCCTCGCCGAAGTAGACTACCGCCTCGTAGCCGCCTTTCCGGCGAATCTTGACGCCGTTGTTCTTAAAATCCACATCGTTCATGTCGAGGCCGACGCATTCCGAGACACGGATGCCGGTGCCGAGCAAGAGCGTGAGCAGGGCGACATCTCTCGCCGCAGTCGCCTTGTGAAAGCGCTGCTGGGCCTTGGTCAGTCCCGTGCCGTCCTCTGCCTGATCCAGCAGAATCGCCACCTCGTCCGCATCCAGACGGACGATCTCTTTCTCGTGAAGTTTCGGCAGCGGGACGAGCTGGGCAGGATTGTTCTTGATCAACTCGGATTCAAAATAATAATTGTAAAAACTCCTGAGAGAGCAGAGTTTTCTCTTCTTGCCGCGCTCGTCGTTGGTGTAGACTTTGCCGTCTTTCTCGTAATAGGAGAGATATTCCGTGTATTCCTCGATATCCTCACGCGTGATCTGATCCAGGATGGCGAGCGGGAACTCTGTAATTTCCATTCTGCTTAAAGCGCTGTTCGTCTCATGCAGAAATTCAAAAAATATGCGGATGTCATAGGCATAGGCCAGGCGCGTTCTGGCGGAGGTATTCTCTGTAATCCCGCGGAAAAACTGTTTGCAGAAAGGAGGTAACATCGCCACAACCTCGCGCATCTTCTCCACATTGCCGATATTCTGCTGATCGTGATAATTGTTGACATTTTTCGCGTCCATTACAGGCTCCATCCTTCCAGACCGCTATCGCGGATAGCGGTAAACATTCGCTCTTTTACCCCGGGAGCATCCAGGTTGATTTCCCGCAGAAGATTTTTCACATATTCCCGTTTGGTGTGTCCGTCCGCAGGACAGGGACTCTTGACGACAGGCAGATCGTATTTGTGCACGAAACCGATGATATCCGCCTCCTGCATGTAGATGAGCGGCCGAATCACGGTAATGTCCGTGCGGTCTAAATAGGTGACGGGGCGAAACGTGTGAAACCGTCCCTCGTAGATCAGAGACATCATCATCGTCTCCACCACGTCGTCCCGGTGGTGCGCGTACGCTACCTTGCCGCAGCCGGCGGCTTTCATGGCATCGTTCAGCGCGCCCTTGCGCATCTTGGCGCAGAGTGAACAGGGGTTGGATTCCCTGCGGTCCTCAAAGACGATCCCGGCAATGTCGGTTTTGATCACATGGTATTCCACGTCTAGGGAAGCACACAGTTCCCTGATCCGGCTAAGATCCAGATTGTCAAAGCCGAGATCAACCGTCACGGCGCACAGTTCATACGGGACGGGATAGAAGCGCCGCAGGCCGCACAGGGCATAGAGCAGCGTCAGGCTGTCCTTGCCGCCGGAAATCCCCACCGCGATTCTGTCGTGGGGCGCGATCATATGATAGTCGTCTATGGCTTTTCTGGTCCGGCTGTAGACCTGCTGCAGGTTCATGACTGCATCTCCTTACACGGAATATTTTGTATGCCGACATCCTTATTATACAAAATATTTGATGTGTTGGCATTATTTTTTTAAAAAGATAATGCAGAACATGAAAAAAATGGTATACTGAAAGTAATTCATAGGAACGGAGCGGGGTAATCGTACATGAAATTCAAATTTGACAAAAAATATCTCTACTGGGGCATCACCGCATTCCTCGTGATCGCAGGGAGCATTCTTTTTTATTATGTGGTCTTTCACAGCGAGAATTTGTCTGACAGGCTTGGCGCTTTCATTGGCATCTCCATGCCGATTATCGACGGTCTTGTGCTGGCGTATCTGATGACGCCGGTCTTAAATAAGATCGAGCGGGGAATCATACAGCCGCTCTATACCAAAGCAAAACTGCC
Source organism: uncultured Lachnospiraceae bacterium (assembly GCA_947588995.1). Classification (GTDB taxonomy): domain Bacteria; phylum Bacillota; class Clostridia; order Lachnospirales; family Lachnospiraceae; genus UBA3282. The sequence goes on from CANPZI010000020.1 coordinate 39,245, forward strand.
CATGACACCCAAAAATAAGCGCCGGATGCGCAGTCTGTCCATTCTGGCGACCATCGTGCTCGTCCTGGTGATTCTCTATGAATTTTTCGGGCTGATCATCCCGGAACTGGTCCGCAGCATCCAGAGCATCATCTTCCAGTTTCCCATGTACATCAACAACTTAAGCAACTGGGCGCTGGGGCTGATGAAGAACAACCCGGACTTAGAGCAGGTTGTCAATTCGCTGATCGACCAGTATTCCTACAAGATCCTGGATTATCTCAACAGCAATCTGCTCCCGAATATCCAGAATCTGATCAAGACCCTGTCCTCGAGTGTGATCGGCATCTTCAAGGCGCTGTGGAATTTTGTGATCGGTTTTATCATCTCCATCTATGTACTTGGCAGCAAGGAGAAATTCGCGGGACAGGCGAAGAAGATTGCCTATGCGCTGTTTGACCGCAAGACGGGCAATGAAGTGATCGCCAACTTCCGCTTTATCCACAGCACATTTATCGGCTTTATCGGCGGCAAAATCGTGGATTCCATCATCATCGGCATCATCTGCTTTATCTGCACGACGATCATCGGCACGCCCTACGCCATCCTCGTGAGCGTGATCGTGGGCGTGACGAATGTGATCCCGTTCTTCGGGCCGTGGATCGGCGGCGTGCCAAGCGCGCTGCTCGTCCTGATGGTCGATCCGATCCAGGCGCTGTACTTTATCATCCTGATTCTGGTAATCCAGCAGTTTGACGGCAATATCCTCGGGCCAAAGATCCTGGGCGACTCCACGGGACTTTCGGGCTTCTGGGTCATCTTCGCAATCACGATCTTCGGCGGCCTCTTCGGCGTGCTCGGCATGGTAGTGGGCGTGCCGATCTTTGCGGTGTTCTACGCGGGCGTCAAGGCGCTGGTGAACCGTTTCCTGCACAGGAAAGGACTGCCTACCGCCACAGCCCCCTACCTCACGGTGGGAAGCATCGACGACGGCCGGCGCTTCTGTGAGTACGTCCGGCCCGTGAGAGAGAAGCAGCCCGGCAGATTCGGCAAAAAGAAAACCGACACTGAAAATCATGAGGATTCCGGGAAACATGGCGAGTGAATATCCCTCCGTCCCGATAGAAGAGAAGAGGGCAAGCAGAATGAGAAAAATCATTTTCGTCCTGCCGGATATGCCCGGCGGCGGTTCAGAACGTGTTGTGGCAATGCTGGCCAATGAATATGTCAAAAGAGGTTATCCGGTTGCCATCCTGCTGTTTGCCGGCAGTCAGACCGCGTATCCGCTGGATGAGCGTGTCGAGATATTTATCGCGGGACAGCCCTCCGGCGGCAATCCGTTCATTCAATTCAGGCGGCTTGTGAAGATGCGGCACTTTTACAGAGAAAACGAGGGCTGTTATATTTTTTCGTTCTGCGTGCGGGGCAGTATCTTCTCCGTGATCGCGGCGGCCGGCATACCGCACGGTTTTCTTGTATCCGAACGCAACGATCCGACACGGATTTCCGGCCGGAGACTTCGTGACTGGTCGTACCGCAAGGCGGATAGAATCGTTTTTCAGACGCAAGATATGCAACATTATTTTCCGAAAGATATTCAGAACAAGTCTGTCGTCATCCCGAATCCTGTGTCAGACCGTGTACCGGAACCATATGTGGGAGAGCGGAAGAAACGCATTGTTTCAGTCGGCAGACTGCACCCGCAGAAGAATCACAAGCTGTTATTGGACGCATTCGCAGCCTTTCACGCGATACATACGGACTATGAACTGCACATCTTCGGGATCGGAGAACTGGAAAGCACCTTAAAAAAACAGGCCGCGGCGCTTGGTATAGACGGAAGCGTTTTTTTCAGAGGTTTCTCGGACAACGTGCAGGAGGAGATACGTGACAGCGCTATGTTTGTGCTGTCATCAGATTATGAGGGAATTTCCAATTCCATGATCGAGGCGCTCTCTATCGGCGTACCCGTCATCTCTACGGATTGTCCCGTTGGCGGTTCGCGCACCTATATTGTGGACGGCGAAAACGGCCTCCTGACTCCCGTAGGAGACGCTCAGGCATTGGCGACGGCCATGCGGCGGATCGCGGAAGACCCCGACTTCGCGCGCATGCTCTCCGCAAACGGTGTCAAAATCAAAGAAAAGTACAGCTTATCAAAGATCGCTGACCGGTTTCTGAAGGAGGCAGGGATTGTCTGATGGATCATAAACGAAAAAAATATGAGGCATTGTTCCTGCTCGGTTTCAGCCTGCTTTTTTATCTGTTTTTTGCATTTTATGACGGAGCCGTGATCTGTGTGGATTCTCCCAGTTATATCAATATGTATCTGTCGAGAGAGCCTTTTTACTGTATCTTTCTGGCACTGCTAAGGAAGCTGTGCGGTGGCACGGACAGATATCTGCTGGCAGCCGTGTGCATCCAAAGTATTCTGGCGGCGTATGCGGCATGGGCCCTGGCGGTATACTTGCGAAAAGAATTTTCGCTTACGTTTTGGCAGACAGGCGTTGTGATGGGAATGCCGATAGCGGCTTCCCTGTTGTGCCGTTTTGCGGCACAGCGTTCTTCCATGTACTCCAACAGCATACTGACGGAGGGGATCACGTGTTCTCTGTTTCTCCTCTTCACAAGGTATCTGGCAGAGTTTTATTATCGCAGAAGCCGCAGAAGTCTCGCGGCCGCTGCAGCGCTCTCCCTGATTATGATTGCGACCAGGAAACAGATGTATGTTACCCTGCTCTTATTATGCCTCGTGGTATGCCTGGCCGGCTGCCGCGCGAAAAAGATCTGGGGGGGGGTAAGAGATGCTTCCCTGTGTGCCGCCTGTGTCATCATCCTTAATCTGCTTCTGGACATCGGCTATAACTGTGCGCTGCACGGTGAAGCGGCGACACATTCCGGCGATAACAGATTCCTGGCTACAGTCTGTCTCTATACGGCAGAACGGACTGATGGCGAGAGGATAGAAGAGGAAGAAGCGCGCAGCCTGTTTTACCAAATCTATGATGTCTGTGACAGTCAAGGCTATCTGAGACATTGCGCGCCGCACGGCTGGTACAACAGGGTGACACACTTTGCTGATTATTATGACTGTATCCAGATTGACACGATGTGGCCCGCCATAGAGGACTATGTTCATACCAGCTATGAAGACGATGAAGTTCTGCTGGAACAGCGGGTGGATGATATCACCGGCGAGATCATACGTGGCCTTTTCCCCGGCGTATGGCTGAAAGTCTGCGGATGCTTTGCGGATAACTTCCTGTCAGGTCTGATCACAACCGTCGCCAAACAGAATCCGATTTTGATCCTGTATTCGGCTGCCGTCTATGTCTTTTATCTGATCCTGCTGGTGTTGCAGGTCAGAGCGGAAGGCGTGACCAAATTAACGCTCTGGGCGCTTTACGTCCTGGTTTCCATTATCGTAAATGTGTCGGTGGTGTCTGTCGTTATTTTTTGCCAGACACGTTACACAATCTACAATATGCCGTTGTTCTATATTGCGCTGTGGATGCTGCTTGTAAGACAACACAGGCCGCGTACCGTGAGCTGAATGTTGAGAATGAGGTTCTCACCGTCGCAACTATTCGTTAAACAAGGGTTTTGCGCATAGTTCTATATCGGATCAAAGCACTCTCACAGATACTCAAGACAGGTTTTTCTCCAGCCAGACATGCGGACAGCCCTGTTCTTCATCGACTTCGGCGATCCGCACATAACCCTGTTTTTCATAGAAAGCAGCGGCCTGAAGCTGTGCGTGCAGACGTACGGCCTGACCGACGTTTTTTTGAACATATTTTTCGACCTCCTGAAGCAAATTCGCGCCGATATGCCGGCTACGGTACTCCCGCAGCACGGCGAACCTGCCGAGCAGATAGATGCCGCGGTCTGCGGTTTTCGGAAATACGCGGCAGGTCGCGACAGGTTTCCCGCCGTCAAATACGACGAAATGCGCCGCGGTTTCATCCGTCCCGTCGAACTCATCCACGAAGCCCTGTTCTTTCTCAAAGACGATGCTGCGGATAGTTTTTGCCTCCTGCGGCAAGATTTTTTCATATAAGACCGTATGCAGGTCTGACAGTCGTTCCAATGAAAAAACTCCTTTTGATTAGATTTACTCATCCAATATCGGCAGATGATTCAGACAGGGCGGCAAATGCATCATATGATGTCTGGTCATGGGCGTTAAAATCATGCCGCCTCTCGTCAGCCTTCCCCAAAATACCAGCAGCCACACGGAACGAAAATCGGTAGTCACACCGCCCTCTTCCAGAATCCGCATCACCCATTCTTCCGGCACCATGGACCGGATCTCTTCCAGTGTCAGGGATTCTAATATGCCGCGCGTGTTTTTCCCTACCGCCATCATATAATCGCGCAGCGCAAAGGCATTCAGCTTCCTGCCAAACGCTGCCGCTTCCTCAAAGGTAAGCGCATTGCCGGTGTCGGTAATCGGGGAGCCGATTTTTGCCTGCCACTCTGCGTTAAAGATTTGATTTTGATCTGCCAGCAGTATATTGCTCACCAAATCTTCGATGCGGTAGGTGTGCCAGAGCTGCCAGCTTTCGCTTTTTCTTTTTGAGTATATCAAAAACGATTCTTGCTTTCAATGACATAACAGCGGCCTGATCCTGTGCGCCATGCACATGACCTGACCGCCGACTTTCATAGAAAAAATATGCTTTCTGCCCTGCAAATAAATCTACCGGTTCTCGAAGTCCTCGACGAACTGCGCGATCAGCTTCACGGAGCCTTCGATGCCCAGTACGCCGCTGTTGATGGACAGATCGTAGCTGTCCGCCCTGCCCCACTTCTTCGAGGAATAGTAATTGTAGTAGCTCTGCCTGGATTTATCCTTCTTCGTCATCATGTCGATGGCTTTCTGCTCGGTGTTGACGTCCTCATAGCGCTCCATGATGCGTTTCACCTTGCTCTTCTGGTCCGCGTGGATGAAGAGGTTCAGGCAGTTCTGATAGTCGTGCAGCGCATAGTCCGCACATCTGCCGACAATCACGCAGGGGCCTTCGCCCGCGATCTTCTTGATCGTGTCGAACTGCGCGAGGAATACCTTGTGGCTAATCGGCATATCCACAAAGGACGAAGAATTATAGCCGAAAGAATAGGTGTCCATCACCAGATTGTAGAGGAAAGAATTGGTGGGACGCTCATCGTGGTTCTGGATCATCTCCTCGCAGAAACCGCTCTCCTTTGCCGCCCTCGACAAAAGTTCTTTATCGTAAAACTTGATTCCAAAATAATCGGCAACCTTCTGCCCAATCTCACGTCCGCCCGAGCCAAACTGCCGGCCGATGGTAATAATCGTATTCATAGCACAACCTCCCCTTTCTGTCATGGAATTTTGTCCTTTATCAGGCACATAAACGCATCTGCCCGGATATTTATATTATATACGTTTTTTCAGAAAAACGCAAACACGGTTTTCGGACAGGAAAACGCCATGCGGTCGGAATCCCTCCCGCATGGCGTCCATTTATCTCATTTTCAATTTCTGCAGAAATATCAGGCCTTTGCTTTCTTCATCTGCGCGCTGAAAGTCTGGATACCCTCCACGACAAGGAAGAGCGCCAGAACAACCATAGCTGCCGCGAAGATCAGCTGGAACCAGTCGCCCCACATCGCTGCGCCGGTCGCTGCCATCTTGATCTTGGCGATGACAGTCATCACCAGGCTGGTGATCGTAGCTACCAGCATAAATACCATCGGGATGTAGAACATCTTGTTGTTCTTGCCCGCATTGCCCAGCCATGCGGCAACCGCCATCAGGGCGATACCTGCGAGGAGCTGGTTGGCAGCGCCGAACAGGCCCCAGATCTGGCTCAGGCTCAGACCGCCGAGAACGCAGCCGATCACTACCATGATGAGCGTACCCGTCAACGGATAAGCCAGCACCTTGCGGATACCTGTGGCGTCCTTGTAGGTCGCCTCATCCTTCTTCAGGAACAGCTCGGAGAACATGAAACGGCTCAGACGGGTACCCGTGTCCAGGCTGGTCAGCGCGAATACGGAAACCGCCAGAGTCAGTAATGCGTAAATGGTATTGTATACGGTGGACTGCTCCGTGCCGAACATGGTCGCAATACCCGCCGCAAATGCTGCCGCCGGAGAACCGAAGTCGCCGTTGGTGTATGCCTTGAATACCATACCTACCGCGATCAGGGAGATGATGCCCAGCGCGGACTCGATCAGCATGGAACCGTAGCCGATAGGCTTTGCGTCTTTCTCATTAGCAAGCTGCTTGGAAGACGTACCCGTGGAGATCAGGCTGTGGAAACCGGAGCACGCGCCGCAGGCAACCGTGATGAACAGCGCCGGGAACAGTGTGCCGATGCTGGTCTTCCAGCCCGTAAATACCGGGATCTCGAAAGTGGCCGTTCCGGAGAACGCCGAGAAAAAGATACCAATCAGCGCAACCGCCATCATCGCGTAGAGCAGGAAGCTGGACAGGTAATCACGGGGCTGCAGCAGGATCCACACGGGAACCAGAGAAGCGATCGTGATATACGCGCCGATCATGATGATCCAGGTCGTGCGGTTCATGGCGAAACCGAAGTTCAGGCCCAGAGCGATCATCAGTACGATGCAGACGATACCGCCGATGCTGGCAGGCAGTGTCTTGACACCCAGACGGTTGGTTACCAGACCATAGATGATCGCCAGCACGATAAACATCAGGGAGATGATCGCCGTTGTCTCGTTTCCGGTAGGGCCGCTTGTGAAGCCAAACGGATTTGTGGAGGCGAAAGTGCCCGCTACCACATTCACAAAGGAAGCGATAACCAGGATCAGTACCAGCAGGGCAAAGATAATAAAGAGCTTTTTCGCCCTGTCTCCCATAGAATCCTTGATAATCTCACCCACGGATTTGCCGCCGTGGCGGATGGATGCGAACAGGGAACCGAAGTCCTGCAGTCCACCGAAGAAGATACCTCCGATGACGCACCACAAAAATACGGGAAGCCATCCGAATACGGAGGCCTGAATCGGCCCATTGATAGGACCTGCGCCCGCGATGGAAGAAAAATGGTGACCCATCAGCACCGCCGGTTTTGCGGCAACATAGTCAACACCGTCCTCCAGTTCAATGGCAGGCGTTTTTCTGCCGGGGTCGATGCCCCACTGTTTTGCCAGCCATGAGCCGTAGAAGACATAACCCAGGACGAGCAGAACAATCGCAGCTACGATAATCAGAATCGCAGTCATAGTTTAACACCTCTCTCTTCTCTTTTTCATCTATTGCGAAAGAGCTTCTTCAGATTTTTCCCCCGTCTGTTACAGAAAAAACTGCCTGTAGAAGTCTCCATGGCAACCGTGGCATAATGGCTCCAGCCCTGCAGGGTGTGCCGGTAACTCTTGTAGCGCTTACACTTCTTCACATAGGCGGCCGCGTCGGCATCAATCCGTTCAGCCAGCACGACCAGCACGATATCGGTGCTGCGGTGATTGGCGTGCGGCACGACTCTGGCCATGCCCTCGGCCCAGGCCGCCTCATCCAGCCTGCACATATCGTCCAGTCCGATATGCTCCGCCGTGGCAAAGAAGACATACTCGTTGGCCTCCGCCTCCGCCAGGGTGGCTGTTTTCACGAGGAAGAACTGCTCGTCGTGCGTATGAAAGATGGCCATCGCCGCAAAAGGCTCCGGTACATTCTGCGTCTCGATATTGTAATAGCGTCTGTAAGATTTCAAGAGTCCGGCAAGCGTCTCGTCAACCGTCATTCTGCCCGCTCCTCTCTCCCGCCGTCGTCCTGCGGAGCCGTCCCGGAAAGCGCATTCGGCGCAAGACTCTGCATCCGCTCCATCACCACTTTGGCGGCGTGGGAACCCGGCAGTTCAATCTGGGCCAGTTCTTTCCCGGCGTCACAGATCACAAGATGTTCTACCGCGAGATCGCCCCTGCCGCAGCACAGCTTCGCCGGGACGAGCATGACACGGCGGAAATAACGGTAAATCTCAGTATATGGTATGTAGAATACTCTGCGGGCAAAACGAAAATAAAGACGCTCGATCCCCAGGCGAAGCCTGCCGATTTCCTGTGCAGCCCTGTATTCCGCCCGCAGCGCTTCCGTATTCTCTTCTGTCGATGCCAAAGCGCAATACTTCATGTTCACATTTCCTGTCAGCTTGGCTCATTGCTTAAAATAGAATCTCGCTTGCGAGATTCTCCGCCTGCGGCGAGTCGCGCCAGCGACATCTTCATCTTCGCCGCAGTGCGATCCTGCCCGGAGGGCTTTTTGT
>CANPZI010000021.1 GCA_947588995.1 uncultured Lachnospiraceae bacterium
CGGCAGCAGTGCCACGGCGAGTCAGGAGAACACAGGCAGCGGGAATACGACGAGTCAGGGAAGCACAGGCAGCAGCGATACGACAAGCCTGGAGAGCGGCGGCGGCAGTGCGGCGGGCCGGAACAGTACGGACGGCGCGGACAACGGTACGCCGGACAGCGGAAACGGGGCTGTAAACGGCGGGGAGAGTGTTCAGAACAATCCGAACGGCAGCGGCTCTGCGGGCCGTATAGAGCGGCGCGAGAGTAACCATACTGCACTGCTGGCTGATGCGGATGTCGCGGAGGACAGCGGCGTTCAGGCGGACGGAGAAGAGAATGAGGAATTCTATGAGAGGCCGTCCGTGACGATGGATTTGGCGGATGTCTCTATTCTGACGGACGAGATGCTGCAGATGGCAAAAGAGCAGAATGTCGATCTGCTGCTGCGCATGAACGACCGCGCCGTATGGCATGTGAATGTCGGCAGCGTGCAGGGCAGCTTCGACGATATGGATATGGCGGTTTTGTTTAAGAGAGGCGTCATTCCGCAGGAACTGCTTGCAAGGTTTGCAGGCGGCAGTGAATATCTGGAGTTCAGTCTCGCCCATGACGGGGCGTTCGGCTTCGGCGCGCAGCTGGAGATTTTGCTGGATCCCGCAGACTGCGGTCGGTATGCGAATCTGTTTTATTATGATGCGGAGGCAGGTGCGCTGGAATTTATCTGCGCCAGCGTCATCGACGAGAACGGTTATGCCGTCTTTGACATGGAACATGCCTCGGACTATGTCATTATTGTGAGCGATCAGCCGATGACTGACGGCGCGGCGGAGGATGAAGCGAGCGATGCGCCGGATGGCGGGTTTGCGTGGGGCAGGGTGCTGCTTGCAGCAGCGATTGCCGTAGTGGCTGCCGCATTGGCGGCGGGCGGATACTTCCTATACAAATTGCGCCGGGAGGAAGACGAGGAAGAAGACGGTGATGATGAAGATGATGAAGAAGATGAGGATGACGGAGAGGCAGATGATGGCGCGGATCTTGAAGAAATCAGCGTAGATGCCGGAAAGCAAAGGCAGGCGGCGGTTGAAACATACACATCCGCGAAATCGGAGCGGCGACCCGCGCAGAGAGAGCAGGAGGAGAAAATACAGGATATTGTAGCGGATGAGGAATCGCGGCCGGACATACAGAACGAGGAGGACGACTGGATCGGGGATGAGGACTGGCATGAGTCGGAGCCGGAGCAGAGGGAGGATGTATACGCGGACGATCACGCCGAGGACGACTGGATCGACGATGACGAGTGGGATATAGCCAATGACTGGATGGACGACGACGAGTGGGAGAGGAAAGGGGAAGCGGGAAAGAAAACAGGCGAATAACCTCTTGACAAGCGCAATTTATCCCCACTATAATAAAGCGGTATCCTGAATGAAGTACAGACGTTGAGGAAGACAGTAGCCGATTTTCAAAAGGCGCAGCGAGCCGGTGAGGGTGGAAGACCGGTGCGAGTAGGAAATCGGGGAAGATCACTTCGGAGTTTCGGACTGAACCTCTCGTGTGGGCGTGCGTGCCTGCGCGGAGCAGTAGGGAATGACGGTATCCCGCCGTTATCGGGAAACGTATTGACCGCGGCCGGGATTTTCACAGAGAGTGCAGCAGGTTCTGTGAACGCCGGAAAACGGATCTGTATGTCGTAACGGGTGGTAACCGAGAATTTTTGACCTCGTCCTTTTACGGGCGGGGTCTTTTTTATACAATAGGGAATTCTTTCGTCATTTCCTATTGTACAAAAAGTCCTCCGGGCAATATGCAGTGATTCACAGGGAAGGAGAAAAAAGTATGTATCAGAAAGTTGACACAAACCTGAATTTTGTGGACAGAGAGAAAGAAGTGTGCAGGTTCTGGAAAGACAACAATATTTTCCAGAAAAGCATGGACTCCCGCAAAGAGGGAGAAACTTACACTTTCTATGACGGACCGCCGACGGCCAACGGTAAGCCGCACATCGGCCATGTGCTGACCCGCGTCATCAAGGATATGATTCCCAGATACCGCACCATGAAAGGCTATATGGTGCCGCGCAAGGCCGGCTGGGACACGCACGGACTTCCGGTAGAACTGGAGGTGGAGAAACTGCTCGGCCTGGACGGCAAGGAGCAGATCGAAGAGTACGGCTTAGCCCCGTTTATTGACAAGTGTAAAGAATCCGTCTGGAAATACAAGGGCATGTGGGAGGATTTCTCCAATACGGTAGGTTTCTGGGCGGACATGGATGATCCCTATGTCACCTACCACGACGATTTTATCGAGTCCGAGTGGTGGGCGCTGAAGCAGATCTGGGACAAAGGCCTCCTGTACAAGGGTTTCAAGATTGTGCCTTACTGCCCGCGCTGCGGTACGCCGCTGTCCTCCCATGAGGTGGCGCAGGGCTACAAGGCGGTGAAAGAGCGCTCCGCGGTGGTGCGCTTTAAGGCTGTGGGCGAGGACGCGTACTTCCTCGCGTGGACGACGACGCCCTGGACGCTGCCCTCCAACGTGGCGCTCTGCGTGAACCCGAACGAGGCTTATGTGAAAGTCAAAGCGGCGGATGGCCGTACTTATTATATGGCCGAGGCGCTTCTGGACAATGTGCTCGGCAAACTGGCGGCGGACGGCAGTCCCGCCTATGAGGTGCTGGAGACTTATGTCGGCACGGATCTGGAGTACAGAGAATATGAGCCGCTCTTTTCCTGCGCGGGCGAGGAGGCGGCCAGACAGCACAAGAAAGCGCACTATGTCACCTGCGATACCTACGTTACGATGACGGACGGTACCGGCATTGTCCATATCGCGCCGGCTTTCGGTGAGGACGACGCCAACGTAGGGCGAAAGTATGATCTGCCGTTGGTACAGTTCGTCAATGAAAAAGGTGAGATGACGGAGGAGACGGCCTATGCGGGGATGTTTGTCAAGAAAGCAGACCCTGAGATTCTGAAAGACCTGGACAAGGAGGGCAAGCTGTTTGACGCGCCCAGGTTCGAGCACGACTATCCGTTCTGCTGGCGCTGCGACACACCGCTCATCTATTATGCGCGCGAGTCCTGGTTCATCCGGATGACGGCGGTGCGTGACGATCTGGTGCGCAATAACAAGACGGTCAACTGGATCCCTGAATCCATCGGCGAGGGACGCTTCGGCAACTGGCTGGAGAATATCCAGGACTGGGGCATCTCCCGCAACCGTTACTGGGGCACGCCGCTCAATATCTGGGAGTGTGAATCGTGCGGGCATATGCTGTCCGTCGGCTCCCGCGAGGAGCTGGAGAAATACTCCGGCGACCCGAAAGCGAAGACGGTGGAGCTCCACCGCCCGTACATCGACGAGATCACGATCACCTGTCCGGACTGCGGCAAGACGATGAAGCGCGTGCCGGAGGTGATCGACTGCTGGTTCGACTCCGGCGCGATGCCTTTTGCGCAGCACCATTATCCGTTCGAGAATCAAGAGCTGTTTGAAAAGCAGTTCCCGGCGCAGTTCATCTCGGAGGCGGTGGATCAGACGAGAGGCTGGTTCTATTCCCTGATGGCGGAATCGACGCTCCTGTTCAACAAAGCGCCTTTTGAGAATGTCATTGTTCTCGGTCATGTGCAGGACGAGAACGGACAGAAGATGAGTAAGTCCAAGGGAAACGCGGTGGATCCTTTCGAGGCGCTGGAGACTTACGGCGCAGACGCGATCCGCTGGTATTTCTATATCAACTCCGCGCCCTGGCTGCCCAACCGTTTCCACGGCAAGGCGGTGCAGGAGGGACAGCGCAAGTTCCTCGGTACGCTGTGGAACACCTATGCGTTCTTTGTGCTGTACGCGAATATCGACAATTTCGACGCGACGAAGTATGCGCTGGAATACGATAAACTGCCTGTCATGGACCGCTGGCTTTTGTCCAAACTGAACACGGTCGTCAGGGAGGTGGACGACAACTTGGATCACTACAGGATCCCCGAGGCGGCCCGCGCGCTGGACGACTTCGTGGACGAGATGAGCAACTGGTACGTGAGACGGAGCCGCGAGCGCTTCTGGGCAAAGGGCATGGAGCAGGACAAGATCAATGCCTACATGACGCTGTATACGGCTCTTGTGACGATCTGCAAGTGTGCCGCGCCCATGGTTCCTTTTATGACGGAGGAGATTTATCTGAATCTGGTAAAAAGTATCGACAGCGCCGCGCCGGAGAGTATCCATCTGTGCGATTTCCCCGTGGCGGACGAGTCCATGATCGACGCAAAGCTGGAGGCGGACATGGAGGAAGTCCTGAAGATTGTCGTGATGGGACGCGCGGCCCGCAATGCGGCCAATATCAAGAACCGTCAGCCCATCGGCACCATGTTCGTGAAAGCGGAGAACGTGCTGGACGATTTCTATCAGGAGATCATAAAAGACGAGCTGAATGTCAGAAATATCAGTTTTACGGACGATGTGCGGGAATTTACGAGCTACAGCTTCAAACCGCAGCTTCGCACGGTGGGTCCGAAGTATGGCAGACAGCTGGGCGGCATCCAGAAATATCTGGCCGGCGTGGACGGCAACGCGGCGATGGACGAGCTGCGTGACAAGGGCGCGCTCGTGTTCGATGTGGACGGCGCCGAAGTGCGTCTTGCCGAGGAGGATCTGCTCATCGATATGGCGCAGAAAGAGGGATATATCTCCGAGGCCGATAACAGTGTGACGGTCGTGCTGGACACGAACCTGACGGAGGAACTGATCGAAGCGGGATTTGTCTACGAGGTCATCAGCAAGATCCAGACGATGCGCAAGGAGGCCGATTTCGAGGTTATGGATCACATCAGAGTCTCCGTGAGCGGCAACGACAGAATCGCGCAGATCGTGAAAAAGAACGAGGCGGCGATCTCCGGCAAGGTGCTGGCGGATGCCATTGTGACGGATGCTTCTCTCGCCGTCTCCAAAGAGTGGAACGTCAACGGCGAGACGGTGACAATCGGCGTGGAAAAAGTCTGACTTTATAAGAAAATACAAAAAAACGGCATATCCGACAACAATTTAAGCACATTGCTTATAGCCAAAACTGTAAATACCATATATAATAAAATGGAGTTTACGGTTTGCAAGGAACCCCAGATAGCATACGAGGAGGCACACGAATGGCAAAAAAAGCTGTGACATCAACATTTGATACAGAACTTTTCAAGAGAAGCGTTCTCTACAACGTGAAGACTCTTTACCGAAAGACCCTTGAGGAGGCGACGGACCAGCAGATTTTTCAGGCGGTATCCTACGCCATCAAGGACGCGGTTGTCGATCAGTGGCTGACGACCCAGAAAGAATTTGACAAGCAGGATCCCAAGATGGTGTACTATCTGTCCATGGAATTCCTGATGGGGCGCGCGCTGGGCAACAATATCATCAATCTGCAGGCGTACAAGGAAGTGCAGAAAGCGCTGGACGAACTCGGCATCGACATCAACGTGGTGGAGGATCAGGAGCCGGATGCCGCGCTGGGCAACGGCGGCCTGGGAAGGCTCGCGGCCTGCTTCCTCGACTCGCTGGCGACGCTGGGCTATGCGGCGTACGGCTGCGGTATCCGCTATCGTTACGGTATGTTCAAGCAGGAGATCAGGGACGGTTACCAGGTGGAAGTGCCGGACAACTGGCTCAAAGACGGCAACCCCTTTGAGCTGAGGAGACCGGAGTACACCAAGGAGGTGCGTTTCGGCGGTTACGTCAATGTCTATGTGGACGAGAACGGCAGGAGCAATTTCCGGCAGGAGGGTTATCAGGCGGTGCGCGCCATCCCCTACGATCTGCCCATCGTCGGCTACGGCAGCGGCATTGTCAACACGCTGCGCATTTGGGATGCGGAGCCGGTGGAGTGTTTCCAGCTCGACTCCTTTGACAAGGGCGATTACCAGAGGGCGGTGGAGCAGGAGAACCTTGCGAGAAATATCGTGGAGGTGCTCTATCCCAACGACAACCACTATGCGGGCAAGGAACTGCGCTTAAAACAGCAGTATTTCTTCATCTCCGCTTCGGTGCAGGAAGCGGTGGCGCGGTATATGCGCAAACACGACGACATCAGGAAATTCTACGAGAAAGTGACGTTCCAGCTGAATGACACGCACCCGACCGTGGCGATCGCCGAGCTGATGCGCATCCTGATGGACGAATACTATCTGACCTGGGACGAGGCGTGGGAAGTGACCACCAAGACCTGCGCTTACACGAACCACACGATTATGTCAGAGGCGCTGGAGAAATGGCCGATCGAGCTCTTCTCCAGACTGCTGCCCAGAGTATATCAGATCGTGGAGGAGATCAACCGCAGATTTGTCGCGCAGATCGAGCAGAAATATCCCGGCAATCAGGAGAAGATCCGCAAGATGGCGATCATCTATGACGGCCAGGTCAAGATGGCGCATCTGGCGATTGCGGCCGGCTATTCCGTCAACGGTGTGGCGAGATTACATACGGAGATTCTGAAGAATCAGGAGTTAAAAGATTTCTACGAGATGATGCCGGAGAAGTTCAACAACAAGACCAACGGCATCACGCAGAGACGTTTCCTGCTGCACGCGAATCCGCTTCTGGCGGACTGGGTAACCGCGCACGTGGGAAGCGACTGGATCACCGATCTGCCGAAGATCAACAAACTGAAAATCTATGCCGACGACGAGAAAGCACAGCATGAGTTCATGAACATCAAATATCAGAACAAGGTGCGTCTGGCAAAGTATATTCTGGAGCACAACGGCATCGAAGTAGACCCCCGCTCCATCTTTGACGTGCAGGTCAAGAGGCTGCATGAGTACAAGAGACAACTCTTAAATATCCTGCATGTGATGTACCTGTACAATGAGCTGAAAGAGCATCCGGATATGGACTTCTATCCGCGGACTTTCATCTTCGGCGCGAAAGCGGCGGCGGGATACAGGAACGCCAAGCTGACGATCAAGCTGATCAACTCCGTGGCCGATGTGGTCAACAACGATCCGGACATCAACGGCAAGATCAAGGTGGTATTTATCGAGAACTACCGCGTCTCCAATGCGGAGATTATCTTCGCGGCATCCGATGTGTCGGAGCAGATCTCCACGGCCAGCAAGGAGGCTTCCGGCACGGGCAATATGAAGTTCATGCTCAACGGCGCGCTGACGCTCGGCACCATGGACGGCGCGAACGTGGAGATTGTGGAGGAAGTCGGAGAGGAGAATGCGTTTATCTTCGGTTTGAGCTCCGACGAGGTCATCCGCTATGAGAATTATGGCGGCTACGATCCGACAGAGATTTTCAATAACGACCCCGATGTGCGCAAGGTGCTGATGCAGCTGATCAACGGCATGTATGCGCCGAACGATCCGGACCTGTTCAGACCGCTGTACAATTCGCTGTTGAATACGCAGAGTACGGCCAAGGCGGACACCTATTTCATCCTGAAAGATTTCAAGGCCTATGCCCGGGCGCAGGAGAGAGTCGAGGAGGCATACAGAAATGAGAGCGGCTGGGCGAGAAGCGCCATCCTCAATGTGGCCTGCTCCGGCAAGTTTACCTCCGACAGAACCATTCAGGAGTACGTGGATGAGATCTGGAAACTCGACAAGGTCGTGATCCCGAAAACGCCTGTTGTGAGCGAGAAGAAGACGACGGGCAAATAGAAAATGATGACAAGGCTGTTGTCCGGCGGGCAGCAGCCTTTTCTTACGCGGGCAATTAGGAAATTCTATTTTATGGGGAACCAGGGGAAAGATTCGGTGTGACAGACGGGAAATATATGGAAAATGACCTGACGGATCTGCAGGTGCAAAAGCGGGATATCGACCGCATTGCCGGACAGATTCTGCCGTATTACGATGATGTTTTCGGTGTGGACTGCACGGTGGAGAAACTGTATTTTTCGGAGAACAGAACCTGTCTGGTGCGGGACGGAAGCGGTCTGATACGGGCCGTTTTGCGGCTGAGCAGGCCGCATTACCACACGCGGAAGGAATTGGAGGCTGAGGCGGCATGGCTGCGCCGGCTGCGGGAGGACACGCCGCTGATTCTGCGTGAGCCGGTTGCTGGTGCGGACGGGACATGTATTCATGAAGCGTTCGACGAGGAGGGTGGGACCGTCTACGGCACGATGTTTTCTTACCTGACAGGTACGCCGTTAGAAAATCTGCCCCTGTCGGCACAGTGTACGTGGTTTGAGCGGATCGGGGAGGCGGCTGCCGTGCTGCACGCCCATGTGCGGGGCTGGGAAGATTCCCGCGGGCTGCCGCGTCTTTGCTGGGACTATGAGAACACGCTGGGCACACATGCCCTCTGGGGCAACTGGCGGCGTGTGCCGGGGCTTGCGCAGGATGACCGTCTCGTGCTGGAGAGAGCGGACAGGGAGATTCGGGACAGGCTTGCGGCATATGGGGCCACGGAGGAGAACTACGGGCTGATTCACAGCGATCTACGTGGTGCCAATCTGCTGACGGAGGGCGGGAGGCTGAAGATTATCGATTTTGACGACTGCGGCTATGGCTGGTTTATGCAGGATCTGGCGGGTTCGCTGAGTTTCGTGGAGACGGATCCTGGTGTGCCGCGTCTGGCTGAGGCGTGGCTGACAGGTTATCGGCGAAAGGCTTCGCCGCGGCAGCAGGACATGGAGATGATTCCCACGTTCATTATGATGCGCCGGCTGCAGCTGACGGCCTGGCTGACAAGCCGGCATGCTTCCGACGCCGCGCGCGGCTTTGGCGGGGATTTTGCGGCGGGAACCGTGGCGCTGGCAAAACGGTATCTGCAATAGCAAAAGCGGAAAGCGGTGTTGCGCGAAAAACGGATATTGGGTATAATGGACGCGAGGCCTGCGCGGGAAAGCGCAGGGCTTCAGTCAGCATGATACATAGAACAGGCACAAACATAAATGATCGGCAAAGAGAGGAGACATTATGATCAAATTATCAGAGGGCGGCGCATATCTGCTCGGCGGCACGGATATCGTTTATGACGGCGCGGATGCGGCGGCACAGATCAAAAGCAGGACAGGAAGAGAGATCACGAAAGCCGAGGCCGCGCAGAATACGATGGCATACGGCATCTTGAAAGCGCACAATACCTCCGGCAGTATGGAGAAGCTGAAGATTAAATTCGATAAACTGACCTCCCACGACATTACTTTTGTGGGGATTATCCAGACAGCCAGGGCGTCGGGACTTACCAGATTTCCGATTCCCTATGTGCTGACGAACTGCCACAACTCGCTGTGCGCGGTGGGCGGCACAATCAACGAGGATGACCACATGTTCGGCCTGACCTGCGCTAAGCGCTATGGCGGCGTCTATGTGCCTCCGCATCAGGCTGTCATCCACCAGTTCGCGCGTGAGATGCTGGCGGGTGGGGGTAAGATGATCCTCGGTTCCGATTCCCATACCCGCTACGGGGCGCTGGGGACGATGGCCATGGGTGAGGGCGGGCCGGAATTGGTCAAGCAGCTCCTCTCCCAGACCTACGACATCAACATGCCAGGCGTCGTGGGCGTATATCTGACGGGAAAACCGGTGAAAGGCGTCGGCCCGCAGGATGTGGCGCTGGCGATTATCGGCGCGGTGTTCGGCAACGGCTATGTGAAGAATAAAGTGATGGAGTTCGTGGGTCCCGGCGTAGCCTCCCTGAGTGCCGATTTCAGGATCGGTATCGACGTGATGACCACGGAGACGACCTGTCTCTCTTCCATCTGGCAGACGGACGAACAGATTAAGGAGTTCTACGACATTCACGGCAGGGTGGAGGAATATCAGGAATTGAAGCCGGGCGAGGTATCATACTATGACGGTATGATCGAGGTCAACCTGTCCGAGATCAGGCCGATGATCGCCATGCCTTTCCACCCCAGCAACACCTACACCATCGACGAGGTCAATGCCAATCTGCAGGATGTGCTGCACGACGTGGAAGAGCGCGCCAAGGTGAGCCTGGACGGCGCGGTGCCTTATTCTCTGCAGGATAAGGTGGTAAACGGCAGATTTATGGTAGATCAGGGCATCATCGCGGGCTGCGCGGGCGGCGGTTTCGAGAATATCTGTGCGGCGGCGGATATCCTGAAAGGCTCCTGCATCGGTGCGGACGGCTTCACCTTAAGCGTATATCCGGCCTCCATGCCGATCTACATGGAACTGATCCGGAACGGCTGTGCGGCGACTATTCTGGAGACGGGCGCTGTCTTAAAGACGGCTTTCTGCGGTCCCTGCTTCGGCGCGGGAGATACGCCGGCCAACAACGCGTTCAGCATCAGGCATTCGACGAGAAACTTCCCGAACAGGGAGGGATCCAAGCTGCAGAGCGGACAGATTGCTTCCGTGGCGCTCATGGATGCCCGCTCCATCGCGGCGACGGCGGCCAACAGGGGCGTGCTTACGCCGGCCACGGAATTTGACGGTACGCTGGGCAGATACAAGTATCATTTTGATGCCAATATTTATAAAAATCGCGTATTCGACTCCAAGGGCGTGGCAGACGAGAGCGTGGAGATTCAGTTCGGCCCGAACATCAAGGACTGGCCTGCCATGGGCGCTCTGCCGGAGAATCTGGTGCTGCGCGTCGTCTCCGAGATTCATGATCCGGTGACGACCACGGACGAATTGATCCCTTCCGGCGAGACATCCTCCTACCGCTCTAATCCGTTAGGGCTGGCGGAGTTTACGCTCTCCAGAAAGGATCCCGCCTATGTGGCGCGCGCCAAGGACATCCAGAAAGCGGAGACGGCGCGCATGAACGGCGAACATCCCTGCCAGGCGCACCCGGATATCAAGCCGGTGATGCGGGTGATCAGGAAGACTTATGCGGACGCCACACATGAGAACACGGGATTCGGCTCCACGATCTTTGCGGTGAAGCCGGGCGACGGCTCCGCCAGAGAGCAGGCGGCGAGCTGCCAGAAAGTGCTGGGCGGCTGGGCCAATATCGCGAACGAGTATGCCACCAAGCGATACCGTTCCAACCTGATCAACTGGGGGATGCTGCCTTTCCTGATCCCCGCGGGAGATCTGCCTTTCCAAAATCTGGATTATCTGTTCTTACCGGGCATCAGAAAAGCGGTGGAGGAGAAAGCGGAAGTGATTCAGGCCTACAGGGTATCCGTGGAAGAAGATTCTCTCACGGCATTTGAGCTGCGCCTGGGCGAACTGACCGACGAGGAGAGACAGATTATCCTGAAAGGCTGTCTCATCAATTATAACAGAGTGGGGCTAAACTAATCGGATTTTAAGGCCGATATATAGAGTACAAGGGATGGCTGATCTTGGCCGGACGGCTGTCTCTTGAATCTGAATAGGGATCAGACCACGGACGGTGTTTTTCAGAGGAAAAGGATTTACTTTGAAGATGCCGTCCTTTCTATTGCCATGCATCACGGAGGGTGCAGCCGGTGGCACAGGCGGGCGTAGGCGGGGTCTGGACCAAAGGAGGTAATAGTGAGAATTGATTCCAGTGTAGTTGGTATGGAATCGCACAGGAGTTATACTTCTGTCACGGCGACATCGGTGAGTGCCTCCACCGTGCGGCGCAGAGGCGGTCGGAATGAAGACCCGGAGAGTCTCTTCGGGGATCTGATCGGTGCCGATGAAAATGCGGAGCAGACTGGGGAGAGCGAAGAAAATCCCGCGGAGCTTGAGGATATCTCGGCACATTTTAAGAATATGTCCAGGCCGGGGCGGGTCAGTGCAAGACAGCAGCCGCAGGACGCGGTCACAACCATCAGGCAGTATTGTATGCGTTTTCTGATGGAACTGCTGTTTGGCTTCGGCAGGGACGACAGAAAGCCGTGGGATACGGGTGCTGTGAACCCGGTTGATATGGGCTTCGGAGAGAGAACCTATCAGATGGGATTCATCACCAATTCCTACTACCACATGGAGCAGGAGTGCACTTCTTTTTCCACTGCAGGCGTGGTGAAGACGGCGGACGGCAGGGAACTGTCGTTCAATCTGGAGTGTTCCATGAGCCGCAGATTTGAGGCGTATTACGAGGAGACCTACAGCACCGGGGTTAAGTACTGCGATCCGCTGGTGATCAACCTGGACACGGATGTGGCGAGTGTGTCCGACCAGAAATTCTATTTCGATCTGGATCAGGACGGCACGGCGGAGGAGATTTCTTCGCTTGCGTCAGGCAGCGGTTTCCTGGCTTTGGATCTAAACGGCGACGGTGTGATCAACGATGGCGGCGAGCTGTTTGGCACGAAATCCGGCGACGGGTTTGCCGATCTGGCGAAGTATGACGCCGACGGTAACGGCTGGATCGACGAGGCGGACGAGATCTGGGATAAGCTGCAGATCTGGGTCAGAGACGAGGAGGGTAACGATACCCTGTACCGTCTGTCGGATCTGGGCGTGGGCGCAATCGGGCTTGGCAGCGTCTCAACCGGGTTTTCACTGAATGACGCACAGAGCAATCAAACGAACGCACTGATCAGAAGAACGGGCATTTTCCTCTATGAGAACGGGACAGTGTCCACCGTACAGCACCTGGATATGGCGCAGCATCTCGATGCGGCGCGGTAGGGCGTGCGGGAATAATGCGTGAAGTGTCCGCATAGAGATAGTACATGCGGGGTGCTTCATGAAAGAGAGTAGAATCGTCTTAAAAAAAACAGACAAAAGAGATGCCGGAGGCTTTCTTTTGTTTGTTTTTTTATTACCTTATGTATGTGCCAGCCTGTGGGGACATGTGGGCGTGGACAGCGCCGCGCTGAGAGACGGCGCGGAGAGCGGAGAAGTCCGGGGTGGACGGATTCTGGCGGATATGGATTGGGGTGTCTGGGAGCTTGCGCCGGAGGAATATGTTGCGTACAGGCTGGCAGAGGTCATGCCGGACGACTACGAACCGGAAGCGCTGAAAGCGCAGGCGGTGCTGATCAGGACGGAACTGGTGCGGGCATGGCAGGAGCAGGGGGACAGTCTCTTCGTGTCGGGGGAAGGGCTGGAGAGATGGTACGCCGCGGACGCGGAGGCCGGGCAGATACTCACTGTCTATGCGGAAGCGGCGAGCGGGACGGCCGGTCTGTATCTCACCCGTGAGGGAGAACCTGTGCAGACGCCTTATTTCAAGGTGAGCAACGGGCGCACGAGAGATGCCGGCGAGGTGTGGCAGACGGATCAATATCCTTATCTGCAGAGCGTGCCTTGTGAACAGGACAGAGCGGCGCGGGATTATCAGAGTGAAACGAGCGTCTCCAAACGAAAATTTCTGCGCGAGATCCAAAAGCATCTGGGAGAAGAGTACCCGGCAGAGGAACTTTGGGAGAATCTGCAATTTGTGCGCGACGAGGCGGGATATGTGACCGAAGCGGTTTTCTGTGCGGGGGAGGAGGAAGCCGGACGGATGGATGGGGAGGCGTTTCGCTATCTGTTCGATCTTCCCTCTTCCTCTTTTGAGGCGGAACAGACGGACACGCAGATTATTTTTCATGTGACGGGCGTAGGACACGGTTTCGGCATGAGCCAGTACGCCGCCAACTGCAGGGCGATAAACGGCGCGTCGTACGATCAGATCCTGCAGGAATTTTTTTGCGGGACCGAATTAGCAAAAATTGAATAAGCTGTCAGAAATGGGAAAGACTAACACCGTATCAACTTTTGCGAAAGCTTAAACAGGCAAAACAGGAGGCGTAATCTTATGGTAAGAAGAAATAGAAACGGTGTCAGAAAAGAGCGGATCGTCATGCTGGCGACGTCGGTGCTGGTGCTGACCGCGCTGACAGTGACGGGGATTTTCGTGCAGAGAAGCAACAGGGCAGAGAAAGAAAACGATGTGGTAGACTTTGCGGCGATTGAGAAAGACGGCGGCATGACCGCGGAAAACATGCTGTCCGGCGACGAGCTGGACACGCTGTTTGCCGATGTGGGAACCGACGACCTCGACTATGATCCGAACTTTCAGGAGGCAAATTCCCAGAATGTGGAGAATACCGGGGACAAGCTTACCGGGACAAAGCAGAGCGGGAGCGAAGCCGGACTGAAAAGTAAGACAAGCGCGGCAGATCGGGTGGAGGATGCGGAGCAGGCGGACGAGAATGACAAAAAAACCGCGGCGTCCGGGACTGTGAACAAGGCGGGCGCGGGCGAGCCGACTCTGGAGCAGACGAAGAAGAGCGAGGAAGAGGAGGAGGGCATGTTCGATGAGACGGTGGACACCGCGAAGAACGCCGAAGTGCCTGAGACGGCGGAGGCGATCTCCACGACCGTGCAGCCGACGCTGGATTTCCACGAGGAGGACGGTCTGGTGTGGCCCATCGTGGGCGATGTGCTCATCAATTACAGCATGGACAAGACGGTCTATTTTCCCACGCTTCAGCAGTACAAGTACAACCCGGCCATCGTGATCGCGGCCAATCAGGGAGACGGTATCACCGCGGCGGCCAACGGGCGGGTGACTTCCGTGAGCTATGATCCGACGATAGGCAACATGGTGGTGACGGATCTCGGCAACGGCTATGAGCTGACTTATGGGCAGCTGGAGAACATCATCGTCTCCGAGGGCAGCTATGTGAGTGTGGGCGACAGTATCGGCACCGTGGCGTTTCCGACCAAGTATTACAGTCTGGAGGGAACGAATGTCTACTTCAAGCTGACAAAAGACGGCGAGCCGGTCAATCCCATGACGCGGCTTCAGTGACGGCGCAGGCAGAGAGTAAACTATGCTGGTGATCATTCACGGAAATCTCAGAACGATGGAAGAGCGGGATTATGCTGACGGCTACCTCAGGATAGAGGAGGGCAGGATTACCGCGCTGGGCGATATGCGGGAGTATGACGGCGCGGGGCGGCCGGACGGGCCGGACGTCCGGGTGATCGACGCTAAGGGCAGCCTGGTTATGCCGGGCCTCATCGAGGCGCACTGTCATATGGGGATCACCGAGGAGAAGAAAGGGATGGAGGGAGACGACTGTAATGAGACGGTCGATCCCGTCACCCCGTATCTGCGCGCGATTGACGCGATCAATCCGATGGACGACGCTTTCCACGACGCGCTGCAGGCGGGAATTACGGCGGCCATGATCGGTCCCGGAAGCGCTAATGTGGTGGGCGGGCAGTTCGCTTTCGTCAAGACCCACGGCAGATGTATCGATGAGATGATCGTGAAAGCGCCGGCTGCCATGAAAGTGGCTTTCGGTGAGAATCCGAAAGTGAATTATGCCGGGCAGAACGTTTCGCCGGCGACCCGCATGGCGATTGCGGCCATGCTCAGGGAAGAACTGACGAAAGCGCGGGCATACGAAAAAAAGATTAGCGAAGAGCCGGCGGCGGAGAGAAATTTCCGCTATGAGTGCTGGCTTCCCGTCCTGCGGGGCGAGATTCCGCTGAAAGCCCACGCCCACCGGGCGGATGATATCCTGACGGCGGTGCGCATCGCGAAAGAGTTTGGACTCAAGATGACGCTGGATCACTGCAGCGAGGGGCATCTGATCCTGGAAGAGCTGAAAGAAGCCGGGTTTCCTGCGATTGTCGGGCCGGACATGGCGAGCCGCAATAAGATTGAAGTCCGCAATATGGCGTTCAAGACGGCGGGGCAGCTTGGCCGGAGCGGAATTCTCACCGCCGTCACCACAGATCACCCGGTCTCCAAAATTCAGTTTCTGCCGATCTGCGCCGGTCTGGCGGTCAAGGAGGGGATGTCGATGGAGGAGGGGTTTCGCTCCATCACCATCAACCCTGCGAAGATCTGCGGCGTGGACGACAGAATCGGCAGTCTCGCCGTGGGCAAGGACGGCGATGTGGCCATTTTTGACGGCAATCCGATGGAGGTGTTTACCCGCACGCTCTGCACGGTCATCGAAGGAAAAATTGTATATTATGATGAAGAATGCGGACTTTTGTGTTAAGATGGTGTCATGGGCAAAAGACGCTTCAAGACAGGAATCTGCATATTGTTTACTGTGCTGCTTGCGCTGACGGGCTGCGCCTATGCAAACGAACTGACGGCGGATACCGGCGGCGCGGACGGCGGGGACAGCCTCTTTACCACACTGGGGCTGGCGCCGGAGTTCGATTATGAGGTGCCGGAGAGTCTGCCGAGTATTCTGGTCGATCAGCAGGGCTATGCCGTCAGCAGCAGCAAGATTGCCCTTTTCTGCGGCGAGGAACTGCCGGAGACGTTTGCGATCATAGATGCGGCGAGCGGACAGAGCGTCTACACGGGGCGGATTGAGCGGAGGGGATACGACGAGGAGACAGGCGCATTTATCAGTTATGGTGATTTTACCGCCTTTCGGACAGAGGGCACTTACTACATAGAAGCGGCGGTCATCGGGCAGTCCTACACCTTTGAGATCGCGGAGAACCCGTACGAGGAGCTGTATGATGTGGCGCTGAAACAGTATTACTATAACCGCTGCGGCCTGACGCTCTCGACGGAACTGGCCGGGGAGGCGGCACACAATGCCTGCCATACCAAGGAGGCGCAGATGAAAGACGAGGCCTCCGTGAAGCTGGATGTATCCGGCGGCTGGCATGTGGACGAGATCGCGACCAGGGATGTTCCGACAGGGTGCAGTACGGTCAATTATCTGCTGCTCGCCTATGAACTCTATCCGGAAGTGTTTGGCGACGAGGTGGGGATTCCGGAGAGCGGCAACGGCATTCCCGACGTGCTGGACGAGGTCAGGTATGAGATAGACTGGCTCTTAAAAATGCAGGACAGCAGGAGCGGGGCCGTCTATTCGTCCGTCAGCAGCGCCGACAGTGTGGCCCTCGGCTATCTGCTCTATATTGATTCCGTCACGATGGATGCGACGATTCAGTTTGCGGCTACGATGGCAAAATTCAGTTATCTGTATCAGAATTATGACAGGGAGTTTGCCACAAGATGCCTGAAAGCGGCGGACCGGGCATACCGCTATGCGGGGCAGTACCTTGCGGATGTGTCGCCGGAGGAGTATTTCTACGCGTCCACGGAACTCTATCGCGCGACCGGCAGCTACGGTTATCACAATGAGATCCGGGGATATCTTCTGCAGAATCCCGTGACGGATATGGACGACAATTTTGTGTTCTGGGGCTGCGTGACTTATCTCTCCACCAAGCAGAGAGTGGACGTGGATATCTGCGATACGCTGATCAGGGTTCTGATGAAAGAGGGGGAGGATATCTCCTATGCCTCCAAGAATTCCCAGTTTCTTGTGAGTATGGATGAACAGAAAAAAGGCAGCGCGGAGCTGCTTCGGGATATCACCAGACTGGCGGTGGTGGATCATATCATCACCAACCACGAATACGCCACCGTGCTGCAGAACCACCTGCACTATCTGCTGGGGCGCAACCTGCAGTCCGTCAGCTATCTGGACGGCGCGGGAGAGCGCAACTATGCGGGTATCGACGAGAAGCAGGGTATTATGAACCAGGTGGAGCTGAACGCGGAACTGATCCTGATGATGAGCTCGATCATGGAGGAGCTGTATCTGGTGGAAGAGTAGCGGCAGAGGAGTGAAACAGGCCGTGCAGAGCGTTCACACCAGCGTTTTGTTTTTCTCATAGTTGGTCCGAATGACCTCCTGCACGGCGGCGCTTAAGTGACGCTTCTGCTCTTTGTCCAGATCCCGGACATAGATGGGTTTGCCGTACTCGATGACGACGTGCGCTTTCCTGATCCAGGGCAGGTGGTCTTCCCAGATCGCGCCGGCATTGTTGATGCTCATAGGTACGATGGGACAGCCGGTCTTCTCGGCAATCTTAAAACTGCCGTCGTGAAATTCCAGCAGAACATCGTCGGTTCTGTTGCGCGTCCCCTCCGGAAAGATGCAGATAGAGATGCCGGACTTCACTTTGTCAATGGCGGCGAGGATCGACTGCATACCGGCCTTGATGTTGCTTCTGTCTAAGAAGATACAGTGCAGGTATTTCATCCAGGTGCTTAAGGACGGCACGCGCAGCATTCCCACTTTCGCCATATAGCCGGTGGGCCTGGGCACGCGCACATAGGTCATGATGACGTCGAAATAGCTCCTGTGGTTGCCGATGTAGAGCACGGCCTCGTCTTTCGGGACATTTTCCTCGCCGAGTACAGTCACGGAAACGCCGGAGAGGAAGAGGACGACGCGAAACGCCCAGTTCACGATTGCCAGCGAACTGCGGCTCTTGATGTCGGGATTGACTTTGCCGATCAGAAATTCCACGAACTGGATCGGAAGACTCACGATCAGAAATACTGTCACAAACACTGCCACCAAAACCAAACGGATCATATCTTGTTGTCTCCTGTCTTTTCGTCCTTTCTTTCAGTATATCGGTTGCCGCCGCAATAATCAATAGGAATACAACGTATTGTCGGTTAATAAATTGAGTAATAAGAGTTTATGCCGGAGTGAAAATTTATGAACGGACAATATGAATATCAGAAGAGGATCGTAAGCGCCTGCCTGGTCTGCCTGCTGTGCATGGGCGTGTTTGCCTGCGCGAAGAAGCAGGACGCCATGGAGAAAATCAAGGATCTGGAGTGTGCGGTCGTCGCGGAGGACAATCTGCCGGACGAATTGTTCCATATGATTGAACAGAAGAGGGCGGATGCTTTCAAGATGACTTTTGAGGATCAGGGTTTTCTCTATATCTGCATCGGCTACGGAACACAGCAGACAGGCGGCTACAGCATCGCGCTGAATGATCTGTATGAGACGGCAAATGCGATCTATGTGGACACGAATCTGATCGGGCCCTCCCCGGAGGAGAAGAACGATCCGGTGGCCAGTTATCCCTACATAGTGATCAAGACGGAGTTTATCGACAAGCCGGTTGTGTTCGACTAGCGCCGGGCATCTGCGCGGCAGAGGACAAAAGAATTGGCGTGAAGCGGCATTTATGATAAGATGGTGGTAGTGGCAAAGGTAAATACGGATGATAGCGGCAGAGGACGGCGAAGCTATGTTATTGAAGAACGGTTATCTGATCGATCCGCGGTCAGGTACGGAAGGATACAGAGACATTCTGATAGAAGAGGGTAAGATTGCAGGAATCTTCCCGTGCGAAAGAGATGTGCAGGGGAGCAAAGAGTGTGCGGCGCGCGCAGGGCAGGCAGGCGGCGCGGATATGGCGGAGAACCGGTCAGGGATGGAAGAGGCGATCGACCTGTGCGGTCGGATTGTCGCGCCGGGACTGGTGGATGTGCACGTGCATTTTCGGGATCCGGGCTTCACCTATAAGGAGGACATATACACGGGCGCGAAAGCCGCTGCCCGGGGCGGCTTCACCTCGGTAGTGCTGATGGCCAATACGAAACCTGCGGTAGACAACCCGGAGACGCTGCGGTATGTCATGGACAGGGGCGCGGAGACAGATATTCATGTCTATACCTGTGCCAATGTGACGAAAGGACTTGGCGGCAGGGAACTGACGGATATGGAGACGCTGAGCGCGCAGGGGGCGGTGGGATTCACCGACGACGGGATCCCGCTGACGGATGAAGAACTGCTGCGGGAGGCGTTAAGACGGGCCGGTGCGTGCCGCAGGCCCGTCAGCCTGCACGAGGAAAATCCTGCCCTCATCACGAATAACGGCGTCAACGCGGGACGGGCTTCCGCCTATTTCGGGATAGGCGGTTCGCCCAGAGAGGCGGAGATTTCCATGGTGGAGCGGGATCTGCGGATTGCCGTGGAGGAGGAAGCTGACCTTTCCATCCAGCATATCAGCAGCAGGGAGGCCGTGGAACTGGTGAGGCAGGCGAAGAAAAAGAGCGCGCATATCCATGCGGAGGCGACGCCCCATCACTTTACGCTGACGGAGGAGGCGGTGATCGCGCACGGCACGCTGGCCAAAATGAATCCGCCGCTCAGGGAGGAGGCCGACCGGCTGGCCATCATCGAAGGACTTAAGGACGGCACGATCGACATGATTGCCACCGACCATGCGCCCCATAGCGCCGAGGAGAAAGCCCGGCCTCTCACGGAAGCGCCCAGCGGCATTATCGGGCTGGAGACTGCCCTGTCTCTTGGCATACGGGAACTGGTGGACAAGGGGTATTTGACGATGATGGAACTGCTGCGCAGGATGAGTCTTGCCCCCGCGCGGTTCTATCACCTGGACGCAGGCTATCTGGCGGAGGGCGGCCCGGCCGATCTGGTGATTTTCGATCCGCAGGCAGCGTGGAGGGTGGAAAAGTTTGCCTCGAAAGCTTCCAATTCGCCTTTCGTGGGCGAGACGCTGCCGGGGAAAGTCATTTGCACGATCTGCGGCGGCAGGATCGTGTATGAGCGGAATGTGCAGGATTAGTGATTGGCGGCTGCCGCGCCGATAGTGCGGCGGGGCTGCAGACGGATGAAGCGAAAGAAAGGAACGATCAGCATGGAGAATCGGACAATTCCCAGGAAAAAAGTGACGGCGACGGTCGTCTCGCAGCAAAAGATGGCAGAGCAGATCTACGATCTGTGGATTGAGACGGAACTGGCGCAGGATGCCCGTGCGGGGCAGTTTGTGGCAGTCTATCCGCACAGTGCGGCGACGCTGCTGCCGCGGCCGATCAGTATCTGTGAGGCGGACCGGGAGAGGTGCAGGCTGCGGCTCGTGTACCGCGTCGCAGGAAAGGGAACCGCGGAATTTTCCGCTTATCGGGCGAATGACACGGTGGATGTGCTGGGGGTGCTCGGCAACGGTTTTCCTGTGGAGCGCGCCGCGGGGAAAAAAGTGTTTCTGATGGGCGGCGGCATCGGGATTCCGCCCATGCTGCAGCTGGCAAAAGAGCTGGATGCGGAGAAACAGATCTTACTGGGTTATCGAAATCAGGATCTCTTCTTACAGGATGATTTGGGGAAGTACGGACAGGTATACATGGCGACGGAGGACGGCAGTGTGGGCGTTGCGGGCAATGTGATGGATATTATCCGGGTCAAAGGCCTGTCTGCGGATGTGATTATGGCCTGCGGGCCGATGCCGATGCTGCGGGCAGTCAAACAGTATGCCGGCGAGCAGGGGATAGAGGCATATCTCTCGCTGGAAGAGAGGATGGCCTGCGGTGTGGGAGCCTGTCTCGGCTGCGTCTGCGAGACGAAAGATGTGGACAGCCATTCCCATGTGCACAACGCCCGAATCTGCACGGACGGACCGGTATTTGAGGCAGGGGAGGTGAATATCTGATGAATACAGAGGTGACAATTGCAGGCGTGACATTCAAAAATCCCGTGATGACGGCATCGGGGACTTTTGGTTCCGGTATGGAGTACAGTGACTTTGTGGACTTAAACCGGCTTGGCGCGGTGGTGACAAAAGGTGTGGCGAACGTGCCGTGGCCCGGCAATCCTACGCCCCGCGTGGCGGAAGTCTACGGCGGAATGCTGAATGCCATCGGTCTGCAGAATCCGGGAATCGATGTGTTTGTTGAACGGGATATTCCTTTCCTGAGACAGTATGATACGAAAATTATCGTCAATGTCTGCGGGAAGACGGTGGAGGATTATCTGGAAGTGGTGGAACGTCTCGGCGATGAACCTGTGGACATGCTGGAGATCAATGTCTCCTGCCCCAACGTAAAAGAAGGCGCCATCGCATTCGGGCAGAAAGCAGACTGTCTCTATGACATCACCTCGCAGATCAAGGCCAGGGCGAAACAGCCCGTCATCATGAAGCTGAGTCCCAATGTGACGGATATCGCGGAGATGGCGAGGGCGGCGGAGGCCGCGGGGGCAGACGCGCTCTCGATGATCAACACGATCACGGGCATGAAGATCGATATTCACAGACGGAAGTTTGTGCTGGCCAATCAGACAGGAGGACTTTCCGGTCCTGCCGTGAAACCTGTGGCGGTGCGTATGGTCTATCAGGCTTCCCATGCCGTGAAGATTCCCGTTATCGGTATGGGCGGCATTGCAGACGGGGAGGACGCGGTGGAATTCCTGCTGGCCGGCGCCAGCGCGGTCGCGGTGGGGGCGATGAATTTTGTCAATCCTTACGCGACGATAGAAGTGATCGAGGGCATCGAGGCCTATATGAAACGCTATGGAATAGAGAACGTGACGGAACTGATCGGCGCAGTGTCGGCGTGAGCGGCCGTACTGCCGTGTCAGGATGCGTCGTCCGGCTTTTCCTGCCCGGTATCATTTTTGCGGACGAGAAGCGCGCCGATGACCAGAAAGGCGAATACGCTGATGCCCAGCTCGCGCCATACAAAATAAGCGTTGTCGCTGGAATGCTGTTTCGCGAGAGCGTACCAGATAAAAGGATAGCAGGATACGAACAGCAGCATAGCGATAGACGGAAGCAGATTCCTGTCGGTGTGGTTGTGATTTTTTATTTTATAGACAATGGCGCAGAGGATGACGCAGATCAGGACAGGGAGGAGCACTTCCTTGTTGCATACGCTCAGATTCAGGCGCAGGGTATCGCGATAAGGCTGCTTTTTGCTGAAATAACCGCTGCGGAATTTTACCTGTTCAAACGCATTCAAAAAGATATTTTCGTCGGTCAGCACAGAGGCGAGAATCCACTTGGAAATCCACATGCCCGCATAGCCGATTGCCCATGAGGCGGAATAAAAAACGGTATTTTTGAGCGTGCGGATCAGCGGAGGGGAAGAAATGGCAGCAGCCCCGAGGCAGGCAATCAGCGGTATGCCGAGTGTGATACAGGGGTAGGTAAGCAGGTCCAGGTAAGCCGTTGCAATGCCTGCCAGAAGAAACAGATAATTTCTGTTGGTATCATTCCAGTATTTTTGAAGCGGCGGTATAAAAAGCGCGATCAGCGAGAGCAGCATGATATAGACACAGTGGGAATACTGCAGCGAGCTGAAGAGACTGACCGGCGACAAAAAAAGATACATGCCGCAAAAGGGAATGATCAGATATTGATAGGCAGATTTGGCCAGTATGTACAGGAATAAGACGACAAGGCAAAACTGCACAATCATATTGAGCTGTAAAATATCGGAATAGGTGAAAAAGCACAGAAGCGGACGCAGAATAGCCTGATAGCCGTGCCAGTAACGTCCGTAGGTATTTATCACATAATCATCGTTGGCAAGCACTGTCACTTCATAGAGAGAATTCATGGGGTTGGTGTCGCCAACGCTCATATAAGTATCCAGAAAAATATCCTGTATGCCGTCGGATACAGAGGTGTAGGAGACGTTGAACAGAAGACCGTCCGTGTAAAGTTCGAGCATAGTTTCTTCGACGTCTTTCCAGAGATGCGCGCCAAGGCCAAGATGATTCAACTGTATGGCAGATGCTTTGACATTTTCGCTCATATTGGCGCGTGAGACGCCAATGTAAGCGAGCGACAGCGCCGCGGTACCGATAAAAACGCATATGGCGATGATGATAATTTCACGGACCAATATCCGAACAATCTTTTTCATCAGGACTCCTTTAAGATCAGAGAATGTTTGTTTTCCGAGCTTTTAACTCCGTCAGTATAGCATAGGTCAGGGCCATTTGCAAGATGGAAGCATATCTGTCCTCCGTGCGGCATACACTTATACCAAGTGTAGGCACGGAGGTTTTTTTGGTGGAATTAGTAAAAAAGAAGATACATATGGATCGGATCAGCAGCAGAGCAGGTACGCAGGCTGTTTTGGAAGAAGATGTCAATATTTCAGATAACAAACCCGACGCTGTCCGCCTTTTGAACAGCAAGGGAGAAGTCATTCTGGAGGAGATACGCCCCGCGGAGAATACAGTGCATCTGCGCGGCCGTCTGGTGGTGTCCGTCCTGTACCTGACAGATGCGGAGGGAGCGTGTGCCAGCATGGAGACGGTCATTCCTTTCGAGGAAAAAGTCAACATGGACGGTGTGGGAAACGGCGATACGATAGCGGCCGACAGAGAGATCGAAGACCTGACGGTTGGGCTGATCAATTCCCGCAAGCTCAGCGTGCAGGCTGTGGTCTCTTTTGCTCTGGAGAAAGAGGAGCAGATCGAGCAGGATGCGGCGGTGGATCTGTATCATGACGAGCCGGTGGAATACCGGAAACGGACCTATTCGGTTGCGCAGCTGGTACTCCGGAAGAAAGATATCTTCCGCCTGAAAGAGGAGATGGAGCTGTCGGGCAATCTGCCGAACGTTTTTCAGACGATCTGGCACCACATTACGTTTGACCATGTGGAGTTCAAGGCACTGGAGGAGAAGATCTCCGTGCAGGGTGAGATGAAAGCTTTTTTCCTCTATGAGGGAGAGGGGGACAGCGACAGGACCCTCTGGTATGAGAACACCGTGCCGTTCAGCGGCATCATCGAGTGCCATGGCTGTCGGGAGGATATGATTCCGGATATCTGCTGCAGTCTCGGCCAGTGCAATGTGGAGGTGCGGCAGGATTTTGACGGCGAGGAGAGAGTCTTCTGTGTCGAACCGGTGCTTGATCTGGATATCCATCTGTACGAGGAGGAAAATCTGGAAGTGCTGTCCGACATCTACGGCGTGCAGAAAGAGATCGAGGCGCTCACCACGCAGGTGCAGCTCAAGAGTCTGCTCTTAAACGGGGGTGGCAAGTGCAGGATCGCGGAACACGCAAAGATCCAGGATGCGGAAATGCCCATGTATCAGCTGATTCACTCTGAGGGAGAGGTTCAGCTGGGGGAGCAGACAGTCGTGGAGAACGGCATCGCCGTCTCGGGCACGCTGATTGTGACGACGCTCTACTTAAGCGGCGGATCCAAGGCGATCTGTGCCGCGAAGAATGAAATACCTTTTCAGTATGTGATCGAGGCAGAGAATATCACGCCGACCAGCGTCTTTAAGCTGCACTACAGTGTCGAACAGCTGACGGTGACGATGCTGGGAGGCGATGAACTGGACGTGAAAGCTGCGCTGCAGTTTAAGGTGATTGCTTTCGCGGTGCAAAAGAGCAATCTGATCACGGATATCAAGGTGGAAGATCTGGACTTAAATAAGCTGAGCGAACTGCCGGGCATGGTCATCTGTATCGCCGGCCCGAACGATACGCTGTGGGATATCGGCAAACGCTACTATGTGCCGATCGCGCAGCTTAAGGAAGTGAACGAACTGGCCTCCGAGGACATCAAGGCAGGAGATAAGATACTGGTAGTGAAAGGCAGCCTGTGAGCAGAGCGTGTCCCGCGGAGCGTCTGATCGTCAGCAGCGTCTGCCGGCGACAGTAAGGCGGGATTGTCAAATACGGAAAAATTCTATATACTGTACTGTAGTTGCAACGGCATTTTTTGGCCGGAGATTTTAAGATACAACGGAGATGAGGATATGAGAGAGATACCGATCCTGAAAAATAAAGTGTTTCTGTACCTGACGGAGTTTTTCGCGGGTACGTCGGTGATGGCCGTGGAATTGGGCGCCAGCAGACTTCTGGCGCCTTATTTCAGTTCTTCCCAGATCGTCTGGACGATCATCATCGGCACAATCATGATCGCGATGGCGCTGGGTAATATTTACGGGGGCAGGAGCGCGGACAAAAACCCTGATCCCGACAGGCTCTATGGCAGGATCATGATCGCGGCGGTCTGGATCGCGGCGATCCCCGTGGCAGGTAAATATATCATTCTCGCTATCTCCGCCCTCCTGATCTTCACGGTCAGCACGGGTTTTCTGATCTGGGCGGCGTTCGCGGCGTGCATGGTAATCTTTGTGTTCCCGCTCTTTCTGCTGGGCACGGTGACGCCGTCGCTGGCGAAATATTCCGTGGACAGTCTGGAGGACAGCGGCAGGGTTGTGGGAACACTGGGGGCGTTCAACACCATAGGCAGCATCATCGGTACTTTTGTGCCGACTTTTCTCTCGATACCGGCGGTGGGCACTTCCGTCACATTCCTCATCTTTGCGGGGATACTGCTGGCGCTCGCCCTGCTCTATTTTGCGAGCGGCAGACGCGGAGCGGCAAAGAGTATTGCGGCGTCAATCCTTTTTCTTCTCTGCTGTCTGCTCGGACGGTCGGACAGCTTCGCTTTCTGGGAGGACGGCCTGACCTACGAGGGAGAATCGATTTACAACTATCTGCAGGTAAAAGAGACAGAGAGAAGTGTGATCCTGTCTACCAACGTGCTTTTCGGCGTGCAGTCCATGCTGATGAAAGAGGGCGGGCTGACGGGCATGTACTATGATTATGCGATGGCGGCGCCGCTGATGACGGGGCGGGAGGAGCCGAAAGACTGTAAGGTGCTGATCCTCGGCATGGGGACAGGCACCTATGCGCACCAGTGCCGCAATTATTACGGCGGCATGGAGATCGAGGGCGTGGAAATTGACGAGAAGATCACGGCACTGGCGCATGAGTATTTCAAGCTGCCGGAGGATGTGCCGGTGACGACTTATGACGGCAGAGCTTATCTGAATGCCGTGGACGGGAAGTACGATGTGATTATGGTGGATGCCTATCAGGACATCACGATCCCGTTTCAGATGTCTTCCGTGGAGTTTTTTACATCGGTCAGAGAGCACCTGAATGAGGACGGTGTGATGGTGGT
Organism: uncultured Lachnospiraceae bacterium; assembly: GCA_947588995.1. GTDB lineage: Bacteria > Bacillota > Clostridia > Lachnospirales > Lachnospiraceae > UBA3282. The sequence continues at coordinate 26,347 of CANPZI010000021.1, forward strand.
CAACATGAATATGAGGGGCAGCAGGGAGGGGAACATTAACCAGCGCCTTGCGGATACCATAGCCGCCGTGTTCGGAGAAGTCTATACAGTGGATGTGGCAGGTTCCACGAACAGGGAACTTTTCGCCTCCGACAATCCGGAGATGTCCGCGAATCTTGCGCATCGCCAAAGCGCGCTGGATGATGCGGACCTGGCGGCGATGATGGAGAAAGTAGCCGACAATCTGACACCTTACGAGGCGGGAGGCTATATCATGACGGACGACAAGGCGCCGGTGGAACTTCTGGGTATGCAGATGATCGACGAACTGATCCGCGACGAGGTGGCCTACTATAAGCGCATCTATGAAGAGCGCGGCGTGCAGGGCGTCATCGACGCGCTGTAGAGACGGGTATCAGTGCGGAACATAAAGAAAGTCAGGCCTTACGGCCTGACTTCTCTTTTACTGATGCGAGGATAAATCATAAATTATGATGATATAGATTAGTTTGACGTGGTAAGACCGGCTTCCTCCGCCAGTTTGTCAAACTTTTCCATCACAGCATCATAGGTCTGTTTGGAAATCTCCGGAAGCTCACCGCCCCAGGTCTTCTCCGCCTGCTTGTAGCCTTTCTTGAAAGCTTCGCGCATCTCTTCGATCTTATCGGGGTCGCCGCCCGTCAGTGCGGTGGCGAAGTCGATGATCCTGTCAGATGTCTGCTTAACGCCCCAGTAGCCGTCTTCCGAGATATCTTTCTCAGCCTGTGCCTTGGTAGCGGCATCGACGGTGAAGTCGCCGCTTGCCAGGAATGACCAGATGCCGTTGGCCGTGTTGTAGGTCTGGCCCTGCTTGGTCATCAGCTGCTCAACGATGCTCTGCAGCTGTTTCGTATGTGCCTCTGCGTCTGCTTTCAGCTTATTCACCAGATCGGTATTCTGGGTGTAAGTTTTCGCGGATGAAGCCTTTTCCTGAGATGCTTCATAGACAGCGCCGGCTTCGTTCTTCTCTTCGGCTGTCTTCTCGGAAGTGTTCTCCTGCGCAGCTTTTGTGCTTGCAGACTGATTTGTCTGGTAAACGTCATAAGTATTTGCAGCACCTGTAATTCCGTTTACGCTCATTGGTATCCCTCCTTGGAATGTGTTATAGTGGTAAATTTACGGTTACCGAATAAGGGATAACTCCCCACATCTATTTATTATATCGTACCACATCTCTGAAAAAATTAGGAGTAAAATTTAAAATTTTCAGACTTTTCATGACAAAAAAGCGGGCGCTCATGACATGCAGGAAAAGAAGAAACGGATATTTTGGGGTAGGAAAGAAGAAAAAAATATATTAAAATAGGTTGGTATGGCACGGAATCTGTGGAAACGGAGAAGAGGCAATGACAAGACAAACCCCCAAATATGAGAGCCTGCGGGCGTTCCTGAAAGCGCCGCGGGAGCGGCATGAGCTGTTCGACGTCAAGGAGCAGTTCGACGAGGCACTGTGGTACGCCCATCTGGCGGAGCTGTCCGACAGGGTGCAGGAGGACGGCCGGAGGGACAAGGCGTTCTATCAGGAGAGAATGGACAGTCTGAGAGCGCTGAGCGGCAAAGCGCCGATCGGCAATTTCCTGCAGTACAAAGGACTGCCGAAATTCTGTGATTTTGACTGTGACGGAACCACGAGGAAAGATTACCTGAAGCAGGGGTATTACTCCTGGTTCCCGCGGGAAATCTATCGGACGCTTTGGAACTGGAAAGATCTGTGCAGGGTGCAGGATGTGCCTTTTCGCTGTGCTACGATCAGGCAGTTCGCCGGCTCGTGCTATGACGATTCGGTCATCATGGGGCCGGACACGATGAATTCTTTCTGGATCACGTTCAGTCTGTATCTGATCTCCCATTACGGGGAGACTTATAAGTGGAACAATTTTAAGAATACGGTTTTTTTCAGGGAGGGTGGCAACGGCAGACAGCGTGACAGGGCGGATCGGATCAGGGAGCTGATCGAGGCGGACGACAACTATATCGACAGCGCGCCGCTTAAGGAGTTCGCCGGACTGACCCATACCGTCGGGAATCTGAGTCTGGTGCCGGCGGGCTATAACGGCTATCGGGGAACGCAGCCCTGCCTGAAAGATTATTTCGATCTGTCGCTGGAGAATCTGCTGCATGTGCGGGACGGAAAGTGTTATCTCGGCGAGGATTTAGCGTGCAGGGAGAAAAATTTCAGAAGATATGTCAACACTTTTTTCCTGTGGGATTATGTGGACGCGCGCTACGAAGTCCTGCCGCTGTGCCCGTCACATCGGCGGCAGATGGAACTGCAGAGCAGAACCGGCAGGCTGGAGGCGAGAGGCGTCCTGCCGGAGCGGGAAGAGATAGACGGTCTGTGTGCCGCGGTCAACGAGAGGATCCGCAGGCGGGGACGGTTCGTGATTGCCATGCTGCGGATCGCGCTGGGGATCGGTGATGCCGGGGAGGATACGGTCATGCGTTATGTCTATCAAGGGGCCTGCCGTGAGGCCTGGGAACAGTGGAACGTCTCCGGTATCTATAAGAAGATCATGGAAGAAGTATTTCTGAGCGATGTAGTGTACACCGGCGGATATCGTGAGGTCACGGACTTGATCCTGCAGAAGACGGCGGAGAGCCCGGACGGGGAATTTGTGGCAAAAATGTTGTCCGTGTCCGTCCACAGTTGACGAAAGCGGAGGGATTGTATATAATAAAGTACAATCTTTTGTATACAAAGTACAATTTTGGAGGAGGCTATGGAACAGGTTTTCTGTAAGGCATATGCGAAGATCAATCTCGGCCTGGATGTACTCAGGCGCAGAGAGGACGGTTATCATGAATTGAAGATGATCATGCAGACGGTAGATATCTGTGACGATCTGCTGTTTGTGCGCACGGATGAGCCGGGGATTGTGCTGCGGACCGACAGGGAGGAGCTTCCTGCAGCCGGAGACAACCTGATCTGCAGGGCGGCGGAACTTTTGCTTCGCGAGAGAGGGATCCGGGACGGTGTCAGCGTGACGTTGACGAAGCGCATTCCCATTGCCGCGGGTATGGCGGGAGGGAGCGCCGATGCGGCAGCGACGATGCACGGACTGAATGAGCTGTTCGGTATGGGCTATTCTCTGGAAGAGCTGCAGGAACTGGGCGTGAAACTCGGAGCGGATATCCCTTACTGCCTTGCGGGCGGCACCATGCTCTCGGAGGGAATCGGTGAGATCCTGACACCGCTGCCGGCGCCGCCGGACTGTACTCTTGTCGTCGCAAAGCCGGATATCAACGTGTCTACAGCTTTTGTGTACGGCAATCTCCACGCCGACAGACTGACGTATCACCCCGACATAGACGGTATGGCCGAGGCGCTGCGGGAGGGAAATCTGCAGGGGATCACGGACAGAATGGGCAATGTGCTGGAGACGGTGACGGCCAGAGAATATCCGGTGATAGAGCAGATCAAGGAACTGCTGCGCAGGCGGGGCGCACAGAATGCCCTGATGAGCGGCAGCGGGCCGTCGGTGTTCGGCATCTTTACACAGCGGGCACAGGCAGAAGCCGCCGCGCGGGCCGTGGCGGATGAAAAGCTGGCGGGACAGATTTTTGTGACGACATTTCACGGCGCCGCACAGGTGTGAGTGCAAAAGAGCAGGCAAGAGAAAGGTATGGCTGTATGGGAGATCATTTTGATATGACGATGGATGAGGTGCTTCCTCTGCGCGATGTTGTGTTCAATACGCTGCGCAAGGCGATTCTGACGGGGGAGCTGAAACCGGGCGAACGGCTGATGGAGATTCATCTTGCGAACCGGCTCGGCGTCAGCAGAACGCCGATCAGGGAGGCAATCCGCAAACTGGAACTGGAGGGTCTGGTGATCATGATCCCGCGCCGGGGCGCGGAGGTGGCGCAGATTACGGAGAAGAGCCTGAAAGATGTGCTGGAGGTGCGGCGCGCTTTGGATGCGCTCTGCGCGGAACTTGCCTGCGATCGGATCAGCGGGGAGGAGGAGGCGCAGCTGAAGAAAGCCTGCGACGAATTTGCGCGGGCTACCGTGACAAAAGACGCCACGGTCATCGCGCGGGCCGACGTGGCTTTCCACGACATTATTGTGCAGGCTACCGGCAATCAGAGACTGGTTCAGCTGATCAATAATCTCTCGGAACAGATGTACCGCTACCGCTTTGAGTATATTAAGGATGAAAATCGGCATGACAGCTTGATTGAGGAGCATAGAATAATCTATGAGAGTATTGTCGGGCGGAATAAGGAGAAAGCGGCGGAGGCGGCGAAACTCCACATCGACAATCAGGAACGCTCCATTATCCGGCAGATTCGTCTGGAGCAGGAGCAGGCGGCGGCAAAGAAGAAGCAGTAGAGGTATAGAGTGCAGAAAAGCGGACACACTTTTGATAACGGCAGTCGAAAATCAGGGCTGCGGAGGAGAAGGAGTGTGACGCAATGCTGCACAGGCAAAATAGAAGATGTATTCTGCTGCGGGCATGCCGCAGTCTGCGTCTGCGGGCCGTCCTTGTCGGCGTGTCCGCGTGTATCTGGTGGGCTGTCCTGTATCCGGAGCTGTGTTTTACGGACGGCACTTATGAACGGGTGGAGACAGAGGGAGCGGATCAGGCGGACGGCGCCGGATCGGACGATATTCTCCGGGCGTCCGGTGAGGAGATTGTGATCTGCAGCAGATTGTTAGAGTGGATCGGGAAGAAAACAGACAGAAATTGAGCGGGAGAACAGAGTATGAGCGAGCAGGAAGAAATGCGGGACAGGCCGATAGGCGTCTTTGATTCCGGTGTGGGCGGACTGACCGTGGCGAGAGAGATCATGCGGCAGCTTCCCAACGAGCGGATCGTATATTTTGGGGATACGGCACGGGTGCCCTATGGCAGCAAGTCGCCGGAGACGATTATCAAGTTTTCCCGGCAGATTGCGCGTTTCCTGCAGACGCAGAACGTCAAGGCGATCGTGATCGCCTGCAACAGCGCCAGTTCCTGCGCCGTGGAAGCGCTGGAGCGGGAGGTGGAGCTGCCGATTATCGACGTGGTCAGGCCGGGCGCGAAGACGGCGGTCAGCGCGACGAAGAACAACAAGATCGGCGTGATCGCTACGGAGGCGACCATAGGCAGCGGCATTTATAGCCGGTACATACAGGAACAGAACGCGGATGCGATGGTCTTAAGCAAGGCCTGCCCTCTTTTCGTGCCTCTGGTGGAAGAGGGGTTGTGGGAAGATCCGGTGACGGACGAGATCGCCGGACGGTATCTGACGGAGTTGATTGACGTGGGGATTGACACGCTCATTCTGGGATGCACACATTATCCCATCATACGCTCCACCATCGGCAGAATCATGGGAGACGGCGTGACCCTGGTCAATCCGGCTTATGAGACGGCGAGAGAACTCAAAAGCCTCCTCCAGGAAAAGGGCCTGGAGAGCAGCCATCGGCCCGGCCTGGGGACGGAACTGTACCGATTCTTCGTCAGCGACGCCGCGGATAAGTTCCAGAAATTTGCCAACTCCATTCTGACTTACGGGATCCTGTCGGCGAAAGTGATCAATATCGACGAGTATTGAGGCGCAGGGATTTCAGGGGATAAGGACGGCCGGTTATGACGAGAGAAGTTTGGGTGACGCTAAGCGGGCTGCAGTCCGGTCAGGACGGAGAGAAAGACGGCCGGATCGAGACGGCTGCGCGCGGGAATTACTATCAGAAAAACGGGAAACACTATGTGATCTTCGAGGAGACTGTGGAGGGGCTCGCCGAACGGGTGAAGAGCAGACTGAAATTCGACGGCGATACCGTGGAAGTGCTCAGAAAAGGCGCCGTGAGTACCCACATGGTCTTTCAGCAGAACAAAAAGAATCTGACCGGCTATCAGACGCCTTTCGGTCAGATTCTTATGGAGATTGTTACCGGCCGGATACGGCTGGTGCAGAATGAGGAGCACATCAGAGCCGACGTGGAATATACGCTTAGGGCCGACGGTGCGCCTCTGGCCGACTGCCGTATGGTCATCGAAATCCGTCCGGCTATTTGACCGGCTTCGCGCCGGCTTTTTCCTGTGCGCGTTCCACAAAGCGTCTGAAGCGTCCCTTTTTCTTCTGCTCTGTGACGGCGGTTTTGCCGTGCAGTCCCTTGACGTCGGTGATATAGATGCCGCTGACGACGGCCTTGACCTCTTTCTTGACCGGGACGGAATCAAAAATCTTCTCGTCGCAGATCAGCGACATAACCTGCGGGCCAACCTTGGCCTTGACGACAGGAAGTTTGGAGCCGCGGGCCCACTTCGGCGTCTGGTCGAGAATCGCCTGCGGCAGTCCCGCATCCCGCAGTTTCATTCGTTTCTTATCTATGATCAGCATGGAGACCGTCTGCTTCATGGCGTCGATCTGCGCCTGCTGTTCGCTCTGCTTCTGCTGTGCCTTTTTCCCCAGAAAATACAGCACGACTATGGCGACGATCAGAATCGCCAGAATCACCAGTAAAACAATCGCTACTTTACTCATGGATGCACCTCCGAAAACCTATAGCATGTAAGAAATATTCTATCATTGATTCGGGCTTTAAGCAAGAAATACTTTAAACAAAGAAGCGTTTGTGCTATGATAACCTAGTATGGGTCCGCCCGCGGCGAATCGGCGGCGCGGGCGCCCAAGAGGGCGGCATAATGCGATTTTTAGCATAGAAAAAGGAAAGAGATGGAGAAACAGATGAAACAGGAAGAGAAAAAAAGGAAAATCGGCGCAAGGCCGGCGGTTTTGGCGGCAGCGCTTACGGCCTCCGCGCTGCTGTGCGCCTGCGGCAGCAAGGAGTATCTTAAGGACATCAAGGCTTCCAGTTATGTGACGCTGGGCGATTATACGGGTGTCGAGGTGAACGAAGAAAAGACGCAGATCAATGACACGATCGTGAATGACTATCTCGAGTCTTATCTTCTGCCGAGCTTCGCCACGGTGGAAGAGGTGAGCGGCCGCTCTGTGGAAGAGGGCGACACGGTGAATATTGATTATGCCGGCTACCTGGACGGAGAACAGTTCGACGGCGGCACCGCCAGCGGTCAGAGTCTGACGATCGGTTCCCATCGTTTTATCGACGGTTTTGAGGAGGGATTGATCGGCGCGAATGTGGGGGACACCCTGTCGCTGAATCTGAGCTTTCCCGACCCTTATCCCAACAATCCCGATCTGGCGGGCAAACCCGTGGTGTTTGAGGTGACGGTGAACAGCATCGGCGTACAGAAAATTCCGGAGCTGGACGATGCGTTCGCAGTGACAGCCGGAGAGGCGATGGGTATCGAGGACTGCACAACCGTGCAGAATCTGAAAGATTATCTGACAGAGCGCTTTCAGGAGCAGGAGGATCTGCGGTTCGAGACGGCGGTGGAGAACAGTCTGACCAACAGAATCATGGCAAACTGTACGTTCAAGGAGCCGCCGGCAGAGATGGTGGAGCGTTTCGTGCAGAATATCACGGATGTGCAGACTGCGCAGGCCCAGGTGCAGGGCATGACGCTGGACGATTATATGCTGAATTACTATGGCATGGATCAGGCGACATACAAGGAGCAGTTTCAGACCAATGCCCTGACGGGCGCACAGCAGTATATCATGTATCAGGCCATTGCCGATATTGAGGGACTCAATCCCACGGACGAGCAGATCCAGGAGGAGATTGACAGCAGGGTGGAAGCCTACGGTTACGAGTCCGAGGAAGCGTATCTGGAGAGCGTTGATCAACAGATGCTGGAGGAACAGGTTATGCGGGACAATGTGATGGCATTCCTGAAAGAGAACAATGCGGTCACGGCGACGACTGCGGTCGTGGACTGAGAGACGCATGAAATAACGGGAACAGGCACAGACTAAGGGATGGAGAAGGAGCGACATGCTATGGGCAGTATGAATTTGACGGATGTGAGAGAACTGTACCGCAGTACCGCGGACTATATCGACAGGGAAGTGACGATCGGCGGCTGGGTGAGAAGTGTCCGCGATTCCAAGACTTTCGGGTTTATCGTGGTGAACGACGGTACATTTTTCGAGCCGCTGCAAGTGGTATACGACGACTCGCTGGAGAATTTTGAGGCAGTTTCCAGGCTGAACGTGGGTTCCGCTATCGTGGCGAGAGGAAAGATCGTAGCTACGCCGCAGGCGAAGCAGGCCTTTGAGATGCAGGCGGCACAGATTACGGTGGAGGGGGAATCCACGGCGGATTATCCCCTGCAGAAGAAGAGACACAGCTTCGAGTATCTGCGGACGATCTCGCACCTGCGGCCGCGGACGAACACGTTTCAGGCGGTTTTTCGCGTGCGGTCGCTGATCGCCTACGCGATCCACACTTTTTTTCAGGAGAGAGGGTTCGTGTATGTGCACACGCCCATCATTACGGGCAGCGACTGCGAGGGCGCGGGCGAGATGTTTCAGGTGACGACGCTGGATCTAAACAATCTGCCGCTGACGGAGGACGGGCAGGTGGATTACAGTCAGGACTTCTTCGGCAAACCCGCGAATCTGACGGTCAGTGGTCAGCTGAACGTGGAGACTTACGCTTTTGCGTTTAAGAATGTGTATACGTTCGGGCCTACGTTCCGCGCGGAGAACTCCAACACGACGAGGCATGCGGCGGAGTTCTGGATGATCGAGCCGGAGATCGCTTTCGCCGATCTGACGGACGACATGATGTTAGCCGAGGCGATGCTCAAGCATGTGATCCGCTATGTGCTGGACAACGCGCCCGAGGAGATGAATTTTTTCAATCAGTTTGTGGACAAGGGTCTGATCGAGCGGCTCCGGCATGTGCTTAATTCCGATTTCGCCCATGTGACTTACACGGAGGCCATTGAGATTCTGGAGAAGCACAATGACGAGTTTGAATATAAAGTGTCGTGGGGCTGTGATCTGCAGACCGAGCATGAGAGATATCTGACGGAGCGGGAGTTTAAGCGCCCCGTGTTTGTGACGGATTATCCGAAAGAGATCAAAGCTTTCTATATGAAGCTGAATGAGGACGGCAGAACGGTCGCGGCCATGGACTGCCTCGTGCCCGGGATCGGTGAGATCATCGGCGGCAGCCAGAGGGAGGATGACCTGGCGACATTGGAGAAGAGAATGGACGAGATGGGGCTCAGGAAAGAGGACTATCAGTTTTATCTCGATCTGCGGCGCTACGGCTCTGCGCGCCATGCGGGTTTCGGGCTTGGCTTCGAGAGATGCGTCATGTATCTGACGGGTATGGGCAATATCAGAGATGTGGTGCCTTTCCCGCGGACGGTCAACAACTGCGAACTCTGATCGCTTGGAAAAGAAAAAGAGGCACGGAAGATGAGGAGAAAATACATACGCGCGATCTGTATCGCCATTTCTTTCCTATGTTTTCTCTCAGTGGTAGCGCCGGTATCGGCTACCACTATTTCCGATTTGCAGAAAGATGTCAAACAGAACCAGTCGCAGCTCAACAGTGTGAATAAGAAAATATCCGGCTATGAGGACGAGCAGGATGCCGTCGAGGAAGAGATCAACGATCTGGACGCGGAGATGGTGGCGCTTCTGACCGATATCAACCTCATCGAGGAGGCGATCAGGGACAAGGAGGAGGATATCGCGCAGACGCAGCAGGATTATGATGCCGCGGTGGCTGTGCAGGAAGAACAGTACGACTCCATGAAGATCCGCATCCGGTTCATGTATGAGCGGGGCGACGCCTCTTATCTTGAGATGTTCTTCGGCTCCTCCGGCATGGGCGATATGATGAACAAGGCCAATTATGTGGAGGAACTCTACGAGTACGACAGAGGACTTCTGGAGGAGTACAAGGCCACCGTGCAGCAGGTGGCGGAGCTGCAGGATGAGCTGGAGGAGGAAAAGTCGGAGCTGGAGACTTCCAAGACGGAGCTGGAGGACGAACAGAGTTACGTGGAGGAGGTTCTGGCACAGAAGAAAGAAGAGTACGAGAACTACAGCGTCATGCTCTCCAAGGCAAAGCAGGAAGCCGCCGCCTACACGGCCAAGATCAAGCAGGAGACGGCGCAGATCAAGAAGCTCGAAGAGGAGGAGCGCAAGCGGAAGGAAGAAGAGGAGAGAAAGCGGAAAGAGGAAGAGGAACGCTTAAGACAGGAGGCGCTGCTCGCCTCACAGGGCGGCGGAGAGGACGCGGAGAGCAGTTCGGACAGCTACGAGGAGAAAACGGAGACGCCCAAACCCTCATCCTCCGGCGGCGGTAAAGGGCAGCAGATCGCCGATTTCGCCTGCAAATATATCGGCTATCCGTACCGCGCAGGCGGCACGAGCCTGACGGAGGGAGCGGACTGTTCCGGCTTCGTGATGGCCGTCTATCAGGCATTCGGTTATTCGCTGCCCAGAAGTTCCTACGCACAGGCGGGCGCGGGACGGGAGGTGTCCTACTCCGAGGCGCAGCCCGGCGACATCATTTATTACGGCGGGCATGTGGGCATCTACATCGGAGGCGGACAGATCGTCCATGCCAGCACGGAGCGCACCGGCATTAAGATCACATCAGCGACCTACAGGAGCATCATCACGGTCAGGAGGATCGTGTAGACAGGCAGAGACGCGGCGCGGGGAGTCGTCCGCGCGCAGGACAAGAGGCATTTCGACTGATCGGAACAGTCGGGATGCCTTTTTTTATACAATAGGAAATTCTATTTTATGCGGGCAATGAGCCAAGAGGCTATCCTTTTTCGGAAGAATACCGTTATAACAGATAGATGGACAGATATACATGAGAGTCCGGACAAGATTCCGGTCGGGCTTGCGGAACAAGAGGAAAAGATGGATTCGGATCTGTGGCTGATACGCAAAATGAAAAATGGAGACGAGCAGGCTGTCGACACATTTGTGCGCAGATATTATCCGATGGTGCTGCGCTACTGCCGGCTGCATATCCGGGACCGGGGCCATGCGGAGGATATCACGCAGGAGACGTTTGAAAAGTTCTTTCGGCATTTCGACCGCTACCGGCATTGCGGAAAGGCAGCCAACTACCTGTATGTGATCGCGGCGAACCTGTGCAGAGACTATTACGGCGGAAAAGAAGCCGCCCTCATGGAGGAAGCGCCGGAGGAGATCGCCTGCGCGGCGGAAGATATCGAAGGACGGCTCGATGCGCAGGCGGCGCTCGACAGTCTGCCGCCCGAAATCAGAGAGACAGCCGTGTTGTTTTTCTGTCAGGAACTGACCCAGCGGGAAATCGCGAAACTTCTGGGCATCGGGATTCCGCTGGTGAAGTACAGGGTCAGACGGGCGAGGGAACTTCTGCGTACTTATTTCGGAGAGGAGGGACAGAACCGATGAAAGGTGAGCGGGGGAAAAGAAGAAAAAACGACCGCGAACTGCAGCTGCGCCTGCTGGGCGGGGAGGCGGAGGAGAGGGCGGACGGACAGGCCGTTCTGGGTGCGGTGCAGGCCGCGCAGAGGGCACTCCGCATCTGCGAGGCAAATGGGAGTCTGTCGGGAGCGGAATTTCTGTACCTGCAGGGCAGATACATCCACAAGCGCTGGTGGGCGCTGCAGGGAGCGCTGCTGATTGGCCTGTGGCTTGCACTGCTGCAGGCAGAGAGCGGATATGCGGCCAGACGCTGCATGGGCGTCGCCGCGCCGCTGTTTGCCATGCTGTTTTTGCCGGAGCTTGACAGGAACCGCCGCGCCGGCGCGGAGGAGGTGGAAGGGGCGGCCTACTATTCCCTGCGGCAGATCTGCGCCGCGAGACTCACGCTCTTTGCCATGGCCGATCTGATCCTGCTCAGTGTGTTCGGCGCGGCGGCGGTGTGTACGGCGGGACTGCCGGTGCAGGAATTTGTGACCCAGTTTTTTCTGCCTTTCAACGTAACTTGCGGCATCTGCTTTCAGACGCTCTACAGCAGACGCTTTTCGTCGGAATTGTCCGCGGCGCTGCTCTGTATGTTCTGGACGGGCATATGGCTCCTGTTTGTGACGGATGAACGGATGTACGGCGCCGTGTCCGTGCCGATGTGGTATCTGCTGTCGGCGCTCTCTGCGCTGTACCTGGTCTATGGAATCCGCAGAAGTCAGAGACGGTGCGGACGGTTGTGGGAGGAGGAGATACTGTGGAACTGAAACTGACGGAAGTCACCAAATCATTTCGGGACGTGAACGCGGTGGACCATGTCTCCATGACGCTTACAGGCGGCGTGTACGGTCTGCTCGGCGTCAACGGCGCAGGCAAGACGACCCTGATGCGCATCCTATGTACGCTGATCAGGCCAGGCGTGGGAGAAGTCACATGGGACGGACAGGACATCTTCTCGATGGGCGGGGAGTACCGGAAACTTCTGGGCTATCTGCCGCAGGATTTCGGCTATTATCCTGATTTTACCGTACAGGACTATCTGTACTATATCTCTTCCATCAAAGGGCTTCGCCCGGCGACGGCGATACGGAGAACAGACATGCTGTTAGATCAGGTCGGTCTTTTGCAGGTGCGGCATAAGAAGATGAAGAAGCTGTCGGGCGGCATGAAGCGCCGCGCGGGAATCGCACAGGCGATGCTGAACGATCCGCGCATCCTGATTCTCGACGAGCCGACGGCGGGACTCGACCCGAAAGAGCGCATCCGCTTCCGCAATCTCCTAAGCGAACTGGCACAGGACAGGATCGTCCTCCTGTCCACCCACATCGTCTCGGATGTGGAGTACATCGCGGGCGAGATCATGCTGATGAAAGACGGGAAGATCGTACTGTCGGGAACGCCGGAGGAACTGAGCGACGCCATGCCTGAGACGGTGTGGAACTGCACGGTGGCGCCGGAGCGCGTCGGCGCCTTTCTGCGCGACTATAAAGTCGCCAATGTCAGGAACCTGAAAGGAAGCGTGCAGCTGCGCATCGTATCCGCCGAAGCGCCCACAGTGGACGCCGCAGCGGACATACCGACGCTGGAGGACGTATTTCTGTATCATTTTGGAGAAAAGGCGGGTGAGGAAGATGTTTCGCTATGAGATCAAAAAAGTTTTTGCGAGGACAGGAGGGAAAGTGGCGCTTGCACTGCTCCTGGCCACGCTTTTGATCGGCTGCCGGCTGGCCGCAGGCGACTATTACGTCAATGAAAACGGCGATTATGAGTACGGCGTTGCCGCGGTGCGCAAACTGCGGGCGCTGCAGAAAGAGTGGAGCGGCATACTCGACGAGGAGAAGCTGCGGCTCGCTATTGAGGAGATCACCGCGATCGCGGCCACGCCGCAGGGACAGTCGAAAGACGCCAGAGAGAGCAATATCGCTTTCAGTTGGGGACAGGCCACATATGAGATCCGCCTGCTGCTGAACAATTCCTTTGCCGATGATTTTCAGACGAACGACTACTACCGGGCACAGTCCCTGACGCCGGACGACGCAAAGCATTTTTATGCCAATCGGGTGAGACTCTTAAAAGAGTGGCTTGCCGATGAGCAAAAAGGAGCTTACTATCGCTTCTCCGACGCGGAGAAAGCCTACCTGATCAGACAATATGAGACGCTTGCGACGCCGTTTTATTATGACTACACAGACGGCTGGCTGCGGCTGTTTGACTGGTATCCGTGGATCGCCATGATCACGGTCATGGTCTTGGGTTATCTTGTCTCCGGTATTTTTGCCGGTGAGTATCAGCTGCGGACGGACGCCGTCTTTTTTGCGGCGCGCCATGGCAGGGATAAGGCCGTGGCGGCCAAAGTGTGGGCGGGATTTGCGATCGTCACCGGAATCTACTGGATGATGGCCTTACTGTACTCCGCTTTTGTGCTGGCGTGGTACGGCGCGGACGGCATGGCCTGTCCGGTGCAGGCGACCAGATATGGCTGGAAGTGTTTTTATCATATCACCATCGGTCAGGAGTATGCGCTGGAAGTGTTCGGCGGTTATGTGGGCTGCCTGTTCATCTCGGGGCTGGTCATGTTCCTGTCCGCCAGAGGCAGGTCGGCGGTCGTCGCGGTGCTGGTTCCGTTTGTGATCATCTTTCTGCGTTCCTTTCTGGGACAGGCGGACAGCAGGATCGTGGGCGAGATCATGGGATTGTGGCCGGATCTGCTCCTGCAGATGCACGAGACGCTTGCTTACTTTAATCTGTATGAGCCCGGCGGAAAAGTCGTGGGCGCCGTGCCGCTTCTGCTCGTCCTCTACGGTGTGCTGACGGTCTTTCTCGTGCCGGCAATATACAGGGCATACCGAAAGTGATAATGTTTTTACCTCCCTGCGGCGGCGCTGCTGACGCTGTGAGAGGTTTCCCGTATCGCTTGCGCAATTCCATGAATTATGAGATAATAATATAATCCTAGTTGTTGTAATAAGGGGGATATCATGGAAAAGTGGAGCAGAGGCGGCGGCCTCAGGATGACATTTCTGAAGCTGAGTGTTTTACCTATTTTATTGCTGACATTGATTGTGACCGTTTTTACCGTTGTCAGTTCGGCGCGCACGCTGCGCCGGGAGGTGGAAAGCGGGCTTAGGGATCTCAACGGCGCGGTCTGTGCGGCATATGACATGATCTATCCGGGTGATTATACCGTGGTGGAGGAAGCGGACGCACTCTATCTGTTCAAGGGAGATCATCAGATCAACGAAGATTATTCCGTGATAGACGAAATCAAAGAAAATACCGGTGCGGAAATTACCATTTCCTATCAGAATGTACGTGTCATCACCACACTTACGGATGCGAATAATAACCGGTTGACGGGCACTATGGTGAGCAGTTCCATCACCAGGGAAGTGCTGGGAAAAAAGATAGGGAGATTTTATCAGAAAGTGCCCATAGGAGGGACGGATTATTTTGCCTACTATGCGCCGCTGATCAACTCGGACGGAACCAGCATTGGCATGCTGTTCGTGGCCAAGCCCTCCAAAGAGGTGGAGAAGATGGTCTGGAAAACCGCCACTCCCATTGTTGTGGGAGCGCTCGCCGTTTCCGCCGTCATGATCCTGATCGTCACCATGTTCTCCAACAAATTTTTACAGACGCTGATCGGCATTGAAACCCTCTTAAAGAAAACAGCCGACGGGAATCTGACCGCGGAACTGGAACCGGAGATCCTGAAGAGAGAGGACGAACTGGGCGACATGGGCAAAAATGTCGTCCGTATGCAGAAGTCCATAAGAGATTTGATTGAGCTGGACCAGCTCACCGGACTCTACAACAGACGCTATGTACAGCGTAAGCTGGAAGCGGTTCAGGCCAAGAGTCTGGAAACCGGCGAACCTTTCAGCGTGGCCATCGGTGATATAGATTTCTTCAAGAAAGTAAACGACACTTACGGCCATGAATGCGGAGACGCGGTCTTGATGGATGTATCCGCCCGCATGAGGGAATTGATGAAAGGCAGAGGATTTGCGGCCCGTTGGGGCGGAGAGGAATTCCTGCTGGTATTTGAAAATTATCGCCTCGAAATGGCGGCCGACAGCCTGGAAGACCTGCTGAAGCTGATCCGGAGCAGGACAGTCGCTTTTCAGGAAGAAAAGGTAAAAATCACGATGACTTTCGGCGTGACGGAGGGCGGCGCCGGACAACTTGACCGGATTATCGGGGAGGCGGATAAAAAGCTGTATTACGGTAAGAATCATGGAAGGAATCAGGTTGTACAACAAAATATTGTAGAATAATAAAACACACTCTGATTTGAACAAGCGGCGGATATACAACTCATCGTTGTGAAATAATAATACATACAACGATCGAAAGAGGATGAGCTGTATGAAAGAACTGCGGGAACGGATCAGAGATTTGAGAGAAGACCATGATTTAAGACAGACAGATGTCGCTGAATATCTGCATGTAGCGCAGCAGGTCTATTCCAAATATGAGAGAGGCTGCCGGGAGATACCGGCGTGGGTAGCCGGGGCGTTGGCGAGATATTATCAAGTCAGCACGGATTATCTGCTGGGCGTGGCCATGTACTATCCGGGCAATACGGATCTCGGACGTTTCTATCTGGATAAGATTACGCTCTATGATCTGCTGTATGACATCCAAAAGCTGCCTCCGGAGAGCAGAAAAGAACTGGTCAGATATGTCAGTTACCTGAAAGCCGTCTCGCGTCACGAGTCGGAACGGGAAACGCGGCGGGCAGATGAACACAGACAAAAGCAAAGCGGCCATAAGCCTCCGGCATACTGACCTGGATTGATATAAAGCGATAACAAAGGAGACACAGCCATGCAGGAGATATTTAGCAATACCACGCTGACGGTCAATCAGTTGATTGAGAAAATTGACACAGGTGAACTCGGACTGCCGGAATTACAGCGCCCGTTTATCTGGAAAGACGCCAAGGTCAGAGATCTCTTTGATTCCATGATGCGCGGTTATCCGATAGGGTATCTTATGCTGTGGGAATGTCCCACGCTGGATAAAAAGAAATCTATCGGCATCGATACACATAGCTATGATTCTCCCAAGGAAGTTATCATTGACGGACAGCAGCGCCTTACTTCGCTCTATGCCGTCATGAAAGGCAAGAAAGTCATCAATTCCAAGTTCGATGAAAAGACGATAGTGATTTCCTATTGCCCGTTACAGGACAAATTTGAAGTCGGTTATTCCGCGACAAAGAATGACCCGGAATGGATTTATAATATCAGCGAACTTTTCACCACAAACAACACTTTCAAATATATTGGAGATTTCATTCAGCGTCTGCGTGATTACCGCGCGTCCAAGGGCGAGGAGCTTACCGGTGAGAAAGAAGGCGTCATCGCCGAGCATATCAATGCCGTGGTTAATCTGAAATCGCACACCTTGCCCGTATTTGACATCAAATCCAATGCTGAAGAGGAGGATGTATCTGAAATATTCGTGCGGGTAAACTCCGGCGGTGTGTCGCTGAAGCAGAACGATTTTATTCTCACTCTTCTTTCTCTCTATTGGGATGGCGGCCGTCGGGAAATCGAAGCGTTCAGCAAGGAGTCCACTTATCCGACAAAAGGCAGGATTACATCCTATAATCAGATCACTACCGTAAGTGCGCAGGATATCATTCGGGTAGTAATGGCTTATGCGTTTGACAGAGCAAGATTGAAGTATGGGTATAAGCTGCTGCGCGGCGCCGACTTCGACAGACGCGGCGCAGTTGATGACGAACTGCGTGTGCAGCGCTTTGAAACGCTGAAGACAAAACTGCCGGATGTGCTTGATGTCCACAGCTGGCATGAATTTCTTAAGGCGATTATGAACGCCGGCTATCTTTCGGGAGACCTCATCCTTTCCGGGAACGCCATCTTCTATAGCTATGCGTTCTATCTGATTGCCAAACACAGATTCAAAGCGTCTTACAACGAGAATATGCATTTGACATCGCTGTGGTTTTTCTATGCTTCTCTGATTTCCCTTTACACGGGTCCCTTTGAATCCACGGTTGAGAGCCATCTGAACAGCATAAAAGAACTGACCACACTTGATGAATACAAGAACTTCATTCTGTCGAGAGTAAATGAGCGCCTGACAAACGACTACTTTGACATCACGCTCCTTGGCTCGGAGGGATTGGCTGTCTCCGGCAGAGGCAACAACGCATGGAATGCGTATGTCGCGTCGCTGAATATTATGGATGCGAAGATTCTGTTCTCAAAGAGCAATCTGCTTGTATCAAAACTGTTTGAGCCGGGTACGGATGGCAACAGAAAATCTCTCGAAAAACACCACCTGTTCCCCAAAGCGTATTTGAAATCTCTCGGTTACCCGGATTCAAAGATCAATCAGATGGCTAACTATGCGTTTATCGACTGGAAAGACAATATGGATATTCTGGACGATGCGCCTTCGGTTTATTATCCGATTGTCTGTGAAGGAAAGTCCAAAGCTGAGATATGCCGCATGGAAGAAGAGAACGCTCTGCCTCATGGCTGGGAAAATATGGCGTATGAAGACTTCCTTGAAGCACGGAGAAAACTGATGGCGGCCAAGATAAAGGCTGCCTATGAGCAGTTGAAGAAAAATGTCGAATAGCCATAAAAATAAAGAGATACATATGTTTGAAACTATTTTATACATTCATCCAGCAGCCAATCTGCCACATCCATAATCTTCACACCCTCGTATTGATACATTTCCTGTCTTGTGCGGGTGAGGATCATCTTTGGATAAGCATCTGCAATTTTAAGAAGCGGCGATACCTTACGCTGGAAAGTGTCGGGATCGTCAACGGTATTGGCAACCTGGATGTACAGCTTCTCACTTCGCTTGATTGCTACAAAATCAATCTCTTTTTTATACAGGACTCCGGCATACAGTTCATAGCCGCGCCGTAAAAGTTCAACAGCGACAATATTTTCCATCATTCTGCCATAATCTGCGTTCTTTGTTCCGAGTCTGGCATATTTGAAGGAATGGTCACTGAGATAATACTTATCATTGGAAGCGAGATAGCGTTTTCCTTGAATGTCATAGCGTCTGACCTTATAGAATGCAAAGGCATTGCACAAATATTTGATATAGGTGCTAACGGTACGGTCATTCGTTTTAAACTGCTCTTTGTTGAAAGCGGCGGCAACACTTCTGGTAGAAGTCAGATTTGAAATATTGTCAATCAGAAAATCACACAGACGGTCCATAAGCGGCATATTGCGGATTTTGTATTTTTTTTGGATGTCCCGCACAATGAGCGTGGAAAACACATCTGAAATGTAGTCATATTTTGCTTCTGCTGTTTTGTAGAGGAAAGAGCCTGCCATGCCTCCTTCGGTCAGATAACGGTTGAAAGCCATATATTGATCCGAAAGCGCATAGTATTGCATGAATTCCGCAAAGGAAAACGGAAAGACTTCAATTTCAAAGGTTCTGCCCGTAAATAAAGTGGCAAGATCTGAACTGAGCAGAAAGGCATTGGAACCTGTGATATAAATATCATATTTCTCAAGGGCATGGAAATTATTGATGGCCTTCTCGAAACCATCGCACATCTGCACCTCGTCAATGAAGATATAATTTGTCTTTTCGGCTTGATATGCCTGTTCCACATATTCATTTAACCGGTGATATTCAAGTAGTGTTTCATATTCACTCAGACTGTAATTGATGTGTATGATATTGGCATTCGCGTCCGTCTGGCGGATGTAATCCATAAACGCCTCCAGCAGCTTTGACTTCCCGCTTCGCCGCACACCGGTAATGACTTTGATATCCGGCGTGCCCATCACATCTTTTAATTTGTTGAGATAATAAGTACGTTCGATTAGTTTCACGGTATCCGTCTCCGATGTCCACACTAATCTCCATTCCGGAGTGTTCACGCGACGTGGCGACGCGAATCTCAAATTCGCGTCTGCCATCAGGGGAATTTGTGACACTCGGCACAAATTCTCGTGTGAAAAATCAGCACATCAGTGTGATTTTTCACACTATGCTCTTTGGGGCACTGCCGGGCATATATTGCAGCTAGAGGCCAACAGCTCCCTTGCTGCTGTTATCTTATCACATTTATTTCGCAAAATCAATTAAAAATAAAAAATGCGAAATAAGATTTGGAGTCTGCTTTGTTAAAAAATTCATATAAGTGACTTCTAAAATACAGCTTACTGTTGTGAAATAGTAGA
>CANPZI010000022.1 GCA_947588995.1 uncultured Lachnospiraceae bacterium
TTCCTTGGCCCTGCTCTCCATCTCCTTGATCATGACAGCAGTTTCATGCTTCACTTCATCTTCAACAATTTTCAACAGATAATCTTTTGCCTGTTCGGAGGTTAAACCTGAGATTCGTTCCAGTTCCTGTAATCTCTGCTCGTTCAGCTTTGAGATTTCTTCGCGCTGCTTTGCCAGAGATTCCTCTCTCTGCACCAAGCTCGCTTCCTTTTTCTCGATCGCATCAGCTTTCTTGTCGATGTTCTCTTCTTTCTGCTGTACGCGCCTCTCGTAGCGCTGCGCTTCCGCACGGCGTTCCTTGATCTCCTTGTCGAGTTCATTCTTCGTGCGGATGGACTCTTCCTTGATCTCAACGAGCGACTCGCGCTTCTTCGCCTCAGCAGTCTTGAGAGCTTCATCGATAATCTCCCTGGCTTTCTCGTCCGCGTTGCCCAGCGTCTTCTCCACAACTCTCTTGCGATAGTTAATCGCAGCGACTGCGGATACCGGCACGGCGATCACCAGCGTGATGACTACTGCTATCACGACTTGCCACATTACAGGAGCACCTCCTTATTAAATTTTCATTGTACATGATCTATTGTAGAATGTTACAGCCATGTGCATTAGCGTAAAACAACATTCTATAACTAGCAAATTACAACAGTTCAATTTTATAATGAATTTGGAGTTATGTCAAGTAAAAGTCGCACTCCTGTCTCCGCTTTTTTGAAAGAGAGGAAAATACGCCCTGCAGGCAAGCCCGTCAGCCTGGCTCATTGCCCGCGTAAGCAGACTCGGGATCTCATCCCTCGTTCGCGTTGCTCGTCGTAAACCCTGCTCTCTGCTCACTCGTGCTGCGCACGGTAAGCCTTTCGCAGGCTTTCCGACTCTGCTTATGCGCGCAAAAAGGGAACCGCCCTGACGGCAGTTCCCTCGTTTCACACACTAATATATTTTTCCCGCTCAACCGGGCCGGCCGCATATTTTCCGCTTAGCCGGGCTGCTTGCCGATGTAAGCCAGGATACCGCCGTCCACATAGAGGATGTGTCCGTTGACGGCATCGGAGGCGTCGGAAGCCAGGAATACCGCAGGCCCCTGCAGCTCCTCCGGCTTGAGCCATCTGTTGGCAGGCGTCTTCGCGCAGATAAACTGATCGAAAGGATGCCTGCTGCCGTCCGCCTGACGCTCTCTTAAGGGCGCCGTCTGCGGCGTCTCGATGTAGCCGGGGCCGATGCCGTTGCACTGGATGTTGTACTGGCCGTACTCCGAGCAGATATTTCTGGTGAGCATTTTCAGGCCGCCCTTGGCCGCCGCGTACGCGGATACCGTCTCGCGTCCCAGCTCAGACATCATGGAGCAGATGTTGATGATCTTGCCGTGACCCTTTTTGATCATGCCGGGGATGACCGCCTTGGACACGATAAAGGGCGCGTTTAAGTCCACGTCGATGACCTGGCGGAACTCCTCCGCCGTCATCTCAAGCATCGGGATGCGCTTGATGATGCCGGCGTTGTTGACCAGAATATCGATCACGCCTACCTCTTTCTCAATCTGCGCAACCAGAGCGTTGACCGCCTCCTCATTGGTCACGTCGCACACATAGCCGTGCGCCTCGATGCCTTTCTCCTTATACGCGGCAAGTCCCTTGTCCACCAGCTCCTGCTTGATGTCGTTGAACACGATCGTCGCGCCCGCCTCGGCGTAAGCCGTGGCAATCGCGAAACCGATGCCGTAGGATGCGCCCGTCACCAGCGCGATCTTGCCCTCCAGTGAAAAATTGTTTGTAAAGCTCATTCTGAAACCCTCCGTTATGTTAGATTTGTGAAAGCAGCCGTATGCGGAAAAAGTATCCGCCGGCTCCCTGTTACCGCAGATCCTGATTTCTCACACCGTCCATGTCGTCGAACGCCTGGTTCTCACCGACCATGCCCCAGATGAACGTGTAGTTCCTGCTGCCGCTGCCCGCGTGGATCGACCAGCTCGGGGAGATCACGGCCTCCTCGTTGTGCATGATGATGTGGCGCGTCTGCGTCGGCTCGCCCATGTAGTGTACGACAAAAGCGTCCTCCGGGATCTCAAAGTAGAGATAGACCTCCATGCGGCGGTCGTGCGTATGGCAGGGCATCGTGTTCCACACACTGCCGGGCTTTAATGCCGTCATGCCCATCACGAGCTGGCAGCTCTCCACCTGACCGGGCAGGATATATTTGTTGATGACTCTGTGGTTGGACTCTTCCAGACTGCCCAGCTCCACCTTGTTCTCCGCCTTGATGATAACCACGTCGTCGCCATCCGCCGTGCCCTCCAGCTTGATCAGCTTGGTGGGGTACGCCTTGTGCGCGGGCGCGCTGTTCAGATAGAATTTGGCGGGCTTGGAGGCGTCCTTGGACTCAAACACGATGTCCTTAGATCCCATGCCGATGTACATGCCGTCCTTGTGGCCCACCTCATAGCGCCTGCCGTCCACGCTGACCACGCCGGGCTCGCCGATGTTGATGAGTCCCAGCTCTCTTCTCTCGCAGAAATACTGCGCGCGCAGCTCATCTCCCGCCGTCAGTTTGATCGGCGCCGTGGGAACCGCCGCGCCGGTGATGATGCGGTCGATATGGCTGTACACCAGCTTGATCTCTCCCGGCACGAACAGATTCTGGATCAGGAACTCTTCTCTGAGTCTCTCTGTGTCATAAGTCTTTACGTCACGCGGCGATGCCGCTGTTCTTAACTCCATTTTCTTTCACTCCTTCTCTGTCTGCGGCGCAGACCATACAGCCCGCGCCCGATTGATGCCGCCTGTCTCTGCGGTCCTATCTCTGTACCCGTCCGGAACCGTCGCCGCCGGCCAGCTTCGTGACCTCGTCCACGCTCACCTGGTTGAAGTCGCCCTCGATCGTGTGCTTTAAGCAGCTCGCAGCCACCGCGAACTCGATGGTCGCCTGCGGATCATAATTCATCATGGAAGCATAGATCAGACCGCCGCCAAACGAATCGCCGCCGCCCACACGGTCCACGATCCTGACCGCGTACTTCTTGGAGAAGTAATACTGTCCTCCCGTGTAGAGCATAGCCGCCCAGTTGTTGTCGTTGGCGGAGATGGACTCGCGCAGCGTGATCGCTACGGCCTTGAAGCCGAAACGGTCAGCCAGCTGTTTCGCCACATCCTTATATCCCTCATGGTTTACCTCACCCTTGGTGACATCGGTGTTGGCAGCCTTGATGCCGAACACGTCTCCGGCGTCCTCCTCGTTCGCGATGCAGACGTCCACATACTTGCACAGCTCGCCCATCACCTGTCCGGCTTTCTCCTTGGACCAGAGTTTGTTTCTGTAGTTTAAGTCGCAGCTCACCGTGATGCCTTTTTCCTTGGCTTTCTTACATGCCTCAACGCAGATTGCAGCGACGTTGTCACCGAGCGCCGGCGTGATGCCCGTGAAGTGGAACCACTCCGCGCCCTCAAAGATCTCGTCCCAGTTGAAATCCGCCGTGGTCGCCGTGGCGATGGAGGAACCTGCCCTGTCGTAGATGACCTTGGAAGGTCTCTGGGAAGCGCCTTTCTCCAGGAAATAAATCCCTACGCGGTCGCCGCCGCGCACGATTTTGGAGGTGTCCACCCCGAACTGGCGCAGCGCGTTCACACCCGCCTGCCCGATTTCATGCTTCGGCAGCTTGGTGACAAAGGACGCGTCCATCCCGTAATTGGCAAGAGAGATGGCCACGTTAGCCTCTCCGCCGCCGTAGGTCGCCCCATAGCTCGTTGCCTGTACGAAACGGTAATACCCTTCCGGCGCGAGACGCAGCATAATCTCTCCGAATGTAACTACTTTTTTGCTCATGTTAGCCCTCCTTGTTTTTTGCTGTACTTTCTATTTCTGAACAAGATGTACGGCGAATCCGCCGATCTCATCCTGCAGATAAACTGCCTTGATCTTACCTTTCTCGTCTTTCTTGGCGGTGCTCATATCGAACTTCACGCCCTGCTTCTCGAGATGATAGATCGCGCGGTCCATATAGTTCGTGCCGATCGCGATATGGCCGTTTTTACCGAGATACGGCTGCTTCATCGCCTCGATGGCCGTGCCCGCAAATACGGAGCTGCCGCCCACTTTCTTCGTGAAGCCGAACATGGAGGCAAAGCTGTCCGCGATGCCGCAGGCCTCGTCCTCGCTCTGCGCGTTGATACCGATGTGGCGCAGTTCAAAGCCGAGCATCTTGACGACGGCCTCTCTCGTGAGCGCCTCGATCTCGTCGAACTTACCCGCCGCAATCAGATCTTTCTTCACCATCCAGGTGCCGCCGCAGGCGATGATCTTCGGGAAGTCCAGATAATCTTTCAGGTTGCCGGCATTCACGCCGCCTGTCGGCATGAAGCGCACTTTCGTGTAGGGAGCGCTCATCGCCTTGATCATCTCGATGCCGCCCGCCGCCTCCGCCGGGAAGAATTTTACGACCTCAAGCCCCAGCTCCAGCGCCATCTCCACGTCGGACGGGTTGGAGGTGCCGGGAACCACGGGAATATTCTTGTCCACGCAGTATTTCACAACTTTCGGATTCAGGCCGGGGCTGACGATAAACTTCGCGCCCGCGGCGACCGCTCTGTCCACCTGCTCCGTCGTCAGCACCGTGCCGGCGCCCACGAGCATTTCGGGGAATTTCTGCGCCATGATCCTGATGGACTCCTCCGCGGCCGCCGTGCGGAAAGTCACCTCCGCGCAGGGCAGGCCGCCGCTGCACAGCGCTCTGGCAAGCGGCTCCGCGTCCTTGGCGTCGTCCAGCGCAATGACGGGAACAATACCGATTCCATAGATTTCGTCTATAACGTTCATTTTCTTCCTTTCTGCCGATCTCTCGGCTCCCACAAGATGTACCTTCTACTGGGGCAGGCATGATATGTGCTGCCTGCGGCACATTTTTTACTCGTCCGTCTGTCAGACCGCGTCATAGCGTCCCCGGATAAACTCTCTCGCGCGCACCGCGTTCTCCGGCTTCGTGTTCTCCAGCGTGGCGTGGATACAGGGCTTGTGCGCTTTGGCATAGCGCAGGATCGCGTCGTAGTTCATCAGGCCGTCCCCCGCCGCACAGGCGACGAGTTTCCCGTCCTCCACCGTGAAATCCTTTAGATGGATCATCGCGATCTCGTCCCCGAACGTCTCCATCGCCTCCGCAAAAATTTCCTCTCTGTTCTCATAGTTGGAGATATCCAGCAGGTTCACGGGATCAAAGATGATCCGCAGATTCGGCGAGGCGATCGCGTCAAGCACCTTCCGCGTCTGCTTCGGGTTCCACATGATATGCCTGTACACAGGCTCCAGCGCCATGATCACGCCAAAGCGCTCCGCGCACTCGACCACCGGGCGCAGGTTGGCAATCAAAGTATCGAGAGCCGCCTCCGTGTGGCACGCCTCCTCGAAACGATACTCCGTGTTGGGCGCCCCCGTCTCCGTCCCCACAACGCCGCAGCCGAGCAGCGAGGCAAAGCGCAGATGCGCCTTATAGACTTCCTGATTCCTCGCAAGCGCCTCCCTGTCGGGCGTCGCGAGATTGAGATAGCAGCCGAGCACGGCGATATCCACATCCTCTTTGGCGAACACCTTCCGCAGGTACATCGCCCAGCCGGGCGTCAGCTCCGGCAGCGTCATCTTATAATCGCACAGCTTGGACAGCGCGATATGCGCGCAGGCAAATCCCTGCTCATGCGCCGTGTGCGCCCGCTCCTCAATCGTGCCCGGCGCCACATCGTGTAACCGAATCCCTATCTGCATCCGACGTATTTCCTCCTATATCCGTTATCTCTTCCCTATCCAGGGCCTTATCTTTGCCGCGTATGTCCGGCCCGCCATCCGCCATGTCTGCCGCCGCATACCATACGTGCGCTAATGCGCAGCATGGTGCCGCAGCGCTCTACACATGCAGGAGCTTATGCGCTTTCTCCGACAGCGGTTTCCCCAGATAATCCGCGTACAGCTTCTTAATCTCGGGATTCTCGTGGGAGAAACGGACCGCTCTTCTCTTATCCAGTTCATAGAGCTTCGGCGCGCGCACGGAAGCCATCTCCACACCGTCCACGATAGGCTGTCCGCCGCCGCCCACGCAGCCGCCCGGGCACGCCATGACTTCCACGAAATCGTAGGACACCCTGCGGTTTCTCACATCCTCCATCAGCTTCCTCGCATTGCCGAGCCCGCTCACCGTACAGGTGCGGATCGGCACGCCGTTGATATGGTAAGTCACTTCTCTCCTGCCGGCCTCGCCGCGCACGTCGCTGAACGTCTCGGGATTCGGGTTCGCGCCCTCGATCACGGCCACCGCTGTCCTAAGCGCCGCCTCCATGACGCCGCCCGTTGCGCCGAAGATCACGCCCGCGCCGGAACTCTCCCCCAGCGGCGAATCGAAAGTATCCTCGCCCAGCAGCTTCGGGATGATGTGCTCCGCCCGCAAGAGCCGCACCAGTTCCCTCGTCGTCAGCACGATATCCACATCGGGGCCGTACCCTGTCACATCCATCTCGGGCAGCGCCGCCTCGCCTTTTTTGGCCACGCACGGCATAATGGAGACAGAGCAGATCTTATCCGGCGTCACGCCGATCTTTTCCGCAAAATAGGTCTTGGCCACCGCGCCGAACATCTGCTGCGGCGACTTGGCGGTGGAGAGCCTCGACTGATAGTCGGGATACTGGGACTTCATAAATCTCACCCATGCCGGACAGCAGGAGGTAAACATCGGCACGCCGGACGCTTTCACCTCTTCCAGCCTCGCGAGGAACTCGTGCGCCTCCTCCATGATCGTCAGATCCGCGGAGAAATTCGTGTCAAAGATATAGTCAAAGCCCACCTGCCTGAGCGCCGCGACCATGCGGCCCTCCGTCGCCAGCTCCTCCGGCAGATCCATCTGTTCCGCCCAGGCTGCCCGCACCGCCGGCGCGACCTGCACCACCGTGATCTTCTCGGGATCGGCCAGCGCCTTAAAGATTTCGGGCACATCGTTTCTCTCCCGCAGCGCCCCCGTCGGACAGTGGGTCACGCACTGCCCGCAGTTGGAGCAGTCGGACTCCTCGATGCACTTGTTCATCGACACGTCCACCGTTGTGCGGGAACCCGTATTCTGCACATCCCAGATATGTAAGTCCTGAACCTTGTCACAGATCTGCACACAGCGCATACACTTGATACACTTCCCCGCATCCTTGATAAAAGGATAGCTGTGGTTCCAGGGCGCCGTGGGCACCTCTTTCTTATAGGGAATCTCGATGATGCCGAGATCGTTGGCGATCTTCTGCAGGTTGCAGTTGCCGCTGCGCACGCACATCGCACAGGTGCAGTCGTGCTGCGACAGGATCAGTTCCACGTTCGTCCTGCGCACCCTGCGCACTTTCGGGGAGTTGGTGTAGAGCACCATCCCCTCCTCCACGGGACTGTTGCAGGACGTGATCAGCTTCGTCTTGCCCTGCATCTCGACGACGCACACCTTGCACGCGCCGATCTCGTTGATGCCCTCTAAGAAGCACAGGTGCGGTATCATGATACCGACCGAAGCGGCGGCTTTCATGATGCTGGTTCCCTCCGGCACGCTGACCGGCCTGTTGTCTATCGTAAGGTTTACCATATCGCCGCCCTGCCTCCTTTCAGATTGCCGTAGCCGAAGTGGTCGCACCTGAGGCACCTCGCCGCCTCCTGCGCCGCCTCCTGCTTCGTCATGGAATACTCTATCGCGTCAAAATCATGCTTTCTCTCGCACGCCTCGCGCTCGCACAGGTTGATTCTGCCGCAGGGCTGCTTGTCGCCGTAAGTCACCTGCGGGATCTCCACATCGCAGGAGATCGTGTGATGATACCCCAGATACTCGTCGATGTTGGCCGCGGCGACTTTGCCGGCGGCGATCGCACGGATCACGGTGGCGGGGCCCGTCACACAGTCGCCTCCCGCGAAGACGCCGGGCACATCCCTGACGCCGCTCTCGCTCATGGCGTCCAGCATACCCCTCTTGACCGGGATCCCGGACTCCTCGAAGTGCCGGGACTCAATGCCCTGCCCGATCGCAACGACTACGATATCGCAGGGAATCCGCACAAGCTCCACATCCGCTTTCACCGGCTTGGCTCTTCCCCAGGCGTCGATCGGTCCGATGATCTGCGGTTCCACCCAGATCGCCGCGACCCTGCCGTTCTCATCGGCTTCGATCTTATGGGGCGCTTTCAGGCTGTACAGCTCCGCGCCCTCCGCGATGGCGCCCTCCACTTCCTCCGGCAGCGCGGTCATATCTTCCTGTCTTCTGCGGTAGGCAATACCGACGGATTTGGCCCCGAGACGGATCGCGGACCTGGTGCAGTCCATCGCGACGTTGCCGCCGCCCACCACGATGACTCTCTTGTCCTTGAAATCGGGCGGGTTGTCGTCCCCGATCCCCCGCAGCATCTCGACCGCCGAGATGACGCCCTCGGAGTCCTCGCCGTCGATGCCGATCTTCTTGTCCGTATGGGCGCCGATCGCAATATACACGGCGTCATAATCATTCCGCAGCTGCTCGAAAGATATCGTGTCCTCCTCGTTGCCCACCGTCACCGAGGTGTGCACCTCCACACCCGTGGAGAGGATCGCTTCGATGTCCTCCTCCAGCCTCTCTCTGGGAAAACGATAGTTGGGGATCCCGTAGCGCAGCATACCGCCCAGTTTGCTCTTGCTCTCAAACACAACGGCGTGGTGCCCCATCAGCTCCAGATAGTAAGCCGCCGACAGGCCGCCCGGGCCGCCGCCCACGATGGCGATCCTCTTGCCGGTGCTCTCTGCCTTCTCCGGCACGGGAACGGTGTTCGCCCGCGCATTGTCCACCGCCATCTTCTTGAGTCCTCTGATATTGACGGAACTGTCGATCATATTCCTGCGGCATCTCGCCTCGCAGGGATGTTCGCAGATCAGGGCGCAGGCCGTCGGGAAAGGATTGTCCTTGCGGATCAGCTTCACCGCGTCCGCGTAGCGCTCCTCGCCGACCAGCGCGATATATCCCGGAATGTCCACGCCCGCCGGGCACAGCGCCACGCAGGGCACGGGCTGTGTGATGGAGTAAGAACATTTTCCGTGTTCAATATGATACAGATAATCGTCCCGGAATCCCACCAGGCCCGCCAGAACCATGTGCGCCGCCTCGTATCCGATCGCGCAGTCGGCGGAATCCGTGATGTTGTTCGCCGTCTCCTCGATCAGATCAAGCGTCCGCAGATCCGCCCTGTTCTCCAGCACATCCTCCAGCAGATGGGAGAGCTGTAAGATGCCGACCCTGCAGGGCACACACTTGCCGCAGGTCTGCGCATGACAGGTTTTTAAGAAAGACAGCTGCAGATCGATGGGGCACAGTCCCGGAGGGCTTGCGATGATGTGGCGTTCCAGATCCTTGTACAACCGTTCTACCGTTAGCTGCGCCTGATTCGGCGTGCTGATTTTTAGTCTGCTCATACTCATCACCTTAATTGATTCGCTTATTTTTTGCTGCTTTTGTTTTCCCCGCTTATGTGCTATGATAGCACCAAAAAGGAGGACCGAAGCCATGCTTACACTGACTGTCGCACCGGACGGCAATTCCGCCGCCGAAAATACATTTTCCACGATCACACAGGCGATCGCGCAGATCCCCAAAGATAACGACGAACCCGTCACGATAAAAGTGGCGCCCGGCGTCTATGAGGAAAAGATCACCCTCGACCACCCTCATGTACATCTGATCGGCACATCCGCTGCCGAGTGCATCATCACCTACGGCGACTACGCCAGAGATCTCATGCCCGACGGCTCGAAGCGGGGAACGTTCCGCTCCTACACATTCCTGCTGGACGCGGACGATGTGACCCTGGAGAATCTGACCATCCGCAACAGCGCTTTCCCGCGCTCCAGGGCCGGCCAGGCGGTCGCCCTGTACGCCGACGGAGACAATCTGTGTGTCAGGTCCTGCCGTCTGGAAAGCTATCAGGATACGCTCTTCACGGGGCCTCTGCCGCCCGCTCCCATGCAGATCGGCGGTTTCACCGGCCCGAAAGAATTTGCCGAACGGCGCATCGGGCATCACTACTACAAAGACTGCTATATCTGCGGCGATGTGGATTTCATCTTCGGCAGCGCCATCGCCTACTTTGAGACCTGCGAGATTGCCTCCGTCTTCTCCGAAGAACTTCCCGCGGAACCCGACGGCGGCACTCCCGTCTACGGCTACGTCACAGCCGCCTCCACACCGGAGGGCTGTCCTTACGGCTATGTCTTCGACCGCTGCCGCTTCACCTCCACCTGCCCGAAAGCAAGCGTCTATCTCGGAAGACCCTGGCGCGACTATGCGCAGACCGTACTCATAGGCTGCGAGCTGGGCGAGCACATTCGCCCTGAGGGTTTTCACGACTGGAACAAACCGAAAGCCAGGGAGACGGTCTTCTATGCCGAGTATCAAAGCAGGGGCCCCGGCGCCGACAACGGCGCGAACCGGCGCGCCGGCTTCGTTCATCTGCTGTCCGCCGAGGAAGCGCTTCATTACACGAGAGATAAAGTGCTGCCGGGCTTTCGTTTCTAAAACAGTTCCCTCTTCCGCGCAGGATCAGTCTTTCACGATCTCGTCTACGCCGGACGTGATGACCGGCTCGCCCGCGGCTCCCGTCACCTCGACATTCTCCAGGACGAGACGCTTCACGTTGCTGGCGTAGATTCCTTTCAGAGAGCAGGCCTCCACGCCCGCCGACATGGCCGGCACGTCGCACTTGGGATCTTTCGCGTAGGAGACGCGGATGTTCTTCATCCTGATCTCCTCGATCTTCTGCTCCGGCAGCCCGTCAAAATAAGCCGCCGCCACATGGCAGTTCTTCGCATTGATATCCTCAAAGCACAGCCTCTTGATATAAGGCGTCCTGTGATCCACCGGATATTTCTCTCTGCTCTGCACATACTCCGTCTTGCCGTCCGGATCGCAGAAATAGAAACAGTTCACCACAAAGGGCGTCATCACGTGATTCATGTCAATCCCGCGAAACGTGATCTTATCCAGCACGGCGTCCTCGCCTCTGCCGCGCCTCGTCTTGATCCGCAGCCCTCTGTCCGTGTTGGAGAACAGGCATTCCTCCACGGTGAGATTCTTCACGCCGCCCGCCATCTCGCTGCCGATCGTGACCGCGCCGTGCCCGTCCTGCATCAGACATTGATAGATATGTATGTTCTCCGAGGGCGTCTTATGCTTTCTGCCCATGTAGATCTTGCCGGATTTCACCGCGATACAGTCGTCGCCGAGGCTGAAGCGTATGCCGGCGATCTCCACATCCCGGCAGGATTCCGGGTCAAGCCCGTCGGTGTTCGGCGACACGCTCGGATTCTCGATCTTCAGGTCATAGAAGCCCAGCTTCTTACTGAAGAACGGGTGCAGCGTCCAGGAGGGACTGTTGCAGAATTTGACGCCCTGCAGCACGATGTCCTCACAGTGATTGAGGAAAAACATCCTGGGCCGGAACGCGATGTTCATCACCTTCGGGTCTTTCCACCAGTTGTCCGTAGAGGCGTTGCCGTTGATGCAGCCCTCGCCGTACAGCACCACGTCCTCCACGCCGATCCCCGTGATGATCGCCGCGAACATCGGCAGCGGATTGCCCTCCCAGGTACCCAGATAATACTCGTCCGTCTCGTCGTAGCTCTCGATCAGCGCCGGGAAACGCGGAAATGACTGTCTGTCCGTGATGGCCAGGAGTTCCGCCCCCGCGGCCACCTCGATCTTCACATGGCTTTTCAGAAAAAGGCTCGTGATCCGGTAAGTGCCCGCCGGAATGAGGACTCTGCTGTCCTTCGGGCAGGCCATGATCGCCGCCTGGATATATTTTGTGTCGTCGCTTACGCCGTCGCCCTGTGCCCCGAAATCTTTCACGTTCAATGTGACGAACTCGTAGTCCGTGCGGAAAGAGAACCGTCCCGTCTCCGCCCCCTGTCCGTCCGTCACGACAAGCGTATACGCCGTGTCCGGCTTCAGGCCGAAGAGGGATGTGACGACCGTGTCCGTCTCTTTCACATCCTCCCCGTTCAGCGCCAGCCGGTACGGCTCTCTCGTGTTATAGATGCCGCCGTCCGCGAGCTTAAGCGTCACGCTTCTCGCGGTCTTCGTCAACAATGCTATCTCCATAGGATCCTCCCTGTCGTGAATCTGCGCCTCACTGCTCCCTCTTTGCCGCCAGATACTGCGCGTAAGCCATCATGAAAGGCCCGACTCCCTTGGAATCGTCCGCCACAACAGGCTCGGAGAGATAATACTCGACGCTGCCGTCCCGCTTCGGGTTGCTCGCAGGCCCCAGGCCCGCCACGGAACAGATACCCGTAAGCTGCAGTCTGCCGTCGATCTCCTGCAGCTTGTTACCCGCCAGGCTCTCCACGATCTCCATGCCGACGGACTCGTATTTCTCTTTCTGCAGGATACCCATGCGGCAGGCTTTCAGAATGGAGTAAGCCACCATCGCGCTGCCGGACGTCTCCAGATAGTTATTCGGCACATCCGGCCTGTCGATGACCTGATAGAACAGCTTCGACTCCTTGTCCTGATACCGCAGCATGCCCTTGAGCACCAGCTTGTAGATATCTTCCAGCGTGCGGTACTGCTCGTAGATCTCAATGCTCATCTTGTCCATGACATCGACGAGCGCCATCAGATACCAGCCCATGCTGCGGAGCCAGAAGTTCGGGGAGCAGCCCGTCTCCTTGTTCGCCCAGAACTGCTCTTTCGCCTCGTCGTAGGCGTGGTAACAGATGCCCTTGTCCTTGTCGTACAGATATTTCTGCACATTCTCAAACTGGGAGATGATATCGTTGTACTTCTCCTTCCTGTCGTACTTCGTCTCGTACTCCATATAGAAAGGCTGCGCCATATACAGGCCGTCCAACCAAATCTGATTCGGATAGATCTCCTTGTGGAAGAAATTGCCGGTGGAGCATCGAGGATGGACGCGGAGCCTGTTCATGACAAACTCGATTGCCTTGCGGTATTTCTCCTCACCCGTAACGTCGTACATAAAGAAGAGGATCTTGCCGCTGTTGATGCTGTCGATGTTGAACTTCTCCAGCTCGTAATGCGCGATCGTGCCGTCCTCCATCACGAAGTGCTTCAGATAATTCTCGATGAACGAGAAATATTTCTGCTCGCCGGTCACGTCATACAGATACTTCGCGCCCAGCAGCACGCAGCCGTCCTCATAGTTCCAGTATTCCTTATACCTCTTGTACCCCTCCAGATACGCGTCGATAAAAGAATTTACCCTCTCTTCCATTCCCATTTTTTCTCCCTCCATAGCTGTAGGCACGGCCTGTGACCGCCGTGCCGCTCTTACAAAGTTACGCCCTGCTTAAAGATCGCCATATCGTGGAAACCGGCTTTCTCACTGCACACTTTCCGGCCGGAAGCCGTCTCCAGCACGAGCCGGAACAGTTCCTCCGCGGTATCCTCCATGCTGCCGCCCTCCACCAGAGTACCCGCGTTGAAATCGATCCAGTTCGATTTTCTCCCCGCCAGCCCCGAATTGCTCGCGATTTTCATGGTCGGCACGGGCGACGCGAAAGGTGTTCCCCGCCCTGTGGTGAACAGGACAATGTGCGCGCCGCTGGCGGCCAGCGCCGTCGCCGCAACCAGATCGTTGCCCGGCGCGCTCAAGAGATTTAAGCCCGCCGTCTGCACCCGCTCGCCGTAATGCAGCACGCCGGTCACCGCCGCGCTGCCGGACTTCTGCGTGCACCCCAGAGACTTATCCTCCAGCGTGGAGATGCCGCCTTTCTTGTTGCCCGGCGAAGGGTTCTCATAGATCGTCTGGTTATTGCTCTTGAAATAATTCTTAAAATCGTTGATTAACGTCACCGTCTTGTCGAACAGCTGCTCATCCGCGCAGCGGTTCATCAGGATCGTCTCCGCGCCGAACATCTCCGGCACCTCCGTGAGGATCGTCGTGCCGCCCGCGCCGATCAGCAGATCGGAGAAGCGTCCCACCAGTGGGTTCGCCGTGATGCCGGAGAAGCCGTCGCTGCCGCCGCACTTTAAGCCCACGATCAGCTTAGAGGCGCTGATCTTCGTCCGCTTCAGCACACAGGCGCGCCCGATCAGCTCTTTCACGATCTCCACGCCGTCCGCAATCTCGTCCGCGCTCTCCTGGCATACCAGGAACTTCACGCGGTCCGCGTCATACTCTCCTATGTATTCTTTCAGTACATCTATATTGCTGTTCTCGCAGCCAAGCCCCAGAACCAGCACGCCGCCCGCGTTGGGATGATGAATCAGATCTGCCAGGATCGTCCTCGTGTGCTCCTGATCGTCCCCCATCTGGGAACAGCCGTAAGGGTGCGGGAAAGCGATGACCTCCTCCACGCTCCCTTTCACATAGGCGTTCGCCTGCTTCGCAATGGCCTCCGCCACATTGTTCACGCAGCCCACGGTGGGAATGATCCAGATCTCGTTGCGCACGCCGATCGTCCCGTCACTCCGCTCAAAGCCCTCGAAATACGCCTCTCTGGCGGGAAGCTCCCTCGGCTTTGCCGGCTCGTAGGTGTAGGTCAGCAGATCGCCGAGGCCGGTCTTTACATTGTGCGTATGGATCCACTCGCCCTTTCGCACCGCCTCTTTCGTGCGGCCGATGGGGTAGCCATACTTGACGACCTCCTCGCCGGCCGCCAGATCCTTAAGCGCCATTTTGTGGCCCGCGGGAATCTCCGTGACGGCGGTAATCTTCTCCTCCCCGACGGACACCTGCGCGCCCTCGGGGATCGTCTCTATCGCTACGGCAACGTTGTCGCCCTCGTTGATTTTTAAGATCGTCATGAGAAATGCTCCTCCATCGTTTTTCTCATCCCTTTTGCGTTGATCTCATCGAGATAGCCCGCGACAGCATCCGCCAAGCCCTCCGTTTTGCCAAGCTCCGGCCCGAAGAAGTCCTCATTGTTCAGGAACGCCGTGACGAACTGCTTCGTATCCTTGCCGGTGTGTTCCGCGAAGAACCGCAGCACCGCCGCGTCGTCCATGATCTGGTACTCCTGTCCGTCCCTGTGGCCAATCAACGCCTTGTCGCGAAGCTCCGTGCCCTGATAAAACGCCATCAGCGCCGCGATGGAAAATGTCAGGTGCGCGGGCAGTCTGCCGTTCTTCTCCACATAGCCGAGGAAGCTGGGCATACATCTCGCGCGCCACTTGGAGACGGAGTTGAGGGAAATCGAGAGCAGCGCGTGCTTTACATACGGATTGTTGAATCTCGTGATGACAGCCTGCGCGAAATCCTCCAGCTCACTCTTCGGCAGCGTCAGCGTCGGGATGACCTCGTCGAAAATCGTCGCTTTCATGAATTTGAAGATCAGCTCATCCTTCATGGACTCCAGCACGATATCGTTGCCCGCCAGATAGGAGGCGAGGACAAAAGAGGTGTGCGCGCCGTTCAGGATGCGGACTTTTCTCTGCTTATAGGGCTTCTGGTTGTCCGTGAAGATCACGTTCATGCCGGACATGCCCGCCAGCGCCTTGTCGAGCGGCAGCTCCCCGCTGATGTCTTTCGCGCTCTCGATCACCCAGAGGGCAAAAGGCTCGCCGGTCACAATCAGCTCATCCTTATAACCCCACTCCTGCCAGAGCTTCTCCTCCTCATCTTTCGGATAACCGGTAATGATACGGTCCACCAGCGTGGAGGTGAAGACGCAGGCCTCGTCAAGCCACTTCTTGAAACCGTCCTCCAGGCCCCAGTTATCCGCCTGCTTTAAGACGCACTCTCTCAGATGGATGCCGTTGTCGTCGATCAGTTCTACCGGCAGCATCACCAGACCCTTGTCCGGCGCGCCGTTGAAATGTTTGTATCTCTCATACAGGAATTTCGCCAGCTTGGCGGGGAAGCTCTTGGGCGGATTCATCTCCAGCCTGTCGCTCTCGTCGTAGACGATGCCGGCCTCGGTGGTGTTGGAGACGATGTAGCGCAGCGTGTCGAGTTTTGCGTAAGCGCTGTACTTCTCATACTCTTCATGCGCCGCAACCGCGTCCGCCACGCTGGTGATCACCCGGTTCATCACGGTCGGCTCGCCGTCCACGATACCCCGCAGGGAAACCGTGTACTGGCACTCCTGATTATGAAAACGGTCCAGCGTGCCGTACTCAATCGGCTTCACCAGAACGATGTCTCCGTCAAACAGCCCTTTCTCATTGGCAATATCGATCATGTAATCCACGAATCCGCGCAGGAAATTTCCCTCGCCGAACTGCAGCACTTTGACCGGCCTTGTCTTCTTACCCGTTTTGCTCCTCTGCAATAATTCCATCTTGTCCTCCATTCTGAGATCCATACCATTCTCTGTGTATTTCATAAGCCCCGGCGCCTCCTCTGTTCCCTCTCAAAAAGCGCAAATTTGTGTAAGGGCTTACAAACTAAATTTTACAACCAACACCGATATAAGTCAACCTTGTTTTGCTTTATTTTAACCGGCGATTTTCACAACTTTCCGGCCACATTTTCTCACTTCTTTTTTTGCGGAAAAAATATTGTAAATCTCATGCGGCTATTGTATAATAAGTTTGTTTATCATGTAAACGTTTTCATAGCGTCAGGCAAAGCTGGGATAAAGGAGTTAAAACGTTGAATATTTACGACATTTCCAAGCAGGCAGGCGTATCTATAGCGACCGTATCCCGCGTTCTGAACGGCAGTCCGAACGTGAAGCCCTCCACGCGCCGCAAGGTGATGGACGTCATCGACCGCTACGGCTACACACCCAACGCCTTTGCGAGAGGACTCGGTCTGGACACCATGAACTCCATCGGCATCATATGCGCCGACAGCTCCGATCTCTATCTCGCCAAAGCCGTCTACTATATTGAGGGCAATCTCAGGAAGAGCGGCTACAACTGCATCCTGACCTGCTCCGGCTATGAGCACAGCGACAAGGAGAGCGCTCTCGCCCTGATGATCAACCAGCGCGTGGACGCGGTCATTCTGGCCGGATCAAACTATATCGAGACGGATGCGGAGCGCAATCTCTATATCAGGAACGCGGCGGCACAGATCCCGGTCTTCCTGCTCAACGCGGATATGGAGTGTCCCAACGTATTCTGCACCATGTGCGACGATTTCAAGGCCTCGCAGGAGGTCTCCGGCGCCCTGATCGACAGCGGCATGACGGATATCCTCTATCTGTACAATTCCCGCTCCTACAGCGGGATGCGGAAGCTGGACGGCTATCAGTCGGCCTACCACATCAGGGAACTCCCCGTCGACAAGGAACTGATGCAGTATTACGAGGGTTCCCGCGAGGACATCGACGGCGTGTGCCGTTTCCTCTGCGGGCTGCGGGCACAGGGTCTGAGATTCCACGCCGTCTTCGCCTCGGAGGACATGCTGGCCGCGGGCGCCGTGAAATACGCGAAAGCCAACGGCATCGACATCCCCGGTGAGCTGTCCGTCGTCGGCTACAACAATTCCCTGCTCACCACCTGCAGCGACCCGGAGATCTCCTCCATCGACAATCACCTGGAGACGCTCTGCGCGCAGCTCGTACGGACCTGCATCAGCGTGCTGAACGGGGAAGATATGCCGCCGAAAGTCGTCTATTCCGGCGAACTGATCCAGAAAGGGACCACCAGGCTGCCCGGCTTCGCCTCTCAGAAATAAGGCTGCCCGGCTTCGTCTCTCCCTTTCAGCAGCAGAGAACCAAGAATAAAGGAACTAAGGAAGTAAAGATAAAAGATAAAAATAAAGTCAGGAGGTATGTATTCTATGAAAGCATTTATGGACGAGAATTTCCTTCTCTCCACCCCCACCGCACAGAAACTCTTCCACGACTATGCGGAGCAGACGCCGGTGCTGGACTACCACTGCCACATCAACCCGAAAGAGATCGCGCAGGATCGGAAGTTCGACAACATCACTCAGGTATGGCTGGGCGGCGACCACTACAAGTGGCGCTTCATGCGCTCCTGCGGCGTGGACGAGCGCTTCATCACCGGGGACGCATCCGACAGAGAAAAATTCTTCAAGTGGGCAGAGGTGCTGGGCAAGGCCATCGGCAATCCGCTCTTCCACTGGAGCCACCTGGAGCTGCAGCGCTACTTCGGCTATCACGGCGTCCTGAACAAAAATACCGCCGAGGAAGTCTGGAACCTGTGCAACGCAAAGCTGGCAGAGCCCTCCATGAGCGTGCGCAACCTGATCAGGCAGTCCAACGTGACCCTGATCTGCACGACGGACGACCCCGTGGACTCCCTGGAGTGGCACGACGCCATCGCCGCGGACGACAGCTTCGACGTGCAGGTGCTTCCCGCGTGGCGTCCCGACAAGGCGATGAACATTGAGAAGCCCGAATACCCCGATTACCTGAAGACGCTCTCCTCTGTGAGCGGCGTGTCGATCTCCTCTTTCGCGGACCTGAAGAAAGCCCTGCAGGTCAGGATGGACTTCTTCGCCTCCCGGAAATGCTGCGTCTCCGACCACGCGCTGGAGTATGTGATGTACGCGCCCGCGACGGACGCGGAGATCGAGGCGATCTTCAAAAAGCGCCTCTCCGGCAGCCCGGTCAGCCGTGAGGAGGAACTGGCATTCAAGACGGCGTTCATGCTCTTTGTGGGCCGCGAGTACCATAAGCGCGGCTGGGTGATGCAGCTCCACTACGGCTGCAAGCGGGACAACAACCGCCTGATGTACGACAAGCTCGGCCCGGATACCGGTTACGACTGCATCAACAACTACGCGCCCTCCGCACAGATGGCGGACTTCCTGAACGCGCTGATCGAGACGGACGAGCTGCCAAAGACGATCCTCTACAGCTTAAACCCCAACGACAACGAGGCCATCGGCACGATCCTCGGCTGCTTCCAGGATTCCACGGCGGTGGCGAAGATCCAGCAGGGCAGCGCATGGTGGTTCAACGATCACAAGATCGGCATGAAAAACCAGATGCTCTCCCTCGCAAACCTCGGAAACCTCTCCGGCTTCGTCGGTATGCTGACGGACTCCCGCAGCTTCCTGTCCTACACGAGGCACGAGTACTTCCGCCGCATCCTCTGCGACCTGATTGGCGAGCTGGTGGAGAACGGCGAGTTCCCTTACGACGAGGAGATTCTCTCCGGTATCGTCAGGGATATCTCCTACTACAACGCGGTGCGGTATTTCGGCTTCAACTTATAAGCGCACCCTCCGTTATCCCGATCGATAACAGCAAACAAGAGCGCGGGCTTATGTCCGCGCTCTTATCTGTTGCTCTCCTGTATCATTCCTCGACTTCCGCTGTAATGTGCCGCCTCTTTGCACCTGTCAGGCGTCTCTGTCCTGCCTGCCTATTTCCCCTATACAGTCCGCCGCGCTCACAGCGCCTCATAGACGAAATCCGCAAAAGTAACATTCAGCTCGCTCTCCCCGGCGTACGCGTACATGCCGACCATCGCGCCGGTGAAGCGCTTGCCCATCGAGACGCCCTCATCGCACAGATAGTAGACATCCGAAAGCAGTTCGCTCTCGCACCGGAACGCTCCAAACGACGCGGAAAACTGCCTCTCCAGTCCTCTCGTCCTGACGCCGAGCGCAAGGAGGGGCCGTCCCTCATCCGGCCGCGCCGCGCCGTCTCCCGCGGCCGCGGCGACAGTTTTCGCCTCCTCCGGCAGATAAGTCTTTCCGTGGGCAAGCGTCTCTTTCCCGATATGCTCTTTCGCCTGCAGGAAAAGCCCCTGTTCGTCTCTGCCGAGCGCATAGCTCACCCAGCTGTTCTCATCATAGTAGCAGGTGATGCCCGCCTCCTGCCCCGGCGCAAGCCCCGGCACTTCCATCTTCACCTCAGCTGTGAAATCGAAGTCCGACTGCCGCCGCAGACAGAGATTGCACGCCGCCACATCGGACAGCGGCGCCCTGCTCCCCCGCAGAAAGAAACGTTTCCCCTCAATCCGCACGCCGCCCTCTTCCGGCTCTCTCGGGCTGACCCACTGCATACCGTAAGCCTCCCTCGGCGTATAGGGCACAAGATCCGGTTTCCTCT
Organism: uncultured Lachnospiraceae bacterium; assembly: GCA_947588995.1. Taxonomy (GTDB): domain Bacteria; phylum Bacillota; class Clostridia; order Lachnospirales; family Lachnospiraceae; genus UBA3282. The sequence goes on from CANPZI010000022.1 coordinate 19,951, forward strand.
GCAGCACGCTCGGACCTTTCCGTTCATTGACAATGGGCCAGCCGTCCCCGGTCCAGCGGATCGGGTCCAGCGCCGTCTCCCTGCCGAGCATACTGCACACATCCGGCCCGCTCTCAGCGTCCCGCCACAGTTTCCTGCCGCACAGATAGACCATGTACCAGTCCCCTGCCGCCGTCTGCACGGGTTTGCCGTGGCCGCAGCGCCAGATGCCCGCATTCCCGTCCTCCTGCCGCATGATCGGATTGTAGGGACAGGGCTCATAATCGCCCATCAACGTCCGGCTCCTCGCCACGCTGACGCGGTGTCCCACGCCCGTGCCGCCCTCTGCCAGAAACAGATAATACCAGCCGTCCTTGTGCAGCAGATGCGGTCCCTCCGGCGCGCGCTTCTGATCTCCGTAGTAGAGCAGCTTCGCCTCGGAGATCTGCCGCCTGCAGTCCGACGACAGTTCCAGGATCCTCGCGCCTCTGTTTAAGAGCATATAGTGCCTGCCGTCGTCGTCATGGAAGAGGGACGGGTCGATGCCGTCCTCCTCGATGTAAGCCGGCTCGCTGTACGGTCCCTCCGGCCTCTTTGAGGAGACGACGATCTGCCTGCGGTAAATCGTCCCCGTATCGTTCAGGCGATAGGTCGCCGTGATATAGAAAGTGCCGTCGCAGTAGGAGATATCCGGCGCCCAGTAGCCTCTGCCGCCCTCCAGACCGCCCAGCTTCGCCCACGCGGGATTCGTGATCGCATGGCCGATAATCTCCCAGTGCACCAGATCTCTCGAGTGTGAGATCGGGATGCAGGGGAAGAAGATGAAGCTGGAATTGACCATATAGTAGTCCTCCCCCACCCGCACGATGGAGGGGTCGGGGAACATCCCCCGCCTGATGGGATTGTGGTACATCTCCTCGTAAGGCGCGCCGGCCTTTACCTGAAAATAGGCCAGAAGCTCTTCCCGCTTTCCCTCCCAGGCGATCTGGTACGGCGTCACCAGATCGCGATCGCCGCTCAGGATATCCATGCCGACTTTCTCCACCAGATACCGGCACAGCGGCACACTCCCCGACATCGCCCCGTAGTGGAGGATGTTTCTGTTCTTCGCATCTACCGTGTTCATGCTGGCCCGCGAATACTCCACGATATACCGTACCAGCTCCAGATTTCCGCTCTTCGCCGCCAGAAACCACACGGGCGTCCCGTCTTCGTCTTTCTCGTCTATGACGGAGGGATTTTCCGTCAGGATCCGTCTGACCGCCTCTGTATCCTGTCGCTCAACCGCTTCCCAAATCGTCATCGGCTCTCTTCCTCCTGCAGGCTCTCCACATGAATATAGTCAAAATCCGCATAGCCGCACGGCGCCGCGCCCAGGACAGTCCCCGCAAACAGGCCGATCTTCGCGCCCACCCAGGTGTGGTCCGTCGGGAAGAAAGGCGTCTCGACTTTCACATAGTCCGCCCCGTCCGCAGAATACTCCATCGTGAAGCCCTCCTCTGTCAGGCTCTCCCTGAGCCAGAGCGCGGCGGCATCCGCTTTCAGTTCGAGTTTCCTCGTCTCTTCCTCCATGCCCTGCGCGCCGTCGTAACTCTGCGCATAGACCAGCTTGGTCCTGCCGTCCTCGACGCGCGCCGCGAGATAGGCGTAATGCCCGCCCATCATCACCAGCCCGGCCTGCCCGCTCTCTCTCAGGCCGCCGAGGTCTATCTTCGTCTCCGCCCTGAAGCAGGGGCACACCAGCTTCTGCGTCAGCACGTTGGCATTCTCCCACAGAATCGGCCGCTCCGCGCCAGACGGATTCAGCGCGAACAGCCGCAGATGTCCCGGATTCTCCGTCAGCGAGCAGAACTCTTTCCTCGCGTTGCCGAGCCACTGCCACTGCAGGCCGAGCTTCGCGTCACGGAAATCATCCGACGCCTCCAGATAAGTCATCTCGCTGTCTCTGCCCATATCGGGTTTCTCATGGACCAGACACGGCCTGCCGCAGCCCTCCGCGTCCTGATCCACGCCGATCACCGGCCAGTCGTTCTCCCAGTGTACGGGCTGTAAGTGCGCGATCCTGCCGTAGAGCCCTCTGTCCTGAAAATGCAGAAACCACTCCTGCCCCGACAGGGTATCGACCAGCGCGCCCTGATGCGGGCCGTTCACCTCTGTGTCCCCCTGCTTCATGACGATCTTCTCCTCATAGGGGCCATAGATATTCCTCGCGCGCAGCGCCGTCTGCCAGCCCGTCCGCACTCCGCCCGCGGGCGCGAGGATATAGTAAAAGCCGTTCCGCCTGTATACTTTCGGCCCCTCGATCGTGGGCTGCGTCTCCACGCCGTTAAACAGAATGTGATCCGGCGCGGTCGCCCTCGTGCCGTCCGCCGTCATCGGAAAGATGCCAAGACAGCTCTTGAAGCCGATCCGGCTCTTGGCATAGCCGTGCACGACATACGCCGTGCCGTCCTCCTCCCAGTACGGGCACGGATCGATCAGGCCCTTGCCCTCGAGGACACACACCGGCTTCTCCCACTCCCCCAGCGGCTCTCTCGTCTTCACCATGAAAATGCCCTCGTCCGGCATCCCGTAATAGATATAGAACTCCCCGTTATGATGCCGGATCGCCGGAGCCCAGACCCCTTTGGCGTGCTGCGGCGCGTCGTACACGTCATAGTCGATGCGCTCTCTGATGGCATAATTCTCCAGCTTCCAGTTCACCAGATCCCGGGAAGTCAGGATCGGCAGCCCCGGCATATAGTTAAAGCTGGACGCCGTCATATAGAAAATGTCCCCCACCCGGATCACATCAGGGTCGGAATAATCCGCATACAGGACAGGATTCCTGTAAGTGCCGTCCCCCAGATCCGATTTCCACAAACGCTCCATAGCTACTCCTCTCCGCAGCAGGACCGCGCTTTCCTCCGCGCGGTCCTCTGCTGTCATACATAGATTACATGCCGTAAAAAGGCTTCGCAAACAGATCCTCCATGAGAAGATCCGCGTAGATGCCGCCCAGTTCCCGTAAGCCCCGCGCGATGCAGCCGGCATAGATCACCGCGCCCTCATAGCGCAGATGCGTGTTGTCCGTGTCAAGCCCCTCAGGGTGGTACGGATAGACGCCCGCCGGAATGTGCATGTACCAGGTCAGCGTATCTTCCGGCCCGACTTTCTCCAGCTTCTCCCTGCTCATCGCGAAAAGATCGATCAGCGGCACATCAAGTTCTTTCGCCGTCTTCTTCATCGCGTCCACATAGGGCTGATGCAGGCTCTCCTCCAGATGGCCGTCCGGCTTGAAATTCCGCCGCTCCAGCGGTGTGATCAGCACCGGATGCGCCTTCTTGTCCCTCGCCACATTGACGAACTTGCCGAGGTTCGTCCGATACTCCGTCTCCGGGTCGGTGTAGCGCGCCGGATCCGCCTCTTTCTCATCATTGTGGCCAAACTGAATGAAGAGGAAATCCCCCTCCGCAATGCGGTCATAGATCGGCACCAGCCTCGACTCATCGATAAAACTCTTCGTGCTGCGCCCGTTCTTCGCGTGGTTCTCCACCCTGACCTCCGGCTTTAAGTACAGCGGCAGCACCTGCCCCAATCCCGTCTGCGGGAATGTCAGGATGCCGTTAAACTGTACGGTGGAATCCCCAGCCCAAAATATTGTACTCATATGCTCCTCCAAATCACTGTATTATTTTTTCAACGAGTTGAAACACGCTTTGCGCGTTTCACTCGTTATCGCGGCATTCGCCAAATTGACAAGCAAGCTTGTCAGCTTGGCTCATTGCCCGCGTAAAAAAGTTGGTGCAGGAAACGAGCCGCTGCACCAACTTTGCTTACCTATTTCAATTCAGAGCCGTTACTCCTTGACAGCGCCGATATTGACACCCTTGACGAAATACTTCTGCAGGAACGGATACAGGATCATGAACGGGATGATGACGATGATGATCGCCGCGTTCTTGACCGTGTTCTCCGTCGCGTTGCTGCCTGCCGTGGGAGGCAGGTCGCTGCCCATAACCATGCCGCGCAGTTTCATCTGGAAGTTGTACCACTTGGAGTCTGTGATGTACAGTTTGTAGTGGGTGTAGTCGTTCCAGTAGGTCACCGCGAACATCAGGCCGATGGATGCCAGCGCCGCCTTGGACATCGGCAGCACGATGCGGATAAAGGTCTGCATCGGCGAGCAGCCGTCCAGCGTAGCCGACTCAAACAGGCTCTGCGGAATACCCTCGAAGAAGTTTCGCATCAGCACCAGATTGTACACGTTCAATGCCGGGAACAGGATAACGACCCAGATCGTGTTCGTCAGGTGCAGTCCTCTCAATACCAGGTAGGTCGGGATCATACCGCCGTTGAAGATCATCGTAAACAGCAGCATGTTCGCGAAGAAGTTCCTGCCCGGCATCTCCCACTGGATCAGCACGTACGCGCCGAGTGTCGACAGCGTCAATGCGATCAGCGTGCCGACGATCGTGGTGATGAAAGAGATAATCAGCGGCCGCAGCAGCGTCGGATTCGAGAATACATTGATATAACCGTCCAGACCGAAAGCCTCCGGCCACAGCTTCATACCGTATGCCGTATGTAAGTCGAACGAGTCGACGATAACTTTCCACATCGGGATCAGGATAACAAACGCCAGGATAATAAACACCAGACCGTTGACGATCTGAAAAACGGAAATTTTCTTTTTCTTCTTCATGCCATTCCCTCCTTACACGATTCCGCGGCCTTCGCGCACTTTCTTGCTCCACTGGTTGCAGACGAGCACGAGCACGCAGCCCACCAGAGACTTGAACAGGCCGACCGCCGTCGTGTAGCCGTAGTTCGGGATAGCCCCGCTGTTAAAGCTCTGATAGTAGATGTAGGTCTCAAGCACGTTCGAGACATCCAGCACCGCGTCGTTCTGCAGTACGAAAGCGGACTCGAACAGGTTCATGACCTTGGCAAGGTTCAGGATGATGACCGTCAGGATCGTGTTGCGCAGCTGCGGGAACGTGATGTACCACATCTTGCCCCATCTGCCGGCGCCGTCGATCGCGGCTGCCTCATAGAGATCCGTGTTGATGCCGGCTAACGTCGCCATGAAGATGACGGTCTGCCAACCGGTCTCTTTCCAGAGGTTGATGATATAATAAGCAGGACGCCACCACTTCGAATTTCCCAGGAAGTAGATCATACTCTTGGAATCCACTACGCCCAGATTGACGAGGAGCGTGTTCACGAGACCGCTGCTCGAGGGCGACAGGATCAGGGAGAAAATCGACGCCGTCACAACCCATGACATGAAGTGCGGCAGGTAGATGATCGTCTGCACTACTTTCTTAAACAAGAGGTTGGCAATCTCATTCAGCAGGATCGACACGATGACCGCAAACGCCGTCGTGAGCAAGAGCTTGATGATACTGATCTGAATGGTGTTCCAGAATGCCGACCAGAAATTCTTCATCGAGAACATCCGCTGGAAGTTCTCAAACCCCTTAAACGCAGGTTCCTTTATGCCGTTGTAGTTGGTAAACGCAAAGCGGATACCGAGCATCGGCGCATAAAAGAAGATGATGGCAAATACAAATACCGGAAGGAACATCAGATAAAATCCCCTATACTTGTAAATTTTAGCCATAGTCTTATTTTTTTTCTTTTCTTCCATATCCGTCCTTCCTCTCCCACATAGTTAAGAAATACCGCTGCTCTGATACTGCGCCGTAGAAACGGTGAGCGGCCGCCTCTGCGGATAGATTAGGCGGAGTAAAGAGCGCTCCGCCTAACCTTAATCACTGATCTTACTTACTGTGCGTTCAGGGAGTCAACGATCTGCTGAGACATATCAGCATAACCGCCGGACTCATACTCCGCATACGCCTCGTCGACAGTCATCTGACCGAGCGCAACCTTTGTGACAAGGCTCTGCTTCTCTGTCATCAGATCACCGTTGTACTGGTTCATCGCGTCCGTAGAAGGAACGACGAATGCACCTACGGAATGCGTGTTGAACAGCTCCTGTGCCGCCAGCGCCTCGGGCGCTACCGTCGTCTCACGAGGGTCGTCCGCCAGCTCCGTCAGCGCGAGCATCGGATCGATGTGCGCCTTGGTGTACTGAGAACCGGGCGTCTCCAGATTGTCAAGCATGTGGAACTCGCCCTCAGCGTAGGTCTTCGGGTCGTCCGTATCCGCATACAGCGTCTCAGCTGCCGTAGACCAGTGCGTACCCTCTACGCCGTAGGTCCACAGGAACTGTACGTCGCCGCCGTCCTGCATCGCCTCGATGAAGTATTTGAATACGCCCTCGGGATTCTCGCAGGTCGTGGTGATGCACCAAGCCGGAGATACGCGGTCGATGTAACCGCCGTTGCCGTCATGCTGTCCCTGCACACCTGCCGTGATCTCTGCGATCGGCTCCAAAGTTGCCATTGTTCCGTCCAGACCGTTGTTCTCGCAGTTGTTCTTGATGTTGCTTGCCCAGGTACCTGCCCAGTAGGTGAATACGCCAAGGCTGTCATCATAAAACTTGTTGCGGACATCACTCGTCGCATAGTTGTTGGACTCAGGATCAACAACGCCGTCGGCAACACCTTTTGCCAGTCTCTCCATAGCCGCCTTCATGGAATCCTCAGCGAAGCCGTCAGCCCATGTGCCGTCCTCTTTCTGATAGAAACTCGGCCATGCATCCTGATAGAACTCCGGGAAGTAGTTGATGTAAGGTGCCTCAGCGTTCAGGAAACCGGATGCAGCCACTACATAGTCAACACCCTCGGCCTCTTTCAGCTTGAGCAGCATGTCATAGTACTCGTCGAAATTGGTGGGCAGCGTCGTGATGCCTGCGTCGTCAAGCCATTTCTGCTTCACGTAGGTCACGCAGCCGTTACCGTGCGTCGCCGGCATACCGTAGAGGTGGCCGTCGATGAACATGGACTCAACCACACCTGCGCCGTTGTTCGCCTCCTGGCGTGCCTTCAGTTCGGAATTGTTCCAGGCGTCAGCCATATCCCAGAGGACGCCCTCGGAACCGTAGCTGGACATCTGCGTAGAGGCAAGGATCAGTACGTCCGGCCAGTCTCCGGATGCGATCTGCTGACCAACTACGTCATAGTACGCGTCATGGTCAGGCTGGATCACGTTGATCTTGATGCCCGTCAGCTCCTCGAGCTTCGCGATGAACTGATCACGACCGTTCTCCTCCGTGAACACCGTACCGTCAACCATGATGGTGATCTCTTCCGGCTTCTCTACGTCAGCGGCAGCCTCTGTCTCTGTGTCAGCGGCAGGTGCCTCTGCCTCTGCCTCTGTCTCTGTGCCTGCGTCTGCAGCCGGTGCTTCCGTGCCTGCGTCAGCAGCGGGTTCTGTGGTAGAAGAGTCGCTCCCCCCCCCACAGCCTGCCAGTGTGACAACCATCGTTGTCGCCAAAAGCAGGGAAACTACTTTCTTTTTCATAGTAAACCTCCTTTAACTGTTGTGCTCTGTACATTTTTTCTTTCCCGTGAAAGAAGATGTAAGCACTTTCATACTACTTGATCATCATATCACAATGCCTCTCGACTTGTAAAGTGCATTCTATAAAATATGCTAAAATTTTTTAATATTTATGTTAAAAATATAACAGAATCGCCCAAAACTTTTCGCGCGCCGTCTGCTTGTAAGTGCTTACAAATTTATCGCCCTCCCGCTTGTATATCCGCGGGGAAATTGTTACAATGGAAGTGCCCGGCGTACGAACATGCCGCGGCCGGACCACTGTAGCACAGGAACCATGTGATACCCAGGGCAGGCCGTACGCGGGCACATGCTGTAAGAGACACGTGATACACAGGACATGCAAGGCAGAAGGAGGCAGAGAATATGCTGACCATTGAGCGCGCCACACCCGAAGAGACAGGCATTCCGTTGGAGTGCATCATACAGATGATGGAGAGGCTGGAGCGGCGGCAGATCCCCATGCACAGCCTGCTGATCATGCACCGCGACAGACTGATCTGCGAGAGCTATTACGCGCCGTGCCGGGCCGACACCCTCCACCGCATGTTCTCGATCACCAAGAGTTTCACCGCCGTGGCGATCGGCCTGTTGGCTGACGAGGGCAGACTGTCCCTGGACGACCGGATCATCGACTATTTTCCCGAGAAAGTGCCCGCCGACGTCCATCCCTACATCGCTGAGATGACGATCCGCGACATGCTCATGATGCGCACCTGCCACGAGAAGACCACCTACAAGCTGGACATGAAGCGCGACTGGGTGGAGAGCTTCTTCACCACGCCGCCGACGCACCCCGCGGGAACTCTCTTTCACTATGACACTTCCTCCGCGCACACGCTGTGCGCCCTGGCGGAGAAGCTGAGCGGCATGGATATGCTCGACTATATCAAAGAGAAGCTTGCGCCCGTAGGCTTCTCCGAAGCATCCTATCTGTTGAAAGATCCTTTCGGCGTCTCCATCGGCGGCAGCGGCCTGGTCGCCACCTCGATGGATATCCTGCGGTTCGGCCTCTTCCTGTATCGCGAGGGGAACATCGACGGTAAGCAGCTTCTGTCCGCCTCCTACATCAGGGAGGCGACCTCCCTCCTCACCGCCACCGCCGTGACCGCGCCCCTGCCGAGCGAGGCCTGCGGCTACGGGATGCAGATCTGGCGCACGCAGCACAACGGCTATGTCTGCTACGGCATGGGCGGCCAGCTCATCATCGTGCTGCCCGACTATGACCTGATCTGCGTGACGACCGCGGACACCCAGGACATAAACGGCGGCAACCAGCAGATCTACGACGCGCTGTACGAGGAAGTGCTGCCCTGTATCGACAGGGCAAAACATCCCGGTGCCGCGCTGCCGGATGCCGCTTCCGCACCCGGATGTGGCGGTAAAGACGTTCTGCCCTATGCCTCGGCCCGCAGCGCACAGGTTTCCGCAGCACAGCCGGAAGAAACGACAGCGCGGTACCGGCAGTTTCTCGCCTCCCGCACGCTCCATGTGCCGGCCGGCGCAAAGGACTGCCCGCTGGCAGCGCAGATCTCCGGAAAGCGCTATCGGATACAGGAGGGCGACTTCTCCTATCTGCGGATAGACATCCCGACGCTGCCCGGAAACACGGCAGGCGAAGAGGCGGAAACCGACGGCCGTATCACTTTCGGTTACCGAGGCCGGGAATATGCGCTCGACTTCGGCCTGGGTTACCCAAGGGCCGCCGTCCTGCCCCTCTATGACCTGCACTGCGCCGCCAGCGGCGTATGGCTTGCCGACGGCACGCTGTATGTGCGGGCCGATGTGATAGACTCCTGCGTGGGCAGCGTCCACTTCCAGTTCTCTTTTCAGGGCAGCCGCCTGACGCTGTTTATGCGCAAGCGCGAGGAGAGCCTGCTCGAGGAATTCACCGGCCATCTGACCGGGACCGTCATCTGAGAGCTTTCCTGACCTGCTCCGGGGAGAATCCCCTGCGGCAAAGATAGCCGTACATCCGCTGTTTCTCTTTCTCGTCAGCCGTGTCCGGGCAATACTTTCTCTTCTCCATAAGCGCACGGATCAGTTCCGTCTCGTCCTGCGCCGCGCCCGTCTCCGCCAGCTGTGCGAAAGCCTCCCGTATCACATCTTTCGCGACGCCCCTGCGCAGCAGTTCCGCCTCCAGCTGCGCCCTGCTCTTTGTCCGCATCCGATATTCGATATAATTTCTCGCATACCGCCCGTCGTCCAGATAGCCGTAGGATTCCACATAGGCGATCGCCTCCGCGATACAGGAATCCGGATACTCTCCCCGCCGCAGTTTATCTTCCAGCTGTCTTCTCGTGTAATCTCTGGACTGCAGAAGATTCATGCAGCGCAGCTTCGCCCGCTTCGGCAGAATCTGCGTCATGATCTGCCGGTAAGTCTCCCCGGAGAGTTCCCCTCCCTCCTCGATATGCAGGCTTCGCAGCTCGCCCCGGTACAGGACAAATGCAAACTGCCCGTCTATATAGATACGGAACCTCGCTTTCGACGAGGTTCCGCTAATCTGTGTCACTAACATTTCCGTTCTCCGTATTCGACAGTTTATTTGGAGGGCTGATCCGAAACCGCAGCATTCTCCGCAGCCGGAGCGGCCGTCTCCGCCCCGTCCGCCTGCGCGGCGTTCAGATTGAACAGTTCCCGCACTCTGCGCTCGATCTCCGCGCAGACTGCCGGATTGTCTTTCAGATACTGCTTCGCGTTCTCCCTGCCCTGGCCGATCTTGTTGCCCTCGTAGGCGTACCACGCGCCGCTCTTGTTGACGATATTGTTGTCCGCGGCCAGATCCAGGATGTCGCCCTCGACGGAAATTCCCTCGCCGAACATGATATCAAACTCCGCCTCCTTAAACGGCGGCGCGATCTTGTTCTTGACGACCTTGACTCTCGTCCGGTTGCCGATCACCTCGCCGCCCTGCTTCAGGGACTCGATTCTCCTGACATCCAGACGCACGGAGGAATAGAATTTCAGCGCGCGGCCGCCGGTGGTCGTCTCGGGATTGCCGAACATAATGCCGACTTTCTCACGAAGCTGGTTGATAAATACCACGGTGCAGTTCGATTTGCTGATCACCGCGGTCAGTTTTCTGAGCGCCTGAGACATCAGGCGCGCCTGCAGTCCCACATGGCTGTCTCCCATGTCGCCGTCGATCTCCGCCTTGGGCACGAGCGCCGCCACGGAGTCCACCACGATAATATCCACCGCGCCGGAACGCACCATCGTCTCCGTGATCTCCAGCGCCTGTTCGCCGCAGTCGGGCTGCGAGATGTAGAGATTGTCGGTGTCCACGCCGATATTCTTCGCATACACCGGATCGAGCGCGTGCTCCGCGTCGATAAAGCCCGCGATGCCGCCCCGCTTCTGCACCTCCGCGATCATGTGCAGGGTGACGGTGGTCTTACCGCTGGACTCCGGCCCGTAGATCTCCACGATTCTGCCTTTCGGGATGCCGCCCAGTCCGAGCGCCAGATCCAGGCTTAAGGACCCCGTCGGGATCGTCTCCACATTCAGCTGCGCGGCGGGATCGCCGAGTTTCATCACGGCGCCCTTGCCAAACTGTCTCTCTATCTGCCCCAGAGCAGCATCCAATGCCTTTAATTTTTCATCTCTTTCCATAAAATTGTTCTCCTTTTCTGATAGAACATTTGTTCTGTTATCAGATTAAAACAAATGTTCGGATTTGTCAATGCTCTTTTTGCCATAGCCCTATCCTAACAGACACTATGTCCGATAAACGACACTTCAACCCTCCTTCCGTAATACATTTGAAATAAATGGAAATCGCGGCGAAATGCCTGATGTGCATAGCAGAATTCCATTTCTTCAGACAGGATAAGTGTAACAAAAAAAGGGACATTGTGCAACAGCTTTCTTCACAACGTCCCCATATTCTCCCTATAGCGGGTCCCGCCGGCGACCGCGCGGCGCCTGCCGGCCCGTCCTCAGTTCTGCAGCCTGATCTGTTCGCCTTTGATCAGAGGATATCTGACCAGACTCTCCCCGTCCAGATTCTCCCTGTGCATATCCACCGCCGTGATCTGGTGGTTGTCGTAGGTCGTATAGTAGTAGATCCCTCTGTCTGTGTTGCAGCAGGAGGTGTAGAGCGTGATCTCGTATTTGCCGTCGTCCAGCTCACAGCAGCCGCGCTGCTGATCCACCGAGCCCAGGATGTGGAAGAACTGGCTGACACTCTCGGCCTCCCCCTCCCCGGAGAGAGAATTCATCTTCGTGAACGCGACTCTCACGAACCGGGACTGCGACGAGAGGTCGCCCGGCAGCCCGATCGCGCCCATGCCCCGGCTGTAGCGCTGCAATTCAAGCCCCGCGCCGAACGTGTTCCGCGGAGATTTCGGCGAGAGATACATATAATTGTTCAGCGCAAACAGCTGCTTGTCGAAAGGCGGATTGTTAGTCAGCACCCCGACCGGGTTGTCATAGATTTTAATCCCTTCCGCAACCGCCTCCACCGTGACGCACGACTCTCTGTCCGCGATGATCCAGTGGAGCTGCGAGAGCGGAAGCTCATCACTGAAAGGCACATTGAGCAGATTCATCCGCTCCACGAGGCGGCGCGCCTCCTGCACCGTGGCGCACTGTCCGAGGATCCAGGGGATAAACTCAAACTGCGCGATATTATCTTTGCCCTCTTTCCTGTCCCAGCACGCCGCATTGCCGACGAAGTTCAGGCCCGCCATGCCCAGCCCGCGCTCGTTGGCCGCGTCGTAGTACAGCGGATAGTCCTGCGCCACGTAGGCCATGCCGATGATCGCATGGTGTGTGGGCATGTCTCCCATCTGCCGGAAATGAAACGGATAATTGCGCGGTACGACGACCACCTCGTCGCCGTAGGAAAATTCGTAGTCGAGCGTCCGCCCGAAATAGAAGTCCTTTGTCTTATAAGTTGCCGCAGTACACATGTCATTCTCTCCTTTTGATCCCATTTTCCCTGAAATTTTACAAAAGACCCCTCGGCCTGAAAATCCGAGGGGTCATATTTTTCCTGCGTCCGCCGGAAGCAAACGCCTCTTCCCGCCGCCTGTCTTCCCGCGCGTCCGTCAGATCTTGAACTTGTGGATACTGTTCATCAGCGCATTCATCTTATCCTGCAGCTCCTCCACAATCGCGTTGGAGTCATCCACCACTCTGGACAGATCTGTCGACATCGCCGACGTCTCCTCCGCCACGGCGGCATTGTCCTGCGCCAGCTTGTTGAGCACGGTCAGAGACTCGATGACATTGCCTCTCTGCCGCTCCACTTCCGTCGTCAGCTCGTCGATCGACTGGACGGAAGCCACGCAGTTGCCCAGCTCCTTGTGCAGATCCATGAAGATCTTCTGTGTCTCCGTGAGGGAATCAACCTGCTTCTCCATGGAAGCGTTGATCCCTTTCATACCCTCGACGGACTTGGTTGCATTCGTCTGCAGCTCGTCAACCACCTTGTTGATCTCCTCGACAGAGTGAGAGGACTGGTTCGCCAGCTTGGCGATCTCATCCGCCACGACCGCGAAGCCTCTGCCGGCCTCGCCGGCTCTCGCCGCCTCGATGCTCGCATTTAAGGCCAGCAGGCTGGTCTGATCCGCAATCTCGTTGATCAGGTTCGCCGCCATATGAATCTGCTGTACGGACTCATGCGTATAATTGATCTGCTCCGCCACGCCGGAGATGCTCTGTCTCGTCGTATCATTGACATCGATCAGCTGTTTCAGCGTTCCCATGGACTGCTCGCTGATCTGGTTCATATCCCTCGCGTTCTGGTCGAGCGCCTCCACCTCGGACTCGGTTTGCCTGATCTTGTCGGCCATCACGCTCACATCGCCGTTCGCGGTGTCAGTAGAATCCGCCTGCTGGCTCACATTGTCCGCAATGGAGTTGACCGCCTCGCTCACCTGTCTGATGGACTCTCTCATATTGTTGAACGCGGACTCGAACTGGTGCAACACGCCGTTCACGCCCTCCGCCACGTCCGTGATGCCGTGCAGCAGCTCACGCATATTGCCCTGCGCGACTCTGAGGGCGTCGGAAGTCTGGCCGATCTCGTTTTTCTGTTTGACCTCCACGTCGGTCGTCAGATCGCCCTCCGAGATATGTCCCGCAAACTCCTGAATCTTCCGAAGCGGCGCCGTGATGATTCTGGCCACCACGAACGCGATCACCAGCGCGATCACGATCGCGACCACAAACATGATATCCACTCGCAGCAACATGGAATTGTACTGGCTGTCCAGGCTGGCGCGCGTATCTTCCTTGGCCAGCGTGATATCGTCGACATAGTTGCCCGTGGAGACGATCCAGCCCCAGGGCTCGAAGATCTGCGAATACGCGATCTTGGGCGCCACGGTCACGCCGTCCGACTTGGTAAAGTAGAATTCGTTGAAACCGCCTTTCTCCGGCGTCTGGCAGACCTTGACGATGGACTGCACGATCATGACGCCGTTCGGGTCTTCCAGATCATAGCGGTTGTTGCCCTCGTTCTCCACGAGAATCGGGTGCATCACCAGTATGTAATCCGTGTCGTCGATCCAGAAGTAACCGCTCTGGTCGTCCCGGTAACGCATCGCACGGATGGTTTCCTTGGCATCATACTTGGCCTCTTCCTCAGTCTTCTCACCGGCCATATACTTGTCGTACTCCGCCTGCATGATCGCGATGGTACTCTGTACCTGAGACTTGATCTCCGTCTTGTATCCCTCGTCCATCGCCGTCTCATAGGTCGCGTACGAGGAGTCGGACATGGAGCGCAGCGAGATGACCGCGTTTCCGCCGATGATGCAGGCCGTCAGGATGACGATCACCGCACTCATAATCATGACGGAGGCTATCAGACTTTTCTTCTTCATTGCATGTATCCCCCTTGCCGTTCTGTTTTTTTCTTTCTCTTTTTGTATATCCTGTATACTTTGCCTCTATTATTTTATGCTTGTTCGGCACATTTTGCAAGTACAAATCCGCTCTGTTCTCAGAACACCTGCAGATACTGCTCATAGTCCCTGTAAGTGACCGTCACCCAGCCGTACTCATAGTTGAAACCGATCTCCATGCCGAGCGGCGTGTAGAACACAATAATGTCGTCGGACTTGAAGTAATCCGTGATCTCCTGATCGGAGAGCGACGTCAGGTAATCGATCTCCCCGTTCTGCTCATCGCTCCTCTGCCTGAAATCCACGGAGAAGTCGTCGTCCGTATGAACCATGCTCCTGTTGTCCAGCACAACGCCGTTCTCCATATCGATATTGAGGCTGTACAGATAGTAATCCACACTCTGACCGCTGTCCCCGTAATCGAGATACAGATCCTCCTGAAAGACGATGCTCAGTTTCTCCTCGTCCATGTAGGTCACGTACGACTCTGCGCTCAGATAGACATCCACGCCCTCCTCGGCATCGTCAGCCACGCCTTTCAGGAAATCGACCTCGTCCATGATCGTCCGGTTCAGGCTGTCCAGATTCGGCACATTGTCGCCGGCGATCACAGGGTAGGTGATATAGATATCCCTGCCGCTCTCTCCCTGTGCATCCTCATTTTCGGAATCCCCTTCATAATACTCCTCGAAATCCACGACATAGGACAGATCCCATCGCAGCTCGTCGTGCAGTTCATAATACCCGTCGTCGTCATAGCTGCCGCCATCATCGCCGTAGCTGTCGTCGGCAAAAGAATCCCCGCTCCCATAAGTGTCGCCGTCATCATCAAAATCGTCGTAATCATAGTCGTAATCATGATGAATGTCCCAGTCGTCGTCAAAGTTATATTCATCCCTGTCGTCATACCTGTCCCTGTCCCGGAGCACTGACCGCGTCAGCTTGTAGGTCAGGGCGAACACGGCGATGAGCAGCAGCACGATGACCGTGACAACCAGGGCGATAATCAGACCGTTTTTGTTCTTTTTGGGCGGCACCGCGTAAGGGCTGTACGGATTGGTGTTGTTATTGTAAGGAGTTCCGCCGCCATAGGTCTGGCTGCTGCCGTTATTGTATGGGCTGCCGCTGCCATACGGCTGGCCGTTACCATAGGAATTTCCGTTATTATAGGGAGTTCCATTGCCATTCGGCTGGCCGCCGTAGGGATTTCCGTTATTATAGGGGTTACTATTGCCGTACGACTGGCCGTTCCCGTTATGGTAAGGGGTTCCGCCGCCGTAGGGCTTTCCGCTATCGTACGGGTTCCCGCCGCCGTAGGGATTTCCGCTATCGTACGGGTTCCCGCCGCCGTAAACATTTCCGCTATCGTACGGAGTCCCGCCGCTATACGAATTGCCGCCGCCGTGAGGACTCTGATACTGTCCCCCATACTGACCGGCATATGGATTGTCCGGCTCTCCGTTATAGGGGGCAGGCGCGCTCACATCCGTCTCCGCAGCCGGGATTTCCTCCACGGTCACACTCTGTGCCGGAATCTCCTCCGTCTCCCCGTACTCCTGCGTCTCCCTCGAAGTATCGGGCGTATTGTAGATATCCGCACCGCCATCCGATTCAAAATTGTCATTCTGATCCCATCGGTCCATCTTCTCACACCTTATCTTTCTCTCGTCCGCACGGTCTGCCTCTATTTTTCTTTGCCGCCGAATGTCACTTCACTATAATATTGCAGAATGCACTCCCGCATCAGCGCCAGCGCCGCGGAAACCGTGCTTTCCCGCACTTTGGCGCGCCCGCCGCTAAAATGGTACTCTTTCACCGTCACATTGCCGCAGACGCTGCACGCAATGTACACCAGTCCCACCGGTTTTTTGTCGGTTCCGCCGTCCGGCCCGGCAATCCCCGTGATTGAGACCGTCACATCTCCTTTCGAGACGAGCGCGGCGCCTCTGGCCATCTCCCTCGCCGTCTCCTCGCTCACCGCCCCGTACTTGGCTAACAGGCTCTTCTTGATCCCGAGCAGACGGCGCTTCGCCTTGTTGGAGTAGGTGACGAAGCCGCCCTTGAAGACATCCGACACACCCGGCACGTTGACCAGTCTGGCCGCCAGCATCCCGCCGGTGCATGACTCCGCCGTGACGAGGGACAGCTTGTTCGCGAGAAGCAGATCGACCACCGCTTTCTCCAGCGTCACGCCGTCGTCCGTCGTGTACACATGGCTGCCGAAACGGCCCTTGAGTTCTTTGACCACAGGTTTGAGCAGTTTCTTCGCCGCTTTCTCGTCCTCGGCCCTGGCCGTCACACGCAGATGCACCTCTCCCGTCTTGGCGTAGGTGGCGATCGTAGGATTGGTCTGCGCGTCGATCAGATCCCGCACCATCGTCTCCGCCTTGCTCTCCCCGACGCCGCAGATCTTCACGGTCTGGGAGTAGATCACACTGTCCTGCAGTTTGGCCAGATACGGCTCAACGGAAGCCTCGAACATCGGGATCAGCTCATTCGGCGGCCCCGGCATCAGCACGATATGCTTGCCGTTCTCCGCCATGATTACGCCCGGCGCGGTGCCGTTCGGGTTGTTGATCACGATACAGCCCTCCGGCATCATCGCCTGCTTCCAGTTATTGTCGGTGATTTCCAGCCCTCTCTGCTCAAAGAAAGCCCGCAGAGCCGCCCTGCTCTCCTCGTGCAGGTGCAGTGGCTTACCCATCACTTTCGCGGCCGCCTCTTTCGTCAGGTCATCCTGCGTAGGGCCCAAGCCGCCGGAGATGAGCAGGATATCGGCCCTCGACAGCGCCGTCTTTATCGTCTCGCACAGCCTCTCCTCATTGTCACCGACCACGTCCTGATAATAGCAGGAAAGGCCCAGACCGGCGCAGCGCTCAGCCAGATATGCCGCGTTTGTGTTCACGATATTGCCCAGTAAAATTTCCGTCCCAACCGAAATCAATTCAACGACCATACTCTCATCCCACTCCGCATCTTCCGCGCCGCAGAGATCCGATTCCCGCATCCGTCTCACGGCGCTCCGTTATTTGGTATCTTTCATGACGTCTTTGTTTTTCCACAGATAATCTAAGAGCGATATCACGGTCAGCAGCAGCGCTGCCCACATCACAATCTCCGTAAGCATCCGAAGCGCCGCGATATCGGCGATCATCAGACAGATCATGACCATCTGGAACGTCGTCTTGAACTTGCCCCAATAGCTCGCCGCAATCACCACGCCGTTGTCTGCCGCAATCAGCCGGAATCCGCTGATGATAAATTCCCTGGCGATGATGACGATGACGATCCATGCCAGAATCCGGCCGAGCGCCACCAGGCAGATCAGGGCCGAACACACGAGCAGTTTATCCGCCAGAGGATCCATGAACTTGCCAAAGTTCGTCACCAGATTGTACTTTCTGGCAATCCTGCCGTCCAGCAGATCCGTCAGGCTGGCCACGATAAAAATCGCCAGCGCGATCCACTTATGCGGTATCTGCGCGCCCGTCCCCGCAAACGCCGGCGCCAGCATAAACAGCACAAAAAAGGGAATCAGTATCACGCGAAACATCGTCAGCTTATTCGGCAGATTCATTTTCCAACTCTCCCATCAGATCATATTCGCAGGCGGCGGTAACTCTCACGCTGATGAAGTCGCCCGTCATCAGTTCTCTCTCCGTGTCGACAAAAAGGAAGCCGTCCACGTTAGGGGCATCTCTGTAGGTGCGCGTCACATACACGCCCTCATCGACGACTCTGCCCTCCACGACAGCCGTCACGATCCTGCCCACCATATCCTCCGCGGCGTCAAAGGCAATCTGCTGCTGGCGTTCCATGAGCTGTGCCCGCCGCTTCTCCTTGACTTTCTCCGGAACCTGATCCGGCATCCCGGCCGCAGGCGTATCCTCCTCCTGCGAGTAGGCAAAGACGCCCAGCCGGTCAAACTTCATCTCCCCGACGAAGTCCAGCAGCTCCCGATGATCCTCCTCCGTCTCCCCCGGGAAGCCCGCAATCAGCGTGGTCCGCAAACAGATGTCCGGAATCTCGCGCCGCAGCTTTTCTATGATCTCCCGCAGCCGTCTGCGGTCGGTTTTTCGTCCCATCAGCCGCAGGATCCTGTCGGAGGCGTGCTGAACCGGCAGATCGAGATAGTGACAGATCTTCTCCTCGTCGCGTATCGTCCGGATCAGTTCGTCGTCGATCTCCTCGGGATAGCAGTACAGAATCCGTATCCAGCGAAGCTCCTCGATCCGGCACAGGCTGTGCAGGAGCTTAGGCAGCGCCTTATACCCGTAGAGATCCTGCCCGTAGACCGTCGTCTCCTGGGCGACCAGAATCAGTTCTCTCACGCCCTGCCCGGCCAGCGTGCGCGCCTCCTGTACCAGCTCTTCCAGCGGCACGCTGCGGTAAGCGCCGCGCACTTTCGGAATGATACAGTAGGTACAGTGTTTGTCACAGCCCTCCGCGATCTTCAGATAGGCGAAGTGGCCGCCCGTCGTCACCACCCGCCGCACGCCGCTAAGCGGCCTCTCCGACAGGCTCTTATAGCGTTCCCTGCCGACGCCCCGGAAAGCCTCGTCCAGCGCCTCACAGATCTCGTCGATGGCCGTCGTCCCCAGCACGGCGTCCACCTCGGGAATCTCCGTCCTGATCTCCTCGCGGTACCGCTCGGCCAGACAGCCGGCCACGACCAGCGCCTCGACGGCGCCGCTCTTCTTAAGCTCCGCCATCTCCAGGATCGTGTTGACGCTCTCCTCCTTGGCGTCACCGATAAAACAGCAGGTATTGACGACCACGGCGTCCGCTTCCCGCTCATCGTCGGTAAATTCGTATCCCCGCCCGGACAATAACCCCAGCATCATCTCCGAGTCCACCAGATTCTTGTCGCAGCCCAGGGATACGAACAGGATCTTTTTTTTCATCGATTGGAATACTCCACCAGCTTCTCCAGCGTCTTAAGCGCCTTGCCGGAATCGATCGCCTCGGCCGCGAGTTTCATGCCCTCCTCGATCGAGGCCGCCACCTTGCCGGCATACAGCGCCGCGCCGGCATTGAGCAGCACGATGTCGCGCTTCGGCCCTCTGTCCTCGCCGCTCAGGATAGCTCTGGTGATCGCGGCGTTCGCCGCTCCGTCGCCGCCCGTGATGTCCTCCGCCGACGCGCGCTTTAAGCCGAACTGCTCCGGGGTGATCGTGTAGACCGTGACCACGTCGTCCTTAATCTCCGCGATGGTCGTCTCGCTGACTGTGGAGATCTCATCCATACCGTTGGCACCCGATACGACCATGCCGGTCTCCACGCCCAGGTGCATCAGCGCTGTCGCGATCGGCTCACAGAGCGCCTGATCGTACACGCCGATCAGCATACACTTCGCGCCGGACGGATTGGCCATAGGACCCAGGATATTGAAGATGGAACGGATTCCCATCTCGCTTCTCGCCTGTCCCACATACTTCATGGACTGATTGAAAGCGGGGGCAAACATAAAGCCGATGCCGACTTCCTCCACGCATTTTTCTACAATATCGATATCGGGGGTAATGTTGACGCCGAGCGCCTCCAGCACGTCGCCCGCGCCGGACTTGGACGAGATCGCGCGGTTGCCGTGCTTCGCCACCGGAAGTCCCGCGGCTGCCACCACAAAAGCCGAGGTCGTCGAGATATTAAAAGTGTAGGCATAGTCGCCGCCCGTGCCGACGAAGTCAATATACATCGGCAGATCCGGGTGGATGTGCGCCGCTTTCTCTTTCAGGACGCTGGCGCTGCCGATAATCTCATCGATCGTCTCGCCTTTCATGCGCAGCGCGGTCAGATACGCGCCGATCTGCGCCTGCGTCGCCTCGCCGCTCAGCATGAGTCCCATGACTCTTGCCGCCTCTTCGACGGACAGATTTTTTCTCTCGCTTACCGCTTTAATCGCACTCTTCATCGTTTTCTTCCTCGCTTAAAATCTTTACTTTGCCCTGATACAGCTCCTCAACCGCGACGGAGAGCGGCTTCTTGCCCCTGCCGTCCACCAGTTCCTCATCGCCGGCGATAATCTGTCTCGCGCGCTTGGCCGTAGCCATCACGATGGAATACCGGCTGTTTACCACGGGATCTTCTCCCTCCTCCACGCCGCTGTTTACCACACTGATCAGGTCCGCATAAGATGGATGCAACATTATGATTTCTCTCCTTCCAATTCCGTTCTGATATTTTCGATAAACTCCCTGTTTCTGCCGGGAGTATTACGAGCTGCCGCAATGATGCCGTGGAGCTGCTCCACGCATGTCTCCAGATCATCGTTGACTACAATATACTCATAAGACTCGATGCCCTCCGCCTCTTTCGCCGCGCGGCGCATCCGCTTCTCGATCACTTCCTGCGTCTCCGTGCCTCTGCCGACCAGCCTGCGCCGAAGTTCCGCAGCGCTCGGCGGCATCACAAAGAGTAACAGTGCGTCGTCATACTGCTTCTTCACCTTGAGCGCGCCCTGAATCTCAATCTCCAGGATCACGTTTTTCCCTTCGGCCAGCTGTCTTTCCACGTAATCCCTGGGCGTGCCGTAATAGTTGTCGCAGTAGCAGGCATACTCAATCAGGCCGTTCTCCGCGATCTTCCGCTCAAACTGTTCCTTTTGCAGGAAAAAGTATTCCCTGCCGTCCTCCTCGCCCGGTCTGGGCTGTCTGGTCGTGGCGGAGACCGACAGCGCATAGCCGTCGTACCTCTCGATCAGTCTCTTGACCAGCGTGCCCTTGCCTGCCCCCGAAAACCCGGAAATCACAATCAAAATGCCCTTACGTCTCATCCGCGTCCGTATCCTCCGCCTGTGCCCTGCCCGAAATCGTCTCCGGCAGAAGCGCCGACAGCACGATCTGGCTGTTCTCCATCACCAGCACCGCCTTCGTCCTGCGGCCCTGCGTGGCATCGATCGCCATGCCCTCCTCTTTCGCTTTCTGCACCATACGCTTCACAGGTGCGGAATCGGGACTCACGATGGCGATGATCTTGCCTGTGTTCACTACATTGCCGAATCCAATATGAATCAGCTTTCCCATTCTGTGACGTCTCTCTTTCCTGACAGTGCGCCGTCTATTCGATATTCTGAATCTGCTCGCGCACTTTCTCAATCTCCGTCTTCAGCTCGATGGCACGGTTGGAAATCTCCAGATCGTTCGCCTTGGAGAGGATCGTATTGGCCTCGCGGTTCATCTCCTGCGCAATAAAGTCCAGCTTGCGCCCGATGCTGCCGCCCTGCACGAGATTTTCTCTGGTGGTTTCGATATGGCTCCTTAAACGGACCAGTTCCTCGTCCACACACACTTTGTCCGCAAAAATCGTGACCTCCGTCAGCAGACGGCTCTCGTCCACCTGCACGTCGCCGATCAGCTCCTGCACTTTCTCCTCCAGCTTCTGCCTGTATTCCGCCACGATCTGCGGGGAGCGTTCCGTGATATAATCCACATGCCCGAGCATACCGTCCAGCTTGCCGATCAGATCCTCCCTGAGGTTTTCTCCCTCCCTGACCCTGGTTTCCACGAACTTCTCCGCCGCTTTCCTGACGGCTTCCTCCAGAAACTGCCACAGCTCCTCCTCGTCCGTGGACTGCTCCTCCATGCTGAACACTTCCGGATAGCGCGACAGGGTGGAGACGCGGATATCATTGTCCAGCCCGAAATCCTCCGCCATCTGCGCGAGATATTTCATATACTCGGCCGCCAGCTCCCTGTTGTACTTCACGCACACATTGGCTTCCGTGAGATCTTCGTATGTGATAAAGATGTCCACCTTGCCCCGCTGGATATAATTCTTCAGTTCGTTCCTGATCGCCGCCTCGAAGAAATTCAGTTTCTTGGGCATCTTGATATTGACATCCAGATACCTGTGGTTGACGGATTTCATCTCCACAGTGATCTTCCGCTCTCCTCTGGCGACTTCCGATCTGCCAAAGCCGGTCATGCTCTTTATCATAATCGTATACTTGCCTTTCCCATGTGCCGGGCACATGCGCCGCTCAATCTGTGCGTACAGATTTTATTATAGAATAATTGCGGGGAGTAGTCAATCAAGAAAGTTGCAACTTAAGCGCCTGTGATGTAAGATAGATACTGTCTGCCGGGCATCCGTCCGCGGCAGATTGACACAAGCCCCGCCAAAACGCTTCCGCGGACAGCCGGATAAGTATGACGGCGGGCGGAAAGGACCCCTCTATGGCATTCGACGGCATCACTATCGCAAATATCACACAGGAACTGAACCGGACGCTTCTCGGCGGCCGGATCTACAAGATCGCCCAGCCGGAGAGCGACGAACTGCTTCTGACCGTCAAGAATAACGGCTCGCAGTACCGGCTTCTCCTGTCGGCGGACGCCTCGCTTCCCCTCGTCTACCTGACGGAGACAAACAAGCCCGGCCCGCAGACGGCACCCGGCTTCTGTATGCTGCTGCGCAAGCACCTGCAGAACGCGCGCATCCTAAGCGTCACGCAGCCCGGTCTGGAGCGCATCATCCGGCTGGAGCTGGAACATCTCAACGAGCTGGGAGACTTATGCCGCAAAACCCTGATCGTGGAGGTGATGGGCAAACACAGCAACATCATCTTCTGTGACGACCACAGCCGGATCATCGACAGCATCAAGCACATCTCCGGGCTGGTCAGCTCCGTGCGCGAGGTACTTCCCGGCAGGGACTATTTTATCCCGCAGACGCAGGACAAATACGATCCTCTGGGGTTCTGTGAGTCATATACTTATGTAAACCTGTCGGCGCATATGCGGGCAAAGCCCATGCCACTGTTTAAGGCGCTCTACACTTCATATACGGGATTGTCCCCCATCATCGCCCAGGAGATCTGCCACCGCGCCGGCATCGACGGCGACACGCCCGCCAATGTGCTGGAAGAGGCGTCTCTCCGCGCGCTCTATGATGTGCTGGCGGATATGATGACACAGGTCGCACGCGGCGATTTTGCCCCCGCCGTCGTCTATGACGGCAGAGAACCCGTCGAGTACGCCTCCCTGCCGCTGACGCTCTACGCCGGCAAAACCTCGAAACGCTACGATTCCGTCAGCGCGCTTCTGGAGCAGTACTATGCGGAAAAGAGCGCCCTGACCCGCATCCGGCAGAAATCCGCCGACCTGCGGCGGATCGTGCAGACCGCCCTGGAGCGCAATATCAAGAAATACGATCTGCAGACAAGACAGATGAAAGACACCGAAAAGCGGGACAAATACAAGGTCTACGGCGAACTGCTGAACGCCTACGGCTACAACGTGGAGCCGGGCGCCAAATCCATGGAAGCCCTCAACTATTATACCAATGAGATGATCACCGTTCCCCTCGACGAGACGCTGACGCCGCAGGAGAACGCCAAGAAATATTTTGACAAATACGGCAAACTGAAACGCACCTATGAGGCGCTTTCCGAATTGACCGTGCAGGTCAAAGAAGAGATCGCGCACCTGGAATCTATTCTGACGGCGCTGGACATCGCCGCGCAGGAAGAAGATCTCGTCCAGATCAGGGAGGAACTGATCGAGAGCGGCTACATCCGCCGCAGAGGCGGCACCAAAAAAATCCGCGTCACCAGCAGACCTTTTCACTACATCAGCAGCGACGGCTTCCACATGTACGTGGGAAAAAACAACTACCAGAACGACGAGTTGACCTTTCACCTGGCAAACGGCGGCGACTGGTGGTTTCACGCAAAAAAAATCCCCGGCTCCCACGTCGTGGTGAAAACCGAGGGCAAAGAGCTTCCCGACCGCACTTTCGAGGAAGCGGCGCGCCTGGCGGCCTACTATTCCAAGGGACGTGAACAGGAAAAGGTGGAGATCGATTATCTCCAGCGCAAGAACGTCAAAAAGCCAAACGGCGCCAAGCCCGGCTTCGTGATTTACTACACCAACTACTCCATGGCAATCGCCCCCGATATCTCCGGGATCGCGCAGGCCGAGTAAACGGCAGGTCCCCGGCAGGCAGCCACGATGCAGTTCATGACGGCAAAGGCGATCATCTTGTTGTCGGCATCTCTGGCCTCCTCCATCCTGCCGGCGCCGAGAAGCTGGCCCACCACAATCGCCACGGAATCCCCCAGCGCGAGAAAGACGATGTTGAACACATTGCCGATGGTACTTGCGATATTCTATAAGATGAAGTAACCGAATTGTCAGTTGACTTTTTTGTATATTTGCCTTATAATTGTCATACAATAAATCAGCGGTGGCTGATTTGGGCTGGTCGAAAGACCCTGGTCCACCGAGCGGCGGGGAATTTCCCCGCCATTTTCATGCTCACAATTGCTGCAAAAGGATGATTATATGTCAGAAAAAATACTCAGCATATTCATAGATGAGTCCGGCGACTTTGGTCCTTACGAAACCCACGCTCCCTACTACTTGGTTTCTATGGTATTACATAATCAGAATATTGACATCTCCGAAAATATAAAAGTTTTTGATTCTCATTTATCAAACTTAGGCTACCAGCATCACGCCATTCATACAGGTCCTCTGATAAGACGTGAATCCGTTTATGCTAATGATTTCGTTGAAGAAAGGAAACGCCTATTCAATGCCTTATTTAACTTTGCCCGCAAATTGGATTTTCAGTATTCCTACATCAAAGTAAAGAAAATTGAATGCCCGGATGTCATAACAATGACTTCAAAAATATCAAAAGCTCTGGCTGACATACTGCGGAACAATGAAAATTTTTGGAATGGCTTTGACAAATTGATTATCTACTATGACAACGGACAAATTGAACTCACTAAAATTCTCACATCGGTGTTCAATACATTATATACTCATGTTGAATTCCGAAAAGCGAGGCCTATAGATTATAAGTTATTCCAAGTTGCCGATCTTATTTGTACAATAGAACTTTTAGCCGAAAAAGCCGAAACAAACTCTTTCAGTCATTCTGAGTTGGAGTTCTTTGGTAATATCAGGGAATTCAAGAAGAATTATTTAAAACATATAAAGAAAAAAACTCTCTAAGGCCAAAGGAACTGCGCCATCAATCGGTCTGCGGGTATCATGCCGTCAAGAATCACTGTAAGAAAAAGAATTTTACAGGCAGCTTTCCAACTTTTTCTCTGATCTGACACCCCATTTGGCTCATTGCCCACAGTCGCCGCCACCCGTAAAACGGGTGGCTCGACTCGCTGGGTATAACCCCTTGACGCCGGACAGCGTCTCAAGGCGC
>CANPZI010000023.1 GCA_947588995.1 uncultured Lachnospiraceae bacterium
AACCCTCGCGCCGCTATTAACGACCTGCACCCTTTCCAGGGGTGTCCCTTCAGCCATCTTGGGTACTTCTCCATACACAGCTAATTCATAATATTACCATATGATAAATTGGCGAGTCCCGAAACTCCGCGAGATTCTGTAAAACGCTCCGCTGATCCGCATTTACTGCACATCATGAAGAGGAGATGTCAAGCGGAGAGGGTGGGATTCGAACCCACGCGCCCTTGCGGACAAACGGTTTTCAAGACCGCCTCGTTATGACCACTTCGATACCTCTCCGGGTCTTAAACACACTTCCGCAGATACCAAAAACATTCTCTGCTGCAAATCAATCTCCGCGGCCAGCGCAAGAAATATTCTAGCAAAAATGGATTTCAGTGTCAACCTATTTGCCAAAAAATTTACACAAAAAATCCCAACAGACAGGCGGAATGTCAGCGCCGCACCCAGACGTCAATCTCGTCGGCGGTCGGCGTTTCAAACAAACCCGCAAATTTTTTCGCAAGATTATCGTCAATCAAATACGCTTCCGTCTCCCCCGCAGACACCATCCGGTTTCTCCGCTCGATTCGTTCTCTCCAAACCTTATCGTCCACATCGATATAATGAAATTCACAGGCAAGGCCTCGGTTTCGGTAATACGCTCTCGCAGCAGCTCTTTTTTGTTTTGTCCAGAATCCCCAGTCCAGAATCACGGAATGTCCGCTTTGAACTATCTCCACGGATTCGGCAAACAGATAGTTTTGTAGGCGCTCCGTGTATTCGTCATGTTTGTCGCCGGCATACAGGCCAAACACCGCAAGCATGATCTCATCTACGGACAGCAGAACCGCATGATGCTCGGCGCGCAGTTCTTCCGCATAGGTACTTTTACCACTGCAGATCTTACCGCACAGCAGAAAAACTTTCGCCGCTGTTTGCCGGCGGCCGAATTGATTTTCCAGAAATGCCTCCGCCGCCGCCATATCCTCCGGCGTGGTGACTTTAATATTTTCATAGGAGCCCCGCACCAATTTCACAGGGATATCCGTAAAAGTTTCCACCGCCATCGCATCGTCCGTGATTCGCGGCGGCTGCCCTGTCGTTTCCTTTTTCCCTGCTTCCTGAAGTGCCGTCTGCGGCAATACGTCCGCCTGCCGGATATCGGCTGCATTTTGCCATGCCATCATCTTTTCATAGGCTTCCGTGATCAACTGCGTCTCGAACACCTGCGGCGTCTGAATCTGCCACAGCGCGCTCCTGTCGGGAGTCCGCACGGCAAAGTTGTCGTGATCCGCAATCTTGATAGTGTCCTTGACGGGCATGGCCGCCACGCAGGCTCTGTGTGCAGTTACCCCGTCATAACAGCGCTGCAGGATCTCTTCGGTGAGAAAAGGTCTTGCGCCGTCATGGATAAACACATACCCGTCCCGATTCGGCACCGCCAGGCCGCCGTCCGCGATAAAGCGCAGCGCCAGATAAACAGAATCATACCTTTCGGCGCCGCCCGCCACAATCGCAGCCACTTTTCGGAAAGTGAACTTTTCCACGATCTCTTTTTTTACATAAGAAATATCCTCCGCTCCGGTGACAAGAATGCAGTCATCCACGACAGAGGATTCTTCGATTGCGTGCAGCGCATACCAGATCAGTGGTCTGCCCCGCAGTTTCATAAACTGTTTGGCCACATCGCTCTTCATGCGGCTGCCGCTCCCGGCCGCCAGCACGATAGCGGTACATCTTTTTTGATTCATACTCTTCTAATCCATGATTCTTATCGCTGTTTTATGTTCTGTTCCGTACAACGAAGTCTGCAGGGTTATCTGCAGACGGATGCGCAGCCTCGGAGATCGTGAAACGAGCTCCAGAAGTTAATCCCGCAAGGATTTACTTCAGTTAATTCCGTAGGAATTTACTTCACGCCCAGTTTCAGATTCGGCACGGCGTTCAGGTCATAGCCGTGACGCACACCTTTCCGGTACTCATAATAGGCCGCCGCGCCGATCATCGCCGCATTGTCGGTACACAGAACGGGAGACGGCCGATAAAAGGCCACGCCGCGCTTTTCACACTCCGCCTCAAGCCTCTGTCTGAGCGCCGAGTTGGAGGCCACACCGCCCGCGATGGCAAATTTCTTCATACCGCACTCTTCCAGCGCCTGCATGGAATGTTCTGACAGGACATCCACCACCGCTTTCTGAAAAGAGGCCGCCACATCTGCCTGACAGACGGCAATCCCTTTCATTTCACAGGAGTTGAGATAATTGAGCACCGCGGATTTCAGGCCGCTGAAACTGAAGTCATAGACCGCGTCCGCAACCTTGGCCCGCGGAAACGCTATCGCGTCGGGATTTCCCTCCTTTGACACCTTATCGATCTTCGGCCCGCCGGGATATCCCAAGCCGATGGCCCGCGCCACCTTGTCAAAAGCTTCCCCCGCCGCGTCGTCCCTGGTGCGCCCCAGAATCTCATATTCGCCGTAATCCGTGACTTTCACCAGATGAGAATGGCCGCCCGACACCACCAGGCAGACAAACGGCGGCTCCAATTCGCGGTTTTCGATATAGTTAGCGCTGATATGCCCTTCGATGTGATGTACGCCGACTAACGGGATCCCCGACGCGAAGCTGATTGCCTTGGCCGCCGACACGCCCACGAGAAGCGCCCCCACGAGTCCCGGCCCGTAAGTCACCGCAATGGCGTCCATGTCGCCAAGCGCCATACCCGCCGTCCCAAGCGCTTCGCCGATCACCTGGTCAATCCGCTCGATATGCTTGCGGGAGGCGATCTCCGGCACCACGCCGCCGTAGAGTGTGTGCAGATCAATCTGGGAAGATATGATGTTGGAGAGAACTTCCCTGCCGTTTCTGACAACCGACGCCGCAGTCTCGTCGCAGGAACTCTCTATGGCAAGTATCGTGATATTGTCCTGTTCACGCGCATGTTCCATCTATCCGTCCGTGCCTTCCCCGCCGTCAGTTCTCTACCGGCTGCCAGCCATAAATCTTCCAGTGTTCATTTTCATCCTTGCGCAGCACAAACTCCTGCATGGCTGAAACCGTGCCCGCAGTGCCTCTTTTTACATTAAAAGTACAGTACAGCCTGCTGCAGGAGTAACCGTTCTCCACGAATTCTTCCACGTCCACGCTGGCAGACAGCACATAGCCCGATATCTTCCAATTATCCTCTTTCCTGCCGGCGATCTCGTTTCGCAGATCGTTCAGATAGTCTTCCTGTGACTTGTTTGCAATCAGCTCGTCGTCATAGATTCCCTGTATCTTCTGCGCCAGCTGCTCAAGCTGCTCGTCCGAATACTCTTCATTGTAGAAGCACTCGGTGATGTCCGCGAAATACTTTACCACTTCCTTGGGTGTGGGCGGATAGTTTCTCTCCAGATCCCTCGACAGAACTTTCTGTACCGCCGTGGACTCCACATCTTTCTCCGCCTCCATCCTGGCCCTGCGGTGCAAAGACACGGCAACCCCCGCGATGAGTGCCGCGAGAAGCACGCCCAGCACAATAATTCCGATGACATTGGAACGCTTCATAACGATCAGCTCCTTTCCGCCCCTCCTGCAATACTGCAGATTCATTCTCAGTCTTCTTCAAACAAAAGGTCTATACTCCTGCCGTCTTTCGCCGCCACCGCGTTGGGAAAAATCTTCCGCACGTCCTGCATGTAATCCTCAGGACGGATGAGAGACGGGCTGTAATGTGTCAGCCACAATTCCCTGACACCGGCTTTCTTCGCGAGTTCCGCCGCCTCATAGAAAGTCATATGCTTATACTCTTTTGCTTTCTTTTGTTTCTCCGGCTCGCCGTACATTCCCTCGCAGATAAAAAGATCTGCGTCGACGGCATTTCGCACAATACTCTCCGTTGGCCTGGTATCCGTGCAGTATGTCACTTTCAACCCTTTACGCGGCGCGCCCAGCACCATGTCCGGCGTGAAGACGCCCTCCTCTGTCTCTATTATCTCACCTTTTTGCAGGCGATTCCAGTAATTTCTGGGAATTTTGTACTTCTGAGCTCTGGCGACATCAAATCTGCCGCCGCGCTCCACTACAATATTATAACCGTAACAGAGCACATTGTGATTCACCTTGTATGCCTCGATGCGAAAACCCTCAAAAGCAATCGACTGTTCCGCCTCCGTAAGCTCCATGCAGCTGATCTCAAAGGGGAGCTCCGGCGCGATCACGCGCAGCGCACCGACTACCTTGGCAAGCCCTTTCGGCCCGATGAGCAGAAGCGGCTCGGTGCGTTCGGCGTTGCCCATCGTGAGAAGCATTCCGGGCAGCCCGCTGATGTGATCTGCATGATAATGTGTAAAGCAGATGACACTGATAGGTTTGGGGCTCCATCCTTTTTCTTTCAGCGCAATCTGCGTGCCCTCGCCGCAGTCGATCAGTATGCCTGTCCCATTGTACCTCGCCATCAATGAGGTGAGCCATCTGTGCGGCAGCGGCATCATGCCGCCCGTGCCCAGTAAACAGATATCTAACATATGTGCTCCTATTCTGTTCCCTGCCGTCCGGTTCTCAGAGCAGTTCCGCCCTCTCCCGCTCCTGCGGCGGAAGCAAAAAACCGGCAACGATTTTCTGATAACAGTCCTCGCAGAGATCAAAGCTGTGACTCAGGCCGTCTCTTGCCCCGAAAAAGCCGAAATCGTGATCCACGTGAACGCATTCCTCCCTGAGAAATCCGTTCTCCACTTTCAGTTCCCGCAGGCAGGCATTGCAGACTACCTGCCGCAATTCTTTTTGTTCCGAATAAACGCGCATGACAAACCTCCCGTATGATTACCGATCCGTATGCCTCCATTTTAGCAAATCTGATCCATAACCGCCGTGGTAATCGTTCCCTATGCTGCCTGTCTCTTCCAGACATGGCCCTCATTCCGCGTCCTCTTCGTCCGCTTTATCTCTTCCAGAGAATCATCGCATCTTCCGCAGGCCTCTCGTAGAAACCGGGGCGAATTCCCTCCGACACAAACCCCAGCTTTTCATACACATGGATAGCTGCGGCGTTGCTGACCCTGACCTCCAGTGTGTACGCACTCAACCCCTCTTTCCGTCCCTCTTCCATCAGATGGGACAGCAGCGCCGTGCCGATCCCCCGGTTCCGCGCCTCAGGCGCAATCACAACGTTGGTGATATTGCCCTCGCCCGCGATCATCAACACGCCGCAGCCGCCCAGAATCTGTCCGTCCCGCTCCGCCACATAGTAGCGCGCGTCCTCTTTGCCGATCATTTCCAGAAAATCCCGCGCCGACCATGGCATGGAAAAGGCTTCTTCCTCCAGCCTGCTGATCGCAGGCACATCCGCGGGAGTCATCCTGCGGTACAGAACCCGCGGCGGCTCCGGCGTGAAAACTGCCTGCTCCTGCCCGCTGCTTTCCGCTTCCCCGCAGCGCTTCTCTTCCTCCTGCCGTTCCCTCTCCGCCTGGGATAAGCGCAGATATTCCGGCGCATACGACGCGCCGTTCACAGCTTTACCCTGAGCAAAATATCTTGCACCGAGCGCCGCAATGCAGGCCGCGGACTGTCTGCTTCTGTGAGCCGGCGCCAGAGAATAGGGTACCTGAAGCAATTCTTTCATCCGCTCCCGGAAAACGGGAATACCGTCGCCGGTAAAGACAACCTTGCGCCCGATTCGGTTTAACTCCTGCGCAATCCCGTCAAAAGAGACGGCACACCCCTCTTTTATGACGCGCATGTCATAACCGTTTTCACCATCCGCGAAAGCATAAATCCCGGTATAGACCTGATCTCTCCTCGCATCCATGATCGGACACACCAGCGCGTCCGTCCCATACATCTGATAGGCCAGCCCGTCTAACGTCGGCACGGGGACAATGGGTTTTTGCAGCGCAAAGGCCAGGCCCTTGGCCGTCGCCGACCCGATACGCAGTCCGGTGAAAGAACCGGGGCCCGACGCTACCGCGATGGCATCCACCGTGGACAGATCAAGTTCCACCATATCCCGGATCTCCGCCAGCATGGGCAGGAGTGTCTGGGAATGGGTCTTTTTATATTGTATGGTGTACTCCGCGATTAAAGTATCGTCCTGCACAAGCGCCGCGCTCGCCACCAGCCCGGAGCTGTCCAACGCCAGTATCTTCATCTCTTCCAAGCCTCACTGTATGGCGCTGAGAACCGCGCCTCTTTCCGTCTATGTCTCGCCGCACGCCTCGAGAGTGATCCTGCGATAGTCAAAACCCTGCGTCAGGTCTTTCTCGATCGTGACACGCTTATGCCGGGGCGGTATGAGCTCCCCGATCAGATTCGCCCACTCGACCAGACAGACCCCGTCCCCGTAGAAATATTCCTCATAACCAATCTCGTCCATCTCGGCCGCATCGCCGATCCGATATACATCAAAATGGTAAAAAGGCAGCCGCCCGCCGTCGTAAATCTGCAGAATGGTAAAGGTGGGGCTGTTCACCGGTTCTGTAATGCCGAGCCCCGCGGCGACGCCCTGGGTAAAGATGGTCTTGCCCGCCCCCAGATCGCCGATCAGTGTGTAGACTTCTCCGGCCTGCGCGCTCTGTCCGATCTTTTTCCCAAACTCATATGTCTCTTCGGCGCTGTGCGTCTCTACGCGCTCCATGCCATCCTCTCCGTTTCCGCACCGTACTGTCTGCCGTACGCGCAATGTCTCATCCTCTGATCTTCACTTTCTTCGGCGGCATATGGGCCGAGATGATCTCGATCACCTTGTATCTACCGTCTCCTAAGTCTTTCTTCGGAAAAATACAGGCATTGACCGGCGTTGTGTACACCACGATGCTGTGGAGCGTAGAAACTGCTTTCACCATGCCGTCCCAGCCCATCTGCTCCGTCATACCGTCCTGCGACACCTCGATCCCCTCATCGGACAGCCGGTAGTGCAGCGGTTTTCGGAAAGCCGGCGTGGAGAGTGCCTGCTGTCTGGATTTGATAAAGAGCGTCCACGGCAGATAGAGCAGGATCACCGCACCGATGATCAGACAGAGCGGCTGCCTGTTGGAGGCAAAAAGCACTAACATCAGCACGCCCACCATCGATCCCATAATCCCCGGCAGGCTGCTGTAAGTGTGATGCAGCATATAGTCATACAGAATATTTGCGGTAATCCTGACATCAAACTCTGTCTCCATTGAGAAATCTCTCCCTCACAGCGGACGCCCCGCGGCGTTTTCCCGCCTCCGGTTTCCGCCGGTATCTTTGTCTATGTTTGTCCGCTTCATAAGAAAGCACCTACATCGTAGGTGCTTTTACCTTACTCTCTATTATACCGAAATCCGTAAGAAGTGCAAGGGGAAAGAAAACGAAACGATCTATTCCGAAACGTTATATTCGTACCCCTGCCAGAACGACGGCACAACCCAGACCTCTCTGTTGGCAAAGCCCGCATTCTGCACCGCAGCGTCATCCGCCCCTCCGTCCGCGTCATGGTCCGGCTCATCTGTCTCCGGGTTCTCCTGCCTCTCATAAGCCCAGTTCCCCTCCGTCACATAAGCCTCCGTCGCGCCGTCAAAATTCGCGTCGTAGGCGGGAATGCGTACCTGACTGCCGTCCGCAAAGGTATAGACCACAACCGTCTCTCCGTCCGAGCTGCGGTAAGCCAGCGTACTCTCTCCTCCCGTCAGGTTCAGGATCCACGGCACTGCCGTCTGCGGCTCTCTGTAGGGCGCATTGCGGTCCTCCCCGCCCGCCTCCGCATCATATGCTGCCTGCTCATTGATCGCATCCACGAAACCCCGCCCCGCATAATCCGTGAAACGATATCCGCCGCTGTCAGGGTCATAGTAGGCCTCCCTGAACTGTTCCGCCGAGGAAATGCTGTCCAGCCATGTCAGCTCACTGTCCGCCGCCCGCCAGCCCTCCGCCGTCTCCCGCAGGGTAAGCCGCTCTTTCCACACGGCGATATGCGGGTCGGAAGTCCACGCATAGTACCAGATTTCCGCCTGCACGCTGTCCTCACCAGCCGCGTCCCCGATCAGGAAACGGTACTCATCCGGCCACGGGCTGGAAAAACCGAACGTATACCCGTTTTCTGTCCGATCCAGTTCCACGATATTGGCATCCGCCGCCATCTCGTCGGTATACAGATTCACCAGCGCATCCCCGTCTCTGCTGCAGAACGCCTCGGCATAGGCTTTGACAAAGCTTTCCTGCTGCTCTGCCGTCTCGTCTCTTCGCCGCGGATTCACGGCCAGTCCCGCTATGACCGCGCAGGCGAAAAGTGACACAACTGTCACCGTAATGGCGGTCCTTTTTTTATAATGTAAGAGATGTCTGATCCTGCCTTTTACCGCATTCTCCCCGAAAGCAGTCGGGCAGCCGCCTCTGTTCTTGTCCGCGCAGGAGAGGGATAAAAGCGTCTCGGCGTACTCTTTCCGCACTTCCTGTCCAAACTGCCCAAGCACCGCCTCATCGCAGGACATCTCCATATCCGTCTCCGCCAGCTTGTACGCCAGCCAAACCAAGGGGTTGAACCAGTGCAGGCACGCCGCGCCCCACGCCAGCAGTTTCCACAGATAGTCCCTGCGCGCAATGTGTACGCGCTCGTGTGCCAGCACAAGCTGCCGTTCTCTGTCTTCCATTCCCACGGGCAGATAGATACACGGTCTGAAAACGCCAAACACAAGAGGCGTGCCAAGCCCCGCCACCTCATACACTGCCGCTTCTTTTTGCCCACCCGTGCAGACGACCGATACGCCCTGCAGCGCCCGGCGCAGACGCAGGGCCGCAGACAAACTGTACACGGCAAGCGCTGCCACTCCCGCCAGCCAGATCCGGCCACAGACCATAAACAGCCGCCGCACCGAAATGTTTTCACCCTGAACCGCGGTATATGGCGCTTCTCTGCCAGGCAAGTCAGCCGTCTGTCTTTCGCCGTTCTCCCTCTCCTCCGTACGGCTCTCCGCCGCCTGCCACAGAGCCGCTCCGCTCCCTCGGGTCTGCTCCCACGAAAGCCGACTGACGAACGGCTGCACGAGACTGTATGCGCCCGTGACAGATACCGGGCACAGCAGACGAAACAGCACGACACTCCACAGCAGATAGGACAATATCTTCGGCTGCCTGCGAAACAGAAGCCGCAGCAGGATGACAACCGCGATACAGTAGGACGCCGTGAGGCTCATGCTGCAGATTTTCATGAAAATCAGACTGACGCTCATGGCTGTTCCTCCTCCGTAAAGCTGTCTATCATCTCCTTGATCTCCGCCGCCTGCTTCGGCGTCAGCTTTCTGCCGCCCATAAAAGCCGCCAGAAAACGCGGAATCGAGCCGCCGAAAGAATCCTCCACGAACTCCCTGCCCTTGTGGCCGTAAAACTCTTCCCGCGTCATCAGGGAAGTCACCGTCGCGTTCTCATTTCGGAAAATTCCTCTGTCGCACAGCTTCTTTAACACCGTGTAGGTAGTCGATTTCTTCCAGTCAAATTCTCTCTCGCACAGTTTCACCAGCTCCGGCGAGGCGATCGGTTCCCTCTCCCAGATCAGATCTGCGAAACGTGCTTCCAGCTTAGCCAGTTTGTACTCTTTCATCATTTCATCATGGTCCCCTTTCCGATAGTCTTTTTGCTTGGCAGCCGACACGCCGTCACTTTGGTCTATTTCCAATAGACTTCCGTACTGCATGTAGTCTATCATCGATAGACCGTTATGTCACTATGCAGTCTATCATGGATAGACTGCATATGTCAAGCAAAAAGATAATTTACAATGATAAAAATGGGGTATTGTTTCACTCTGACAAGATAAAATCTTCTGATTTCTCAATACACTTTCTTGTCTAACCCCATCCGCACAATGATCTCCTGGATCTTGCGGTAGACGAGCTCCTCGTCCACGGTCAGCATCTTCCTGTGCTCCATCGTCACCCTGCCGTCGATGATGACCGTATCCACCTCCGACCCGTTGGCGGAGTAGGAGAGAGCCGCGATCAGGTTGTTCCTGGGCGTGAGGGAGGGAGTGTTCAGGTCGAGAATCGCCAGATCAGCTTTCTTGCCGACCTCGATGCTGCCGATCTCCCGCTCCATACCGAGCGCCCGGGCGCCGTTGATCGTGGCGATACGGAAGCCCTCTTTCGCGCTGACACACTGGGGCGTTCTGCCCGTTCCCTTGTGGATCAGGGTGAGCAGGCTCAGTTCATGAAACATATTGAGACAGTTGTTGCTGGCCGCGCCGTCCGTGCCGAGGCAGACATTGATGCCCTTTTCCAGCATCCTGCCCACAGGCGCGAAACCGTTGCCGAGCTTCATATTGCTGGCGGGATTGGTCACCACGCTGACATTCTTCCGCTTCAGGATATCCATGTCCGCCTCGTCGATCTGCACGCAGTGTGCCGCCACCGCAGGCACATCAAAAAGTCCGCATCTGTCCGCCAGTTCAATCGGGCTGCAGCCGTACTTCTCGCGGATCTGCCCGATCTCGCTCTCGCTCTCCGACAAGTGCATATGGATGCCCATGCCGTTCTTTTTCGCCTCGGCTGCGACAATCTTAAGATAGGCCTCATCACAGGTGTAGGGTGCGTGCGGGCCGAGGACAAAGGAAAGCCTGTCGCAGTCTTTCGCCGCATCCCGCTCCTCATAGGCCTGCTTAAGCCGCATCTGTCCGCCTTCGTCATCGCCGTTTCCCACCAGCCCTCTGCTGATCACCGCGCGCATGCCCGTCTCTTTGACGGCTCTGGTAGTCTGGTGAATGTTCATCTGCATATCGTTAAAACAGGTCGTGCCGCTCTTCATCATCTCGATGATCGCGAGATTCGCGCCCCAGTAGGTATCCTCATCTGTCATCTGCTGCTCGATCGGGTCAATCGTTCCGAACAGCCAGTCCATAAAAGAGAGGTCATCCGCCACGTTGCGCATGAAAGACATGTAAGAGTGGGTGTGGCAGTTGACAAGCCCCGGTATCACCAGCCTGTCCGTGCCGTCGATCACCTTCTCTTCGATGAAGCCGTCAGGTTTTGAGCCGATTCCCGCAATCCTGTCTTTCTCGATATAGATATCCGTCTCCCGCACTGCGTCCTCCGCTCCCTGCGGCAGAATTGCCAGCGTATTTTTAATGATGATGCCCATAATAATCTCCTTTCCGGCTTTTCCTTATCATTTTCATAATGACATTATATATCGTTCCGCCGGTTTAGAAAAGCATATTTTTGTCCTGCCCTCACTCCTCCTCCAGCCTGACCGCCGCGCCGTTTGCCAGCTCTTTCGTGGAGGAAGCGATCACACGGCTGTCACTGTCCAGCGCAGCCTCCACCGCCACCCAGCTGTCGTTCTGATCCAGAATCTTCACATTGAGTTCCGAGGCATAGTACTCCTTGCCGAGTATGCCGTCCCGCTCTCTCGCCACATAGACATAGCTTCTGGCATTCACCGTGTGTACCGCCTCCGCCGGAAGACAGCAGGACTGCTTCTCTCCGCTCTCGGACAGACTCATCACACCCGACAGACCCGGCGTGCCGACGCCTTCCGGGAGATCCAGACAGACATCATAGCTTCCCGGGGCGGTATCACTCTCCGCCAGATAATCGACCGTCGCATCTTTCTCCCTGCTGCCGTCCAGCTTCAGATTCACGGCATCCCCCTGACTCACGTATTTCTTCTGCTCCTGTGAGATCACCGCCCTAAAACGGCAGGGAACGGCATCGTCCGCCAGCAGCAGAACGGCGGAATCACTTGTCCGTCCGCCGACGCTGACACAGACATCCGTGACCAGCCCGCCCTGAGGCGTCCGAATCTCTCCTTCCTCATCCAAAAGTTCCTGATAACGCGCCAGTTCCGCCTGCATGGAGGCAAGCTCCAGACGGTTCACCTCCAGAGAGGCATCCTCGTTATCCGGCGCGACGGCATCTTCCACATTCCTTCCCGCATCTTTCACCGCCTCATCCCGCTGCCACTTGGCATCCGCCTCCGCATAGGCGGCCTGCTGCAGGGCCTCCATAAGTCCCTCATCGACCTGTCCGCCCGCAATGGCTTCGTCAACGTCAACCGTGCCATCCCCTTCCGGCTGCGGATTCAGCTGCCTGCCAATCTCATCCTCGATCTTGCTGTACTCCTCGGCCGCACGTCCCACAAGCGTGTCCTCACGCCTTGCGATCTCGTCGTAATCCTCTCTGGCGCGCTGTTCTTCCAGTTCTTTCTTCTGTCTGGCCAGCTCTTGATTCTGCGCAATCGTGTCAATCTGGGCCTGCAGCTTGTCGATCTCCGTCTGTCTCTCCGCTATGATATCCCGCAGATCATCCAGATCCACCGTCAGGATGAGATCGCCTTCCTCCACCCGATCGCCGGCCTGCACTGCCAGCCTGCCAACCCGCAGACCACTCACCGCCGTCACGGGAATCTTGTCCCCCGCGACCACGATACCGTCCGCCTCCACAATATGCTCAATATACTTCTGCTCGGCTGTCACCGTGCTCACAATCGGCAGCTGCGAGCCGTACACACTTTTGGAAATCACCGTGCACAGCCACATCAACACGAGAAAGGCCGCAAACGCCGCCATGATCTTTTTCTTTCTCTTCTCTTCCACTCTCATTTCCTCCGCTTTGCCTGCCAACACTCCGTCCGTGCGCGGCTGCCGCAGCCCGCCTCTGTCTGCGGCCTCCTGAACCCTACTCTTTCAATCCCGAAAACACAATCCCCTGCTCCAGATAATCCTGTCCCCAGACAAAGACAAATACCGCCGGAATCAGGGTGATCATCGACGCCGCGAACGCATTCCCCGCCTGCTGCCACGTAATCTCCGGCAAATACAAAGAGAGAGGCCACAGCGATTTATTCTCCAGAAAAGCCATCGGCTGCTCCATCATATTCCAGTATTCCAGAAAACCCAGCACCATAGCCGAAAGCAGTCCGCTCTTGCCAAGCGGCAGCCCGATCGAACAGAAAATTCGCCACTCCGATGCCCCGTCGATCCTCGCCGCCTCAAAGAGCTGTGCCGGAATCGCGCGGAATCCCCCGTAGGACAGGAACACCGGAAGCGTCGAGAATACCGCCGGCAGGATTACCGCCTGCGGGGTATCCAGCATATGCAGATCATGCAGCACCAGATAGCTGGAGAGCATCGTCACCTGAAAGGGAAGCAGCATCAGCACGATATAAAAAGCGAACAGCGTCCTGCTGCCCCGCGCCTGATATACGGCAAACGCCCACGCCGCCGGAACACCCACAATCAGCTGCCCGAACAGGATCAGTCCCACCAGCTTCACAGAATTCCAGAACAGAACGAAGAACTGCGGCGTCATAAAGAGCAGTTTGCCGTAATGACCAAAAGTCGGATAGTCGGGCACAAGCTGCCAGTCCACAAACGCCTCCCCGCCTGCGAAAACCGGCGTAAGATGCCGCTGCAGTTCCCCGTCGCTCATCACAGAACCTGTCACCAGCAAAATAATCGGCAGACAGACTAAGAGCGTAGGCAGCAGAATCAAAAGCGCCGTGATGCCGTTCCTGAAAGCTTTTTTCCACGTAGTTAAGTTATGTAAACTTGTCTGTCTTTCCTTTTTCTCCATATATTAGGATATTCTCCATTCCAAAGCCTTCTCGCCACAGGGGCATGAAGTAAATTCCTGCGGAATGAACTTCGCCATCAGAGGTATTTGTGACACACCCGCCTCCGCTTCCTACATCTCGCGCCTGTCCCAGAGCCGCTGCAGCAGCATAATCACCGCAAAGAGAAAGCCGCCCACACATACCGTGGCCGCCGCCATCTTGTCAAAATCCAGATTCACGAACCAGTTGTTGAACAGGTGCTGCAGCAGATACATATCCTGTTCCGGATAAGCGCCCGCCACCAGATAAGCCTCCCGGTAAATCTTAAAAGAGTTGAGGAAAGAAAGAATCACGATGGTGTAGAGACTCCCTTTCAGATTCGGCAGCACAATCCTGAGGAAACACTGTCTCTCGGATGCCCCGTCCACCCGCGCCGCCTCCAGAAGCTCATTCGGAATTCCGAGGATGCCGGCCAGCCACAGAACAATGGTGTAGCCCGTGTTTTTCCAGATATAGCTGAACACCAGCACCCAAAAGGAGGCTCCCGTCCCCAGCCAGTCCGTGTGCACCTCGCCCCACAGACCGCTCCATGCCCCCAGTCTCGTCAGAAAAAGATTCAGTGCACCCTGTTTGCAGAATGCGATCTTCCACACGACGACGATGGTCGCCGTCGGCATCGCCAGCGGAAACAGATACAAAGATTTGACAACGCCCGCGCTCTTCATCCTGCTGACCGGATACGCGATCAGCAAACCAATCAGGACCAGCAGCGGTATGCAGACCAGCGTAAAGCGAAACGTATTCTTCACTGCCAGCCGAAACGCCTGATTGGAAAAGACTGTGGCATAGTTGCCAAATCCCACAAAGCGCCCCGTCACCACCGTCCGGAAAGAACGGCCTGTCACATCGAGAAAGGGAAGCAGCACGAAAATGAGAACGCCCGCAAATTCGGGCGCCGCAAAAAGAAAGAAAGCCCGCGTGTCCCTTCGCTGTTTCACGCCTGTGTTATGCTTAGCCATCCATACCCTCCCACGGAGGCCCCGCCGTCTCATGACGGCGAAGCGTCCCCTGCGGATTCACTCTACTCCTGACTTTCATCATAACAGGACTTTCTCTAAAGAATCTCTAAATCTATCAATATGTCATGTCTTGCGATCTCGCGCACTCAGCTTTCCGCCTTGTCCACTGTACGCCGTCCTGCCGTAAGCTGCGCACTTTTTAAGATCGGGCTTAAAGGTTTGTAAATCAGCATAGTGACAACGGATGCCGCCACGCTCTTGATAATGTTGAAAGGCGCCACCGCAAAGCAGACAAAAGTCGTGACGCTGTGGATACTGCCGTTGATCTCCGCCCCCATGGCGATGATGGTTTCAAGCGGCATCCCAAACAGCGCCGAAAAAGCAGGCAGCAGATAAATGCCGTTGAAAGCCGTGCCGAACACCGTCATGCACACACCGCCGGCCACGCAGGACAGCACCGCCGTCTTCTTGGTTTTGCGCAGCATATAGATGATCGACGCAGGCAGCACCAGACTGCAGCCGATCAAAAAATTGGCCAGATCGCCCACAAAAGCGGTGCTTGTTCCTTTGATCACCAACTTCAGCAAAATCTTGCAGAACTCGATCATCACACCGGCCACAGGGCCAAAGGCAAACGCGCCGACCAGTGCCGGGATCTCGCTGAAATCCAGTTCATAGAACGAGGGCGCCAGAAAAGGAATCGGGAACTCAATCAGATGCAGCACCAGCGCCACCGCCGAAAACAGTCCGATCATCGCAATCTTTCTGGTACTCAGGATACGCCCTCTGACGCCGTCCCGCTTATACACATACTTCTCCGCCGCATAGGCGATGAGAAACAGTCCTCCCGCCACAACCAGACACACCAGTACAAAAATCACGTTGTCTTTCATGCTCTGCCATAATCCGTTGCTCATGTTATTTTTCCTCCATTCCGAAGCGCATATACCACATCACACAGCCGCTGCCTTGCGGTCTGTCCCGCAGCATGATATACCGCTCCTGTCATAATATTGTCGGAAAAAGTCCCCGAACGCATCAAAATACCCCGAAACATCGTTTCGGGGTTTTCTTTCCTGCCAAAGAAACAGATTCCCTATGCCGCGCATACGAAATACTGCCGTTTCTTCTCTCATCCAGACTGTACTGTCGGTTTTGGAATCTCACCAAATCAGCCGATGCGATCACGCTGCACCGGGTCGCGGACTATACCGCCGGTAGGGAATTGCACCCGACCCCGAAGAACTTTTTCTGCTATAGGGGAGTATACACCCTGCGGGCGGATGCTGCAAGAGGTATTTTGCATTTTCGGCCTTATATCTGTCAAAAACCTATAGAAACAACAGTGCTGTATTCTCTTTAACCCTGCATTTGCTGCAGCACTTCACTGTGTCCGGAAACGACATTCTTCAGAATCACAATATCTGCAGACATATCATCCATTTGCTCCGTCTTCTCCAAATACCTTTTTGAAGTATCCAAATAACACGCTTCAATTGTGTTCAGTCTCGGTATCACGCCATTCTCAAGCTGCACAACTCTGACATAGCGCATATCCGTTTCCAGCTTGTCCAACCGCGGCATCATGTTATGCACATCCGCTTCCAGCCCATCCAGCCTGTTATAAACCGGTTGAAGCTTCTCATCAAACTTCTGATCCAGTTTCTCTTCCAATTTCTCTTCCAGTTTCTCTTCCAGCAAATCCGATATTGCCGAGAGCATTTCTTGGTCTACCATTCTTTTTCCTCCTTTGATGTGACACCGACGGAAGGAACCGCTTTCCGCCGGATAAACAATAGTGTCATGAAATCTTGGCGAAAAGCCAGACACCGCGATTTCCGGTGTATCGCACATGAATTTCAGAAATTTATTGTGCGAGAATTAATTTCATGTATCCACCTTATCACGCCCGAAAGGAAAAAGCAAGTTAAATTTGAATTTAATTAAACGTTTTTTCGTTTGCCCGCACATCTCGCCGTAATTTTCATTGCAGCGTGTCCGCATGAAAGGTCAGTGTATACTCAATCTCGTGCGGCGTACTCATCGCCACCGTGTCTCCGGTCACGGTAAGTTCCTCATCAAGCGCCGCCACAGGAATCTCAAAGACGGAATTGCCGCTTTGATTCACCGGCATATATTTCTTGCCCTCCACAATCATGTAGTCATAGTTTGGGCTGTTCCACTCCACTCTGGCCGTCATCTCACCGTCTCTGACGGTGAGTTCTGCGGGGGAGAGAATCTCGGCCTTGCCGCTGCCGCCCGCGAAAGTAAAGGCAATGCTGTATGTGCCGTCTTTCAGTTCGCCTGCTCCCGCTTTCGCGCTGCCCGTATCCGTACTCTGTCCGCCGTTTTCATCCGCAGCGCCGGCTTTCTGCTCCGTCATCGGTTTCTCCGCATCTTCAGGCTCAGCCGCTTCGGAGACACTGACCTTATGATCGTACCATGTCCCTTTCCTGCCGAGAATCGCCAGATCGAACTCCGTATCGAGCGCCGGCACCGGCACATCGAAGCCGTACACCTCTTCTGTCGTACCGTCCGCGTAGACCACCGTGTCCGTCGTGGGCTCCAGAACCTCCGCGCCCGCTTTCTGTGCATCCGCCGCGAGCCCGGGATAAAGGTTTACGATATTTTGGGAACTGAGCGAGATATGGATCGTCATCTCCCCGTTTCTCACCGTCAGCGTGCCTCTGCCATCATAAGCCTCGTTCACCTTGAACATACTGCTGTCCGTCTGAAACCTAGCCGTATATATGCCGTCCGTCACCGCAGTTCCCGGCAGCTTTGCCTGCTGCCGCTGCAGTTCGGATGCCGCCGCCGTGTGCGCCACATAGATGTCCTGAATCGCCGGGATCGCCCCCAAGCCCGCAATCTGTGTCTCCACACTGTCAAAGTGACCGCTCGCCGCAAACATGCTTGCCCAGGAGTCCGCCTCCTCGCCGGCCATGTCGTTGTTGGCGTGGTCGCCCGCCACCACCATCAGCGGCCGCAGGATCACCTTTTTATATCCGGCCTGCGCTGCCGCGTCAATCACGGCCTCGCAGGAGGTCTCTTCCGGTTCTCCCTCCACCGTGCCGATATACACATTATCATATTCCAAGTCCGCCATCTGCGTCTGCATCTGGCTGTAAGACACTTTCGCCGTATGCGCCGTGCCGTGTCCCATGAACACGAATGCCGCTCCATCCTCCTGCGCCGCAGCCGGACTGTCGTATCCCGCCTCCTGCACCGCAGCCTCCGTGATCGCCTGCGCGACCGCTTCCTTGTCCGCGTTGACCGCAGCCGCATCCGCGCCCACCTCTCCGAGAAGGGGCTCCGCAATCTTCACCGACTCGAAACGGTCCGCATATGCCGTCAGTGCCTCCATCAACTCGTCGTACTCCGCGCCGTGCATCAGATGAGTCGGCTGCACCACCAGATGCTTCACGCCGTTTGCCGCCGCGCGCTCCAGCGCCTGATCCATATTGTCAATAAATTCGCCGTCTCTGGCCTGTATATGATTGATGATGATCTGTGCGGTAAAAGCCCGTCTGACGGACCAGTCGGGATTCGCCTGCGCGATTGCGTCCTCGATGCCCTTAATATCACTGACACGGCTGTCATTAAAAGATGTGCCGAAGCTCACCACCAGAATCTCATTCTCACCGATCTCGTCCTGGTTGCGCGGATCATCTTTAGATGCGTCGCCCGTGTCCCTGCCAAAGTAATCCGGGTCGGCAAACTCCCCGGACACCAGCTCTTTCTGGGCGTCCGTCAGCGCGTCCCACGCCTCTTTTGCCCGGGCGCACTGCGCGTCCGTCTCTTCCGTTCTCTGCTGCACATAGATCGCGTCGATCAGCGCCGCGACTTCATCCGCCGCCGCCTGGTCCGAGAGGGCAGCCGCGCCCTCCTCTGCACTCGCTCCGTTTTCCTCCGTCTGCGCTTCAGTCTCCTGTGTCTGTGCCGTCTGTGTCGTCTCACTGCCGCAGCCTGCAGCAAGCACGGCGCAGGCCAGCGATCCCGCCAGTAAAATACCGATGTGTTTCTTTTTCATGATGCCCTCCGTAAAAAAATCCTCCGCCGCAGTTCTCACACCACTGCGGCAAAGGATTTGCATACCAAAAGAAACTCGCGGAACGCCGACCATACGGCGGTCTTCCCGCAGTTTTACTCACGTACAACCAATGACTCGTGGCCTGAGACTGTCGTCTCCGTACCGGCCATCGGCAGGTTTCCTGACTTGCAGATCATTGTGTGATGCCGCCTTCCCGTGAAGTAAATTTGCTGCGCAGATTAACCGAAGTAAATCCGCTTCGCGGATTAACTTCTGAAATTTGCTTCGCAAATTTCCCAATTTCCGTTACCAAAAAGTTGTTTCGCTTCACAGTGGCTGTGTTTTCCACACAGGCATCATACTCCCTGTTTACAGTGACGAGTTCGTGCAGGACTTGCACCTGCTTCCCTTTTACCCGCTGCCATCGAACACTGCACCGCACACAGTTCGGCCTGAC
Source organism: uncultured Lachnospiraceae bacterium (assembly GCA_947588995.1). GTDB lineage: Bacteria > Bacillota > Clostridia > Lachnospirales > Lachnospiraceae > UBA3282. The sequence continues at coordinate 18,970 of CANPZI010000023.1, forward strand.
CCGGCTGTCTCGCCGCATCCCGCCGCACACTTGTCCGGCGCCTCCGACACAGCGGCACCGACTGCCTATTCAGTTTTCACGGTGACTATCATAGCACAGACTGTCTCCCGCGTCAATCTGCGATGTCACGCACAGACACGGCAGGCATACGGGCGCGGCCGTATCACTCTTTGCCTGGCGGATCCCGTCGCTCCTCCGTGTCCGATCTGCGCGTCATCTCAGTGACGGTGCGGATATGCGCCATCACATACGCATAGCCGTCCTCACCGTGGGGGATATTGCACGCCGTACAATCCTTGACGCCCCGCGCCGTGTAGCGGAAATGGCCGCCGCACCGATCGCCCAGCGCATAGAGAGGACAGTAACAGAACAGACAGTTGAAATTCTGCGCATCCGCCTCCTGATGACAGGGGAAATATTGACATGCCCTGTTGCTGAAATATTGTGCGCTGTTTTCTTTCACCATTTTTTCACTCCAAAACTTCCACACTCTATATGGCATAAACGCTCCGACGTGCCTGCTGCCGCTATCCGCCCAAACTTTTCCCTGTCCCAAAACACCGTCACCCTTACGGCGATGCCTCCTGTTTGATCTTCATGGTCAGGCCGATGCGTTTCTTCGCAAGATCCACAGAGAGTACCTGCACGTCCACTACATCGCCCACGCTGACCGCCTCCAGAGGATGTTTGATATATTTGTCCGTGATCTGCGAGATGTGCACCAGACCGTCCTGATGGACGCCGATATCCACGAACGCGCCGAAGTCTATGACGTTGCGTACTGTCCCTTTCAGGATCATACCGGGTTTTAAGTCCTTCATATCCAGCACGTCGCTGCGCAGGATCGGAGCAGGCATGTCCTCACGGGGATCGCGCCCCGGCTTTTCCAGCTCTTTCAGGATATCCGTCAGCGTGATCTCACCGATGCCCAGCTCCTCCGCCAGCTTTTTCCTGTCTTTGATTTTCTTCTCCAGGCTGCCGCCCTCCGCCTCGGGCCTGCCCGCCGCACCTTTTTTAGATGTGACATTTATGTCGTTATTGCTTTCCAGCGTGACGCCGCCCATAGCCGCCGCCAGCGCCTTGCCCATGGCGGTGTCGGTGTTGCGGATGACGATCTTCTTCTGCTGCGGCTTTTTCTCTTTCACAGGCTTTTCTCTGCTTCCGGCTGCTTTCTGCGCCGCCGCTTTCTTCTGCGCCTCCCTGACATCCTCCATAGTGAGCCCCAGCCTGTCCATCAGTTTCCGCGCCGCCTCATAGGATTCCGGATGTACGCCGGTGGCGTCGAGAGGATTGTCGCCGTCCGCGATGCGCAGGAAACCGGCGCACTGTTCATAGGCTTTCGGCCCCAGCTTGGCTACTTTCAGAAGCTGGGCACGATTCTTAAATCTGCCGTTCTGCTCGCGGTAGTCCACAATATTTCTGGCAATCACTTTGGTCACACCGGAGACATATTCCAGCAGCGAGGCAGAGGCGGTATTCAAATCCACACCGACCCTGTTTACGCTGTCCTCCACTACACCGCCCAGTGCCTCGCTCAGCTTTTTCTGGTTCATGTCGTGCTGGTACTGCCCGACACCGATGGAGCGCGGGTCGATCTTCACCAGCTCCGCCAGCGGATCCTGCAGTCTCCGCGCGATGGACGCGGCGCTTCGCTGTCCCACGTCAAAATTCGGAAATTCCTCCGTCGCCAGCTTGCTGGCGGAATATACCGATGCACCCGCCTCATTGACGATCACATACTGCACCGGCGTATCCAGCTCTTTCAAAAGTTCCACGATGACCTGCTCGGACTCGCGGGAGGCCGTGCCGTTTCCCACAGAGATGAGTGAAACCTTGTATTTTTTGATCAGCCGCTTCAGTTCCGCCTTGGCCTCCGCCACCTTGTTCTGTGGCGCGGTGGGATAGATCACTTTCGTGTCGAGCACCTTGCCGGTCTCGTCCACCACCGCCAGCTTACAGCCCGTGCGGAAAGCCGGATCCCAGCCGAGCACTACCCTGCCCGCGATGGGCGGCTGCATCAGCAGCTGTTCCAGATTTCTGCCAAACACGGCGATGGCGCTGTCCTCCGCTTTCTCCGTCATATCATTGCGAATCTCCCGCTCGATGGCCGGCGCAATCAGCCTGTCATAGCTGTCGGCGACGACCTCCTCCAAAATCGGTGTGGTGACAGGATTGTCATTTTTTAGCACTTTCTTGCGCAGATACTGCAGGATGCGCTCTGTGGGTGCCTCGATCTTCACGATCAGGAATTTTTCATTCTCGCCGCGGTTGATCGCCAGCGTCCTGTGCCCTGCCACTTTTTTGATCGGCTCCTCATATTGATAGTAAGTCTCGTAAACGCTCTGCGCTTTCTCGTCCCTGGCCGCGCTCACCAGCTTTCCCTCTTCCACAGTGATATTGCGGATATAGATGCGGTAGTCCGCCTCGTCCGAGATCATCTCCGCAATAATGTCTTTCGCGCCCTGCAGCGCCTCCGCCGCCGACCGCACAGATTTCGTCTCGTCCGCGTCCTCGCGGATATACTTCGCCGCCTCCGTTTCAATCGGCTCCGCCGTCTCCTGTGCCAGGATAAACCGCGCCAGACCGTCCAGCCCTTTCTCTTTCGCCACACTGGCTCTCGTCTTTCGCTTCGGGCGATAGGGCCGGTACAGATCTTCCACGACCACCATCGTCTCGGCTGCGGCAATACGCTCTTTCAACTCATCAGTCAGCTTCCCCTGCTCCTCGATGCTCTTAAGCACCTGCTCTTTCTTCTCTTCCAGACTGCGCAGATAAGTCAGCCGCTCGTCCAGCGTCCGCAGTGCCTCATCGTTCAGGGAGCCCGTCGCCTCCTTGCGGTATCTGGCAATAAAAGGGATCGTATTGCCCTCGTCGATCAGCTTCACGGCAGCTTCCACCTGCCATTTTTCCACCCGCAGTTCTTCTTTCAATTTTTGGATAATATCCATCTCTTCCTCCGCTTTTTCCTGTAAAAACAGAGTGACCTGCCGCCTGACAGATCACTCCTATATCCATCCTATCCCCACAGGGAGTCGCTCAAAATCTTCTCTATCTTCTCTAACAGCACACGTTCCACAATCGGCTTCACCGCGTAATCTTTCGCACCGTAAGAAAAGGCTTTCATCACGGCATCCTTGTCGCTGTTGGACGTCAGGAAAATGACCGGCGGCACATTGACATCCCCATACAGCTTCTTGATCTGCGTGAGCAGCTGATAACCGTTGATCTCCGGCATCTCCACGTCCAGAATAATCAGATCCGGCCTGTCGGGCTGCTTTTGAGTCAGATACTCAAGCGCGCGGCTTCCTTTGGAAAACGGCATGAATTCATACTTCTTTCCCAATAGATTCATCAGCATTTTCAAAACAATCGAACTGTCGTCCACCGCCATGATAAGCTTTTTGTTCATCTTTCTTATCCTCCCTGCTTCTCGCATCATATTTTTGAGACAGGCGTCCGCGAAACGCCGTCTTTCATGAGCCGCTCAATATTTCAATGGCCTTGTCTTCGTCAAATTCTTCCTCTATGGCAAGCAGCGCGTCCCGCAGCTTCTCATGCATCGCCGGCTCCAGCGGTTTTTCCAGCCAGGATTTGAGCCGCTCCGTCGCTTGGGGCGTCTGGAATTCGTCCAGCAGCTTTTTGATCGCTTCGAGTTCTTCCGCCGGCACATCCACCGTCTCACCGCCGCTCACCGCGGCATATTTTTCCGGCGCGTCTTCCCGGTACTCATGGTACAAAACATCAAAGCTGTTCCTGCATTTTTCCCATTCCTCCGCCAGCTCCTCCCAATGCTCCTTGGCATACGCAAGCTGTCCTTCTTTTCCTGCCTTTTCATGTAAAAAGGCGATATCCGCCAGCCGGTCCGCGCCCAGCATACGGGCGTTGCCCTTAAGCGCGTGGGCCAATATCCCGTAATCGGCCATGTTCTCGTCATCCAGAAATCCTTTCAGGTTCTGCTCCTGCTGCTCTTTTCCCTTTAAAAACATCTCCATCAGATCCAGGTAAACGTCCCTGTTCCCTCCGGCGTAGGAAAGGCCCTGCCGGATGGAAATTCCCTCTTGCAGATACCGCTCTTCCTGCTCCTCCGTGACGGCCCCGTCGCCGGTTTCTCCCTCCGGCCCTTCTTTCTCTCCCTCCGCGACCGTCTCTTCGGCGTCTTCCGCGCACCGGATCAGTTCCTCCGGCAGATATTTCCTAACCATCTTTTCTAAGAGTTCTCCCTCGATGGGCTTTGACAGGAAATTCTCAAACCCTTCCTGCAAGTACATTTCCTTCGCGCCCACGATGGCGTTGGCGGTCAGCGCGATGACCGGTGTATCCCGGTTGGGAGAATCGGTATCTTTGTGCATCTCGTGTAACGTCTGGATGCCGTCCATCTCCGGCATCATATGATCCATAAAGATAATATGATACTTTTCTTTCTGTACCAGCGCAAGGCACGCCCGGCCGGAATCCGCCGTATCAATCTGTACCTTCGTCCGTTTTAAGAGAGCCTGGAACACAGCCAGGTTCATGGCGTTGTCGTCCACCACCAGCACCTTGGCCTCCGGCGCTTCAAAGATCTGCTTCTGGGTATTGATCTCCGTCCGGTGCTTCTTCTGTATCTCCTCAAAACTCCCGACCGGCGTCTCCTCCACAATCGTCTGGGGAATCGCTACGGTAAAGGTTGACCCCTCCCCGTAAACGCTGTCCACCTGCATTTTCCCTTCCATCAGATTAAGCAACGACATGGTGATGTTCATTCCCAGGCCGGTACCTTCTATCCTGCGGTTCTTCTCCGCATCCAGACGCTTAAACTCCTCAAACAGCTTCCCGATATCCTCCTTGCGGATACCGATTCCCGTATCTTTTACGGACACGGTCAGCACCAGCTTTTTGTCCGATACTTTCTCATAGGATACCTTCATCTCCACGCCGCCCTGAGGCGTATACTTTACGGCGTTCGTCAGCAGATTGGTTACGATCTGTTTGATCCGCAGATCGTCGCCGTAGAGTCCGGCCGGCATCTCCGGCGCCACATCAAACGTAATGGCAAGCCCTTTTTCCTGCGCCCGCAGACAGATCACGTTCCACAGATCCAGCACCAGCTCGCCCACATCATATTCCACCGGCACGATCTCCATTTTGCCCGACTCGATCTTGGACATATCCAGAATATCATTGATCAGAAACAGCAGCGTCTTCCCCGCGCTCTGGATGTTTTCCGCATAGGTGCGAAGCTGGCTGTCGTTACATTCCCGCAGGATCATCTCGTTCATGCCCAGCACCGCGTTGATAGGCGTACGGATCTCATGGGACATATTCGAGAGGAACAGGGATTTGGCCTGCTCAGCCCGGATCGCGGAAGCCGCCATTTCCCGCAAGGCGTCGTTGGCTTTCTGCTGCCATTGGATCATCCTGTTCATAACCAGATTGATCCCCAGGATACAGACACCGAACAGGACAAAGAAAAGCACCGTATGTTCCAGGACATTGCCATAGATACTCCACCAGTTCTTCACCACAAACAACCGAAAACCGGAAGCGTCTTCCTCCAGAGAAGCACCCACTTTCAGTTTACCGTCGAAATCCGTAAAGGTCACCATGCCGTCTTCACTGTAAAACTTGTCGTAAACAAGGTCATGGATGTTGACGGGATTGTCGTCGGAAAATTCATAGGCGGAATTGGGATGGTCGATAATCAGCCCGTTTTTGTCCACCAAAAAGGCGTAGCCCTGCTCCGAATAACTCTCGCCCAGAATATTCGTCAGCACATCCAGATAAAAGTCGATCGCAAACACCCCGTAAAATTCTCCCTGTTCCGACTGCACCACCTTGGAAAAGGTAATACAGTATTCTCCGGTACGGGCGTCATAATAGGGTTCCGTGATATTAAAATCATCCGCCGTCAAAGCGCCGGTGTACCACACCCGCTCTTCCTCCACATAGTCTTCCTCCGGCACCCAGCCGTTGTTCATCACCATCGGATGGCCGTGAGCGAACTGCGGATTGGCGATATAGGTGGCGGAAATCTTCGGATAATGCTTGGTGATATCGTCCAGGAACTTTACCATACCCTCATAGCTGTCCAGCAGCTCCGGTTTCGCCATCACCACGTTTTCAAACATATCCAGAATACTTTTCTGCTCCAGGATCCAGTCGCCCACCGCATAATTGTATTTCAGGATCTCATCCTCCATCTTAATGCGGCTCTCGTTGATGTTCATCCGGGCGCAGATCACAATGGTCGCAAGCATGGCAATCATCAGGATAACCGTGATGCCGGCCTGGAACTTCCGCTGGTCCGCGGCAGTAATATCATCCCGCTGCCCGTCTTCTTTCCGGGTCTGCCGCTTCTCGTCTCTTTGTCGTTTCTTCTCCTCCTGCAGACTCTGTTTCTTCTGCCGCAGTCTCGGCAGCACAAAATAAAGCACAATCGCCACCGCTATCAGGAATACGGTGAGCAGGACGCCGCGCAAAAGCAGCATATAGCTGTCCTGATACAGCTCCTGGCTGCTGACACTGCACATCAGATACCAGCCGTTTTCCGTTTTGCTGCAAAAGATGGTGCTGGAGCCGTTCTGCCTGCTCTTTAACGATATATTTGCCTCATCGGAAGCGGCGGCCCGCAAAAACGCATCCCGGTATTCAGGCAGCACGGTGGAGAGTTTCTTTCCCACCATAGCGGGATCGGAATACCCGACAATCACTTCGTTGGAATCCACAATCAGCGCCTCGCCGTATCCGTCGCCGGCAAGCTCCTTCACAAATTCCTGAATCTCCGATACGCTGTAATCCATGGCTGCGATCGTCACGCCGTCGCTCAGTACTTTCCCCACGGTATAGCACATATTATCCGTAAACGCATCGTCATAGGCGGGGGAGAAATAGGTCTCGCCCTTGGGCGTAGCCTGCAGACCCCGATACCAGGCCCGATCCTGCAGCACATAGTCATCCGGCGTCATCATGCCGGATATCCATACCTCACCGTCCACCACGCAGAACACGTTCAGGCACAGCCCGCCGGAGGAATCGTATTCCAGCTGCTTCTGCTGTGCCAGAAAATGCCGGATTTTTTCCTCGCTGGTGCCCTCCTGCATCAGGGTCTCCAGATCGGCGCCCAGTCGTTCCACCACGTTCTCCGAACGTGTCAGCGATCTCTGGAAATTGGCCGCAATATTCTGTACCCGCATCCTGCCGATCTGTTCCGCCTGCCCGGAGGCAATACGGTATGTCAGCACCATATTCAGCAGCAAAATAGCCGCCGCAAGCGCAGCCACCACCACTACAAATTTCCAGCCGCGCAACCTGTTTTTCTGTCTCTTCTGCTTATCCATTCCCAAAGTCCCTTACCATCCCTCTTCGTTTTCTTTCAACCGGTATCCTCTGCCCCGGTCTTGCCGAAAAGTGTTTTTCTCCGCCTCTTATGCCTGATCCGTCTGCTGACGAGTCTGTTCCAGGGTATGCCTTACCCGCTGCAGCAAAACCTCCGGCACAAAGGGTTTCCTGATAAAGTCCACGGCGCCGGCCTGCAGACCTTTTTCCTCCGTTTCACTGTCGTCGTCCGCCGTCAGAAAAATCACGGGAATATTCGCGGTGGCGCTGTCGGCCCGGACAGCGGCGATGGTCTCAAATCCGTCCATCCCGGGCATATGTACATCCAACAGTATCAGATCAGGACGATTAAACTTCAAAAATTTAACGGCCGACTCCCCTGATTTCACACAGCTTACCCGCATGCCTTCCTCTCCCAGAATGCGATTGGCCATCGCCAGATTCGCCGCATTGTCATCCACAACCAAAATCCAGATATCCACTTTCTTCTCCTTCAGATTGCTAACTACTAACTATTTTCCAGCGGAATTTATTATAATTTATTATACCATAAGCGGTCAAGTGTCAAAGACGGAATTATCACACAAAATAAGGGAAACAGCCCTCTCTCGCTTTTTCGTCCTGCAATTGTGGCTGGTATTTTCTCCGCGCCGGTGGTATAATAAATTTCATTAGGAAATACGAGGTGATCGATATGACAAACGGCATCGGCAGCCCCTACGACAACTACACAGCCGGCAGAATGCCTGAAAGCTATGCCGGCGGCACGAGATACGAGACAACAGGCGCCCGCACAGATACAACAACCCGCACAGGCGGGGAATCCGCGGAAAAACCTGAAATCATCCGCAATCCCGGCGAATCCACGAAAAAGCAGGCAGGGCGCAAGTCCTCCCCCGCTGAGTGCGAGACATGCAAGAACCGCAAATATCAGGACGGTTCCGACGAAAACGTGTCTTTCAAGTCGGCTGCGCACATTGATCCCAATGCGGCGGCTGCGCGCGTGCGCAGTCACGAGCAGGAGCATGTGAACAACGCTTACAAGAAAGCGGCGCAGAACAATGGCGAGGTCGTCTCCTGCCATGTAGCGATCCACACGGCGGTCTGCCCCGAGTGCGGGCGCACCTATGTGTCCGGCGGCACGACTTCCACGCAGATCCGCTATTTCAACGAGGACAATCCCTACCAGAAAGACATGAAAGCCGCCGACGCGGCATCCAAATACCGCGGCATGAATCTGGACACCGGATTTTGACCGCAAAAAAGTCAGGCTCCGAAAAGCCTGACTTTTTGTATGCCTCTGTATTTATTCTTTAACCGGCGTTGATCCAGCGCAGATAGGCGTTGATAAAAGGATCGATCTCGCCGTCCAGCACGGCGTTCACATTGCCGCTCTCCTCCTCCGTCCTGTGATCTTTCACCATCGTGTAGGGTTGCAGGACATAGGAGCGGATCTGATTACCCCAGCCGATCTCCTTGACGTCGCCTCTGATACCGGAGAGTTTCTCGGCGTTCTCCTCCTGGCGCAGCATGTACAGCTTCGCTTTCAGCATCTGCATCGCCTTATCCTTATTCTGGAACTGGCTGCGTTCGTTCTGACACGTCACCACAATACCTGTCGGAAAATGCGTGATACGGATCGCCGAAGAGGTCTTGTTGATGTGCTGGCCGCCCGCGCCGCTGCTTCGATAGGTATCGATGCGGATGTCCTCATCCCGGATCTCCACGTCCAGATCTTCCTCGATATCCGGCATCACGTCCAGCGAGACGAAAGAAGTCTGTCTCTTGCCCTGTGCGTTGAAAGGAGAAATGCGCACCAGCCTGTGCACGCCTTTTTCCGATTTCAGATAGCCGTAGGCGTTCTCGCCGTTGACCTGGAACGTCACCGACTTGATTCCCGCCTCGTCACCGTCCAGATAATCGATCACGTCAATCGTAAAGCCCTTGCGCTCCGCCCATCTGGTGTACATGCGGTACAGCATGCCGCACCAGTCGCAGCTCTCCGTGCCGCCTGCGCCCGCGTTCAGCTTCAGGATCGCATTGTTCTTATCGTACTCTCCTGACAGCAGCGTGCTGATACGGATATTCTCAAAAGTCTCTTTGAACTCCCTGAATTCTTCCTCGATATCCGGTATGATGGCAGGGTCATTGTCCTCATAGCCCATCTCAATCAGCGTCATGATATCGTCATACTGCTGGCTGAGAGCGTTCATCGTGTCCACCGTATCTTTCAGGCTCTTGGATTCCCGCATCTTCTGATTGGACTTCTCCGGATCATCCCAGAATCCCGGCGCCTGCATCTCCATTTCCAGTTCTTCAATCCGCTTCGACTTGTTTGCTAAGTCAAAGTGAATCCCTCACTTCCGCTAATGGCGTTTCGTAAGCCTGCAGCGCAGACTTCATGTTATCCAGTTCTACCACTTCACGTCACCTTCTTTCTTTTTTCTTATATCCGCTGCTGCGGTGATATGGGAAAATTCTCAATATGAATATTTACTTTCGCCCGCAGCAGTTCTTATACTTCTTGCCGCTCCCGCAGGGACAGGGATCATTCGGGTACACCTTGGCCTCCATACGCTTCACAGGCCCTTTCTGTACGGTATCGTCTTTGTTGGTGCCGGTGACTTTCGCCACCTGCTCTCTCTCCACTTTCTGCTCGATGCGGACGCGGAAGAGCAGTCTCACCGTCTCTTCCTTGATATTCTGCGTCATATCGTCGAACATTTCATAGCCGTTCAGCTTATATTCCACCAGCGGATCTTTCTGTCCGTATGCCTGCAGGCCCGCCCCCTGCCTGAGCTGATCCATGTCGTCGATGTGATCCATCCACTTTCTGTCGATCACCTTTAAGAGAATCACGCGCTCAATCTCGCGGATTGCCTCCGGCTCAGGGAATTCCGCCTCTTTGCTCTCGTAGAGCTTGACGGCCTCTTCCTTGAGCTGCTGCTTTAAGCTGTTCTTCTTCGGCTTCAGAACCCGTGTGCTCTTTAACGGCTGCAGCGGGATAATCGGCAGAAGCAGGGTATTTAATTCATTGTAATCCCAATCCTCAAAATCGCTGTCGTCGCCGATACAGGTGTCCACACAGTTCTCCGTGATGTCCGTGATCATCTTGTAGATCGCGTCGCGCATACTCTCGCCGTTTAAGACGCGCCGCCTCTCCTCGTAGATAATCTCTCTCTGCTCATTCATGACCTGATCATACTCTAACAGATTCTTTCTGATGCCGAAGTTGTTGTTCTCGATCTTCTTCTGTGCCGACTCAATCGCTTTTGTCAGCGCGCCGTGCTCGATCTCCTGTCCCTCCGGAATGCCGAGGGCGTTGAACATGGCAATCATCCTGTCGGAACCAAACAGGCGCATCAGATCGTCCTCCAGTGAGATATAGAACTTTGACTCGCCCGGATCGCCCTGACGGCCCGAACGCCCTCGCAGCTGATTGTCGATACGTCTGGACTCATGGCGCTCCGTGCCGATGATCATCAGGCCTCCGGCGGCTCTCGCCTCCTCGTCCAGCTTGATATCCGTGCCTCGGCCCGCCATGTTGGTGGCGATCGTCACCGCCCCATGGATACCGGCGTCCGCCACGATCTCCGCCTCCATCTCGTGGAACTTCGCGTTCAGAACCTTGTGCTCGATGCCGTTCTTCTTGAGCAGGCCGCTGAGTTCCTCGGAGGCGTCGATATTGATCGTGCCGACCAGCACGGGCTGTCCCTTGGCGTGCGCCGCCTTGACGGCCTCCACGATCGCGTGCAGCTTCTCCCGCTTCGTCTTGTACACGGCGTCCTGTCTGTCAACACGCGCGACCGGCAGGTTAGTGGGAATCTCCACCACGTCCATGCCGTAGATATCGCGGAACTCTTTCTCCTCCGTCAGCGCCGTACCGGTCATGCCGGCCTTTTTCTCGAATTTATTAAAGAAGTTCTGGAACGTGATCGTCGCCAGCGTCTTGCTCTCGCGCTTCACTTTCACGTGTTCTTTCGCCTCAATAGCCTGATGCAGGCCGTCGGAGTAACGGCGCCCTGGCATGATACGGCCGGTAAATTCATCGACGATCAGCACCTGGTCATCTTTTACCACATAGTCCTGATCGCGGAACATCAGATTGTGCGCCCTGAGCGCGAGGATGATATTGTGCTGGATCTCCAGATTCTCCGGATCCGCCAGATTATCGATCTGGAAGAAGCGCTCCACCTTGGCGACGCCCTGCGCAGTCAGATTTACAACCTTATCTTTCTCATTTACGATGAAGTCGCCCGTCTCCTCCCGTTCCACGCCCATGATAGCGTCCATCTTGGAGAGTTCTTCCATGTCCTCGCCGCGGGTCAGCTGTCTCGCCAGGATGTCACAGGCCTCGTACAGCTTCGTGGACTTGCCGCTCTGTCCCGATATAATGAGCGGCGTGCGCGCCTCGTCGATCAATACGGAATCCACCTCGTCGATGATGGCGTAGTGGAGATCCCTGAGCACGAGCTGCTCCTTATAGATAACCATGTTGTCCCGCAGATAGTCGAACCCGAGTTCATTGTTCGTCACATAGGTGATATCACAGTTGTAGGCCTCTCTTCTCTCGTCAGGTTTCATATCGTTCAGGACGACACCGACGGTAAGCCCCAGGAATTCATGCACCTGCCCCATCCACTCCGCGTCACGCTTCGCCAGATAATCGTTGACGGTGACGACATGGACGCCCTTGCCCTCCAGCGCATTCAGATACGCCGGCAGCAGACAGGTCTGCGTCTTGCCCTCGCCGGTCTTCATCTCGGCGATACGGCCCTGGTGCAGGATGATGCCGCCCATCAGCTGTACGCGATAATGCTCCGTCTTGAGCACACGCCTCGCCGCCTCCCTGACTACGGCATACGCCTCCGGCAGCAGATCATCCAGAGTCTCCCCCTCCGTCAGTCTTTTCTTAAATTCTTTCGTCTTATCACGAAGCTGCTCGTCCGACCGTTCCATCATCGCCGGGCGAAGCTCCTCTATCTTCTTTACCAGTCCTTCGATGCGCTTCAGTTCTCTCTCACTGTGCGTGCCGAACACTTTCTGTACCAAACCCATACTATTCTCTGTTCTCCATTCCGAAGCATATCCGCGGCGGATCCGCTCCTTTTCTCTGTCTCAACCGCAAAACACTAACCATTATTGTAACAGACTTATCCTCTAAATTCAACTGTCACGAATCATTTGCTTTTTGCGCGCGGAAGTGTTACCATTTGAAAAGAACAGAAAATGAAGAGCAAAGTGCCATGGCAGTGCACTTTGGAATGGAGGACAAAATGAGCAAGAGTTTTGACGACCTGTTATCGAAAGTGTCCGAATGCAGCGTCAAGAAAGTGGCCGTTGCGGTCGCGCAGGACAGCGCCGTGCTGGAAGCAGTCGCGGCGGCTAAGAAGCGCAATATCGCTGAGGCGATCCTGGTCGGCGACGCGGACAAAATCAGGGAAGTGGCGGCTGCCGACAATGTCGACATAAGCGGTTTTGAGATCATCGACGAGAAGGACAACTACACGGCTGCGCTCAAGGCAGTCGAGTTGGTGCACACCGGCAAGGCCGACATGTACATGAAAGGACTGATCGATACCAAGTCTTTCTTAAAGAGTGTGCTGGACAAGGAGGTAGGCCTCCGCACCGGCAAAACCCTCTCCCATGTGTGCGTATTCGAGATCAAGGGCATCGACCATCTGCTGTTCTTATCCGATGTGGCTTTCATGACCTACCCCACGCTGGAAGATAAGGTGCATATCATTGAAAATACCGTAGAGATCTGCCACGCCTGCGGCATCCCGAATCCCAAGGTGGCACCCCTCGCGGCAGTCGAGGTCGTCAATCCGAAGATGCCCGTCACCGTGGAAGCGGACGAACTGACCAAAATGTGCGCAGAGGGCAAAATCACCGGCTGCGTAGTGGACGGCCCGCTCTCCCTGGATCTCGCCATCGATCCGGAAGCCGCCAAGCACAAGGGCGCGGAGGGACGCAAGATCGTGGGCGACGCGGATGTGCTGCTCTTCCCCGACATCCACGCCGGCAATCTGGTCTACAAGTGCCTCGTACATACTGCAGAGGTCAAGAACGGCAACATCCTGACCGGCACCAAAGCACCGGTCATCCTGACGTCCCGTTCCGACGACTTTGAGACAAAAGTAAACTCCATCGCCCTCGGCGCAGTCGTCGCCGAAGCGATGTCCAAAATGAACTGATTATTAATCACAGGGGGTACTTATCATGGCAGTGAAAAGCTTAATCATCAATCCCGGCTCCACCTCTACGAAGATCGGCGTATTCGAGGATGAAACTCTCTTATTTGAGGAGACTTTGCGCCACTCCACGGAGGAGATCGGCAGATATGCGTCCATCGTGGACCAGAAGGATTTCCGCAAGGAGATCATTGTCAATCTGTTAAAAGAAAAGAATTTCGACATCAAATCCCTGAATATGGTAGTCGGTCGCGGCGGCATGTTAAAACCTATCCCCGGCGGCACCTACGAGGTCAGCGACGAACTCTTAAACGACCTGAAAATCGGCAAACAAGGGCAGCACGCCTCCAACCTGGGCGGCATCCTCGCCAGAGAGATCGGCGATACCATCGGTGTGCCCTCCTACATCGTAGACCCTGTCGTAGTGGACGAGTTAGAGCCGATTTCCCGCTATTCAGGCGTGCCTGAACTGCCGAGGACCAGCGTGTTCCACGCGCTGAACCAGAAGGCGGTAGCCAAGCGCTACGCCAGGGAGAATGGCAAAGAGTACAGCGCACTGAACCTGATCGTGGTACATATGGGCGGCGGCGTATCCGTAGGCGCCCACAGACAGGGCAAGGTTGTGGATGTCTTCAACGCTCTCGACGGCGACGGCGCATTCTCCCCTGAGAGAGCCGGAGCAGTTCCCAGCGGCGCGCTGATCAAACTCTGCTTCTCCGGACAGTACACCGAGAAAGAAGTCTATAAAAAAGTGGTCGGCGGCGGCGGCTTCAACGCCTACTGCGGCACCAACGACATGCGCGACGTAGACAAGATGGTGGAAAGCGGCGACGCAAAGGCCAAAGAAGTGCGCGACGCTTTCATCAGGCAGGTGGCCAAGGACATCGGCTCCATGGCCTGCGTGCTGGAGGGCAAGGTGGACCAGATCGTCGTGACCGGCGGTATCGCCTACGACAAGTTCGTGGTGGACGGGCTGAAAGCCCAGGCCGGCTGGATCGCACCTATGACCGTCTATCCCGGCGAGGACGAACTGCTCGCTCTGGCACAGGGCGGCCTGCGCGTGCTGAACGGCGAGGAGAAAGCGATGACCTACTAACAGGGAAAAGGCGGCGCAAACAGTTTCATCGAACTGTCTGCGCCGCCTTTATTTTTATCATCAGAAATCGCTTTAGTCTTCCTTAATGATGGAACAGCCTGATTCCCGTGAAACACATGGTCATGCCGTACTTGTCGCAAGTCTCGATCACATTGTCGTCGCGCACCGAACCGCCCGGCTGTGCCACATACCGCACGCCGCTTCGGTGAGCGCGCTCGATATTGTCCCCGAACGGGAAGAACGCGTCGGAGCCGAGCGCTACCCCGCTCATCTGATCGAGCCAGGAGCGTTTCTCTTCCGCCGTGAACACTTCCGGCTTTACCTTGAAGATCTTCTGCCATGCCCCCTCGGCGAGCACATCCCTATAGTCCTCCCCGATATAGAGATCGATGGCGTTATCTCTGTCGGCGCGCCCGATGCCGTCCACGAACCGCAGCTCCAGCACCTGCGGAGACTGCCGTAAGAACCAGTTGTCCGCCTTGGAACCCGCCAGCCTCGTACAGTGAATGCGGGACTGCTGCCCCGCGCCGATGCCGATGGCCTGTCCGCCCTTTACATAGCAGACGGAGTTGGACTGCGTATATTTCAGCGTGATCATCGAAATAGCCAGATCAATCTTCGCCTGTTCAGGCAGTTCCTTACTTTTTGTCACGATATTGTCAAAAAAGGCCTCGTCAATCTTTAACTCATTCCTGCCCTGCTCAAAACTGACGCCGTACACCTGCTTGACCTCGATCGGCGCGGGCACATAGCTCTCGTCGATCTCAATCACGTTGTAAGCCCCCTTTTTCTTGGCTTTCAGGATCTCCAGCGCCTCCGGCTCATATCCCGGCGCGATCACGCCGTCGGACACTTCCCTCTTGATGATCCTGGCGGTCGCCGCGTCACAGACGTCGGAGAGCGAGATGAAATCTCCGAAAGAACTCATTCTGTCCGCGCCTCTCGCCCTCGCATAGGCATTAGCTAACGGCGTGAACTCCATATCCATATCGTCCACCCAGTAGATCTTACGCTCCACCTCGGACAGCGGCAGTCCGACCGCAGCCCCCGCGGGCGACACATGCTTAAAGGAAGCTGCCGCAGGCAGTCCTGTGGCCTTTTTCAGTTCTTTCACCAGCTGCCAGCCATTAAAAGCGTCCAGAAAATTGATATACCCCGGCCTGCCGTTCAACACCCTGATCGGCAGATCGCTCCCGTCCGCCATATAGATGCGCGACGGCTTCTGATTCGGATTGCACCCGTATTTTAACTCCAGCTCGTTCATCGTTTTCCTCCGTGTCTACTGATTCTTGTTCACGATCCGTGTCTCGTACTTCCCGCTTGCGATCTCAATATAGCGCACAAACAGAGACACCTTATTCTCTGCATGCAGATTCTCCCACACCATCTGCGTAAACGCATCAATGTCGTCTTCCATCCCGACTAAGACCGGCTCGCCCTCGAAGCTGGGCAGCGGATCGCCGTTGCCGATATAGGTATGGATAAAATGCCCCTCGCCCGCGCATGGATTTTCATAGGCGTAGGTAAAACGCTGGCAGGAATCCGGACTGCCGTGATTGCTCTTTAAGATGGACATCGCATAGTTATAAGCGCCGTTCTCCACATGCATAATGCCGGAGATGCGGGGCGTATAGTTGGGAGCATCCGGCTCGAACTTCCTCGTCCGCAGCGCCTGCTCAAAAGTCTGCTGCCTGTCCATCAGCTCATAGATCGTGTCGGTCTGGTCGCCGTTCGTCACAATAGTCTTGTTGCCAAGGACTCTGACCGGCGCATAGATCACCAGACTCGGATCCTCCAATTTCGCCGGGTCAAAGGCCTGTGTGCGGATACCCGCACCGTCCTCCACGAAGATCCGGTTGCGGCTGTTTGCGCTTCTTCCCATAATAAAGTAAGCTGCGACCGCTGATCTGCCATCCGGCGATTTACCGAGCACGATTCCCCTGCCCGGATAACTGTTGCCCGCAAGCTCTTCCGCCAATAATCTTTTTTCCAAACTTCTTTCCTCCCATCCCGTATTTAACCGACGTATTTCTCTGCAAATTTCTCCGCAGGCATAGGCTTGTCGAAATAAAATCCCTGGATCATCCTGACTTTCATCCCCGCCAATACCTGATACTGCTCTTTCGTCTCAATCCCCTCCACACAGATCGACACATCTATGGCGTCTGCCAAATCCGCCACCATCCGGATAAAAGACTTCGAATAATCGTCCTCCGCCAGATCTTTGACAAAGCTCTGGTCTACCTTGATCACATCGAAAGGCAGTTCCCTGATATGACTGAGCGATGAGTAGCCCGTTCCGAAATCATCCAGCGCAATCCGGACGCCCAGCGCCTTGATGTCACGCAGAATCTGTTTCATTCGGTCCAAATCGTTGATCGCCAGCCCTTCCGTCACCTCCAGCGTCAGATTGCGCGGGTTGATACCGCTGTCGCTGACAATCCTGCCGATCTGCTCCACGATATCCGGCTGCAGCAGCTGCACCACCGACAGATTCACATTGACCTTATAATCCGGCTTGCCGCTGTCGTTCCAGCGCCTGCAGGCCTCACAGGCACGCTGCAGCACATAGCCGCCGATCGGATTGATCAGTCCCAGATACTCCGCGAGCGGTATGAAATCAACCGGCGAGACAAATCCCATCTCCGTACTGTTCCAGCGGATCAGCGCCTCCGCGCCGGTGCACCTGTTATTTTCCTGGATATCAATGATCGGCTGGTAATAGACCTCAAATTCCCGGTAGCCGTCCTGCGCCGCATCCCGCATGTTTTTCTCCATATCGAGACGCTTGCCCGAATCGCCCCTGACATCGTGCCGGTAATGTGCGACACGGTTTTTGCCGGACTTTTTGGCATCGTACATAGCGATGTCCGCTTTGCGGATCAGCTCCTCCACGCCCTCGCCCTCGGTCGGGAACTCCACGATTCCCATGCTCATCGTGCAGTAGTAATCGGCGTCCTTTAAAAACCACGGTCTGTTGAAAACCGCCTTAATGCCCTCGACGATCTCTTCCAAGATACCATACTGCTCCGGCGGCACGATAATGATGAACTCATCGCCGCCCATACGGTAGCAGGAGTTGGCGATACCCTGTACACTGCGCATGCCCTTGGCGATGGACTTCAGGAGTACATCGCCGTACTGATGACCCAGCGTATCGTTGATATGCTTAAAGTCGTCCATATCCAGATAGAGCACGGCGCCTTCCTGCCCCGCCCGCCTGGCGCTATCCACGTACTTGGCCAGATCGCGCTCACAACAGAGCCTGTTGTAGAGTCCGGTCAGGAAATCCGTATAAGCCTGCCGCTCAATCTTGCGCTGGTACATCTTCTTCTCCGTGATATCGTGGAGATAGCACATACGCACTTTCCTGCCGTCCACCCACCTGATGTTCTTATAGGCGAAATCATACCAGCTTCCCTTTTCCTGCAGATAGACTTCCCGATTTCCCTCCTCGCTGTCTTCTGGTATGTCTCCCTCGAAGATCTCCGCCAGCGTATTCCGATCCAGCTCTCCCTGCAGATCATGCCGCAGACATCTGTTGGCAAAGAGAATCTTGCCGCTCTGCTTATCCCGCACATAGATGGAACTGGCCACATTGTTGAGCACTTCCTCCAGCGCGGCATAGGAACCCTCCAGAGAACTCTTCTGGATCCGCTTCGTCAGGATACTCTGCAGCACTTTCACGGAATCACTTAAGAATTTGATCTCATCTACTTCCCAGCTGCGCTTCCCTGCTGTCGCCGCAAAAAAGGCATACATCCGAATACGGTCGCGCAGCACGATCGGGAAAGCGGCAAGCGACTGTATGCCCATGCGTTTCATATCCTCCGCGGCTTCCCTGCCGCCTGCCGCTTCGGAGAGCACTAACGGTTTCTCTCCACACAGGAAAGCGGGCCGCGGCTGATCTTTTGTCTGATCGAAAGCAGACGGCACACCGCCCGCGCACCACTGCGCAGTCACATCCATACGCCTCTCGTCGGCGTCGTCCACGGAACAGAGATAAGCACAGTCAATCTGCAGGAAATCGCCGATCGTGGTGAGGAGGCCGGCCATAATCTCCTCTATCGGCGCATCGCTGTCCAGCATCTGCACGATTCTGGTCATGGCTGCCGTCCTCCGCAGCACGCTCTCCGTCTCTTCTCTGGAATATCGGCTGCGCAGGCTCTCCGCCCTGGCATTCTGCGCCGAATAAATACTGTCGATCAGATACCTGCTCGTCGCGCGGAAGAGATCCAGCGCCAGATTGAAGCGCGTCTCTGTCGTCTGATACCGGAAGTCTCCGGCGAATGCCTGCCCCTCCGGCGACGGCGCATCGGACAGCACGCCGTACACGAGCCAGGTCAGAACCGGCTGTCCCTCCTCTTTCACACAGACCGCCGCATACTTGAGCGCATCAATCTCCGTATCTTCAACCGCCTGATCCTCCAGACTGCTCTCCGACACCCTACGCAAAAGCGCCTGCAGCTTTTCTTTCGGCACCAGCCTCTCCAGCACCGCCTTGTCCCTGTCATTTCCTGACAGTTCTGTCATATCCGTGCCGCTGCCGTCTACACAGAACGCATAGACTCCCACCGCGACACAGAATTTGTCCTGTATTGCCCTCAGTTTCACCCGGTCTAAGGCAACGTGCTGCAAACCCTCCATCTCCTATTCTCCCATCGTATAGTTCGGGGCCTCCTTCGTGATATGGATGTCATGAGGGTGGCTCTCCTTGAGAGACGCCGCCGAGATCTTGACAAATCTGCCGTTCTGCTTCAGTTCCTCTATGCTTGCCGTGCCACAGTAACCCATGCCTGAGCGCAGTCCGCCCATCAGCTGGAAAATCGTATCTTCCACCGTACCCTTGTAGGCTACACGTCCTTCCACACCCTCCGGCACCAGCTTCTTGGCATCGGACTGGAAATAGCGGTCCTTGCTGCCGTTCTCCATGGCCGCGATGGAGCCCATGCCGCGGTACACTTTATATTTTCTGCCCTGATAGAGTTCAAAATCGCCGGGGCTCTCATCGCAGCCCGCGAAGATACTGCCCATCATGCAGACATTGCCGCCCGCCGCAATCGCCTTGGTCATATCGCCGGAATACTTGATGCCGCCGTCGGCGATAATCGGAATCCCATATTCTTTTGCCACCGCATAGGCATCCATGATCGCGGTAATCTGCGGCACGCCGATGCCGGCCACCACGCGGGTCGTACAGATCGATCCCGGCCCAATGCCGACTTTGACCGCGTCCGCCCCCGCCTCGATCAAGGCCCGCGTCCCGTCGCCGGTAGCCACATTGCCGGCGATCACCTGTACATCCGGGAATTTCTCCTTGATCATCCGCAGACAATGCAGCACATTCTCGGAATGTCCGTGCGCGCTGTCCAGCACGATCACGTCCACCTTGGCATCCACCAGCGCGCTCACCCTGTCGAGCACGTTCGACGTGATGCCCACGCCTGCACCGCACAGCAGTCTGCCCTGCGAATCTTTTGCGGACAGCGGATACTTGATCGTCTTCTCAATATCCTTGATTGTGATCAGTCCCGCCAGATTATAATCATCGTCCACGATCGGCAGCTTCTCTTTTCTCGCCTTGGCAAGAATCTGCTTCGCCTCCTCCAGCGTGATGCCGACTTTCGCGGTAATCAGTCCCTCAGAGGTCATGGACTCTTTGATTTTCTTGGTAAAATCCGTCTCAAATTTCAAATCACGGTTCGTGATGATGCCGACCAGCTTCCTGCCTTCCGTGATCGGCACGCCGGAGATCCTGAACTTGGCCATCAGCGCATCCGCATCCGCCAGCGTGTGCTCAGGAGTCAGAGAAAAAGGATCCGTGATGACACCGTTCTCCGAGCGCTTCACCTTGTCGACTTCCTCCGCCTGCGCCTCGATGGACATATTCTTATGAATAATGCCGATACCGCCCTGTCTGGCCATGGCAATCGCCATTCTGTGCTCGGTCACGGTATCCATGCCCGCACTCATCATCGGAATATTCAGTTTGATCTTCTTCGTCAGCCATGTCGTCAAGTCCACCTGATTCGGAATCACCTGCGAATAGCTGGGCACTAACAGCACGTCGTCAAAAGTGATGCCCTCTCCAATAATCTGACCCATGTTCTCTCCTCCTATGCTTTTGTGTGATTAGTAAGAAGTCTGATGTAACCTTTATGTAAAGAATACTGCCAGTTGTACAACTGACAGTATTTCTTTGCCCTAATCCGTATAGACCTTGCGCGGCGCAACGCTCTGAATCGCTTTCAGCATCTCCGCATTCGGTTCCAGGATCACATTCGTACCGCCGCAGACCATCATATATCTTCTGTCCGGCTGCGCCGCAATTCCCGAACTGTAATCCAGCGTCTTTGCATTTCTGTTTCTGTAGGAATCCAGTCGGTGGGAGCCGATCGGCGCGAAAATCTCCATCTGATCTGTCGAAAAAGTTCCCGCTTTCTTCCTCTTTCTCTTCGCCATAACCTTGTCGACGGAAATCTCGCGATCCAGATACAGATACTCATATTCTATATCCGCGTTCATGGCCGCAAAGTATGCGCCAATACCCGTGACAATCGCTATCAGCAGGCGAAACACATTGAACAGACCGAACAGCACGAACACCACTGTCAGCATAATCAGGAAAATTTTCAGAAAAGAGAGGAGCAGCGACTGCTTCCTCGCCACAAGACATTCCACATACGTGTCACTCAATGCAGACACCTCCACGCTCTACTATTCCGCCGGTACACAGAGTATGCGCCGGACGACCCTGTACAAAAATATAGGATAATCATATAACAAATCCGGGAAAGTTTCAAGCACTACCTGCCGAAGATAAACAGAAAAAATCGGGGCACTGATCTCTCAGCGCCCTTTCTCTGTCTCCCCGGCAAAGTACCGCCCGATCCGGGCGATGAACCGTAACGCCTCCTCCTTTAACTCCCCCGGAAACGCCGTCAGCACCGGGCCCGTCTCGAAGCTCAGCACCCCCTGATAGCCGATCCCCCGCAGCCCCCTGACAAATCCATCCCAGTCCGTCGAACTGGTATTCTCCCTCGTCCTGGTAAACGTAAAGGGAATCTGGTGCAGGTCGCTTATCCCGTCGTTGTCATGGATGTGCAGCACCTTTACGCGCTCCCCAAGCTCCATCAGAAACTTCTCAAAGTCCAGCCCCGCCAGGTTCGCGTGCCCCGTATCGAAACAGAACCCCAGCACTTCCGCCCCATACTTATCGTTCATCCTGTCAATCCGCTCCGCCGCCTTGTGCGCATCGCAGCAGGGCCCCTCCACGATGTGCCCGCCTATCCCCGTATACAGGTTCTCGATGCATATGGTAATCCCGTACTCCTCTGCCATGGGCGCCAGGGATTCCAGAAATCCCTCCGTCTTCTCCCACTCCGCCTCCTCCGAGCCGAGATATTTCGCCAGCTTGAAACCGTGCACCACGATGTAGGGGCATTCCAAAAAACGGCAGAGTTCCATGCTCTTCGGCGCCACCACATTCCGCAGATACTCATTCAGCTCATCAGGCGCTCCCGGCACATAGTTCGGATACGGCATATGCATCTGGCTCACCCTGATCCCAGTCTCCTCTGCCGCCTCTTTATGCGGAGCAAAAAACGCCTCCAGCTCTTCCAGCGGCCGGCTGAAGAACCCGTTGAGCCTGTTCTGGTAGAGATCATAGTTTCTCAGCTTTACATCCAGGCTGAAATCACAGCAGGTGAAACCTGCCTGCTTCAGCTGCCCAAATCCCGCGAGAGGATCCTTGTCCTTTATGATATTTTTGGTCTGCACGCCTATTTCCATCGTCGCCCCTCCCCGCCTATTCCTCTTCCCGCTCAAACCTGTCAAAATACAGCGTCGGCATATACTCGTCGTTGAAATACTCTATGTTTTTGATCCCCATCTCCCTGAGCTGCGTCTCAATCTCGCGGTAATACATATTGCAGATATAGACGCCGCAGTCCTCCGGCAGCGTTTTTAACTCCTCCGGATTCCTGACCGCAAGCCCCTCAAACTCACTCCCCCACAGCTTCGGATTATTGTCGCAGGTAAATAACGGCGGATACTTCTTTCCATAATTCTTCATGTAGTTCCGGCACATGTTCCCCGCGCCGAAAAGCACGATCGACTTATACTTTTTCAGGTTCTGCTCCAGCTGAATCTGCCAGCGGATATACTCGCCGGTCTCTCTGGCAAACCGGAACAGGGTGGGGCGGAGCAGATGGGAAACCGCATGAACCGTATTCCAGCAGTTCACAATCAGCTCCCCGTCAAAATCGATATCCCGCAGCCCTCTGATCACCCCCATCCAGTCCGTCAGTGATTCCTCCCGGTGCACACAGCTAAACGGCATCAGCGACTGGTCATGCTGCCCGTCGCAGTCCCTCAGGATGACCGCCTTGATCCTGTCTGCCAGCGTGACAATAAACTCATGGATATCGCTGCCGCAGAGGCTGCACACCCCGACATCCAGGCAGAAGCCGAATACCTCTTCTCCCGCCTCCTCATTCAGCCTGTCTATCCACTCTGCCGCCTCAAACGGATTCGAGCAGATGCCGCGCACCAGATGTCCGTTCACGTCCCGGTACGTGTTCTGCAGCAGGATTTTTACCCCGCCCTCCTCTGCTTTTGCCGCAAGGCTCATATAGAAACCTTGATTGATCTCCCACTCTCTGCCCGCGGTCCGCTCTCCTGTCACCGGCGGTATATGTATATAGCGCACGCCGTTGGCGCCGCAGAACGCTATGCATTCCTTTGCCGCCTCTTCCACAAATGCCGCCTGCTTCTCCTCGACGGCCTCCAGCGCCGCCTCGTCCGCAGAACCGTCCGCTTTTATAAAATTCGCCCGGATTCCACTATACTTAGAGGGATCCGGCATCCTGTATGACGGGCCGTACACAAAAGGAATTCTGATGCCGTTTCGCTGGCATTCCGCAAAAAGCGCCTCATAGCGCTCCGCCACGGATTTTAAGTCTATCTGCCTCGGCTTGATCGGTTTATCCTTACGCCAGCCGTAAAAATCCGGATACCAGACACCGACCCCTACTGTCAAGCCGTCAAACCCCGCCTTTTTTAAGTCCCGCACCCCCTGTGCCGGTCTTTCCAAATTTATCATAATATTATGACAATTCAAGTTCATACGCTCTTTCTCCTTACAATCTATTCCTGATCTGTGTAGAACTCTGCTCTTTCGTATACGGCAGAAATACGATATCCGACCCTTGCTGCCTCAGGTAA
>CANPZI010000024.1 GCA_947588995.1 uncultured Lachnospiraceae bacterium
ATCGAGGATTGAAAGAATGGGACAATGAGAAAGGCTATCTGACAGATACCTGCCTGACGGCACAGGATAAGTATAAAACGTATTTGGATTACTTCAGGATTAATTATTAGAAATGTGAAAGTACTGAAAAAGCAATTTGGCTGATTTTACAGTCTCTTTCCGCCCGCTGTTTCCAGATGGCGCATCAAAGCTTCACAGCCCTCCAGTACATCCGCATAGGTCGCATCGAACTCGCCCGTATACCACGGGTCAGCAATCGCGCGTTTGCTGCCCGCATACTCTAACAGCTTGTGGATCTTGTGTTGTGGGTCGCCGCCCGCGATCCTCGCCATGTTGCGGATATTCGCATCGTCCATGCCGATCAGATAATCGTACTCTTCGTAATCTCGGCTTGTCATCTGCCGCGCCCGATGTCCCGAACATGGAATATGATGCTGTCTGAAAATGCCCATCGTTCCGTAGTGGATGCCGTTGCCGATTTCCTCCGTGCTGGTGGCCGCGGAATCGATATAAAATTGTGAAGTCAGGCCGCGCTCGTCCACCATCTGCTGGAGTACGAACTGAGCCATGGGAGAGCGGCAGATATTGCCGTGGCAGACGAAAAGTATTTTTATCATTTTCCTATAACTCCTTATAAGTCCTGTGTTTCTTCTCAAATGCTTGATTTTGCAGGGTTTGTAAGCGATCCTCAAATGACTTCTTTCCAAAGTGTTTTCTCAAATCGTCTTATACTTTCTCACATTTGTCCCTGCAAAATTGGTAAATTCATTGGTACCTGATTTTTATTCCCAACTATATTTATTATAATATGTTTGGAATAAAGTTGGGAATAAATTATAAAATCATGATGTAGCCAGTCTCTTTCTCGCTATAAAATCGTTAATTTTGCAGGCTTTTCCGGATTTTTGAATGATATCTATGCTTCATACTAGCTTAGATACAACTCAAAATGTATGATCGATAAACGCAATATAAGGTTTCTTATTCACTTTATCTGAATTGTCCCTATACCATGTAAACGCTTCTTTTAACCCCTCATACAAATCTTTTTCATTTGGCATCAGTTCACGCTGTTTTGACACATCAAGAAAATATTCATAATCATAAAAGCTGAAATATTTTCGTTGTTCTGTGTCATCATAAACGTTCTTAAATCTGGCCTTTTTCCCGACCACATTGTAACACATTTCAACCCATTGACGAATCGATACGGGATTTTGATTTCCTACATTGAAAATATGACATTGGGGTTTTTTCATCAACAGAACATCCATGAATCTACATAAATCTTCCACATGAAAAAATTGTAATTTCATCCTGCCATCTTTGGGCAGATAAAAATACCTGTCGCGCAGTGCACAGTCAAACACGAATGCTTCTCTGTACACATTATTCATCTGCCCATACAAGTAAGGCGGCCGCAAGATATAGGCTGACGGTTTTCTTTTTAATATAGCTTTTTCCGCTTCGATTTTATCTGTTCCGTATCTTCCCCAATATTTATTTTCAGCAAGTTCTGATTCCTCTTTAAATGGCTGTGCTTCATACTCCGGATATACTGCGCTGGAACTGATAAAAATATAATCTTCGCAATATCCCAGAGCATCCAATAAGCCATTTACTCCTTCGGCGTTATATGCGGTATCAATTACAACATCAAAACGATGGTCGTGCAGCGTCTCTCCCAGATGAAACCGATCCGCTTGGATCAAATTTACACCTTTCGATTGTTCTCTGTTGTTTCTGTTGAGAACATACACGTCACAGCCTTTTGCCACATAGTATTCCGCAATATATCGGCTAACAAAAACCGTGCCGCCTGTAACAAGGATCTTCTTCATATCGGTTTCCCCCTTTTGACAATTGATATGTCATCGGTCATCTTTAAAATCTCTACCAAGTATTTATTCAATGCTTTAAATCCTACATATTTGGTCGTTTTAATCTTTCTCATTCTGCTGCAAATAAAACATCGCCTTCTGTGTTTCAATTTTTTTCCGCAATTCTTCCTCTGTCGGCAAATAAAGCTTATACTTGGAAGCAAATAACTGCTCATTACCATGAAGCACAGAATACCTTGCAATGTCTTCATCCGTGTCTGCGCAGAGCACAATGCCGATCGTAGGATTATCTCCATCGCTTCTCTTTAATTCATCATACATACGGATATACATATCCATCTGCCCCACATCCTGATGTGTGATTTTTTGTGTTTTCAGATCAATTAGTACAAAGCATTTGAGAATATAATTGTAAAACACAAGATCAATAAAATAATCCTGTTTTTCCGTATGAATATGCTGCTGCCTTGCTACAAAGGCATATCCTTTTCCAAGTTCCATCAAAAATTTCTGTAGATTAGAAAGAATGCTCTTCTCAAAATCATTTTCTGTAAAGTCGGTATTCGAAGCAAGTCCCAAAAATTCAGCAATCATCGGATTTTTTATGAATTCCAGTTTGTCACTCTGATATTCTGCGGTCAACTCCTTCATTTCTGTTTCCACAATCTCTTTTCTCTGCGTCTGAAGCATCCGATAATAATACTGCGAAGAAACATTCCGCTGTAATGTTCTGACACTCCATGTTTGTTCCATTGCTTCTTTCTCGTACCATGCACGTGCTTTTTCGTCATCTACTTGCAACAGCACTGCATAATGCGACCACGATAATAGTTCTTGAGATTTTCCAGACACTGTCTGGAAAATCTCAGGATAAGTTTTATAGAATGAATAGAAACTGTATAAATTAGATTTTGTAAATCCTTTGCCATACTCTGCCGACAACTCTTTAGCGAGTTTCTTTATAATTTCCGCCCCATACTTTGCCCGCTCTTTACCTCGCATTTCTTCACTGGCAATTCTGTATCCAAGAAGCCAATTTCTTCGGACAAGTGTTGTATTGACAGCCTGATGTGCAGCTTTCTGTGATGATTCTATGATGCCGCACATATCTTTTAATATATCATCCGTTTTAATAAAATCACTCATAATATTATTTTTGCCATCATATATCAGCCTATTCTCCATAATTATTCGACTCCTTTTCGCTATTTTTTCGACAACATTTTTCATTTCACATATTATAATTGCAAGTCCGACTCCCCGGGAATATTGGTAAATCGTTGGTAAAACTACAAAAGAAGCACAGAAAATCCCTGATTTTCAACGCTTTTTCCATGCCGGGCATATCCTGCCGTGGCAGACGAAAAGTATTTTTATCATAGTTGTGATATCCTTTCCTAAGCCTGTAAATAGGGGCTTTCCACCATTATAGCATTGGTTTTATTACAATGTCATCAAATTAAGGGCATATTTTGCACTTTTCCGGTTTTATGCGGCTTAGCGCGTCAACTTAAGGCTTTTCGGCTAAAAGACAGAAAAAGAGTCCGCTTGTCCTCAAAAAAGTGTGTGACACCAGTTAATTGGAAAATCCCCTTGCGGTATGATATCATAAATATCTAAGACTTATTTGGTGAAGTAACAATACCTGTAATGGTTGAAGATAAAGAATTTGGAAGATACTTATCCTCTCCCAACCAATGGTTGAGTTTGATCATTCTACTTACAGTTCGTGTACAGAAACGGATAAAGATTGTAAAGTGTGGCATGAAAGGAGGCATATGGTAATGAATCAAATGGATACAGGAAAGTTTATTGCCGGCTGCAGAAAAGAAAAAGGATTGACGCAGGCGCAATTAGCAGAAAAGTTAAACATTACCGACAGAGCTGTTTCTAAATGGGAAACGGGGAAATGTATGCCCGATTCCTCCATTATGCTGGAACTTTGCAATATTTTAGATGTTACTGTCAACGAACTGTTAACCGGGGAGAGGATAGAAATGAATCATTATGAAGAAAAAGTAAATGAAAACCTCATCGAATTAAAAAGAAAAGATGAGAACAATATGAAGAAGAACGCCATAATAGCAACAATATACACAATCGCCATGGTGATTGGCATTATGGTATGTTGTATATGCGATATTGCTGTTTCGGAAACCCTGACTTGGTCACTGATTGTGCTTAGCTCTGTCCTGTTTACATGGATAGCATCTTTTCCGATTATATTGTTGGGAAAGAAAGGTGTGTTGGCGGCAATGATTGCTGTGACTATTCTCATTGTACCATTTATGTACCTATTAAGTATTTTGATCAAAGTCAAGGAAGTGTTTCACATTGGTGCGGTTATGTCGATGATTTCACTTGTATTTTTGTGGATCATTTATATGATGTATCGTCGGCTGAAAGGACGAAAACTATTGGCAACAGGATTTGCATTCCTGTTTGCCATCCCATTTACATTTTTGATAAACAGTACATTGTCCAAAATGATTGGAGGGCCTGTCATCGATGTTTGGGATATATTATCTGTCTTTATTCTGTTTCTGATAGCAGTTGCTTTTCTCATTGGAGATTATGCAAGGGGAAAAGGTTATATAAGATAAATTCCGGTGCCTGTCCAAAGAATAGTATCAACTCGCAATAAGACCTCTGCACATCAATAGAGGTCTTATTTTTGTACATTCATTTCATAAGGCAGAAATAAATTTTATTTTATGCATTTTTCTCTGATACACTGCAAGAATGTTTTAACGGTTCCCGTTGCATTTCCTGAATTATTGACCGGCAAACTGGCGGCTATCGGTTTGCTGTCCTGATAAACGTTCCACTTTACTTATATTTTACGCAATTCTTACATCGGCACGATAGCGGCTGATTTTTTTCTTTTGTACCATGATAAGGGAAAGCGGATATGCAGATACTGACAGAAAGATATGCGGCTGTGAGGGGCAGGAGAGAGATAGCGGCGCACAGGGCATACGAGGCTGGGAAAAGGGGCGGCAGAAATGGAAATCATCTGGAACAGGATCAATCGGCGAGACGGTACCGAGCGGAAGAAAATTCGCCGTTTCCTGTTTTTCAACACGCTGTGCTGGACGATGATCGGTCTGGCGGCGTGGGGGATCGTGCGCTTTTTTGCGTTTAATACGGCTGCAGGGGCCTTGTCCTTTGCGGGATATGCCGGTTATTTTGCAGGCTGGCTTGGCGGGATTGTATTCCTGTGGCGCAGGTAAAAGGCGGCGCGGCTGCGGTGTAGGGTGAGAAAATTGCAAGATCCGAAAGGCAAAGAGGAGTCGGGAGGAGAGAAGCATGAATGATAAAGTACAGATGATATTCGGGCTGTTTGCGGGGCTGGCGATTTTTATCTTTGGCATGAATATGATGAGCGAGTGTCTGCAGAAAGCGGCGGGAGAGAAGATGAGGACGATCCTCTCCATGCTTACGGGCAATCCTGTTCTGGGGGTTCTGGCGGGCGCTGTCACGACGGCGGTTCTGCAGAGCAGCAGCGCCACGACGGTGATGGTGATCGGTTTTGTGAGCGCGGGGCTGATGTCGCTGCCGCAGGCGGTTTCCATTATTCTGGGAGCCAACATCGGGACGACCATGACGGCGCAGATTATCGCTTTTAAGATTACCGATTATATCTATGTGTTCATTTTTGCGGGTTTTCTGGTCAGTTTCCTGTGCAAGAAAGAGAAAGCGAAGAACATCGGGCAGACGGTTTTTGCTTTCGGGCTGCTGTTCGAGGGGATTTCCATTATGGAGAGCGTGATGAAGCCGCTTGCGGACAGCCCGTTTTTCATTCGACTGCTCGGAAACGTTGCCGATGTGCCGGTTCTTGGCGTGGCGGTCGGTATGCTGATGACGGTGGTGGTGCAGAGCAGTAGCGCGACCATTGCGGTACTGCAGAATTTCGCTTCCCAGCCGGGACCTGACGGGATCAGCAGCATGATCGGTCTTGCGGGCGCGATCCCGATTTTGTTGGGAGACAATATCGGTACGACGATCACCGCGCTGCTTGCTTCCATAGGGCAGAGCAGGGATGCTAAGAGGACAGCGGTGGCGCACAGTGTGTTTAACATATCGGGGGCATTTCTTTTTATCTGGCTCGTGAAACCGTATGCGGCACTGATCCGTTATATCTCTCCCAAGGGGAATGAGGTGGATGTCATTTCCCGGCAGATTGCCAACGCGCACACGGGGTTTAATCTGGTGATGACGCTTCTGTGGCTTCCGCTGATCGGGCTTCTGGTACAGATCGTTATGCGGATCATACCGGAGCGGGCCGACAGGCGGGAGGTACTCCTGCCGTCTGCGCCGCAGTTTCTGGACGGCAGGCTGATCGGGCAGCCCACCGCGGCCCTGCATCTGGCGACTAAGGAGGTGCTGCGCTGCAGCGGGATCGTGGAGAAGATGCTGGAAAAGATCAGGGAGCATCAGGGGGACGGCGAGGAGACGGTGCTGGCACAGGTGATGGAGTATGCCGACACGGAGCACGCGCTGTACGGCCACATCAACGATTACTTCGCGGCGATGTTTGCGGAGGGTGTCATGACGGAGACGCAGGCGAACGAATCCGCGGGTCTGATGTATGTCCTGTGCGATATAGACCGCATGGGAACGCTGTGCAGGGACATCACGGAGGCGGTGCTCAGCCGGGACGGGAAGTGGCGTCTCTCCAAGGAGGCGCGCAAAGACCTGCGCAAGTCGATCGGCCTCATTCTGGATATGTACACCTACGTCGTGCGGATGATGAGCGGTGACGGCGGAAGCATGGATTACGTGCAGGAGAAGCGGGAGGAAATCCGGCAGTTGGATGAGAAGATGCGCAGGGCGCATATTGAGCGTGTCGGCAAGAAAAAGTGCAGAGTGGAACTGACCGGCCTGTATGACAGCATTCTGCACAATATAGATCGTATGGCCAACAGCTGTGTGAATCTGGCGGATACGGCGGCGGGCAGCGTGAATCTCAGACGTCTGCTCGTGGACGGTTGAAAAATGGTCTGTGAGTTTATGGGAGGGAGCGTCGCGTTCCCTTCCGTTTTTTTCCTCTCGTTGTATATGGGACAAAAGGCCGCCGCATAGTATTGTAAAAAAAGAGTAAAGAAAGATTTACGGACATATGACGCGCGCAGGATAGTTTGTAAAATGGGATCCGGCTATACTGTAGGACAGAGATGAGCGGTCGCGCGGCAGAATCTCTGCAGGGAAATATACTGAGAAAAGCGAGGATTATCATTTATGAAGAAAAAGAATATGCTCAAAATATTGGCAGCCGCCGGCATGGCGGTGTGCATGGCTGGCAGCCTGATGGGCTGCGGCGGCAGCGGGCGGGACGTGTCCGCACAGGACATACAGCAGGCAGTGCGGCAGGAGAATGATGCGGCGCAGCGTGAGGGAAGAGATCAGGAAGAGCCTGCGGAGACAGCACAGGCAGAGACAGAGACACAGCAGGCCGCGGATGGCGGCGACTTAAGCGGTACGATCACGATGGCGGGTTCGACTTCGATGGAGAAGTTTGCGAACGCCTTGGCGGAGAGTTTTATGGCGAAATACCCGGGCGTGACGGTGACGGCGGAGTTCACGGGTTCGTCTGCCGGCATCGAGTCGGTGCTCGCGGGCAGCGTGGATATCGGCAATTCCTCCAGAAGTCTGAAGGACGAGGAGAAATCCGCCGGCGCGGTGGAAAATATCGTGGCGATCGACGGCATCGCGGTCATCACCGACCAGACAGGCACGGTCGCGGCGCTGACGACGGAGCAGTTGAAAGGAATCTATACGGGAGAAGTGAAGAACTGGAGCGAGGTCGGCGGTGCCGACGGCGCGATCGTGGTGGTCGGCCGTGAGGCGGGCAGCGGCACGAGGGACGCTTTTGAGGAACTGCTGGAGATCGAGGACCAGTGTGTCTATGCCAATGAGCTGGACTCCACGGGTGCGGTGATGGCAAAAGTCGCGGCGACGCCCGGCGCGATCGGTTATGTCTCGCTGGACGTGCTGGATGACACGGTGCAGGCGATCTCCCTGGACGGCGTGGAGCCCACGGAGGAGAATATCAAGACGGGCAGCTATCTGCTCAGCAGGCCTTTTGTGATGGCGACGAACGGAGAAGTCAACGCGCAGAGCGAGGCGGTACAGGAGATGTTTGCCTATCTGAAATCGGAGGAGGGGCGGGAAATGATCAAGGCGGTAGGCCTGATCGTTCCGGATTGATATGGAACGGATGCAAGTGAGATCTACATATGAAAGAAAAAAGCGAAGTGTCTGCGCGGTGGAGAGAGCCGCGCAGGCCATCTTCACGGTCTGTGCTTTCTTTGCTGTGCTCGCGGTAGCGTCGATCACCTTGTATATGATTGCGGGCGGCATGCCGGCGTTTCTGAAAGTGGGGATAAGGGAGATCCTGTTTTCCACAGTGTGGAAGCCGACGGCGGAGAAGCCGTCTTACGGTATTCTCTATATCATCCTGACCTCCATCGTCGGCACGGCGTTTGCGATTCTGATCGGCGTGCCGATTGCGCTGCTGACGGCAGTCTTTCTGGCGGAGGTGGCGCCGAGGCGGCTGGCGGCGGTGGTAAAGCCGGCGGTGGAGCTGTTGGCGGGCATTCCTTCGGTGATCTACGGGCTTTTGGGCATTATGATATTGAATCCGCTGATGTATCGGTGGGAGCGGGCGCTTTTCGCGGGTTCTGAGACGCATCAGTTTACGGGCGGTGCCAATCTGCTCTCGGCGGTGATCGTTCTGGCAATCATGATCCTGCCCACGGTCATCAATATCAGCGAGTCGGCGCTTCGGGCGCTGCCGCCGCAGCTTAAGGCTTCCTCCCTGGCGCTCGGCGCGTCGCCGGTACAGACGATCTTTCGGGTGTTAATCCCTGCGGCGAAGCCGGGCATCATCACGGCCATCGTCCTGGGCGTGGGCCGGGCCGTCGGAGAGGCCATGGCGATCAGCCTGGTGTCGGGAAGTTCGGTGAATCTGCCGCTGCCGTTCTCGTCGGTCCGTTTCCTGACCACGGCGATCGTCAGCGAGATGGGGTATGCCAGCGGTACGCACAGGCAGGTGTTGTTCACGATCGGATTGGTGCTGTTTGCGTTTATCATGATTGTCAATATCCTGCTGAACAGTATTCTGAAGAAAGGGGATGACGGGCATGAATAGAAGATGGAAAGACGGTCTGCTGCTGGGGCTGATCTATCTGGCAGCCTTTTTCTCCGTCCTCCTTCTGGCGGGCATCATCGTCTATGTGTTCGCACGGGGCTTTCGTTCGGTCAGCTGGTCGTTTCTGACGAGCGTGACGAGCGCGCTTCAGGGGACGACGGGGATTGCGGGCAATATCGTGAACACGCTCTATATTGTGGCGCTGACGCTCCTCATCGCCACGCCTGTCGGAGTCGGCTCGGCGATCTGGCTGAACGAGTATGCGGGCAAGAGCAGATGGGTCCGGCTGATCGAGTTTACGACGGAGACGCTGGCGGGAATACCGTCGATCATCTACGGGCTGTTCGGCATGGTTTTCTTCGGGACGGTTCTGCATCTGGGGTACTCGATTCTGACCGGTGCGCTCACACTCACGCTGATGGTGCTGCCGCTCATTACACGGAACACACAGGAGGCGCTTCGGTCCGTGTCGGATGCCTATCGGACGGGCGCAATCGGCATGGGCGCCGCCAAGTGGTACATGATACGGACGATTCTGATTCCCTCGGCCATGCCGGGGATTATAACAGGCGTTATTCTAGCGGTCGGACGCATCGTCGGAGAATCGGCGGCGCTGCTGTTCACGGCGGGCAGCGGCTATCTGCTGCCAAAGCCGGGGACGGGGCTTTTGCATAAGATATTGGAGTCGGGCGGCACGCTCACGATCCAGCTGTACTTAAGCATGTCCAAGGCGCAGTACGACGTCGCTTTTGGGATTGCCGTGGTGCTGTTGGTGATTGTGCTCTTGATCAATCTGCTGACAAAGCTGCTGGCGGGCAAACTGGATGTGTCGGCGCGTCACTGAGCCGCGCGGGACAGGGCGGCTGTATACAGCAGAAAAGCAGCGGCCATCAATAGGGGTGAATATGGACAACATTAAGATAAAAACGGAAAAATTGAATCTGTATTACGGGGACAACCACGCGCTGAAAGATATCGATATGCGCATCCGCGCCAATGCGGTCACGGCGTTCATCGGGCCGTCGGGCTGCGGCAAATCCACGTTCTTAAAGACACTGAACCGCATGAACGATCTGGTTGACGGTGTCAGGATCGAGGGACGGGTGTGTCTGGACGGCGAGGACATCTACGCGCCGCGGGTGGACGTCACGATGCTGCGCAAGCGGGTTGGCATGGTGTTCCAGCAGCCGAACCCTTTTCCGATGAGCATCTATGACAACATCGCCTACGGGCCGCGAATCCATGGGATCAGGAAAAAGGCGGAACTGGACGGGATCGTGGAGCGCAGCCTGCGCGGCGCGGCGATCTGGGACGAGGTGAAAGACCGGCTGCACAAATCGGCGCTGGGGCTCTCGGGCGGGCAGCAGCAGAGGCTATGTATCGCCCGCGCGCTGGCGGTGGAGCCGGAGGTGCTGCTGATGGATGAGCCGACTTCGGCGCTCGACCCGATCTCCACGCTGAAAGTGGAGGAGCTGATGAGCGAACTGAAGAAAGATTACACGGTGGTGGTCGTCACCCATAATATGCAGCAGGCGGCGCGGGTGTCGGACGATGCGGCTTTTTTCCTCGTGGGAGAGATGGTCGAATTTGATGCCACGATCAACCTCTTCTCCAGGCCGCGGGACAAGAGAACCGAAGATTATATTACCGGAAGATTCGGATAGAGAAAGGGGTGGACGCTATGTCGCCGAGGACGATGTTTGAGAGCGAACTGACGGAGTTGAGAGAGGAGTTAAAACAGATGTGCTTCCATGTGGAGGCGGTCTACGACAGGCTGTTTGCCGCGGCCCTGCGGCAGGATGAGGAGGCTGTCATCGCGATCCTGGAGCAGGACCATGCGACGCGGGAGATGGAGAAGAGGATCGAATCCGAGTGCCTTTCCCTGATCACCAGGCAGCATCCGCTGGCGGGCGATCTGCGGGTTGTGTCGGCGAGCCTGAAAGTGGTCACGGATATCCAGCGGGTGGGCGTGCATGTCACGGATATGGCGGAACTTCTTCTGCGACTTAAGCTGCAGGAATTGTCCGGCTTTTCGGACAATCTTCCCGTGATGGTGCAGGCGGCGCAGCATCTTCTGCACAGTGCCATCGAGGCTTTCCTGCACCGCAGCACGGAGGCGGCGAGAGTGGTGATCGCGGGGGACGACGAGGTGGACGATCTGTTCAATCTCGTGAAGACCGATCTGGTGAGGCTGCTGAAAAGCGAGGCGGCCGACGTGGATGACTGTATCGATGTGCTCATGCTGGCGAAGTATCTGGAAAAGATCGGCGATCATGCCGTGAACGTGGGCGAGTGGGAGATTTTTCAGGAGACGGGCAACATGCGGGAGACAAGAATTTTATAACATTTGTTATGAAATGATGCCGCACTTTACACAGATTTTACTTTCTTTTTACACAGTCATGGTAGTGAAACAGGAGATGTGATGTGTTAAAATAAGTAAAAGGTGATTGGCATGAGCATGATCTATATCGTGGAAGATGATGTGAATATCAGCGAGATCGAGAGTTTTGCCCTGAAAAACAGCGGCTACGACGTGGCGGTGTATGAGAATGGCGCGGATTTTGAACAGGCTGTCAGAGACAGGGTGCCGAGTCTGGTGCTCTTGGATATCATGCTGCCCGACGAGAGCGGTCTGGAGATCGTAGAGAAGCTGCGCGGCAATTCGCTGACGAAGAAGATACCGATTATTCTGGTGACCGCCAAGACCACGGAGCTGGACAAGGTAAAGGGCCTTGATCTGGGTGCGGACGATTATATCACCAAACCGTTCGGCGTGATGGAGCTGATCTCCAGGGTCAAGGCGCTGCTTCGCAGGAGCGGCGCGGATCGGGATGAAAAGATCTTAAGCGTCGGCGGAATCTTCCTCGACAGCGAGCGGCGCGCGGTGTATGTGGACAATCGGCCCTGTGAGCTGACCTACAAGGAGTATGAGCTGCTGAAGCTGCTTCTGGAGCGGGCGGGTATCGTGACCGGCAGGGAGGAGATTCTGAACCGGGTGTGGGGAACGGCCTATCAGGGGGAGTCGCGCACACTGGACATGCATATCAAGTCCCTGCGGCAGAAGCTGGGAGGGGCCGGCGCCATGATCAGGACGGTGCGCAATGTAGGCTATTTTCTCGACAATGTCATAGAGTGACGGAGTGATGACGATAACGTGAAGAAGAAGATCAACCGGCAGTTCATGGTTCTTTCCTCGCTGGCGGCAGCGGTCACGCTGCTGTGCATGGCTGTCGTCTTTTACCATATCTTTCGGGCGCAGGTGCTGGATGATCTGCGCCTGTATGCGCGTATGCTGTCGGCGGGCGGGCAGGAGATTTCCGCGGAAAAAACAGAAGAGAGCCTGCGCGGTCTTTCGGACGCGGATGCACCGGTGCGCGTCACCGTGATCGATTCATCCGGCCTGGTCGTCTATGACAGCGATGCCGACGCGGGGCGGATGGACAACCACGCGGACAGGCCGGAGGTGCGGGAGGCGCTGGAGAGCGGCGAGGGCAGTTCGATCAGGCAGTCTGCCACCATGCAACATAACACCTATTATTATACGATGCTGCTCACGGACGGCAGCGTGCTGCGCGTGGCGAGGGAAGCGCACAGCATCTGGAGCATCCTGTACCGCGCTCTGCCGGCCATGCTGGCGGTCATCTGCGCGCTCCTGGCGCTGTGCCTGCTCTTGGCGCACTGGCTGACGAAGAGCCTGCTTGCCCCGATCGAGCGGATGGCGGCAGACATGGACTGCATCGGGGAGCAGGAGATCTATGAGGAGCTGGTGCCTTTTGCGGAGACGATCAGGCGGCAGCACGACGCGATCCTGAAGAATGCGGATATGCGGCAGGAATTTAGCGCCAATGTCTCCCATGAACTGAAATCGCCTCTGGCGGTCATCTCCGGCTACTCGGAGCTGATCGAGAACGGGATGGCATCCGGGCAGGACGTGATCCGGTTCGCGGCGGAGATTCGCAAGAGTTCCGCCAGGCTGCTGACGTTAATCAACGATACCATCCGCCTGTCGGAGCTGGATGTGATCGACCGCGATATTTCGCTTGAGGAACTGGATTTGTACGAGATCGTCCGGGACAGCGTGGAGATTCTGCAGCTTAGGGCGGAGGAGAGGAGCGTCATGCTCTCCATGGAGGGCGGCAGCTGTAAGATGCGGGGCGATAAGCAGATGATTGAGGAACTGGTCTACAATCTGTGCGACAACGCGATCAACTATAACAACATCGGCGGCAGCGTGACGGTCAGCGCGCAGCGCGTGGACGGCAGGCCCCTGCTGCGCGTCCGGGACACGGGGATCGGCATTCCGGCGGAGTATCAGGACAGAATCTTCGAGCGCTTCTACCGGGTGGACAAGAGCCGCTCCAAATCGACGGGCGGCACGGGTCTGGGGCTCGCGATCGTGAAGCATATCGTGGAGGCGCATCACGCCGAGATCAGCCTGGCGAGCGAGCCGGGAAAGGGGACGGATATCACCGTCACTTTCGCAGATCAGTATTGAAAATGCGTGTAAACATGGTAAACTGTATAGGAGAGGGCAGGCGTGCGCGAAGCGGACGGCGGCGCGAGGGTTTGTGGTTTACCAGTGAGAACTCGAAAGGAAACATGCGTTATGAATACGGAGCTGGAACGGGTCGTCAGTGAAGTGGCGAAGGTGGTCAAGGGCAAGGATCGTGTGATCCGCAAGGTGCTGGCGGCGGTGCTGGCCGGCGGGCATGTGCTTCTGGAAGATATTCCCGGCGTGGGCAAGACGACGCTGGCCATGGCGCTCGGCAGAGCCATGGAGCTGGAATACCGGCGGATGCAGTTTACGCCGGACGTGCTTCCCAGCGACATCGTCGGCTTTACCATGTACAACAGCGGCACGGGGCAGTTCGAGTATAAGCGGGGCGCCGTGTTCTGCAATCTGTTTCTGGCGGACGAGCTGAACCGTACCTCCTCCAAGACCCAGTCGGCACTTCTGGAGGTGATGGAGGAGAACCGGGTGACGGTGGACGGCGTCTCTCACGCGCTGCCGACTCCCTTTACGGTGATCGCCACGGAGAATCCGTTCGGTTCCTCCGGCACGCAGCGGCTGCCGGAATCCCAGCTGGACCGTTTCCTGATCTGCCTGCAGATGGGTTATCCCTCCCATGAGGCGGCGATTGATATCCTGAAGAACAGCGCGGGGGCCGGCTTGGAACAGGTACAGGGCGTGCTCGGAAGAGAGCGGCTTCTGGAACTTCGGCGCCAGGCGGAATGCCTCCATGTGGAGGACCGGATCTATGAGTATGTGCTGCGCCTCACGGAGGCGACCAGGCAGGACCCGCGCATCGCGCTGGGCGTAAGTCCACGGGGCGGCATCGCGCTTCTGAAGATGGCCAGGGCCATGGCGCTTCTGCGCGGCGGCGATTATGTGATTCCGGAGTATGTGCTGTCGGTGATCGACGATGTGTGGCGCCACCGTCTTCACCTGCAGGCCAGAGCGCGGGCTGAGGGCATGGATGTGTCGGACATCATCATGGAACTTACGGAAAGGATACGGGCGGTCTGATGGGGAGAAAGATCGGTGTAAGTCTGTCCGGCATCCTGCGGTTTTGCGTCATCCTTGCCGTGACGCTGTACCTGTGGAATTTTTTTCGCAGTTATCTGCTGTTTCTTGCGCTGGTGCTTATAGCGGCCAGTCCCCTGCTGTCGTTTCTGCTTCTCTTCACAGGGCGGGACAGGCTGTGGGCGGAAGTCTTGCTGCCGGAGCGCAGGGTGGGCAGAAATACTGCGTTTTTCTTTACGCTTATCGTGCACAATCCACACAGAATGGCGGCTTACACCGCGGATCTCGTCTACTCTTTCCACAATGTCTTTACGGGGTATTCGGAACAGCGAAAACAGCATATATGGATAACACCTGTTGTTGGAAAGCGGATCGAACAGAAGCTTTCCAGCCGCTATGCGGGGCGGATTGAAGTGCGGATCGAGGCTTTCGAGGTTTTTGATCTGCTTCACATGTTTGTCCTGCGGGACTGCGGGAGAAAGGATTCCCATACGCTCGTCTGGCCGGCTTTTGCGGAGCCGTCGGAGGAGGAAGTATCCAGTCTGGTGGAGGGTTTCCCGAGAGAAGAGGAAATGAAGCGGCGGGGAACGGATTACCATCCCGACTATGAAGTGCGGGAGTATATACCGGGGGACGAGTTGAAAAACATCCACTGGAAGCTTTCGGCCAAGCAGGGGCGTATGATGGTGCGGGAACGTCTGGCGTCTGGCCGTGAGAAAATCAATCTGCTTCTTCCTTTGGGCGGGGACAAACAGGAGAATGACGAGCTCGTCGCATCGCTCTATGCACTGGGCAGACTTTTGCTGCACAGAGGTTATCCGGTGCAGTTGTATTGGGAGGCGGGTAAAGAACTGCGAGGCTCTTTTGCGGCGGAGGACGGAGAGCTGGAGGGGGCGCTTGTCGAGATTTTAAGTGAAAACGGGCTGCATCAGGAGAGCCGGGCGCAGGAGCAGATGGCGCTGCGGCATCCGGGGGAGAGTTATATTCTGATTCGGACAGGAGCATATCGGGGTGCGTATATTCGGTAGGACGAAAAAAGAAGATATTCCGGAACTGACTCTCGTGCAGGTGCAGGAGAGCGTGAAGTATGATTTCCCGGCGGCGCTTGCCAAGGCGCTGCTGGTCTTTATGCTGGTCTACGGCGCCATCGGCGGTTTCCTGTCCGCTTTCGATATCGAGAGCAACAGCGGTCTGTGTATTCTGGTACTCTTTTCCATGGCGCTTGTGCTCGGCGCGGTGTACGAGAGCGGCAGGCGATGGCTGGTCAATCTGGTGAGTCTGGCACTTCTGGGTATCTATCTGTATATCGCGGTGGCGAATTATTGGGTCATCAACAGCGGATATTATGCGATTTTGAACCGCTTCTATGAGACGGCAAGAAACTATCTGGACGTGGAGAGCGGCATGGAATATTCGCTGGCGGTGGAGGAAACCTATGCGACGGTCACTATGTTTGCCCTGTTTCTCGGCATGATGGGCGTGATCCTGCTCAATATTATGCTGCAGAACCGGTGCAGCCTGCTCAGAGTGGTGCTTGTGACGCTGACACCCTATGCGATCCCGCTCTATTTTGACTGTTCGCCGGATCTGCTCTATCTCTTGATGCTGTTTGCCGGTTATCTCGCCGTGGCGCTTCTGCAGAGCGGAAACGTGCACACCCGTCTGTCGGGGCAGATGCGCTATGTGCTGCCGTTTGCCGTGGCGGCCGCCGTGATTGCGCTCAGGCTGACGGCGTTTCTG
Source organism: uncultured Lachnospiraceae bacterium (assembly GCA_947588995.1). GTDB lineage: Bacteria > Bacillota > Clostridia > Lachnospirales > Lachnospiraceae > UBA3282. The sequence continues at coordinate 16,262 of CANPZI010000024.1, forward strand.
TTTCCGTCGGCAGTCTATGAGCGCATCGTGCCGAAGAGCGCGGCCAAGGCAGCCTCTGAGGAGGAGATGGTGCAGTTCGCACAGTACGGCCTGACGGCGATGCTCAGGCAGGGGAGCGCGGGCGTGGGCGTCAGCGGCGGCAGACTGAGCAAGAGCGCGGCGCTGATGCCGACCTATGAGACGGTGCTGACGGTCAGATATACGCCTTATGACTACCGTCCCGTCTATCTGAAAGCGTTCACGGGACGAGACTATCTGGGCGACAGATGGTCCGAGGCGGAGAGCTCCCTGCCGGACGACGGGGATATGTCCGCGAGCGTGGAGAGCAGACGGCGGCGCTATGAGGCGGGAAACGCCGCGGGCGGCGGAGAGACCTCTTCCGCACAGGGACGGGGTGTCATGGAGGTAGAGAAAGCGGAGGCGGACGACAGATACGAGTACCGGCCCTATTACACTGACGGCGAAGCGTCGGCGGCGCTGCCCGACGGGCAGGGGACGGCGTATGTCTACTATCCGGCGCTGGCAGATGTGGCGGTTCCGGCACAGAACATTTCCGCCGATTATCTGACCGTGCCGGACAGCTGCCTTGCGGCGGTGCGGGAAGTGTGCGCGGAGGCGGGTTTAGGCGGCACGCCGCAGGAGGTCGCGGCGCAGATTGTCCGCTATTTTGATGAGAATTACGACTATACGCTGCGGCCGGGCTATTATTTCGGCAATCCGGATTTCATCAGCCATTTCCTGCTGGAGAGTAAGAAAGGCTACTGCGCGCACTTTGCCTCGGCGGCGGTTATGCTGTTTCGGCAGATGGGGATTCCGGCGCGCTACGCCGAGGGCTATGCCTTTTCTTATCTGAGCGTGGCCGAGAACGGCGAATTGGTGGAAGGGGCTTCCTATGACGATTATTATGACGGCTATTCGCCCATCGGGCGGACGGCCCTGATTGAGCTGGAGATTCCGGACGCTTACGCGCACGCCTGGGTGGAAATCTACGTGGAGGGAGAGGGCTGGACGCTGGTGGATCCCACACCGGCACAGGAGGCGCAGGAGGAGACGGCCTCTTTCTGGGATGTCTTTTTCTCCGGCGGCGGAGAGGACGCGGCGCCGGAGATGGCGCAGAGCAATCTGGGCGACTATCTGGAGGGCGCTCTGGGCGGAGCCGGTTATGTGCTGCTTGGGCTGGCCCTCCTCGCCCTTGTCATTCTGTGCGCGGCGCGGCTGCGTCGCCTGTACCGGGAGAGCAGGCTGTCGGACAGAGAGCGGGCAAGACTGGAATACGGACGGCTGCAGGCCTATCTGAACAAAAAATACGACGGCTATCGGCGCTGTCTGACGCTGCAGGAGCAGCTCGCCTGGCTGCAGGCACACGGCGCGGCGGGAATCGACGATGAACTTAAAGAAGCGCTGTACCGCGTGTATTTTGCCGGGGAGGCGACATGCGACTGCGAGGCGCTGCGCCGCAGGATCAGACGACTCAAGAGGAGCTGTGCCTTTGGCGGAGGGATATCTGTCGAAAAACACAGAAAAGAGTAAAGCCGTCTTGCAAAATGGCGCATAATATATTAAAGTCATTATAAGAGTCAAAAGTTCGCTGCGGAAGAGACGGCAAACCGATGCGGACAGGGAGGAAAGAATATGTGGACAAGGGCGGAATTAAAGAATAACGCGAAGGCATTCTTTAAGTACAATTACTGGAAGATGGTGCTGGCGGCGCTGGTGCTGGCGTTTGTCGGCGGAGGCGGCGGTGGCTTTTCGTTTGGCAGCTATTCGCAGGGCGGCGGGGCGGAGACGGACGGAGCCAGCAGTGTCGGCATGGTGCCGTCTGTGCAGCTGACGTCGCTTGATGTGAATCTGACGACGGCGGTCGTGGTAGGTATTCTGGTGGCCGTTATCGTCGTCTGTGTGGTCGTGGGCGCGATACAGTGGTTTGTCTTCAATCCGCTTACGGTAGGCGCGCAGCGCTTCTTCGTGGTGAGCCACTACCGCAAGGCGGAGCTTGGCGAGCTGGGATTCGCTTTTTCCAGGTCTTACCTGAATATCGTCAAGATTATGTTTCAGGCGCAGATGTATGTCTTTCTGTGGTCACTTCTGCTTGTCATACCGGGCATTATCAAGACCTACGAATATATGATGATCCCCTATATCCTGGCGGAGAATCCGGACATCGACTCCAAGGAAGCGTTCGCCATGAGCAAGCAGATGATGGCGGGCAATAAATGGAAAGCATTTGTGCTGGAACTGTCATTTTTCGGATGGATTCTGCTGAGTACCCTTACCTGCGGCATGCTCTCCATCTTCTGGGTGAATCCGTATATGTACATGACGCTGGCGGAACTCTATGTGGCGCTGAAAGAGATCACCTACGGTGCCGGTCCGAATCCGTATGTACAGAATAGCGGCTCATGGGACGGCGGCCGGTGGAACAGCGGCAGTCAGAACCAGTGGAGCGGCGGTGACCAGGGGCAGTGGAATGGCCAGAATCAGCAGGGCGGCCAGTGGAATGGCAGCAGCCAGAACCAGTGGAACGGCAGCGGTCAGGGCCAGTGGAACGGGAACAATCCCGGCCAGTGGAGCGGCGGTGATCCGAATCAGGGAAACGGTGCCGGCGCGCAGCAGCCGAACAATCCAGGTCAATGGAACCAGCCGGATAATGGGAACTGGAACTAAATAACGCATGTGATTAAATACCCTGTCTGAAAAGGCGGGGTATTTTGTCGTAAATGTCCGCTTTTTCGTCATGAAAGACGACGGACGGCATTAAAGAAAGGCCGAAAACGGTCGATATAATAGACAGAAGTGTAAGTGCGGATACGGCGAAAGGGATTTTGCCGTCATGGACAAGGAGGTTATCTGATGAGGATTCAGACGGGGACGGACGAGAGCCGGAATCAGGCGATCAATGTAAACGGTGCGTCTGCAGCGCAGGAGGCGCAGACGGCGCAGACGGGTGAGAAAGCGCAGAAAAAAGGCGATACCAGGACGATTTTTGCGGGAGATCTGGGACTCTGCATGCAGACCGATCTCATTGCGCAGAAAAAGAAGAGCGCGCAGAAGCAGGCGCTGAAGATGATCGAGGACGCGTGGGATATCGACAGGAAATTCGATAAGAGCCTCGACGGCTACAGGGACCGGCTGGCGGAGCTTGCGGCGGAAAAAGATGCCAACTGGGAGGAGATCGAAAAACGCGACGGCTGGAAAGAAGATCTGCGGCGGACTTACGGCGTGGCCGAGGATTCGCAGGAACAGAAAGATCTGAAGCTGTTGGAGAAAGAGCAGGATTGTATAAACGGTGTCGGCCGGGACGGCCGCCAGCCCGTTCTCACCGAGGAGGAGAAAGGGCGGCTTGCCGAGATTCACGAGAACGGCCTCACGGAATACCAGGAGCGCTGCATGGCCATCGACGCGCAGCAGGGCAGATTCGAGAGAAGCAACGCGCAGATCGACGAGGAGAGCAGGGCTTACAACGCCGCCATTCGTTCGACGAAGCTGGAACGTCTTAAGAACAACGAGATGGTGAAGGCGCAGAAGAAAGCGGATATCGTGCTGGAGGCCGCGAGCAGAGAAGTCGTCGGCATGCTGGCGGACGAGGCGAAAGACTACGTCGATCAGAAATTCGAGGAGCAGGTCGAGGAGGCGAAGAAGAAAGCCGAGGAGAAAGCCGAACAGGAAGAAAAGAGCGAACAGCGGCAGGAGAAAGCCGAGGAGCTGGAGCAGCGGATCGACGAGACCCGTGAGAAGCGGAAAGAGAAAGAGGACGAGCGAAAAGAAGCCGAGGAGCGCGCCAGACTGGAGGAGGAACTTCTGGCCGGCATGGCGGAGGCCGGCATCGGCGGTATCGGCGCGACGAGGGAAGCGCAGTCGGACATCAAGACCATGCTGCACAAGATGAACCTGCTGGACGAAGATTTGAAAGGCAGCATCGTGGAGGCGAAGCTGGAAGCTTATTCGTGACAAAAAAGGCATGTTTCGTGACATGAAAAAGAAGAATTGCCCGCATTGTGCCGATATAATGTTATATGTAAGGTTATGAGATAAAATAACGCATATTGACTGGGGATAGGAACGGGCATGAAAATTGCGGTTTGTGACGACGAGGTAAGAGGAAGAGAACGGATTCGAACCTTACTTGAGAAAGAATTTTCTCAGGCACAGACATGTGAATTTGATTCAGGGATGAAATTGATCCAAAGCGTGGAGGAAGGATACCGGCCGGACATCGTGCTGCTCGATATCGCGATGGAGGGCATGGACGGCATGGAGACGGCGAGGCGCCTGAAAGAGACGACGGACGCGCTGCTGATCTTTGTGACAGGCGTGAAAGAGCAGGTGTTTCAGGCTTTCGATGTGGGCGCTTTCCACTATCTGATGAAACCGGTAGATCAGGATAAAATGACAGATGTTCTGAAACGAGCCGTCCAGGAGGTGGAGAAACGAAAGGGCGCGCCCCGCTATCTGCTGGTGAAAGCCGAGGGAAGCCACTATCGGATCCCGGCGGATGACATTCTCTACGCGGAGAACAACGGGCGGAAAGTCATCCTGCATACGAAAGACGGCTGTCTGGAATACTATGAGCGTATGAATCATCTGGAGGAAGTGCTGGGGGACGGCTTCTATCGCTGCCACAGGGGTTATCTGGTTGCCCTCTCCGCTATCAGCGGCTATGACCGCGACAGCATCACGGTGAACGGCGGGGACAGAATCTATCTGGCGAAGCAGAAGTACGGCGAGTTCGTGAAGCGGTACTGCAGATTTTTGAAGGAGTAGGCGTATGAGAGATCTGGTGCTTGACCTGGCGGAGTATTCCGTGAGAGCCGCGCTTTTGTTATACTTGTGCCGGGATATTATCCCGTTAAAAGAAAAGTATCGTTCCGTGGGGAAGATACTTTTTTTCTTGCAGGCATTTCTGGTGAGCTTCGTACTGTCCTATTTTCAGGTGATTAACCGGCTGTTTGGCGATGAGGCAAATATGCAGAGTGTCAGCAGCCGCTCTCTTATCAGTATACTCCTGATCTTCCTGATCAGCTTCGCGGCCATGGATATTCTGTATCAGGGCAGCAGACTTGCCAAATTCTATCTTCTTGCGGTCTACCATGCGGTCAAGGAGATGGTTCGCTTTGCCCTGCACACGCTGTGGCTGTTTTGCACAAACGCCTGCTATATGCGGCTGTACGAGAAAGCTGTTGCGGGCGAGATGGATCCGGAAAGTTTTATGCGTTATGCGGATTGGATCCAGTTCTGGGGTATGCTGATTTTCAGCGCGGCGACTGCCGTGTGCATGTATGCGGTCTTCCGTATGTTCAGGCGCTATCAGACCGCGCCGGTCACGGAAATGAGCAGGGAGGGGCTGCGTTTTCTGCTGCTGATTCCCGTCATCGGCATGGTGCTCAGCGCGGCGTGGCGCGTCCTGTTCTATTATCAGAAAGGGACGGAGATTGAGTTTTTGTATGACAGGCATGGGAGCATGTATGTCGTCATACCGGCCGTCTCCGTATTGTGTCTTTCGGGCATCGTGTTCAGCCGCAGAATCTATGCGGAGCTGATGCGGGCCGAGGAACAGAAGAGCGGGCTGCTCTTCTATAAACAGCAGCTTACGGATATGACCGAGCATGTCCGGGAGTTGGAACAGCTCTATGACGGTATACGGGGAATGCGCCATGATATCAACAACTGCGTGGCGGATATGGAACAGCTGTTAATGAGCGGCACGGACGGCGGCGGGCTGTCCGCGCAGACAGAGCGGGAGGCCAGGCGCTATCTGCGGGATATGCGGCAGGCGGCGGACAGCCTGGCGCTGCACTTCAGCACCGGCAATCCAGTAACGGATGTTATTCTAAATCGCAAGTATCAGATCTGCACACAGGAGCACATCGCGCTGGATGGCGAGCTTCTCTATCCGGGCAGCCTCGCGATAGAAGCCTTTGACCTCGGCATCGTCCTGAACAATGCCCTGGACAATGCGATTGAGGCCTGCCGCAGGCTGCCTGAGAGCGTCGCGCGCAGGATAGGATTCCGCAGTTATGTGAAAGGCAGGATGTTTTTTCTCGTGGTGGAGAATACTTATGACAGGGCGAGCGTGCGCTTTCGGGACGGCAGGCCGGTCACGGCGAAGACGGAAACGGAACTGCACGGGCTGGGGATGCGAAACATACAAAACTGTGTGGAGAAGTATTACGGCACGATGCAGTATGAGGCCGGGGAGGAGCAGTTCGTGCTGACGCTCATGCTGCAGGGAAAGAACGGTTCGTGACGAAAACGGCGCGATTGGTGACAAAGCGCTTTTCGGCGCATCATGGCGTGACGATATAAACAGTGCAGGCGGAAAGAGGCAGGCTGCCGGAAAGGCAGCGGTCCGGCATTGCCGGGAAGCCTGCCAGAGGAATCAAAAGAGCGGAAGGAGCGGACACGGATGAGAATACCCCGAAATTATATGAACAGCCATCTGGCTTCAAACAATACAAGCAGCAATTCCCTGCTGCAGCGCGCGCTGAGCAGGAGCAGCAAGAACAAGCGCACGAGCCGGACTTCACTGCTGATGAATGCCGCGGACAACAGAAAGAATCTGCTGACGTCGAATACGGCTTCGGCGGCACAGTCACAGAAGCTCTATTATAATATGAAGTATCATGCGGAGCAGGTGAAAAACTATGCGGAGAAGCTGACGGATGCAGGGAGCAAGTCCCTCTTCGCGGCGGCGAAAGAGAGCGGAGATGTCTCGGAGGCCGTATCGGCGGTCAAGGGCTTTGTCAGCCAGTATAACAGTATGCTGGACAATCTGAAAGAGTCCGGCACGCGGGCGGATACGCTCTACAGGACGCAGCTCAACAGTTACTCTAATATCTATGCCTCGGAGATGGCGAAGTGCGGTGTGAAGCGAAATGCGGACGGCACGCTGAGCGTGGATGAGAAAGCGCTTGCCGCCACAGATGCGGATACGTTGGAGAAAGTGTGGAGCGGCAGTAACGGCTTCGTCAGCCGCGCGGCGAGCTGGGCGGACTCCGTGGCCGCCGGCGCGGAGCGCAATATGGAGGCGCAGGCCAGCAATGCTTACAGCAGCCTCTTCGACAATTACGGAAACAGTGGGAAGTATTTCAATTTCTTCCGCTAGGCGGGAGCAGACCTGCGGCAGAACAAAACTGCGTCAACCAGCAAGCGGTATACCGGTCAATCTGACAGAGCCCGGTATGAGGCCAAACACCCTCTGCCGGAAAATATTTTGACAAGGAGAGTGATATATGATATTGTAAAATAGTAAATTTATGGAAATTAGTTATCGCATGAGGTATTGACATATATGCGCACGGAAGATAACATTTTGACAGCACAGCACAGCACAGCACAGCACAGCACAGCACAGCACAGCACAGCACAGCACAGCACAGCACAGCACAAGTCTGATCTTTTTTATTGCCTGCAAAACGAAAAAGCAGCATCATCTTTTCAATCCACCGTATAGATGCGGTTTGAAGAGATGGTGCTGCTTTTTGCGTTGCGCGGGAGACGGGAACGGAAACGGTATTTCACAGCGATGCAAAAATATAGGATATGAGGAGGGGACAGTATGCAGACTTATATTGGGATCGCGCTGATTATCTTTGTGGCGGCGGTCATCGCTTATCTGAGAAGTACGAAAGAACCGGAGGAGAGCGCGGAGGACAGCGGACGTGACCGGCGCTATCTGATCGCTATGGGCGGTATGTACCGCGGACAGAGCTTTCCGATCGGCAGGGAGATCGTGATCGGCCGTGACGCCGCAAAATGCGGCATTATTTATCCGAATACTGCCAAAGGAGTCAGCTCCGTGCACTGTAAGGTGATGATGGAGGAGGAACGGGTCGCTCTGCTTGATCTCGGATCGACTTACGGTACGTTCAGGGACAACGGCGACAAGCTCTCTCCCAACATAAAATATTATCTGGAGCCCGGAGACGGATTTTATCTGGGAGACGCGGAGAACACATTTGTGCTCAAATAGAAGAGGAGGGGAAAAATGGGACAGGACACAAGTGAAATTTTCAAAGGGAAAAACTTTAAGTGGGCGCATATCTTTTCCGGCTTTAACGCGGCGAAGACAAAAGAGGAAAAGCAGCGCCAGCTGATGGCAGGATTGCCGGGGAACGTGCCTTATGAGAGCGATATGATCAAAGAATGGCAGCCGCCTTTTTTGTTTTATAAATTCTTTCTGTATTGCTTTGTCATGATGGCGCTGATCTTTGTGTGCAGTTATCTGTACGGATTCGGCGACGCGCTCATTGTCAGCGTGATCCCCTATATGATACCGCTTTTGCTGCTCATCATGATCTGGGAATTAAATATTCCGCGCAATCTGTCCATTCTGGACGTGCTTTATATCGCCGCGTTCAGCGGGATTCTCTGTTATCTTGTCATTTTCTTTATCAATGACATCACAGGGATTGCGTACATGGATTCATTCGTCTTCACTTCGCCGCTGCTGGCGGAGATCGCCCAGCTCTTGCTGATCTGCATCTTTTTGCGCAAAAAAAGCAGGGGATATGGCCTGAACGGCCTGCTGGTCGGCGCGGCGGTAGGCGCCGGTTATGCGATGATGACGACGGCGGACGACTTGTTTTATATCGCCGAGTATGCGGGACAGATTGAGGGCATTATGGGCCTGATTCTGGTCAGAATCTTTACCGTGATCGGCGGGAATATTCTCTGGATGGCTGCCGTGGGAGGCGCGCTCGCGCTGGCCAAAGGCAAGGAGGCGCTGAAAGGCAGGCATCTTGGCAACAGCCTGTTTTTGATCTGCCTGATCGGCACATATCTGCTTGCGGTTTTGTGGAACTATGATATCGGGTCTTTCTTTGCCAGGTTTGCCGACAGCGATGTGATGAACGGGCTGTATACGTTCCTGGATGTCTATCAGGGAAGATACATCCTACTGACCGTCGTCGCGTGGGCACTATTTCTGTTTATCGCCAGAAAAGGCGTCGAACAGGCGATCGATATCGCGCAGCAGGCGAAAGCGGACCAGCGGAAGTGGGAGAGCAAGATTGCAAACAACTACGCGGGCAAGGCAGAGATCTACGGGGTGTCCGGCGCGTTTGGCGGACAGAAGTTTGTATGCACCTCCAAGTCCATTGTGTTTGGCCGCGACGCAAGCTGTACGGTGAAGTATGCGGGCGATACGAAAGGCATCAGCTCCGTCCACTGTGAGATCAAAAAACAGGGGGACGATTACGTGCTGATCGACAAGAATTCCTCGTACGGCACTTTCTGGAAAAACGGCGAGAAGCTGGAGGCCGGCAAGCCTTATATCCTGTCCGACCATGCGGAATTCTATCTCGCTTCCCCGGAGAACGCCTATCAGGTGTCTGTGCGGAAAGAGGGAAGCGCGGGGCTGCCCGTGGAGATGCGGTACGGGAAACGGACGAATGAGATCGACGGCGCGGAGGAATCGGGACAGAATGTATATATCGCCTGCGGTATCGTGCTCGCGGTTATGTTTTTGGCGTTTTATATCGTCTCAGACCAAACGGGGGCGCTTTTTGCGGACGATTCGTATCTGAGTGAGGAAAACGGGACGTTCCAGGGCGCCTGGGTGAGCGATACGACATACGATATCAAGGATATCATCCTGAGCAGGATCGACAATGTGATTACGATAGCCGACATCGGGCTGTTTAAGGAGAAATGGGCGAACGGCATCACCTTTACGCAGGACGGCATGGCTTACTGTACTTATAACGGCACGGCGATTGACTATGCCAGGTTTTCCTACAGCATCGTGGATGATTCCACGCTGCATCTGCAGTGGAGTTATGGGGCGGATATCGACGTGGGCGTCAAGCTGGCCAATGTGGGCATCACGGTCGGCGACGAGACAGGCTTTGATGTCAGCTATGTGCTGGACGGCGATGTGATGTATCTGTCCTACGCGGGCTATAATCTGACGCTGCACCGCTGACGTTAGCAGTCTCTGCGATCAGAGAAACGATAAAAAAGAGAAAGGCTGGGAATAGACATGGAAATGAAGAAATGCGAAAACGGACATTATTATGATGCGTCGATACATACGGAGTGCCCGTATTGCAACAATGCGTCGAATGTGGGCGTGACGATGGCACTCGATACATCGTCTGCGGGTGACAGGACAATGCCGCTTACGTCGGCGGGAGCAGAGCACAATGTGACCAGACCGCTGTTTGAGGCGGTACAGAACGCGGGGGACGACGAGGGCAGGACTGTCGCGCTGATACAGAAAGATATGGGAATCGATCCGGTCGTCGGCTGGCTCGTCTGTGTGAACGGCAAAGAAAAGGGACGGGATTATCGGATTCACACAGACAACAATTATATCGGGCGCAGTGAAAAGATGGATGTCTGCATCCGCGGGGACGAGACGATCTCCAGAGAGAATCAGGCGGTCATCACTTACGATGCCAAAGAGAGGAGTTACTATTTCTCCCCCGGAGACGGCAGGAGCATCGTACGCGTCAACGACAAGGCGATTTTCCAGACGATGAAGCTGGAGGCCTATGACAGGCTGGTGATCGGCAAGACGGAGTTTATCTTTTTACCTTTGTGCGGAGAAAAGTTTGAATGGGAATCCTGAAAAAGAAACGCGGCAGAAAAGAACAGGAGACGGAAGTGACGCTGGATCTGGGGTATGAGAAAGCATACCTGATTGAGACGCCGGAGGAGTGCGGGCTGGTGATCGGCAAGACGCATGGCATCGGAGCGAGAAGCAGTCAGCAGGATTCTTTTGGCGTTTCGGATCTGGCGAAAGATGTCGTCTTAGAAAAAGGCGTTATGGCTGTTCTGGCGGACGGCATGGGCGGATTGTCCGCCGGGGAAAAGGCGAGTATGGCGACCATCATTTCCTGCCTGCATTATTTTGACACGCATACGTTCGAGGGATCTGTGCCGGACGGACTGGTCGAGATGACTGAAAGCGTCAATGCGGAGGTCAAAGAAGTCCTGGGGGATCTGTGCGGGACGAGCGGTTCCACGATGGTGGCGGCTTATGTCAGGGACGACGAGCTCTACTGGGTATCGGTGGGGGACAGCCGTATTTTCCTGTACCGGGACGGCGAGCTGACGCAGCTGAACCGGGATCACAATTACGCGGCGGATCTCATGGAAAAAGTGGATGCCGGAGAACTGACGATGGAGGAGGCTCTCGCGGATCCGCAGCGGAACGCGCTTACCAGCTACATAGGGATCGCGCTGCTGGAACGGATCGACGGCAACAGAGAGGCGCTGGAGCTGCTGGCGGGAGATCGTATCATGTTAGTCTCCGACGGGGTCTATAACACGCTGTCGGAAGCGGAAATCCTTGCGCTGATGCAATATGCCGTGGGGAAGTCGATGATGTCCCTCGGCGTTCAGATCGAGAGCAGAAAAAAGCCGAATCAGGACAATTACACGGCGCTTTTGCTGGAAGTACAATGAGGAGTGAGAGCTAAACCTACATGATGACAGGAAAAGGATATACCAATCGGGGCGGTCGGGAATACAACGAAGACTGCGGGGTTCTGGTAAAAGGCGACGGCATCAGTTACGCAGTGATTGCGGACGGTCTGGGAGGGCACGGACATGGAGACGTGGCCTCCAGGACTGCGGTGGACACGCTGCGGGAGTGTTTTCAGACCTATCCGGCCGGCCGTCCCCTCACGGAGGAGGTCTTGTCAGATTGGTTTGATCAGGCCAATCAGCGCGTTCTGGCCATGCAGGATGCACAGTGCCGGATGCGCACGACGCTGGCGCTTCTGTGTGTGGATGAAGCGAGAGGAACGGCTTATACGGCGCATTTGGGAGACAGCAGAATCTATCATTTTGTGGACGGGAAATGCGCTTTTTATACCTTTGACCACAGCGTTTCCAGGATGGCGGTTCTGGCCGGGGAGATTGAGATGGAACAAATCCGGTTTCACACGGACCGGAATAAGCTGCTCAAGGTGATCGGCAAGTCCGAAGATGTGAAAGCGGAGACGAAAACCATAGAACTTGCCCGTGGGGCGGCGCATGCTTTCCTGCTCTGTACGGACGGTTTCTGGGAATATGTGACAGAGGAAGAAATGGAGAAGTCGCTGCGGCAGGCGGACTCTGCCGAAGACTGGCTCAGACGGATGCGCGCCTGCCTGAAGCGGCACGCCAAAGAGGGAAACGACAACAATTCGGCGATCGCAGTCTGGATTGAGTGAGCGGGAGAAAGGTATGAAATTAAGAAAGCGCAAGGAGGAAGAGATGAGCAAAACAAAAAAAATGCGGATCATGTGGAGCGCCCTGCTTATGGCGGGCATCTTGTCGTGTCTGGCGGCTGGCCGGGAGATATATGCGAAAAATGCCATACAGATCAGCATAGATCAGTATGATGTGACAGAGGACGGCTATGTACAGGTCTATGTGAACCATAACGGTGCGGAGAGCTTTACACCCTCTGCGGCGGACGGCAGCGTTCTGGTCGGCAAAAATACGCTGCCCATCGAGGAGATCAGGAAGTTTGCGGACATGGGGGAGCCGGTGACTTATTTATGCCTGATCGATATTTCCGGCTCCATGACGGACGACGGCATTGCGAGCACCAAGGAGGTGCTTTCCGAACTCGTGCAGGAAAAGGGAGCGCAGGATAATATCTGTATTACGACGATGGGAAACGATGTGACTTCGTCCGGTTTTCTGACTGATGCGGCGAAGCTTACAGAGAATATCGAGGCTATCGAGCGGGTCAGCACTGAGGACACGAACCTGTATTACGGGATCACGGAAGCGCTCAATGTCCTCAAGACAGACAAAGCGGTATGCAAAAAGAGATGCCTGTTGATTTTCTCCGACGGAGAGGACGATCAGAAGAAAGGAATCACGGAGGAGGAAGCGCAGACAGCGGTCAAGGACAGCCATATTCCTATCTTTGCGGTCGCGCTGGAGGGCAGGAATCTCAAGGATGCGGAGGGCAGCAGAAAGACGCTGGGCAGTTTTGCGCGCAATTCCGCCGGCGGGGAATGTTATATTCCTTTTCTGGAGGATGACTATGACTATGCGGATATCTGCGGCAAGATCCTTACCCGCGTGAAATCCAGCTATGTGGTGAGCGCCAGCCTGGAGGGCGTCAAGGAGGCCGGAGACGATACGGTGTATATCGGCGTGGAACTCTCTGACGGGACGGAGAAAGCGTCGGATGGAATCACGGTTCCGGTGGGTAAGATCCTGGACGCGATCGAGGCGATTGAGGCGGCAAAGGAATCGACGGAAATCAATTATACCATTATCAACGGGCAGGAGGAAACCGAAGCTCAGGACAAGCCGCTTGGCAAATACGCGGCGGTCGGCATCGGCCTTCTTTTGCTGGTGATTATTCTGGCTGTCATCATGCTGCTGGGCAAAAAGAAGACCGAGCAAGAGGAGACGGATGAGGATGCTTACGGTGACCTGGCCGGAGCGGCTGCCTGGACTTCGCAGGACGGATCGTCAGGCGATGTGCAGACGATGATGCCGGGAGATATGCCGGCGGTATCGCCGGGACAGGACAGCTCTGCCAGAGAGAAACGGAAGAAAGGCAAAGACAAGATAGAGATTACGCTCTATAAAGTCGGGCCGGGAGAGTCGGAGAGTTATAAAGTCACGGTTAAGGGAGAGGCGGATATCGGCAGAAACAGTTCCTGCCAGCTTTCTTTTGCGGACGACAGCGCCCTGTCGGGACGTCACTGCTCGCTGCTCTATCGGGACGGCATTGTATTGGTGCGTGACGAAAATTCGACGAACGGCACTTTCGTGAACGGCGTGCCGATTGTAGGAGAGTTTGTTGTGAACAGAGATGACGTGCTGCTGATCGGTTCCTCGGAGTATCGGATTGTCTGGGAGTAGCAGGTCGCCGTTTCGCGGTATGAACGGGTAGTAAAGGAGAAGCACAGGATGGATATTGAAAGATTGTGCATGGGCTGCATGAAAGAACTGGAGAGGCCGGGCGTGTGCCCGCACTGTGGATATGACCCGGCCAATGCCAAAGCGCAAGGGCATTATCTGCGTCCCTATACGATACTGAACGGCAAATATCTGGTCGGCAGAGTGCTGGGCGAGGGCGGTTTTGGCATTACCTATATCGGCTATGATTTGAATCTGGAGATGCCGGTGGCAGTCAAGGAATTCTATCCGAACGGATTCGTCACGAGAGAGAGCGCAGTGACAAGTACAGTCAGTATGTATCGCGGCGCCAATCTGGAAACTGTCCAGAAATGGAAGAATAATTTCATCCGCGAGGCGAGAACGCTCGCCAAATGTTCCCACCTGTCCGGTATCGTCGGAGTCAAGGATTTCTTTGAGGAAAACGGGACCGCCTATATCGTGATGGAATATTTGGACGGCATGACTTTGAAAGCCTATGCCAAGGCAAACGGCGGCAGGCTGGAAGCGGAAGAACTGTTGAGGACGCTGGAACCGGTTATGCTGTCTCTTGCGCAGGTGCACGGGTACGGACTGATCCATCGGGATATCAGTCCGGACAATATCATGCTGCTTCCCGGCGGCCAGATGAAGCTGCTGGATTTCGGCGCGGCGCGGGATTATGCGTCGGAGGGGGAAAAGAGCCTCTCGGTAATGTTAAAGCCCGGTTATGCGCCCGAGGAGCAGTACCGGACAAAAGGAAAACAAGGGCCGTGGTCGGATGTTTATGCCTTTGCGGCGACGATCTACAAATGTATCACAGGCGTGACGCCGCCGGAGTCCATGGAGAGACTGCGCGAGGATGAACTGAAGCGTCCCGGCGAACTTGGCATCCGTCTCCGTCCGCAGGTCGAGCAGGCGCTGATGAAAGGTATGGCGGTCTATGCGGAGCAGAGATACCAGAATATGCAGGAATTTATGGCAGCCTTGTATCAGGGCGGACAGGCTTCCGACGTGCCGCTTCCGGAGCCCGGAAAAGAGCAGACGACGACGGGATATATGGAACGACGGGCGGATACGACGGTTACACCGGGCCAGGTGCAGCCGGCAGACGCTGTGTCAGAGTTTGTGAAAAAGAACGGAAAACTTCTCGGCGCGGCCGCGGGGATACTGGTCGTCGTGATTGTCGTTGTGTTAGCTGTGGGCGGCAAGAGTGAAAAGAGAGCGGAATCTGTGGAGACGACGCCGGATACGGCGTATACGGAAGCAGAGGCGCCGGATACGAAAGATGCGGAAGCCGCGGAAGCCGAGACGGATACCGCACAGGAAGAAGACAAGGGAGAGGCGGATCTTGCCTCCGGCAGGGAATGTCTGGATGCGGGCGATTATGCGGGCGCTTTGCAGCATTTTAACGCGGCGCTGCAAAAAGGCGCGGTTGATAACGAAGAGATTTATCACCTTTCTTCCGAGGCATATCTGAAGATGGGTGATGTCGTCAATGCCGTTCAGGTGTTGAATATGGGGATTGAGCAGACGGGCAGCGCGCTCTTGGAGACGAGGAAAGATTATGTCCTGGGGCATGTGCAGACGCTGCGGATCGAAGAGTATAGAGATGCCGTCATGACGATGCTGGAAGAATATGATACGGATGGCAGATGCCTTAGGCAGGAGTATTATGACAATCAGGGCAATCTGAAAGAGTGGGGAGAATTTTGGTACGACGGAGTTCAGCTGACAGCCGAGACGCACTATTATGGCAATGGCGCGACAAAGTGGTCAAGGGTATATGATTCGCTTGGCAGGGAAAGCGAATACTACGTCTACAATGAGAATGGCAGTCTGCAGGAGCACTATGAGACACAGTATATGAGTGAGACGCAGGGCAGACAGAATTATTACGGCAGCAATGGCGCGCTCCAGTGGTGGAAAGAGTGCGAGTATGACGGAAACGGGCATCTGATCAGGGATGTCAGCTATAACTCTGACGGCAGTATGAACAGCTGGCAGGAATACCAGTATGATGAAGAGGGAAGAGCGGTGTATACGGCTGGGCACTATGCGGACGGAAGAAAGAGCGGATCGGCCAGCTATCAGTATGACGAGAATGGCAGCCAGACGAAAAGTGCCAATTATGACGCCGATGACAACTATTCCTGGGGAGAGGATTTTGGCTATCAGTATGACCCGCTCGGCAACGTGTCGGAAAAACAACAGTATCGGGAAGGCACTGAAGAGGTGATCGATACCTGGAACTATGTTTATACTTACGTCTATACAGAGTGATGCCGCGACAGGACGAAAGCAGGGCATAAGGGTGTGAGGAAATGGATTATAATAAACTGTGTATACACTGCATGCGGGAGACGACGGTACAGGCCGGGGAGGCCTGCCCGCACTGCGGCCGCGCGGTGGGTGTGGCGCCGGAGCTGACCCATCAGCTGAAGCCGCTTACGATTTTACGAGGGAAATATCTGATCGGGGACGTGCTCGGTGAGGGCGGTTTCGGCATCACCTATATCGGACTGGATCTGAATCTGGAGATCCGGGTGGCGGTCAAGGAGTTTTATCCGAACGGGTACGCCACCAGAGAGTCGGCCGGCACATCGTCCCTGACGATCTACAGCGGCGGACAGGAAGAGACGGTGCGCAAGTGGCGGGAGAATTTTCTGAAAGAAGCCAAGAGCCTGGCGAAATGCGCGCACATGTCCGGCGTGGTGGGCGTACGCGACTATTTTCAGGAGAACAATACGGCCTATCTGGTGATGGAATACGTCGAGGGCGTGACGCTAAAAGAGTACCAGAGACAGAGAGGCGGGCGAATAGCGGCGGCGGAACTTCTGCCGGCGATGGAGCCGGTGTTTAAGGCGCTTGGGGAAGTGCACAGGCAGGGGCTGATCCACCGGGATATCAGTCCGGACAACATCATGCTGCTGTCGGGCAGGCAGATGAAGCTGCTGGATTTCGGGGCGGCGAGAGAGTATGAGGCGGATGAGAAAAGCCTGTCGGTGATGTTAAAGCCGGGGTATGCGCCGGAGGAGCAGTACCGGAGCAGGGGGAATCAGGGTCCGTGGTCCGATATATATGCTCTGGCGGGGACGATATATAAATGTCTGACAGGGATAACGCCGCCGGAAGCGCTGGAGAGACTGAGACAGGATGAGCTGGTCAGGCCCAATGAGGGCGGGGCGGGGCTGAGTGCCGGGCAGGAGAATGCGCTGATCAAAGCGCTTGCTGTGCGTGCGGAGGACAGATATCAGACGGTGGAGGCGTTCCGGCAGGATTTGTATGCGGATGCGGCGAAGCCAAAGACCGTTTCCGCCGCGCCGTCTGCGGAAGCGGCCACGGGCAGTCTGCCGGCTGCAGAGGCGCCGCAGACCGGGCAGGCCGGTTTGGCAAGTGACAGGCGAAAAAAGGAAATTTCTTATGGAATCCTTGCACTTTTGGGCGGTGCGGCTGCTGCCGTGATCGTTTTGGGGCTCACGGACCGTACGCCACAGCGGGAAACGGCGCCCACGACTGTCGTGCAGACGACACAGGAAGTGCAGTTGACAGAGGAGCAGGAGCCCCTGGCGGAGGATAGCGCTGATGATTCAGCGGATGCAAACGTTTCCCTGCCATTGCCCGCCGACGCGGCGGAGGCAGAACAGCCTGACGCGGACGAAGAAACCGAGGAGGACGATACCGCGATTCACCGCTACGAGTTGATTACGGCGGATCTCTCCTGGTCGGAAGCATACTGGGACTGCATCGACAGGGGCGGTTATCTGGCGCATATTGACAGTCAGGAAGAATTCGATACGGTGACGCAGATGATCCGGTCGGAGGAAAAAAAGAAATATATTTTCTGGCTTGGCGCGGCGCGGCGGAAAGATGCGGAACAATATTTCTGGATTGACGAGACAGGCGATTTTGGCAAAGACTGTATCAATACGCCGGCTTATCAGTCGTACTGGCTGGAAAATGAGCCGAGCTACACGGGCACCGATGCGAATGGAGTGGTGTCGGACGAAACCTGTCTGAGTATGCTTTATCGCAGCGCTGAAGATCGCTTCTGCTGGAACGATGTGCCGAATGACCTGTTGTCGGTCGCGGATTTTTATGCGGGAAGAATAGGATATATATGCGAGTATGAAGAATAAAAAAATCGTTCCGCTTCTCTTTGGCATGTTTCTTGGAGGCGTGCTGGGAATCTGTACGGGGATTCTGCTTGGCAGCCGGTATGGCGGAGAGCGGGAGAGCGGTGCGGAGGCTTGGCGCGTCGTACGGGAAGAAAGCGTAAAGGAAGCGGAAACAGAGGCTGACGTGTCGGAAGATTCCCATGTGCCGGAACCGGCGGGAGAGCAGGATGATCCGGAAACGGACACAAAAGAGCAGCAGGAGAAAGAGCGGCAAGCGGCAGAAAGCGAGCCGGCGTCCGAACAGGACAAAGAACAGGACCAAATTCAGGCAGTCGTCAGCGGCATGACGCTGGAAGAAAAGGTGGCGCAGCTTTTTTTTATCACGCCGGAAGCGCTGACCGGCTATGAGACGGTAACGGCGGCGGGAGAGACGACGAAAGAGGCGTATGCGCGCTATCCCGTGGGCGGTATCGTCTATTTTGCGAAAAACCTGGAGGAACCGGAGCAGACGCGGAAGATGCTGGCGGCCACGCAGGAATATGCAATGCAAAGGAGCGGCCTGCCGGTATTCCTCGGTGTGGACGAAGAGGGAGGCCGGGTGCTGCGGATAGGAAACAATGAGAGCTTTGGTGTGGAACGCGTAAAAGCGATGGGGGAGCTGGCGCAGGAGGCGGACGTGGAAACGGCCGTATCGGAAGCGGGTGATACGATCGGCGCCTATCTGTCCGCGCTTGGCTTTAACGTGGATTTCGCTCCGGATGCGGATGTGCTGGCCAATGCCGAAAACAGCGTGATTGGCGACCGCTCTTTCGGGGAAGATCCTGAGACGGTGGCAAAGCTGGCGGATATTTTTGCGGAAGAACTTACCGGCCATGGGATTTTGGCGT
This sequence comes from uncultured Lachnospiraceae bacterium, assembly GCA_947588995.1. Taxonomy (GTDB): domain Bacteria; phylum Bacillota; class Clostridia; order Lachnospirales; family Lachnospiraceae; genus UBA3282. The sequence goes on from CANPZI010000024.1 coordinate 35,103, forward strand.
GTTACAAGCATTTTCCGGGACACGGAGGGACGGTGGAGGATTCCCATGAGGGAACGGCGTATCTGGACCGGACGATGGATGAGCTCAGACAGAAAGAGCTGATCCCTTTTCAGGACGGCAGCCGGAACGGCGTCGCTTTTATCATGGTGTCCCATATCTCTGATTCCCAGGCGGTCGGTACGCAGGAACCGGCCTCCCTCTCTCAGGCATTTGTGACGGATGTTTTGCGCACAGAGCTTGGTTATCAGGGGATTATCGTCACGGATTCGCTCGCGATGGGCGCAGTGACGACGCGTTACAGCTCTGCCGAAGCTGCGGTGCGGGCGCTGCAGGCGGGATGCGATATGCTGCTGATGCCGGAGAATTTTACAGAGGCGTATGCGGCGGTTCTTGCGGCAGTGGAGGAGGGCGTTATCCCGCAGGAACGGCTGGAGGCTTCCGTGACGAGGATTGTGCGGGCGAAGATGTCGCTGGCTGGCGGAAGATGAGTCATGGACTGCGGCTCAGATAAGGATGCCGCTGCGGGACGAAAGCAGGGCATAAGGGTGTGAGGAAATGGATTATAATAAACTGTGTATACACTGCATGCGGGAGACGACGGTACAGGCCGGGGAGGCCTGCCCGCACTGCGGCCGCGCGGTGGGTGTGGCGCCGGAGCTGACCCATCAGCTGAAGCCGCTTACGATTTTACGAGGGAAATATCTGATCGGGGACGTGCTCGGTGAGGGCGGTTTCGGCATCACCTATATCGGACTGGATCTGAATCTGGAGATCCGGGTGGCGGTCAAGGAGTTTTATCCGAACGGGTACGCCACCAGAGAGTCGGCCGGCACATCGTCCCTGACGATCTACAGCGGCGGACAGGAAGAGACGGTGCGCAAGTGGCGGGAGAATTTTCTGAAAGAAGCCAAGAGCCTGGCGAAATGCGCGCACATGTCCGGCGTGGTGGGCGTACGCGACTATTTTCAGGAGAACAATACGGCCTATCTGGTGATGGAATACGTCGAGGGCGTGACGCTAAAAGAGTACCAGAGACAGAGAGGCGGGCGAATAGCGGCGGCGGAACTTCTGCCGGCGATGGAGCCGGTGTTTAAGGCGCTTGGGGAAGTGCACAGGCAGGGGCTGATCCACCGGGATATCAGTCCGGACAACATCATGCTGCTGTCGGGCAGGCAGATGAAGCTGCTGGATTTCGGGGCGGCGAGAGAGTATGAGGCGGATGAGAAAAGCCTGTCGGTGATGTTAAAGCCGGGGTATGCGCCGGAGGAGCAGTACCGGAGCAGGGGGAATCAGGGTCCGTGGTCCGATATATATGCTCTGGCGGGGACGATATATAAATGTCTGACAGGGATAACGCCGCCGGAAGCGCTGGAGAGACTGAGACAGGATGAGCTGGTCAGGCCCAATGAGGGCGGAGCGGGGCTGAGTGCCGGACAGGAGAGTGCGCTGATCAAAGCGCTTGCCGTGCGTGCGGAGGACAGATATCAGACGGTGGAGGCGTTCCGGCAGGACTTGTATGCGCCAGGGCAGTCAGGGTTACAGGCAAACGTGGTATCACAGCCGCCCGTCGAGAAAACGGTGTATCCTGCGCCCGAACAAAGCAGAGACGCAAAGCGGCAGAATAAGACGGCGGCTGACGGAAAAAGCGGCGGCTGGCAAAAGGTTCTGATCGCCGCGCTGCTGGTGGCGGTGATTGTCATACTTGCCGCAGGCCTCGGCCAGAGACGGCCGGATCGTGCGGCAAAAAGGGAAACTGTGCAGGCGAATTCTCAGCAGGAAAATATTCAGCAGGAGGATTCTATGCAGGAGAGTGCGCCTGTGCAGGCAGATGCGCCCGCTTCGGAAGACACGGCTGTTCCGGCGGATGAGCCTGCTTCGGAAGACACGGCTGCCCCGGCGGATGAGTCTGCTTCGATACCGGAAGCGTACCGTTCGGTCTATACCGCTGTCATGGAGCGTTACGGCATTGATGAGAGTACGGCTGCCGATCGCTTTGTGCTGCGAAATGAAGATTTTGCGGTGAATGAAAATGCAGTGACAGGTTATGGGAGAGACATGGAGTATGATCTCTATGACTCCGGCATAGCAGATTTTTCCTTTTATTATCCGACCGATATGTACAATGCGGTGATCTGCGGGAGCGGTGAGGGAGAAGCCCTGAGCGATGCGTACGGTTCTATGGAAAGGTACATTCATTTTTTGGGTTCAGACCGCTCCGAACTGCTGTACAGCATTGCGAGGCGGGAAGACGGCATGTCGCTTCAGGATATGGTGGACTATGTATATTTTACGGAGGCAAAGCAGATGACGGATGCCGTCAAACTGGTCTCGTCCGTGGATGACAGTTATGATCATGGCAGAATGATTTTGACGGGATTTAACAGCGACAGGAGCCTTTTGATTTACGATCTGTTTAAGATAGAGCACGAATATGTTCTGCAGATGAAAGTTATCTTTCCGCAGTATACGGATGATTTTGACAAAATGACAAAAGACTATTTCACGGAGTGCGTCTATCGTCTCTGTGAATTTTCGGGCAATACAAAGGAATTCAGGAGCTTTGCGGAATATATGGAGGCGGTAAACCAATGAGAGGCGCTTACGGGCGTTTTGGCGTGCTGTGCTGTATCTTGTGTCTGACCGGACTGTTCGGATGCGGGTGGCAGGAAGAGGCAGATGCAGAGACTGTGACGGCAAGCGCCTCTGTTCCGGCGGATGAGGCTTCGGAAGAAGATGATGAGGAAGCGGCGGAAACGCCGCTGGAAGAGCCGAAAATGCCGGAAAAGGAGCAGGACGGCGGCGTTCTGGAGTTTGTAGATGTATACGGGGAACAATACCGTGTGCAGATAGAACCTCAGGTCAAAAAGCATCCCTATCATCTGTCGGCTTTTGTCAGAAAAGGAGATCGGCTGTCCTATGTCGGCGATGCCTCGTATGAGAGCCGTATCGGGGTGGATGTCTCTTATTTCCAGGGGGAAATTGACTGGGAAAAAGTAAAGAACGACGGGATATCCTTTGCTTTTTTGCGAGTCGGGTATCGGGGATACGAGAAAGGCGGGCTGCGCGCTGATCCGAAATTTGCCGATTACAGGGAAGAGGCTGCGGAAGCCGGACTGGATGTGGGAGTCTATTTTTTCTCGCAGGCGGTGAACGAAGCGGAGGCCCGTGAGGAGGCGGAGTTTGTGCTGGATGCTTTGCAGGGCTGTAAGCTGCAGCTGCCGGTTGTATATGACCCGGAGCATATCGTGGGCAGAGAGGCGCGCACGGACGCTCTGAGCAGAGAGCAGCTGACGGCCAATGCCCTGTGTTTTTGTGAGACGATTCGGGAAGCCGGATATGAGCCGATGGTGTATTGTAATATGCTCTGGGAGGCGTATGAACTGGAGCTGGACAGACTGGCTGATTATCGGATCTGGTATGCCGATTATGAGGCGCTGCCGCAGACGCCCTATCATTTTTCTTTCTGGCAGTACAGCAATACGGGCACAGTGGACGGCATTCAGGGTAATGTGGATATGGATATCGAAATGATACCGACAGATGGGCTGTGATCTGTCGCTGACAGACGGCAAAGGCGGGACAGCGTCATACAGACGCCGCCCCGCCTTTTTGCGGCACTTGACAGGAACTCTTATTGCCGCATGACTTTGTCAAAGGTGTCGGTGATCTCTTTGTCCGGCGCTGCGGTCAGAAGCGAGACGATCACATTGACAGCGACAGCCACCAGGAAAGAGGGCAGAAGCTCGTAGATGGCGAACGCGCCGCCGAGCCTGGCGATGCCGTACTTCCAGATGAATACCATGGCGCCGCCGGCGATCATGCCGCAGAGCGCACCCCATTTATTCGAGCGCTTCCAGAACAGCGCACACAGTACGACGGGGCCGAAAGCTGCGCCGAAGCCTGCCCAGGCGAAAGATACGATCTTGAAGATGGAACTGTTCGGATCGGAGGCCAGTACCACGGCGATCAGGGAGATTACAATTACAGTAACGCGTGCTATTTTTACAGAAGTTTTCGTGTCCAGCTTCTTTTTGCCGAAATCCTGTAAGAGGTTCTGGGAGATACTGGAAGCCGCGGCCAGAAGCTGGGAGTCCGCGGTGGACATGGTGGCCGCCAGGATACCTGCCAGAATCACGCCTGCCAGCAGAGCAGCCAGCACGTTGTACTTGCTTAAGACGGAGGCGATCTGTATGATGACCGTCTCGGTATCGCTGCCCTGCAGCATCGGGATGACAGACGCCTTGGACATGCTGTAGCCGATCACGCCGATGAAGACTGCGACAGCCATGGCGATCACTACCCACACGGAGGCGATTCTTCTGGATAATTTCAGTTTATTCTCGTCCTCGATCGCCATAAAGCGCAGCAGGATGTGGGGCATACCGAAGTAGCCCAGGCCCCATGCCATCATCGAGGCGATGGAGAGTGCGCCGTAGGGAGCGCTCTCGCCGGTATCGGCCACATAGGTCTGCACCATGCTGAAATAGCCGGGCAGCGCTTTCGCATTCTCGACGACGGTGTCAAGTCCGCCCGCGGTGTGCAGGCCGAAGAAGATGACGATGATCAATGCGATGGTCATGGTGATGCTCTGGATCAGATCCGTGGTGCTGACCGCCAGAAAACCGCCCAGCGTACAGTACAGTACGATGACCGCCGCGCTGAGCAGCATAGCGACCATATAGTTTACCCCGAACAGCGTGTTGAACAGCTTGCCGCAGGCCGCAAAGCCGGAGGCGGTGTAGGGGATAAAGAAGATCACGATGATGATGGCAGCCACGCAGGTCAGGATATTCCTGTCGTCGCCGTAGCGCTTGGAAAAAAAGTCGGGCAGGGTCAGCGCCTGCACCTGATTCGTGTAGCGTCGGATCCGCCTGGACACGATCAGCCAGTTGACGTAGGTGCCCACCGCCAGACCGATCGCGGTCCAGCCGACATCGGCCAGGCCGGACAGATAAGCCAGTCCGGGCAGCCCCATCAGCAGATAGCTGCTCATGTCGGAGGCTTCGGCACTCATGGCTGTCACGAGCGGACCGAGCTTGCGGCCGCCCAGATAGAAGTCCGAGGCGCTTGCGTTGGTTTTGGAAAAACGGACGCCTACATAGATCATGCCGGCCAGATAGAGAACAATGGCAATGATAATACAAATCTGTGACATTTTTTCATACTCTCCTCTCATTCGTAGTTCGCTAATAGGCGTTTGCGAAACGCCACAAGCCGCATAAATACGGCATTTTTTACTACTAAAAAATAAATAACTCCTCACCG
>CANPZI010000025.1 GCA_947588995.1 uncultured Lachnospiraceae bacterium
TAAATCAACGCTCGGATAACCTGTAATATGACTCATTTGCCCCCACCAGTTTCATTTTTAAAAGGTGTACTTTTTTGTAAATCTTCATACACAAAAAACCAAGATAAGCATATCATAAACCAATAGGGATGTCCACATCTTCTTCGAGAATTTTTGCCGCCGGCTGGCGAATTGTGCCGCTCCATGTCTGCCTTGCAAAAAAGTACACCTTTCTGTAAAAATCCCCCCCCCTTACAACAACTCCGCATTTTCGTAAACCGCTGCGCGGTATCGGAACGTTGAGAGCGCCATACCGCACTCTTTCGCCGCGGCAGTACCGGTAATTTTTTTCGCTTTCCAGCGCTGGTAGGCACTGTAAAAGTCGTCGGGAAGCGGCTGAGGCGGTCTGCCAAAACGCACGCCGCGGGCTTTTGCCGCCGCTATTCCTTCCGCCTGACGCTGACGGATGTTGACGCGCTCGTTCTCTGCAACAAAAGAGAGCACCTGCAGCACGATATCCGCCAAAAACGTCCCCATCAGGTCTTTGCCCCGGCGGGTATCCAACAGCGGCATATCCAGCACCACAATGTCAATCCCTTTTTTCTTGGTGAGGACACGCCATTGATTCAAAATTTCTTCATAGTTGCGCCCCAGACGATCAATGCTCTTAATGTAGAGCAGATCGTCCTTTTTCATACGCCGCACAAGCCGTTTGTACTGCGGACGGTCAAAGTCCTTGCCGGACTGCCTGTCCATATAAATATTTTTCTCCGGGATATCTTTTTCGTGAAGTGCAATGAGCTGTCTCTCCTCGTTCTGCTCTTTCGTGCTGACCCGGATGTAGCCGTAAACTGCGATATTACCGCCTCCTCTCCCACGCCAGACCCAAACAGAACCATAGCCGACACGCCGATGAACCCTCCCCTGTTTCAGAAGAGGGCGGGATGATATAGAGAAAAACCTCCGCGGGTTATGTCAGCCAGCAGAGGTTCCTTTTCCGTGATAGACAAATTCTCTCTGAATCACAAAACTGATAAAGAACAGGCAGATGTCGACCGGCATCTTGACGAACACCTCCGTGCCGCCGACCAGCCCATACAGGAGATTGACCAGAAAGGCGCTGCACAGCATCTGACAGACGGCAAGCAGGAAATATCTGCCCGCTGTGACCGCCAGCTTCTCTTCGCTCTTAAACACCAGCCGATAATTGATCAGAAAATTGTACACGGCGGAGATTATCCTCGCGAACACGGTCGCCGCCACAATGTACGGCACGAACAGCAGTCTGTCGTCCAACGGCCTGCGCAGCGTGCAGAACAGCTGGAACAGCAGCAGATCCAGCACACTGGAGGAGAGCGACGAGAAGAGGAATTTGCCAAACACCAGATAGATGCGCACGGAATCCCGGATCGGGTTAAAGTGACTCGCCCTGTTTTCCTCAAGATAGACCGTCCTGACAGGGACCTCCCGGATCGGGATGTGCAGATTCTTCGTCTCAATCAGCATGTTCGTCTCATACTCGAAGCGCTCGCCTTTCACCTGCATGAGTTCTCTCATGAAAAAGGCCGGGATCGCGCGCAGTCCTGTCTGCGTGTCGGAGACGGACAGTCCCAGCAGGAAACGAAAAACCTGTCTCGTGGCCTTATTGCCGAAAGCCGATCTGGCAGGCACTTCCGGCGCGTCAAAATCCCTGCAGCCCAGAATCAGGGCACGCGGATTCTCACACAACGCGCGCATGCAAGCCAGAATATCTTCCGGCGTATGCTGCCCGTCAGAGTCCGCCGTCACGCAGCCGCAGGCATCCGCGAACTCCCGCAGGCAGTAATTGAACGCCGTCTTGAGCGCCCTGCCCTTGCCGAGGTTCACTGCGTGATGCAGCACAATGCAGCCGGGAAACGCCGCCGCCCTCTCAAAAAGCGCCTCATACGCCTCGCCGCTGCCGTCGTCCACCACCACCACGCGGCCGATCTTCGCCCGGCCGAGCGCCTCCAAAAGCGAGATCAGCTTTTCGTCCGGCTCATAGGCCGGTATGATGACCGGTATATTGTAATAGGTAGACATATCCTGTCCTTTCTCTCTGCCGCGCAATTATGACACAGGTGTCAGCTGCATGTTGGCGCCGTCATCCATGACCGCATACAGCACACCGCACGAAAACTGTCCGTCCCGCATCAGCGCATCGAATACCGCGCCCGCGTCGGCATCCGTCTCCTCCACATACAGATAGGCGGCATGGGAAGCTCGGATCTCCCCCACCATCCATTCCGTCGGCGCGTCGTCGAGATTCACGCTCTGGAAAACGACAGAGACGGGGGAGGCCTCGTAAGCCGTATAACTGTTGTTCACCCAGCGCGGAGCGTCGCCGCGCCTGAGATAACACACGCGGGTGCTCTTCCCTCCGTCCAGCACACGGACGGCATCGAGAAAGGCAGCCTCGTCCTCCCCGATCATGGAGGCCCGCTGTGCCAGATCCTCCTCTGTCCTGTCCCGATAGCCTATCAGACCGTCATAGCCTGCGCCATAGCCCGCCGTCAGCGCCACGAAGAGGATAAAACTCAGCCAGACAGCATTTTTTTGCAAAAAAGCCGGCAGCCGCCCCGCTGCGGCAACCCGCTCTCCCCGCTCCGCCCAGATGCCCGCCAGCAAAATAAGCGTACCGAGCGTAAAAGGCGCGCCGTAGCGCTCTATGGAAGAGATCATGCCCGAAGCTTCCAGATACTGCGTCTCCGTGGCAAAAATCGTAACGTGCGCCAAAAAAATAACCGCGTAGAAAAGCGCGCCGCTGACCACGCTAAAACACAGCACAAGCCTGCCTGTCCTGTCGGAGAGGATGCGCAGCTTCCAGAAAAGCGCCACAATCAGACAGATGCCAAGATACAGCCCGAGCGGTGTCAGATCGATCGCGATACCCCGCTCTTTGTGCAGGGGCAGGCGCAGAAAAGCCTCGGCAAACGCGCGCGCGAACTCTCCCGCATAGCCGGAAATGCCGTACTCGTCCGTCGTCATGTACTTGACCGCCGTCGCCGTCGTCCTCGCCACTCTGCGCATCAGCAGACAGAATAGCAGCCAGCTTCCTCCCGAGACAAGCGGCGCCGCTGCCACAAGCAGCCCCGGCAGCCGCCCTGCTCCCGTCGCCGCCGCGCTCTCCGGCCGCCCTTCCCGCCTCTCGCACCGCCGGTACAGCGCAAAGAAGATCAGCCCGAAGAGCGCCCACACGAAACCCATGGATTTCACCAGAACGAGCAGAGCCAGGTACAGAGCCAGCCGCCCATAGTAAAAAAGCCCGGACGGCGTCTCGCTGTCCGTCACCGCCAGCAAAAATCCGCCGTAAATACACGCCATCGTCAGATCAGCGCAAAATCCGCTGTAGCCGTACACCTCCACAATACTCGGAAAAAGCCACAGCGCCGCCGCCATCAGGAACATAAGCAGCACATTTCTCTCTTTCATCCTGCGAAGCAGCGGAAAGAGGAAAGCCAGATTCATCAGGTAATAGCCGACAAAAGCGCAGCCCTCGGAAAAGGTGCCGGAAAAGGTATGCAAAAACCACCATTTGATCAGCTGTGCGCCCGGCGGATAGTCTCCAAATTCCGGCGCGACATTCCCGTATTTGCCGGCGAAGCCGTCCAGAAAATACAGCGACTTCAGATCCGCCGCCCAGAAATTGATGTCGTCCCACCACGTCACCACTTTCGCTGAGGCAAGAAGCGCAACAGCCGCCGACAGCAGAACCGCGGTAATAAATGACGCGCTTGTCATATCTCTGACACAGCCCTGCAAAAAGTCCGCCCTCACCTCTTTCGGCCTGCCCGCGATCCAAACGGCAAACGCCGCCACAAGCGCCAGGGCAATCCAGTCGATCCAGGATAAGTGGTGAATCATCGCCAGTAGGTACAGAACAAAAACAAGCGCGCATAGAAAAACCGGCGCCGCCTCAACCAGTGTCACGCGAAAACAGCAGGCGAGACATACCACGCAGATGAAAGCGGCGCATAGATTGATCAGAGTGGTTAGAACTGTCATTTTACCCTCTAATTCTCCGGCTCGATCAAGCCGTAAGTATTTCCTTTTCTCTTATAAACCACGTTGACCTGATCCGTCTCCGCATTGCAGAATACGAAGAAGCTGTGTCCGAGAAGTTCCATCTGTACACAGGCGTCTTCGGGATACATCGGCTTGATGTCAAACTTCTTCGTCCGAATGATCTTCACTTCCTCGTCTTCCATATAATCTTTCTCAACAAATTCCTGCTTAAAGAAAGCGGACGCCTGCTTCTTGTCGATCAGCTTCGTCTTGTACTTCTTGAGCTGTCTCTCAATAATCTCCTCCACCAGGTCTATGGAGACATACATATCGCTGCTGACCTGCTCGGAGCGAATGATATTGCCTTTCATCGGGATTGTCACTTCAATTTTCTGCCTGTCCTTCTCGACGCTCAGCGTCACATGGACTTCCGTATCCTCGGTGAAATACTTCTCCAGCTTGCCGATCTTGCTCTCTACAGCCGAGCGGAGTCCGTCCGTCACTTCAATATTCTTACCCATAATGATAAATTTCATGTCATCGCCCCTCTCTTGCCATGCTGTCGCTCAAAAACTGCCCGCTCCAGTCTCCTATTTTTGCAATATTATACCATAAATCTCATATCCGGCGCAACAATTCGCGATAAGTGTTTCATCTTTTTGACCGTATCAAATGTCAAGAGGTTTTTTCCGTTTTTTTGTCAGAAACTGCGTTTTCATGACAACTTCACAAAACATCTGTTTGCTCAGTTACCATAAATCCCGCGCCGATTTCTCTCCCAAAAGATGTGGATAACGTGGATAAGTCGGTGTATAAATACATTTTACGCAAAAACGGGCGGTTTTTTCTGTGGATAACCACGGTGCCTAGATTGTACGAAAAAAACAACAAAAAACAATCTGCAAAATCTTTTGTATAAGATATACAAAGCATCCGAAATGCAAGGGGAAAAATCGAGGAAAAAGCGCTAACGCTAACAGCAAAACGGGCGGTCGATTCCTCGGCCGCCCTTGCTTTCCTTATGAATTGCCTCTCATCAGAAGATTCTCCTGATGGAAAGGATGGAACGATATGTCGCGTTCGAGACGATAATACCCGTCTTCGATGTCGACGCATGTACAATCTGCCCGTTGCCCACATAGAGTCCGACGTGACCGGAGTAGCAGATGATATCACCCGGCTGCGCGTTCTCAATACCGTTGACGGTCGCGCCCACGCTTCTGTCTGCCGAAGACGAATGCGGCAGGCTCACACCAAAATTGTTGTAGACACTCATGACGAAACCGGAGCAGTCCGTACCGTTCGTCAGACTGGAACCGCCGTACACATACGGGTTGCCGACAAACTGCAGGGCGAAGTTGGCGACGTCCGCGCCGGTGCTTCCCGTCGGGCTCGCATAGGTCTTGCCGCCGCTCGTCTCGCTGCCCGAAGAAGATTTCTCCGCCGCTTTCCTGCTGGCAGCTTCCTTGGCCGCTTTGAGGGAGGCCTCCTCTTTCGCCAGTCTCGCTCTCTCCTCCTCGATGGATTCCGCCTTGACAAACTCGGTGGACAGGGTCACATAGTCCATAGACACATAACCGTCGCCCTCCTCGATATTGACTTTTACCCAGCCATCCAGCTCTTCCGTGACGATCAGTTCATCCTCGATCGGCACCAGACCGAGCACAGCCGCCTCAAGATCGGGCTGCTCACGCACTTTCAGCGTGGTCGTCGTGACCGTGGCGATACGGGTTCCCACTTCTTTGGCATAATCCACAGCATCGTCGCCTGTCACGCAGAACTCCCCTTTCACATATCCCTCCACGGAGCCGGAGCTGATCTTGTACCAGCCATCCTCCTCCTCGATGAAGTTGCCGACTGACTTATTATATAACTTGCCGACAATATTGCCCTCCTCGCTGGGGATATCCCTGACATTCACATAGTCGTTGACCTTGGCGATCACCAGATCCTTAAAGCTCTCCTCCTCCTCAGAGAGGCCTGTGTTGGCAGCTTTCTTCAGATCTTCCGTATATCCTTTACTGAAGACGATCGTATCCTCAATCTTCTTTGCGGGTGCCGCGCTCACTTTATCCTCGGTGCTGGCGATCTCCGCGAAACTGCCGACCTGCACGCTGCCGACATTCATGCCGCCCGCGTCCGCGTTCATGGCCGCCTCTTTCTCGGATTCCTCCTGCAGGGAAGAGAGCGATGTGGACTTCTCCTCGCTCTGTAAAGAATAGTCAATGCCCGACGACGGCAAAACCGACGCCACATTATCGGATGCGCTCACCTGCATCCCCATGCCCGTGAAACTCAGGGCCGCTGCCATCGTACAAGCTGCAATTCTTACATATCTGTTCTTCATAAATTACCTCATTTGTTACAAATTTGTTACATGTTGGCTATAATATACCATTGAAAAGGCGTTTTGTCAACTACAGCATATACTAATAAAACCTCGTGTTTACGCAATTTCTTGTATATTCTGCCGGACTTCACAAACATTTCATAATTGTAACAAATGGCAATCGGTCACTTTTCACAACATTTCTCCGTCAGATAACGCTCTGCGGATGCGACCGCGCAGGCGCCGTCCGACACCGCCGTGACGATCTGGCGCACCTGCTTCGTGCGGATATCTCCCGCCGCATAGATGCCGCTCGCCCGGGCGGCACAGTCCTCCCCCGCGATCACATATCCCTGTTCGTCACAGGGTACAACGTTTCGAAACGCTTCCGTGTTGGGGTGCATGCCTACGGCGATGAAAACGCCGTCCACCGCCAGCTCCTCCTCCGCCTGCGTCGCCGTATCGCGCAGTTTCACACCTTCCATCAGTCCGTCTCCGCAGATTTCCTGCACGGTTCTGTTCCACAGGATCTCTGCGTTTTCGCAGGCTGCCAGCTTGTCCTGCAGGCCTTTTGCCGCGCGCAGGCTGTCGCGCCTGTGAATCAGAAAGACTTTTTCACACATGCGCGACAGATAGACCGCGTCCTCCACCGCCACATCGCCGCCGCCCACCACGGCGACTTTCTTCCCGCGAAAGAAAGCGCCGTCGCAGGTCGCGCAGTAGGAGACGCCTCTGCCCCTGAACTTCTCCTCGCCCGGCACGCCAAGCATCCTGTGTTCCGCGCCCGTGGCCAGGATAAGCGCCCTCGCCTCATAACTGCCGCCGTCTCCCGTCCTGACGGTCTTCACAGCCCCATCATCCTGAATCTCCGTGACCGAGGCCGTCCTGAATAGCGCCCCCGCCGCGTCCGCGTGCTCCCGGAATTTCATACCCATATCAAAGCCGCCGATACCGGGCAGGCCCAGATAATTATCCACCTCGCTGGTATTCAGTACCTGCCCGCCGCTCATAGGCTTTTCCTCTATGACCAGCAGATCCAGGCCGGCCCGCTTCCCGTAAACCGCCGCTGACAGCCCCGCCGGGCCGGAACCGATGATGATTAAGTCGTACATGTTTCTTTCCCCTCCTCTTTGCAAAAACCGGTTTTTCTTCTATAATAGGATAAAAATGAATTTCCTGCTGACTCACTCCAGAATCCGTCTGCTGCGCAGCCGCCGTGCTGACGCACTTGACGATTCTGTCGTTATCATGTCAGGTGAAATCAAATGCTCGCTTCGCTCGCGCTTGATTTCCTGCTGACATGATACATTATAAGATAGGAGGGGAAAATATGCCAGACAATTTCAGATCAAAATACGCCCTGGTTACGGGAGCGTCGCGCGGTATCGGCGCGGCGGTCGCGGAGAGTCTCGCCGCGGAGCATTATCACCTGTACCTGACCTGTCTGCGCTCTGCGGACAAACTCTCCGCGCTGGCGGACAGACTCTCCTTACAGTACGGCGTCAGGTGCACGCCCGTCACGGCGGATATGGGATCGCCGGACGATGTGGCGCGGCTCTTCCGGCAGATCGCGTCTCTGGACGTGCTCGTCAACAATGCCGGCATCTCCTATGTAGGACTCCTGCATGAAATGTCCGACGCCGACTGGCAGCGCGTGATGCGGACGAATCTGGACAGCGTCTTCTATACCTGTAAATATGCGGTGCCGCTGATGCTGCAAAAACACAGCGGCCGAATCATCAACATTTCCTCCGTCTGGGGAAACATCGGTGCTTCCACGGAAGTCGCCTACTCGGCCTCCAAGGGCGGTGTCAACGGCTTCACCAGAGCGCTGGCCAGGGAACTTGCCCCCAGCGGCATTGCCGTCAACGCCATCGCCTGCGGCGTGATCGACACGGACATGAACCGCTGTTTTTCCGCCGGGGAGATGGAAGCGCTGCGCGCGGAAATCCCTGCTGACCGTATCGGTCAACCCGGGGAGGTGGCCGATACAGTCCTCTCACTCCTGCATGCGCCAGACTATCTGACCGGCCAGATTGTCGCGCTGGACGGCGGCTGGACATAGAGCAGGCATGCCGGCGGCACGCTCTGCGGCGCTCACTCCGTCCCCCTGCATTCGGAGATCTCCACAAACGCCGTCATCAGATAGAAAGGCGCGGAAAAGACCATGAAATAGACATAGCGGAAATCGGTCGCCACAGGCGTCGCGATCATGACAGTGAGATACAGGGCGAAGCTCGGCAGATAGCAGATGAGCTTCGCCTTTTCCTGTCTGACAAAAGCATTGCCGATGCAGAACAGCAGCAGGCAGAATATTCCGCCCATACTCCAGAGCAGCCCGTACATCGGCAGCATACTGCCCATTTTCAGCGCAATCTCCTTGCCCTTGACGACAATGGGGCCGCCGATCAGCGGCGTGTGCGATACGCCATACTTTGTCGCGCTGACGCCCTCTGCATCCGCCACCGGATAGAAAGAATCCGGATACCAGTATCCGTATGTCTGGTCGATGTAAGCCTGCAGATAATCTCCGGGATAGGCGAGTCCAAGCTGCACCCACAGCCGGAAATATTCCCACTTGTGCTGCGCCAGATACTCCTGATCTCCGGCGCGCACCAGTTCTTTCATGTTGTCTGCAAAACCCGGATTGTACAGTTCCTTAATATAGGTTGTGTCGATGACGCGTTCCACTGCCGCCCGCTGTTCGGCGCTCAGCGGCCTGTCATGGCACAGGACGGCCGCGATCTGCTGCGTCGGGATCGACAACGACTCGATCAGATCCGGCTGCGTCACATGGAGCGCATTCATCACCGGATATTTGACGATCACCGCGGTCAGGAGAATCGCCGCAATGGCGGGGAACATTTTTTTCGCCTGACGGCGGAACGCAAACAGAAAGAAAGGAACGCTGAACAGAAAGCCGTACCAGCCGTTGCTGCGAAACAGGCAGATCATCAGCCCTGCGCAGACAAACATGACAAGTTCCGCCGTGCCGCACTTTTTCATCAGGCGCAGCAGGCTGCAGCTAAACAGCATCACTGCCGCCGCAAAGGGTATGTCTTTCCAGATCGTGACGGAAAATACCGCATGGTACGGCACCAGCCCATAGAAGAGTGTGATGAGAATCAAGAGCGCCGGACGGACATGATACCACTCCAGCGTCCTCAGGAAATAATAGACGCCGAAAGCCAGAAAACACATCTGGAAGAACGTGTAAAGCGCAACCGCCGACACCATGTCGCCGGTGAGGAAATACCCGATGTGATAGAACAGTGAAAAGAGCATGGTATGTACAAACGGGTGATGATTGCTGTATCCGATCACGCCGATGACCTGCTCCAGCTGGTTGATGCTGTCCGGCGTCATGACGCCCGGATACTGATACAGATAGTAAGGAAGCCAGCACAGCAGACAGCCCGCAAAGCACCAGAGACAGATCTTCCGGTCCGCAGGCTGTCCGGCCTCCCCGCAGAGCAGCCGTCTCAGCGTCTCCCTGTCGCCGCTGTAGGAGAAGAGAAAGAGAAGCAGTTTGTAAAAGCAGACAAAAAAGCCGATAAAAACCGCGGCCAGTACAATGCCCCGATAAAGCCCGTTCGTCAGCGTCTCCACATAGCGCCTGTAGTCCACCAGCATGTAAAACATCGTATATACCGCGGACAAAAGCATCGCCGCCGCACGCGCCGTCCGCGTGTAGGCGAACGTCTTGACCGACAGACGGAGGCTGATATGCCTGTAGAGGAAATAAGCCAGCAGGAAGATCACTCCCGTCAGGAGGTTCCCCGGCTCCATATTGCCGGCTTTCATGAGGGCCCACGAGGTAAAAAAGCTCTCCGCCAGATTCAGTATCATGAGTTTGATGTCTTTGGTATTCATACTCTTATTATACCGATTCCGAAAAGATTTTCCACCGCTATTTTAGCGGACCAGCAAAAGCAGCGACGCCTCTTCATCCTGCTCGTCAAAGGAAACATACTGCAGTGATGCCGCATCGAGCGCCGCTCCTGTCTCCGCGTCCAGCACCATGATTCTCACGGCTGCCGCATCGGCCTCCGCCATGCTTTCCGCATATGCCCTCTCCGTCTCCGTCCAATCCTCCTCTCCCACAATCTTTCTCTGTGCGCCGCCGCGCAGCACGAACACGCCGCCCCGGCTGCCGGCATTCTCCCGTGTCAGCCCAAGCGCCGCAAAGGACGGCGCATACCGCTCATCCTGCCAGACGACGTCGTCGTTTATGGCAAGTAACGCCGTACAGTCCGCATATTGCAGAGCCTGCAGATAATATACCGCATCGCTCACAGTGGCGAACTCCACGTTCAGTTCGTAACCCGTTCTGCCATCCTCGTGAGTCCGGTTCAGTTTTTCATAGTAGCGGTCAGTCTCCTGAAGCCGCGCTGACACATATTCCCGAAAACGCCCGAGGCCGTCCGCCGCGTCCGCGTAGCTGCCCTCCGGCCACCGCTCCATCTCCCGAAGATATGCACCCGACAGATAGATGTCCGCCTCGTATTCATCCAGCATCTCCCCGATCGCCTCCTGCGACCATGCCGTCTCCCGCAGCTTTCGGTATTTTGCATAGATGCGGTCCCATGCCTCCTCATCGCCGTTTACCAGAATCTGGTTCAGATAGCCGCTCTGCATCAGAATGTGATTGGACGGCGTAAGCTGGTACGGCGTCACAAGATTGGTGGCAAGATCGTTGATAAACCAGTTGCCCCAGGTGAGATCCATGTCCCAGGGCGCGTACAGCGCCGTCGGCCCGTCCTCTCCCTCCCGGATGGCCAGATACAGATTTTTGACCATCTTGCCGTTGACATTGTCCCCGCCCTGTATCAGATTATAAAACAGGACAATATCTATGGCATTGTCGATATCGATTCCCTCATACAGCCTCGCCGTGTCATTGCGGTTTTCCCACAGCAGATACTCATAGTCCAGCAGAGGCTTCCAGTTGCGCGCCGCTTCATGGAATGTGCCTTTGATCCGGAATCCCACAGGATTGCCTCCCTCGGTAAAAGCGATATTGCCGTCCGTAGACCAGAGCACCCCTTTGTACAGACCGTCTTTGTCGGAATCGGGATCCAGCGAAAGCTGCTTCTCATCGACCGGATAGCCCAGCGCATACAATCCCCAATACTCTCCGTTCAGGAACAGTTCCAGATATCTGTATTCCGTGCCGGTGTCGATCCCCTGCGCGTTATCCGCAGCACAGGAGGCTTTCCACAGGTTGGTACAGAATACGTTCCTCACTTTCTCCTGATCGTTGTACGCCGGATAGAGAATCCAGTCGTCGTCCTGACGCATTCCCAGCAGCGCCGTCTGGTTCGGACGGGTGTGATTGCCGGCAGAATCCGTGACGAGAGACAGGCGGTATCCTTTTTTCGGAAGCACTTTCGTCGTGTTGCCCCGCACATGGATCGTGCCGTCGGATACGGCGACGCGCCTGAGGGTTCCGGCGGCGTTATCAAACAGCGTCATAGACATGGCGGTCATATCTTCCCCGATCTCCCCGCCCTCATATTCGATATTCATGAGGGGAAGCGTCGTACATTTCAGTTCATACCGCGCATAGGCGCCGTCCGTGTACAGGAGAAACGGTATGGCAGCATTGTCGGCGATCAGCTCGTCTGTGATCTCCCGTTCCAAAAAAGCGATCCGCACGCCTCTTTCTCTGCTCCGTATCCTGATATGCGGATCATATGCCCCGCTGCTTCCCTGTACCAGCGAATAGTAATAGGTGCCGGAGCGCAGGTCGAGGTGCAGCGTTTCCCCATCGAAGATAATCGCCTCCGGCAAGCCCAGAAACGCGCTTCGCTGCGCTGTGATTTTCTCAAATTCGCTCTCATCCACCACGCACGCGGAATAGCGCACCCCGCCAGCCGCAGCGCGAAGCAGGCACGCTCCGGCAAACAGCGACGCGAACAATATGAACAGGCCAAGCGCTTTCTTCATCACAGAATATCCTCGCTGTCATATTCGATGAGGGAGGACCGCTCCACGCCCGCCTCACGTATATCCGCCATAAGCTCCTGCGGATCTTTGAGCGACAGCTCGATCACCATATCCAGACCGTCGCCCGCATAATTCCTGCTCTTGATGCGGTAACGGGAGGTATGCGCCGCGATCCTGTCCGTGACAGAGCTTTCCGCTTCCGTGCCACAGTGCAGCACCAGCACAAACGGTTTCCTGCCGAGACGGATATGTTCAAAGCAGAGCAGGACGACGGTGACCATCAGGGAAGTCAGCACCGCCAGCTCGTACAATTGGCACCCGCAGGTGATGCCGATGTGGACGGACCACATCAGGTACAGCATATCGACGGGATCTTTGACGGCCGTCCTGAAGCGCAGGATCGCCAGCGCGCCGATCGTGCCCAGAGTGATGACGATATTGGACTGTAAGCTGAAAATAATCGTGGAGATAAAAAACGGCAGAACCGCGATACAGATATGAAACGATCTGTTGTAGAATGCTCTGTGAGAGACAAGCCTGTATACGATAAATTCATATACGCTTAGAATCAGTACCATCAACAGCACTGAAAGAATGATTTTTGCCCCCCCCCACCACGGGATTGGCGTAGGCGCTCGTAATGTTTTCAAGTACATCCTGTATAATGCTCATTGTATTTCCTCTCTTTCTTATGTGATAGAGTCATTGTCTTCCCATTGCCTGCAGCTTTTTCCTGCCCAGCGAATACTTGGAAAAAGACGACTGGATCAGATGATGCTCCGTGACAATATGCCTGATATAGGATGGCAGGATATGGTCGAATTTGACTTCCAGCACATGCTGTCCCGTCTCCTGCAGCGGATAGCGCAGATAACTTCCATCCGCGAAATGCTCAAAATCGTCGGCAGCGGATATCTTCTGGTCCATCGTGATCCGTATGTTGGCGGTCTTCTCGACATAGGCGCGGCGCTCAAAGTCAATCATCGCTTTCGGTGCGAGAAGCCCAGTCATACATCGGACACAAAAGCGCCGAAGCAGTTCTTCGTCCGTCTGCCAGAACACTTCTCCTGCGCGCCCCTCCATAATCATCGCCAGCTCCCCGGTCGTGATCGGGCAGCTCTCCTTGTGGCAGCGCCCGTCCGTCTTTTCTTTGCGTTCCAGCCGCATCCTGTCACTGCGGTCGTTATAGTAGCGCACACGGTATTTGACCCGTTCCGACAGCCCCAGATCGTTCGCCCGGACGCTGCTGTCCCTGTAATCGTCGAAATAGAGGCTGTGAATGCAGTAGCTGCCGTCCGCGCCGCCGTATTCGTCCCGCTCCATAACCGCGTCCAGTCTGCTGCCTATTATCCGCAGTTCGTTCAGGCTGCAGCAGTACTTCCACTCGTTTCGGTATACTTTCAATTTCCCACCTCCCCACCACGATGACCAGACGTCATTGTCCTCCGCTTCCAAACCAATGACATCATACTCCCGCCCGATTATTTTTGTCAACGGGTGCGGATATGAATGCATTTTCCTTTTTCAGCTTAAAGTTACGGATATTTTTTTCCCAAGTGATTCCGCTATTTTGATCAAAAAATCCAAACTCGGATTATAATTTCCGCTTTCCAATCTTGAAATATTACTTTTCTGCGTCCCCACTCTCTTAGCAAGTTCCGCCTGTGTTATGTTCTGTTCTTTCCTTGCCCTGATAATCTGTTCGATCGCTTCATATCTGGGACGTAATTTTTCATACTCTATTCTAAACTCCGCGTCCTTAAGCATATCGACTTTTACTTCTTCAAAAGATATTCCTGATTTACTCATGAGCTGGATCTCCTTTTATAATCTTCCATATATTTTTTTGCTTTCTTTATTTCTTTTTCCGGAGTTTTCATAGTTTTTTTGATAAAGCCATGCAGCAATACAAACTTATTGTTGTAATAAGTAAAATAAAATATTCTTGCTGTATCACTTGAAAACCTTATTCGCAGTTCATACAATCCTTCATTTCCTTTTCCTTTGATAGGCTTTACGTATGGCTCTCTCAATTCAGCACCTAACTTTTTTAATAATTCGATATCGCTAAAAGCTTTGGCTCTCAGCTTCGGACTAAGTGAATACAAAAAATCCCGCACCGGAACCCTGCCATTTTCTTTCATATAAAAATCCAATTCAATAATTATGCTCACCTCCTACCGCAATGTTATCATATAAGATAACTTTTGTCAATAACTGAGAAAACCTCGAAAATCCTGCGGATGATCTGCGGAACCCAAGAGATGAACCTCGATTCCGCTGCGCTCCATCTCGGTCATCTCTTGGATTCCTATGGAATCTCGGATATATAAAAAAGCACAGCCGCAAGTAAACTTGCGTTGTGCTTTTTCCATATCCTCGTTCCGCAGATCATCCTTATCTCTTTGAAAACTGTGGTGCTCTTCTTGCGGCTTTGAGGCCGTATTTCTTACGCTCTTTCATGCGGGGATCTCTGGTGAGATAGCCCGCCGCTTTCAGGGTCGGCCTGTAATCTGCGTCCGCCTGCAGAAGGGCTCTCGCGATACCGTGTCTCACCGCGCCGGCCTGGCCTGTGAAGCCGCCGCCCTTGACCGTGACGATCGCATCAAACTTATCTGCGGTGTCCGTAGCCGCGAAAGGCTGGCGCACGATAACCTTGAGCGTCTCCAGACCAAAGTAATCGTCGATATCTCTCTTGTTGATCGTGATCTGCCCTTTACCCGGTACCAAATATACTCTGGCCACAGAAGTTTTTCTTCTGCCGGTTCCGTAATATTTTGCTGCTGTTTTAGCTGACTTAGCCATTCTTATTTTCTCCTTTCAGTCCTTGCGAATTAAAACGTCAATACTTCCGGCTTCTGCGCCGCCTGCTTGTGCTCAGGGCCTACGTATACATGAAGCTTCGTATACATCTGTCTTCCCAAGGGTCCTTTCGGGAGCATACCTTTGACCGCGTGCTCAATCACTCTCTCGGGATGTGTCTTCATCATATCCCGCAGCGTCGTCTCTTTCATGCCGCCCACATAGTCGGAGTGATGATAGTAGATCTTCTGATCCAGCTTCTTGCCGGTCACTTTCACTTTCTCGGCGTTGACTACGATCACATAGTCGCCCGTGTCCATGTGCGGTGTAAAGATAGGCTTGTTTTTGCCTCTTAAAACCTTAGCGACCTCGGATGCCAAACGGCCGAGGGTCATATCTGTCGCATCGACTACATACCATTTTCTCTCGATTGTAGCCGGACTTGCCATAAACGTCTTCATGATATTACCTCCATCGTAACGATTCGTCTTTCGACTTTCTGTGCCGCTGCGACGATTCCCAGGGACGGATGTCCGGGCCGCCTCTCTGAACCCGCCAGACAACGGACAATACTTGCTGCGATATTACGAACTGAAACACGCTCTGCGAGTTTCACTCGTTATCGCGGCACTCGCCAAATTGACAAGCAAGCTTGTCAGCTTGGCTCATTGCTCGCGTAAAAAAATACCCTGCCGGGGCTTTGGCCGGGCACTTTCAAACACTGTCACAGTTACCTATTATATTATACGCTTCCAAGCGTGTCAACCTATTTTTTGCTTGATTTTTCCCGCCCGGACTATATTATATAAAGTAAGAACGGTGCAGTCGCACAGACGGAGACAAACGCTATGACCAACCAGGAAATTCTGCAGATCGCCAGGGAACAGTCCGCGGCGGACATCGGCTGCCGGGCAGAGGACTTTTTGTCGGAAGAAAATGTCGTCGTCCCGGCCGTGATCGGGCCTGACGCCCGCAAATACTATCAGGAACCCATCGCCTGCAATCTGGTCTCCTACGGGAACAACATCGTCGCTTCAGTCAAAGACGAATACCGTGAAACCGTCTCGGCATACATCGGCAGATTCCCATTTTACCACTGCTTTGAGACACCGCACATACACTGGCTGAACGACCGTCTGGCAGCGTATGGGCAGAAAGTATGCTTTATGGCGCTGTACTATCTGCCGGACGTCACGCTCTTACATCCGCTGCCCTGCGCCTATGAACTGCGCGTGCTGACCGCCGCGGATTTCGCCTCGCTGTATCTGCCCGAATGGGACAACGCGCTCAGCAGGGAGCGGCCGGAACTGGATGTGCTGGGCGTGGGCGCTTACGAGGACGGCAGGCTCGTCGGTCTGGCCGGCGCGTCGGCGGACTGCGCGCGCATGTGGCAGATCGGCGTGGACGTCCTCCCCGCATACCGCAGGCAGGGAATCGCCTCCGCGCTCACAAGCAGACTCGCAGCCGAGATCTGCAATCGCGGCAAAGTGCCGTTCTACTGCTCGGCATGGTCCAATCTCCGCTCTCTCCGCAACGCCGTAAAGAGCGGCTTTCTGCCCGCGTGGGTCGAGCTGACCGTCAAGCCCGCCGCGTATGTGGATGAGATGAACCGGTAAAATCATCGGATATCATAGACCGACCTGACCCGAAAATCCTCCGCATCCCCCTCCACAATCTCGACCCGCTTCTCTCCGGGATCCATATCGAAGAAATTATCCGACAGCCGTACGTCGCCGTCCACGCCCTCGATCTCCACACTCTTAGCATACGCCTGGGCGGTGACAATCAGGGTGTTTCCCTCTCTGACACAGGTAAGCTTCGGGTCTGCAAACGGAAAATGTTTCGGCGCCGTAAACAGGCAGCTGTTTTCGGATATCACTTTTCCCTCTGACTCGAATGAATAACTCAGATAGATCTCTCTTTCATCAAACGCGGAAAAATCGCACTTTTCAAGCCATGTACCGCTCAGAGGAGATACGGTGACCTTTTCCCTGCCGTCCAGCAGGATATCGCCTTTCGGCGTCCGCAGCTGCCACCGTACCGTACCTGTTACGGTCTTCATTGTCTCGTTCGCCACATGGAGTCTCGCTGACTTCTCGATCGGCGCCGGCTGGGTGATACAGTACGGCCTTTCGCTCAATTCCCCCACCTCCTCGCAGGAGATCATGACCGGCGCAAACGCCCTTTTCTCCGCATAGTGAAGCGCCTTCCATCGACCATAGTAGTCAATGCTTGACCAGGACGCCACCGGCCAGATATCGTTGAGCTGCCAGACCACCGTTCCCATACATCTGCCGCGGTGTCTGCGGAAATGTTCTATGCCGTAACGGATCGCCTCCGCCTGCAGCAGCTGGGACGCATACAACAGCAGATCAAAGCCGGACGGATAGAGATAGGTGGCGGAGAGATAATCGAGTATCTTTCCGTTCGCCGCCACGTTTCTCTGGTGCATCTCCATAACCCGCGAAAAGATATTGCGGTCTTCCGGCCGGGTAAACGTCTCGACCGTTTTCAGACACGGAAAGGACTGGAACCCGAACTCCGACAGGTAGCGGAAGCGGAACTTCCGAAATTCCGTAAAAGGTTTGTTGCCGTGCCAGACATCCCAATAGTGGGTGTCGCCGCGGTTTTCGTCCCACGGATTATCATAGTTGCCGCCCGACGAGGGTGAGGAGGGCCAGTAAAAGGTATGGGGATCTTCCTCTTCCAGAATCTTCGGAATGATATACTCAAAGATTTTAATATAGTCATATTTCTGTTTGATGGAGGGTTTCCACGTCTGATCCAGCGTCTGCGACTCCATTTCGTTGTTGCCGCACCACAGTCCCAGACATGCGTGGTGGCGTATCCTGCGCACGTTATCGCGGATCTCGGCGCTGATGTTTCGCGCAAACGCATCGTCCAGCTCATAGGAAGCGCAGGCGAACATAAAATCCTGCCACACGACAAGCCCCAGTTCGTCGCACGCGTCATAAAACCAGTCGTCAGGATAATAACCGCCTCCCCACACCCTGATACAGTTGTGATTGGCGGCCACGGCGTCCCGGAGCAGCTTTTCCGTGCGCTCTTTTGTCACTCTGGACAAAAGATTATCCTCCGGAATATAATCCGCGCCCATGGCAAAGATCCTGACGCCGTTCACCTCATGGGCAAAGCAGCGTCCCCACTCGTCCTGCTGCGTATTGACCGTCATGGTGCGCAGACCGATCCTGCGGCTCCAGGTGTCCAGAATATTCCCCGCCCCGTCCGACAGCACAACCTCAATTCGGTACAGCGGCTGCTCCCCGTAGCCGTGCGGCCACCAGAGGTCCGGATGATGCACGGTAATGGTATGCCATCCCTCGCCTTCCTGAGAAGAACGGCAGCCGACCAGCACACCGTCCTTGTCATAGAGGGCAATCTTCATCCCGCACCCATCTGCCGCGGCAAAATACTCTGCCGCGGCATTTACCGTGATATCCACCAGATAGTCGGAACCGCTTAAGTCAGGCGCCGCCCCGTCCTCTGTCTGTTCCGCCCTGAAAGTCTGCGTGACATAGACCTGCTCCAGCCTCGCCATGCGCCCGGACAGCACGGATACTTCCCTGAAAATACCGGCATCGGGCAACCTCGGGCCCCAGTCCCAGCCAAACATGCAGTGGGCCTTGCGCAGGTGCGGGAATCCCCGCATCGCCTCCGCCGAACCGCCGGTGTAGACTTTCCTGTTTTCTTCCTCGATAAACCTTGTGGGCGACGCGAACTCCAGGAGCAGTTCATTCTCGCCGCAGACGACCGTGCCCGCGATATCGTATTCCCAGATGCGGTGCATATTGTCCGCGCACCCCAGCAGCACCCCGTTCAGATAGATCCGGGCCAGCGTGTCGATCCCGTCAAAACGAAGCAGGAGGAAATCGCTGTCAAGCTGTTCTCGGGAGAGCGCAAAAGACGTCCGAAAACGAAACGCATTCTCCATCAGACGAAGCGCATCCAGCTCGTTCATCCTGTCGTAGGGATCGGGCATCAGACCATGCCTTAGCAGATTGCTGTAGACGGAACCGGGGATCTGTGCCTCGATCCAGTCTTCGGAAATCCCGTAGACATTTTCCCCGACGATCTGCATCTCCCAGTTTTCGTTGATGACTTTTCTGTCCATACGCTCTTCTCCTTCACTCCCGCGGCTGCTCTGTTTCCGCTGTTCCCCTTATCCGTGCGCGTCCTGCCCATGCGCTCTCGCATATTCCGTCACAAAAACTTGATCCCTGTTAGCGTCAGCCCGCAGGCGGGCGCGGTGGGCCCGGCCGCCTGTCTGTCCCGCGCCTCCAGAATATTTTTCATCTGCTCCGGCAGGATATGGCCACGCCCCGCTTCCATCAGCGTTCCCGCGATGATGCGGACCATATTATAGAGGAAACCGTTACCTGACACGCGTATCACAATCTCTTGACCGATACGGTCAATCATCCCGATCTGAAAACCGACCGTCCTGTTATTCCCGCTGTCATCCGCGCCGACTTCCCGCAAACCGCCGGCATCCATGCCCTGCGCGTCCGCGGCGCCGCACAGAAAGCTGTCCGTAAGCACCTGTATCGAATCGATCCGCCGCACGGTCGTCTCCGCCTGACTGTCCACGCTGCAGAAACTCCGGAAATCATGTTCGCCCACCAGGTACGCCGCCGCCTGACGCATCAGTGCGGCGTCCATCGGCACATAAGTATAATGGGCGTACAGCCGCCTGGTCGGCAGCGGAAACGGGGCGCAGTAGATACGGTACTCGTAGGTCTTGCGGCTTGCGCAGTGCCGCGGGTGAAAGTCGGCGGCCACTTCCTCCGACTTCTGGATGCGGATATCCTCCGGCAGGCTCCTGTTCAGCGCATAGGAGATCTTCTCTGCCGGAATCCGGCTGGCGGTATCGAAGACCGCCGCGTTCCCCAGCGCGTGAACACCGGCGTCGGTGCGGCTTGCGCCTGCCACCTCGATCTTTTCTCCCAGAAGCGCAGAAAGGCATCGGTTCAGGATGCCTTCTATCGTCTCTCCGTTCGGTTGTACCTGCCACCCGTGATAGCGCGTGCCGTCATAGGCGACCGTGAGCATCACTCTTTTCATGATTCACGCTTTCCCTATCGTCTATAAGTAGATCCGTATCAAGATGCACAGTGCAAAATACGCCGCCAGCACGCCGTAGGCCGCGCGGTCCCTGGCCGCATACTTGAGCGGCTTCATCTTCGTCCTGTGCTCCCCGCCCCGATAGCAGCGCGCCTCCATCGCCATCGCGAGATCGTTCGCCCGTCGAAACGCGGAGATAAAGAGGGGCACCAGAAGAGGCACCATCGCTTTCGCTTTCCTGACGAGATTGCCGCTCTCAAAATCCGCGCCTCTGGCAATCTGCGCTTTCATGATCTTGTCCGTCTCCTCTAACAGAATCGGGATAAACCGAAGCGCAATCGACATCATCATCGCCACCTCATGCACCGGCACCTTGAAAATTTTCAGCGGTTTCATCAATTTTTCCATGCCGTCTGTCAGACTGTTCGGCGTGGTCGTCAGCGTCATCACAGACGAGCCGACGATCAGAAAAGACAGCCGCACCGCCATCATCACCGCGAGCTGCAGTCCCTCCTTTGTGATCCGCAGCCTCCAGACGCTCACCAGCGTCTCGCCCGGCGTCAAAAACAGGTTGAACACCACCGTGATGAGCAGGATGAAGACGATCGCTTTCATGCCTTTTACCATATATTTGAACGGTACGTTCGACAACTTGATCATGACGGCCAGAAAAACCGCCGCCACCACATAGCCCACCCAGCTTTTTACCACAAAGAGCGACACAATAAAACAGATCGTCGCCACCAGCTTCACCCGCGGGTCCAGTTTATGGATGACGGAGTCCGTCTGATAATACTGGCCCAATGTAATATCCCGTAACATAACCTATTCCTTTCCCAGCGCTTTCAGGATCTCGTCCCTGGCCTCCCCGATGGTCGTGGCGTCCGCCGCCACCGGCATCCCGCTCTCCCGCAGCGCCCGCATGATGTACGTGACCTGCGGCGCGGCAAGCCCCACTTCCTCCAGTTCGCGATAGTGGGCAAACACTTCTTTCGGCGCACCGTCGTACATCACGCTGCCCCGGTTCATCACAATAATGCGCTCCACATACTTCGCCACGTCCTCCATGCTGTGGGAGACGAGAATGACCGTGATACCCGTCTCCTCTTTCAGTTTGGCAATCTGATCGAGGATTTCGTCTCTGCCTCTGGGATCCAGACCCGCGGTCGGCTCGTCTAAGATGAGCACGTCCGGCTTCATAGCGAGCACGCCGGCGATCGCCACTCTTCTCTTCTGCCCGCCGGACAAATCAAAAGGCGACTGGTAGAAATACTCGTCCTGCAGTCCCACCTGTTTTAACGCCGCGTAAGCGCGCAGTTCCGTCTCTTTTCTGGACAGGCCGAGATTCTTCGGCCCGAAGCACACGTCGGAGAATACGTCGATCTCGAAGAGCTGATGTTCCGGATACTGGAAGACCAGACCGACTTTGCTGCGCAGTTTCTTCTTATCATAATCCGAGGCATGGATGTCCTCGCCGTTGTAGTAGATGCTTCCCTCGGTCGGCTTCAACAGACCGTTTAAGTGCTGTACCAGCGTGGACTTGCCGGAGCCGGTATGCCCGATCAACCCGATAAACTGTCCGTCGGGGATCACCAGATTGATATCTTTCAGCGCGTGTACCGCGAGTGCCGTGTCGCCTCCGTACACATAATTTACATGATCTAAGATGATCGACATGATCTCTCGCTATCCTTTCTCTCGATCCATCGCTATTCACAGGTTCCCGCCCAATCCGAAAACGTCTGACCTATCTCTCCGCGGCGGCTCCTCTGTGCCAGGGTCTGTAATGACATTGATGTCATTTTGTCCGTGGTATACTTGCGTCAGCGCCCGCACCAGCTCCTCCGCCGTCAGGATGCCGTCCGGCAGATCGACGCCGCTCTTCTTGAGTTCATAGGCTAACAGTGTCACCTGCGGCACATCGAGGCGCAGTTCTTTCAGCCGCTCCACCTGAGAAAAGATTTCCCGCGGCGTCCCCTGCATGGCGATCCTGCCCTGATCCATGACGAAAACCCGGTTCGCGTGAATGATCTCCTCCATGTAGTGCGTGATCAGCACGATCGTGATGCCCTCCACGTCGTTCAGGGCCCGCACCGCGCGCACCACTTCTTTGCGCCCGTTGGGATCCAGCATGGCGGTCGGCTCGTCCAGGATAATGCACTTCGGGTGCATCGCGATCACGCCGGCGATGGAGACGCGCTGTTTCTGTCCGCCGGACAGCTTGTTGGGAGAGTATTTGCGATACTCGTACATCCCCACCGCTTTCAGGCTCTCCTCCACCCGCGCCCAGATCTCCTCTGTAGGGACGCCCATGTTCTCCGGCCCGAAGCCCACATCCTCCTCGACCACCTGCCCGATAATCTGGTTGTCGGGATTCTGAAAAACCATCCCGGCCTCCTGCCGGATGTCCCACAGCCGGCTTTCGTCCTGCGTGTCCATGCCGTCCACCCAGACCGCCCCCTCGGTGGGATAGAGAATGGCGTTGATATGCTTCGCCAGCGTGGACTTGCCGGAGCCGTTATGTCCCAGGATCGCCACGAAATCGCCCTGCTTTACGTCCAGATCTACCTCGTCCACGGCGCGGGTGATGCCCTCCACATTGCCCTCCTCGTCGCGGCGTATATATTCAAAAACCAGTTTCTCGGTCCTGATGATTCCCATAAGCTGACTCCCGTCACATATTTTCTCCGCCTATTATACTAACTAATCTCCCAAAACACAAGTAGCTAAAGCACCCGCGAAAGCGTGTGTGTTGTTTTTTTGTCCGCGATACCCTATAATGAAAAGGAAATGCTAAAGGGGCCGGCCGTAGTACGCGGAAGCCCCACCTTATCCCGAAAGGAAACGACACATATGTCACAGAATAGATCCTCTGGCAGACTGCCGGCTGACAAAAAAGAATTCCTGAAAGCCATCGCACGGCCGCTGACTTTCATCCTGTGCCTGATTATGATATGCTCCTTGCTGGCACATTACCTGTTAGACTCGGAGACACTGTCCGAATATGCCGAGAATAACCCCGAAGCGGCATACGGAGACACGGGGAACGGCGGACAGCCTGACGATACGACTGCCGCAGACACAGCTTCCGGGAGTACAGACGCCGAATCCGCGGACGCCGCCGGCAATAACGGCAGCCGGGCAGCAGACAGCGCCGGGGCAGAGCGGACGGCCAATACAGGCGCAGAAGAAAGCGGCGCGCCGCACACCGCCCTCACGCCGGACAGGCCTGCCGCATATGATACCGCAGAGGAACAAGACAAAGCCGCGGCAGACATTTCGCCCTCCGCGGCACAGGAAGCGGGTGAGGAAAACATGGCGGAAAACCCGGACCGCACCGTCTATCAGGACGGCTTTTACTATGAGCCGTTGAGCGATGAGATCAAAGAACGCATCACGGGCATCTCCTACCCGGAGGAGGGCTGCACCGTTCCCTACGAGGATCTGAACTATGTGAGACTGCTCTATGTAGATTTCGACGGCAACGTGCAGGAAGGGGAGCTGATCTGCAACGCGGCCATCGCACAGGATATGGTGGAGATTTTCTATGAACTGTACCGGAACGATTACCGGCTGGAGCGCGTCCGTCTGGTCGATGAATACGGCGGGGACGACACGCGCTCCATGGAGGACAACAACACCTCCTGCTTCAACTATCGGGTGGTGGACGGCACTTCCACCCTTTCCAAACACGCGCTTGGCTGCGCCATTGACATCAACCCCTACTACAATCCCTATGTCGTATATAACAGGAACGGGAGCGGTGAAACCTACATCTCCCCCAAGGGAAGTGAGATCTACGCTGACCGCTCCCGGAATTTCCCGTATAAAATTGACGAAAATGATCTGTGCTACAAACTCTTCACGGAGCACGGCTTCACCTGGGGCGGCAGCTGGAACTCCACCAAAGACTACCAGCACTTCCAGATCACCCTGCCGTAGATTAACCTCTCGTTTATTGCAACATTGCGCAGCAATGCTTGCGAAGTAAGTCAGGGAAATTACCATGTAATTCCCCTGACTTGACTTCAGTTACATTTCAAACATCGCCATGCTGTCGTCCAGCCTGTTGGAGATATCTTTCAGATCGACCGCGTTGTTCGCGATCTCCACGACGATGCCGCTGATCTCCGTGACGGAGGCCGAGGTCTGCTGCGAGCTCGCCGCGTTCTCCTGCGCGATCGCCGACAGGTTCTGCACCGTATCTACGACGCTGCTGCGCGCATCATTGATCTTGTTGGTCTTCTCGACCACTTCCTCGATCCCGGCCAGCGACTCTTCCACATTCTGCAGCAGATCCATAACCTGCTTGTTCGTGTTCGAGACATTCTCGCTCTGCTGCTCCATGATCTCTTTCACTTCATTCATCGTCTCAACCGACTTGTCGGAGTCCTCGATCAGGGAGAGAATGATCCTCTCGATCTGCTTCGCGGACTCGTTGGACTGCTCGGCCAGCTTCTGAATCTGCGCCGCGACCACCGCGAAGCCTCTTCCCTGCTCGCCCGCGCGCGCCGCCTCGATGGACGCATTCAGGGACAGCAGATTCGTCTCCTCCGCGATGTTGGTGATGAGCGCCGTAGCCTCCTTGATCTTCTGCACAGACTCGTTGGTCACGTTCGTCTGCTCATAGATAATATCGATGGATTCGCTCGTCTTCTCATTGGTGGACTGCAGTTCACGCAGCGCCTTGATCGCGGCCTCGCCGCGCTCTTTCATGGATTTGGCGCTCTCGCTCAGGTTGCCCAGCTCCTCGACCGTCTCCTCGATCATATTGCCCATCACGATGATGTTCTCGGTAGCGTCCTGCGTCTCCTCGGCCTGACTGCCCGCGCCGATGGCAATCTCGCCGACCGCTTTCTCCATCTGCTCCACATGGTTGCTGGTGTCCGTCGTCTTCTCGCTCAGCTGCTCCGACGCGCTCAGCAGCGTGTTGCTGTCGTTCTTAATGGAAGAAATGATATCCGTCAGGTTGTTCTTTAATTTATGTATCGCGCGGCTGATATCGCCGATCTCGTCCTTGCTCTTTAGCTGCTCATCGCTCAGTTCCACGTTCAGCTTGCCCTCGGAGAGCCGTGAAAGCGCGTTCACACCCTCGGTGATGGTCTTCACCATCTTGTTGACGATCAGCAGAATCAGGATCACGCACACGACCGCCACAACCACCACGATACCGGCGATCAGATAAGTGATGCTCCTGATCTGGTTCTTCGCGTCAGACTGTGACATGCCGGCGAATACCATGCCGACGATTTCACCCGTCGTCTCGTCCGTGAGCGGTACATAGTAGCCGAAATAATCCTGTCCCACGACAACCACGTCCGTCGCAAAGTAATCCTGCCCGCCTTTTAAGACAGTGTTGATCACGGCTTCACCCGCCTGTGTCCGCAGCACGCGGTCGCCGTTCTCATCCAATACGGACGTCATATAGCGCGTATCCCCATAGAAGATCGTGATATCCGTCTTGGCGCTGTTGCGCAGCTCATCCGCCAGCCTCGTGTGCTGGGTGATATTGTAATCGCCCTTATACAGCTCGTCGTCCTCGCCGATATAGAAAGCCTCGTCGTTGACCTCCTCCAGGGAGTCCAGCACAGAGATCGCCGCGCCGCGCAGTCCGTTCTCAATCGCCGACGTCAGCACCGCATTGATCCGCTTGTTGCTGACCCACAGCATCACCACGCCCAGCAGTACGATCGGTGTGATCGAAATCAACATGATCTTCTGTTTTAGTTTCATCTCTTGTCGCTCTCCTTATCCTATAATAGATATATACTCGATGAAATATATTTTAATACATTTTGTTAAAAATGTACAGCACAAATTAACCAGTGCCCCCCCCCTTGTGATTTTTCACCAATAATTTTAAAGAAATACAAAAACAAAATCACGGCAATTTCCGAAAAGCATACAAGAATCTCTTTTCATGATCAAAAATTTATGATAAAATGATGCCAGCGGCAGTATTTAGCAGTTGCCGCATCTATATCCGCGGCGGACACCTGTCCGCACACATGACGTATAGCTAAGGAGGATCAGTCGTGAAACTTACAGATTTTATGGATTTGAAGATATTGCAGAACATCCAGGACGCCTTTTCCGACGCCACGGGGCTGGCGGCAATCGCGGTGGACAACGACGGCAAATACATCACGGAGGGGAGCAACTTCACGGATTTCTGCATGAAATATACCCGCGGCTGCACGGAGGGCTCCAAGCGCTGCGTAAAATGCGACCAGGAGGGCAAGGGAACCTATGAATGCCACGCCGGCCTGATGGATTTTTCCATCGACATCGTATTAAACGGTGAGAAACTCGGCTCCGTGATCGGCGGACAGGTTCTTCCCAATCCGCCGGACGAGGAGAAGTTCACCAGAATCGCGGAGGAGCTCGGCATTGACCCGAAAGCCTATGTGGCCGCGGTAAAAAAAGTGCCCGTGCGTCCCCAGAAATCCATTCACGCGGCCGCTGCCCTGTTAGAGGATGTCGTCAACCGCATCGTCAAGCAGGAATATATGAACGCCACCGAGTACAAGAAGCTGAGTGTCTGGGAGACCGAGCTGCAAGTCGCCACGGAGACGATCGGCGAGATCAAGCAGTGCACGAAAGAACTGGAAACCATCTCCTCAAGGCAGTCCATCATGGCGCTCAACGCCGCCATCGAGACGGCGAGAGTCGGCGCCGCCGGCGCGGGCTTCGGCATCATCGCCAAGCAGATGGGTGAATTTTCCAGACAGTCTTCCGATATTTATAAGCATATCACGGAGTCAGCCAACAAGATTTCCGCCTCCATCGACAAGATGAACAACACGAAATAACACCGGCGGACACCTGCAAAAAACAAAAAAAATCCCCTATGAGCCGCGCTCATAAGGGATTTTCTTTTGCCTGCACTCTTTTATATTATACCAGTTCCAGAACCACTTCCATCGCCGCGTCGCCCTTGCGGGGACCGATCTTGATGATTCTCGTGTAACCGCCGTTGCGGTTCGCATACTTGGGGCCGTACTCGTCGAACAGCTTCGCCACCAGATCAACCTCTTTTGTGCCTCTCTTCCTGCCGGCTCCGGCCTTAGGCACCTCAGTCACGGGGTACAGCACTCTGAGCATCTGTCTGCGCGCGTGGAGTCTGGAGGGCATATCCTTTTTGATCTCTTTCTCGACCGTATCATACACGGTAACTTTCTTGCCGTCTTTCTCCTCTTTGACTCTCTTGCCGTCCTTATCCTTGCGGGGTACTTTCGCGCTGACCTTGACCGTCTCGAAATTGTCTCTCTCCCTGACAGCCAGTGTGATCAGATCGTCCGCAAGCTTGCGGACTTCTTTCGCTCTCGCCTCCGTGGTAATGATCCTTCCGTTGTACAGTAACGCCGTCACCTGGCTTCTGAGCAATGCCTTTCTCTGGTCGGACGTCCTGCCGAGTTTTCTGTATTTTGCCATTATGGGCTCCTTTCTCACCGGGGAGTTCTCTCCCTCGTCATGGTTTACATCCGGCCACGCTCTTTGGTCTTACTCACCGAATGCGTTTACAGTTCCATTTATGAGCGGACACGCAGACACTCATCGGTCTTACTCCGCATGCCCTCCATATGTTTAAGCCTCGTCGCTCGGATTGAGCTGCAGGCCTAACTCTTTTAATTTTGCCAGAACTTCTTCGAGGGACTTGCGGCCCAGATTGCGGACTTTCATCATGTCCTCGGAAGTCTTGTTGGTCAGTTCCTCCACCGTGTTGATACCGGCTCTCTTCAGGCAGTTGTAGGAGCGCACGGACAACTCCAGTTCGTCTATGCTCATCTCCAGAACTTTCTCTTTCTCGTCGTCCTCTTTCTCCACCATCACTTCCGCCGTTCTGGCGTTCTCGGACAGATCGATGAAGAGGCTCAAGTGCTCGCTCAACACCTTGGCCGCAAGGCTGACCGCCTCGTCAGGCTCCAGTGTGCCGTTGGTGTACACATCCAGCGTCAGTTTGTCAAAATCGGTGATCTGACCGACACGCGTATTCTCCACCGTGACGTTCACTCTCTCCACCGGCGTATAGATGGAATCCACCGCGATCACGCCGATCGGAAGATCATCTGTCTTGTTCCTGTCGGAGCTGACATATCCTCTGCCTTTCGTGATCGTCAGTTCCATGTATAATTTGGTGTCCTTACCGCTGAGCGTGGCAATGACCAGATCAGGATTTAAGATCTCGATATCCTGATCTACCTGAATATCGGAGGCTCTGACAATGCCCTCGCCCTCGTACTCGATGTATGCGGTCTTGGGTTCGTTAGTCTCGCTGCTGTTCTTGATCGCAAGGCTCTTGATGTTCATGATGATCTCCGTGACATCCTCTTTCACGCCGGGGATCGAACTGAACTCGTGCAGAACGCCCTCGATCTTCACCTGGCTGACCGCCGCACCCGGTAAGGAAGAAAGCATGATTCTCCTAAGAGAATTACCAAGGGTAATACCGTATCCCCGCTCTAACGGTTCCACTACAAATCTGCCATACTTCTTATCTTCTGAGATCTCTGCAACCTCAATATTGGGTCTCTCAAAATCAAACATGCAAATACCCTCCTTTGCCAAAAACCAAAATTATTTGGAGTACAACTCGACAATCAGCATCTCGTTCACCGGAACGTCGATCATCTCTCTGGTCGGGATGTGTTTGATCGTTCCCTTGAATGCCTCCTGGTCTACCTCCATCCATTCCGGTACCAGTCTGCCGGACGTCACCTCGAGGATATCCTTATAGCGCTGCAGAGATCTGGATTTCTCCCGCACCTCGATCACGTCGCCCGCCTTAACCTGATAAGAGGGAATATGCACCGGCTTGCCGTTTACCAGAAAATGCTTGTGGCCTACGACCTGTCTGGCCTCTCTTCTCGTTCTCGCGAAACCCATCCTGAACACGACGCTGTCCAGTCTGCACTCCAGCATGGCCATCAGGTTCTCACCGGTCATACCTTTCATCCTGTCGGCCTTGTCGTAATAATTTCTGAAAGGCTTCTCCAATACGCCGTAGATGAATTTCGCTTTCTGCTTCTCTCTCAGCTGCAGGCCGTACTCGCTTACTTTCTTGCCTGCTCTCATATTCTTTCTCTTGGATTTCTTGTCATATCCCAAATAGATAGGATCTAAGTCAAGTGATCTGCATCTCTTCAATACAGGGACTCTGTTTACTGCCATTTTTTCGGCTCCTCTCTTATTTTTGTTTACAGCGCTCACGCGCCTTCATCCAAAGTTTCCAACTTACATATCGCTACACCAACGAAGCAAATTTCTCCGCGGAAGTCCGCAAAGCAGACTTCTGGAAATATCTGCGCCAGCAGATTTCTCTGGAGATATTTGCGAAGCAAATTTCTCCGCTATACGCGCCTTCTCTTCGGCGGGCGGCATCCGTTGTGCGGCACCGCGGTCACGTCGCGGATACTCGTCACTTCCAGACCGCAGGCCTGCAGCGCGCGGATCGCGGCCTCACGCCCCGAACCGGGCCCTTTTACCATGACGTCTACCGTCTTTAAGCCATGAACCAATGCAGCCTTAGCGGCTGTCTCTGCAGCCATCTGTGCTGCGTACGGAGTAGATTTCCTTGAACCTCTAAAACCAAGACCACCGGCACTTGCCCAGCTCAGCGCGTTCCCCTCGGTATCCGTCAGGGTAACGATTGTATTGTTAAAAGAAGACTGGATATGTGCCTGTCCGCGTTCAACGTTTTTCTTTACACGCTTTTTTGTCACTTTTTTGGTAACTTTTTTAGCCATAATAAACTAACCTACTTTCTCACTTTCTATTGGTTTCTGTTACTTCTTCTTGTTTGCAACTGTTCTCTTGGGACCTTTTCTGGTTCTGGCGTTGGTCTTTGTTCTCTGACCGCGAACCGGCAGCCCCTTCCTGTGACGGATACCTCTGTAGCAGCCGATCTCCTGAAGACGCTTGATATTGAGAGCGACTTCTCTTCTCAGATCGCCTTCCACCATGTAATCTTTCTCGATCACCTCAGCGATCCGCTTCACCTCGTCGTCCGTCAGCTCCCTGACACGGGTGTCGGGATTGACATTCGCCGTCTCCAGAATCTTGTTTGAGCTTGCCCTACCGATACCGTAGATATAAGTCAAACCGATTTCCACACGCTTTTCTCTCGGTAAATCAACACCTGCAATACGAGCCATTTACGTTTCCTCCATCTTTCTGTTTCATAATCTGTATGCTTCCGCATACGTGACACTAATTGATTGAGGCATGTTCTGCCCAATCGGATCCGGGTGACCCGATCTTTCCAAACATAAGGTCTGGTATCAAAAAGTTATCTCCTGTGGGCTCTCTCAACTATGTGAACCCCGTTATATCTATAACCTTGCGGGGATTAACCTTGTACCTGTTTATGTTTTGGATTCTCACAGATCACTCTGATCTTTCCTTTTCTTTTAATGATCTTGCACTTCTCGCAGATCGGTTTTACTGATGATCTTACTTTCATCTCAAACCCTCCTTTCAAAAAAGACCGTTTTACATTATACCATTATACCCATGATTTGACAAGGGCTTTTTTTCGGCCGTTTTTGTCTGTTTTTGTCTCTGTCTTCCTTATTTGTCACGCCAGATAATCCTGCCCTTGGACAGATCGTAGGGTGACAGTTCCAGCGTCACTCTGTCGCCCGGAAGGATACGGATAAAATTCTGGCGCAGCTTGCCGCTTATGTGCGCCAATACCACATGGCCGTTTTCCAGTTTCACCTGAAACATGGTATTCGGCAGCTTCTCAATGACCGTTCCCTCGATTTCAATTACATCAGCTTTTGACATTTGCTCCCTCCTGATACATTTTGATTGTGCGTTTGATCTCCAGATCCTTAAACCCGTCCTCCGGCCGATCCAGCCGGACTTTCTTGATGACTTGAATATGCTTTTTGTTCTTCTTCTTCGGTCTGTCCGCCGTTCTGGTCTTACCGTCGGCCAGCCATACATATTCGTCCGTTTCGTCCACAATGACGTAGACGCATCCTCTGTCGTGCCCGGCCATCGACACGGCCAACATCCCTGTCATACTGTGTTCCCCCGTCTCTTCCTATATATATGCAGCGCATCGCCGCAGCCTGCTCATGCGCACCGCCGGGCCGCAGCCGCGCTCTCTGCCTCCGCGTTCTCTACGGTATCGTGCCGAGAGTCAGAATCTCCGGCTCACCCTCCGTGATCAGCACCGTATTCTCATAGTGCGCGGAGAGGGAGTGATCCGCCGTCACGACCGTCCAGTCATCGTCCAGCCACTCCACGTCCGCCCCTCCCATATTGATCATCGGTTCAATCGCCAGCGTCATACCCGGCTGCAGCTTCGGCCCTCTGCGGCGCTGCGCAAAATTCGGGATCTGCGGTTCCTCGTGCAGCCTCGTCCCGATACCGTGGCCTACCAGCGCACGCACAATACCGTAACCGTAGGGCGTCACATAGCCGGCTATGGCGTTGGAGATATCGTGCAGGTGCATACCGGCGCGCGCCATCTTGATGCCCTCATAGAAACTCTGTCTGGTCACGTCAATCAATTTCCGCGCCGCGGGGCTGATCTCTCCCACCGCGTGCGTACGCGCCGCGTCGGAGTGGTAACCGTGATAGATCAGACCCATATCCAGACTGACGATATCCCCCTCCTGTATGATGCGGTCGTCGCTGGGGATGCCGTGCACCACCTCGTCGTTGACGGAGACGCACACCGAGGCCGGATATCCCTGATAGTGCAGGAAGTTCGGAGTACATCCGTAACTCCTGATGATCTCCTCGCAGACTCTGTCGATCTGCTTCGTGGAAATGCCCGGGCGAATCATCTTCGCCAGTTCGTCGTGCACGAGAGCGAGCAGCCTGCCCGACTCCCGCATCAGTTCGATCTCTCTCTCTGATTTGATCGTAATCGCCATGCGACACACCTGCCTTACTCTTTGTGATTTCCGGTCGACAGCGGTATCTTACGTTCCCAGGATCGCCGTGACTGCCGCGAACACGTCCGCCATATCCTGCGTGCCATCCACCGTCTTCAGCACGCCTCTCTCCTGATAGAACGCGATGAGCGGCTGTGTCTGCTCATGATAGACATTCAGACGGTTCTGCACCGTCTCCGGCTTGTCGTCATCGCGAAGCACCAGCGCCTGACCGCACACGTCGCAGATGCCCTCTTTCTTCGGCGGCACATGCTCGATGTGGTAGGTTGCGCCGCAGGAGAGGCAGGCGCGTCTGCCGCCCATTCTCCTCACGATGTTTTCATCCGGCACTTCCACGTCGATGGCGTAATCGATCTTCTCACCGCGCCTGGCAAGCTCCGCCTCCAGCACTTCAGCCTGAGGGATCGTGCGCGGGAAACCGTCCAGCACATAACCGTTCTTGCAGTCGTCCTGTGCCACTCTGTCAAGCAGGATCCTGACCGTCAGCTCGTCGGGCACGAGCAGCCCCTTATCCATGTACTGCTTTGCCTCCAGCCCCAGCTTCGTGCCGTTCTTGATATTCGCCCTGAAGATATCGCCCGTGGAGACATGCGGGATGCCGTATTTCTCCGCGATCATCTTCGCCTGTGTCCCCTTGCCAGCACCGGGCGCGCCCAGCATAATGATTTTCATATCCGTATCTGCTCCTTCCCGACAGGCAGCCGCCTGTCCGCATATATAGCATATCGATAAGAAAGCGCAGGGGACGGCCGGTTATCCTGCTCGTCCCCACAATCGTCTCCTAATCAGTCATTCAAAAAACCTTTATAATTGCGAACCAGCATCTGCGACTCAATCTGCTTGACCGTCTCCAGCACAACGCTCACGATGATGATCAGGCTCGTTCCGCCGAACGACACGCTGGCGCCGAACACACCGTTGAAGAAATACGGTATCACGCATACGATCGTCAGGCCGACTGCCCCGATGAAAATAATATAGCTGAGCAGTCTGTTCAGATAATCGCTGGTAGGTTTGCCCGGTCTGATTCCCGGAATAAATCCTCCCTGCTTCTTCATGTTATCCGCAATTTCCAGCGGATTGAAAGTGATCGACGTGTAGAAGTACGCAAAAAGGATGACCAGCACAACATACACGATCAGGCCGATGGAATAGACCGGCTGGCTCGGGTTGCACCAGTAATTGGAGTTAAGTCCTTTCAGGATCTCGCCCCACACGCCTGTCCCCTGGACATTGAAAAAGGAACAGATGATCACCGGCAGCTGCATCAGGGACGACGCGAAGATGACCGGGATAACGCCCGACGTATTGATCTTCAGCGGGATATTGGTGGACTGTCCGCCGACCATTCTCCTGCCCTGTACTTTCTTGGCATACTGCACGGGAATCTTGCGCACGCCGTCATTCAGGATGATGACGAGCACTACCATCAGTATGATGATGGCGATGATGATAATCGCCGCCACAACGCCTTTCGCGATGGACTTGCCCAGCACGAACTGCTCAAACAGCTGCGCGATATCCTGCGGCACGCGGGACAGAATGTTGATCGTCAGCACGATAGAGATACCGTTGCCGACGCCGTGCTCGGTGATCCGCTCACCGATCCACATCAGGAACGCACTGCCCGCCGTGAGCGCCACGATGACCGTGAGGACATTGATGACGTTGTATGTCTGCAGAAGACCCTGTCTGCCGAAGCCAATCGCCATGGCGCTGGACTCGATCAGGGCCAGCGCAACCGTCACATATCTCGTGATGGAAGCGATCTTCTTCCTGCCGTCGGCGCCGTCGCGCTGCATCTCCTCCAGCTTCGGAATCGCGATCGTCATAAGCTGCATGATGATCGACGACGTGATATACGGCGTGATGTTCAGCGCGAGAACGGACATATTCAGGAACGAGCCGCCCGTAAACGCATCGAAGAAATTAAAGACATCTCCGGTCTGC
Source organism: uncultured Lachnospiraceae bacterium (assembly GCA_947588995.1). Classification (GTDB taxonomy): domain Bacteria; phylum Bacillota; class Clostridia; order Lachnospirales; family Lachnospiraceae; genus UBA3282. The sequence goes on from CANPZI010000025.1 coordinate 34,027, forward strand.
TGCGAAAACCAATTTGAAAAGAAGCTTCTGTTGATACCGGGAACAGGAAGCTGTGACCCGAGTCGGATCACAACCAGCATCAAAAAAGTAAAGATGAGTTTCTTCCTGATCTCTTTGATCTTAAACGCATTCTTTAAGGTTGTAAACATTAAATCACCTCTGCTGTTCCGCCAAGGGCCTCGATCTTCTCCTTCGCGGATGCGCTGTAAGCGCCGACTTTCACGTCGAGTTTCTTGGTCAATTCTCCGTTTCCGAGAATCTTGACACCGTCGCGGGGATTCTTGATGATCCCTTTCTCGATCAGCGCATTGACGTCAACCGTTGCGCCGTTGTCGAATACCTCCAGCGCGCTCAGGTTGATCGCTACGATTTCCTTGGAGTTTCTGCACTTGAATCCTCTCTTGGGAAGTCGTCTGTATAAGGGCATCTGGCCGCCCTCAAAACCCGGTCTGGGAGCACCGGAACGAGCTTTCTGTCCCTTGTGGCCCTTGCCGGCTGTCTTGCCGTTGCCCGAGCCGTGTCCCCGGCCTCTTCTAAAATTATCGCTCTGTACCGAACCTGCGGCAGGTCTCAAATTTGATAATTCCATGCTGACACCTCCTTTTTATGCTTCCTCTACCTTGATCATATGTCTTACCTGTCTGATCTGTCCTCTGGTGGACGGATTGTCAGGCAGTTCTACCGTCTGGTTGATTTTGCGCAGTCCCATTGCCTGGACCGTAGCTCTGTTTTTCGGGACCTGACCAATGGTAGACCTGATCAAAGTGATCTTTAATTTCTTTGTCTCTTCTTTTTTTGCTGCCATCTCTTTTTCCTCCTAAACTTTTCGACCTATGACCTCCGGCCACCTAAGCGCGAACCTCTTCTACGGATTTCCCGCGGTTCTTAGCTACCTCTTCAGGAGTCTTTAACTGGCTCAAGCCTTCGATCGTAGCAAGTACGACGTTCTGCTTATTGTTGGATCCCAGAGACTTCGTACGGATATTCTTGATCCCTGCAAGCTCGCATACGACACGCGCGGGACCGCCGGCGATGATACCGGTACCTTCCTTAGCCCTCTTAAGGAGCACGGAAGCGGAACCGAACTTGCCGATGAAGTCATGTGTGATACTGCTGTTATCGTCAAGCGCAACCGAAACCAGATTCTTGATTGCGTCCTCCTTGCCTTTGCGGATCGCCTCGGGAATCTCAGTCGCCTTGCCCAGACCCGCGCCGACATGACCGTTGCCGTCGCCGACTACCACGAGAGCCGTGAAACGCATGTTGCGGCCGCCCTTGACAACTTTGGTAACACGCTTGATGGTTACAACTTTTTCAGTCAATTCCAATTGGCTTACGTCAATGATTGTACGTCTCATGTGATTTCCCTCTCCCTTCCTAGAATTCCAGGCCGGCTTCTCTTGCCGCCTCTGCCAATGCAGCGATCTTGCCCTGATAAATAAAGCCGCCTCTGTCGAATACGACAGTCTTGATCCCTTTTTCAAGCGCTCTCTTGGCAATCACCGTTCCCAGATATGCTGCCGCATCAACGTTATCGGTCTTCTCCAGCTCGGACTTCACGGCTTTCTCAAGTGTGGATGCCGCGACTAACGTATTGCCGACTGTATCGTCAATAATTTGAGCATACATATGATTATTGCTTCTGAACACCGAAAGACGCGGTCTCTCAGCTGTACCGCTGAAACGGTTACGCAGTCTCTTGTGCTTCTTACTGCGAACTTCTTGTCTTGATTTCTTACTAACCATTTTCATACTCTCCTTATCTGTTATTTCTTACCAGTCTTGCCGACCTTACGTCTGATCGTCTCGTCAGCGTACTTGATACCCTTGCCCTTGTAAGGCTCAGGTCTTCTCTTGTCTCTGATCTCAGCCGCGAACTGACCGACCTTTTCTTTATCGATACCCTTAACGATGATAATGTTCTGTCCGTCCACAACAGTCTCGATACCCTCGGGATCCGTCATCTCTACCGGATGGGAATAACCCAGATTCAGTGTCAGGGTCTTGCCGGACTTGGATGCTCTGTAACCTACGCCGTTTACTTCCAGCTTTTTCTCATAGCCCTCCGTAACGCCCACTACCATGTTATGGATCAGTGTTCTTGTCAAGCCGTGGAAAGACTTCATCTTCTTCAGATCGTTGGGTCTGGATACGATGACCTGCTCGCCCTCCACTTTGATCTCCATTTCCGACGGGAGCACTCTCTCCAGTGTTCCCTTGGGACCTTTTACAGTCACTTTATTATTTTCTGCGACATCCACAGTAACGCCTGCGGGAATCGCGATTGGCATTCTTCCTATACGTGACATGCCCGTACCTCCTGTTTTATAATCTTACACCAATACCTACTGAGAATGACTCGAAGAGGCATTCTCCAGACTCGAGAATCTCTCGTTGTCGGTCGCTCCCCGAGAATGACTCGAAGAGGCATTCCAGACTCGAGAATCTCTCGTTGTCGGTCGCTCCCCGAGAATGACTCGAAGAGGCATTCTCGCCAACAAAGCTGTAGTGTTTCTTAGGCGGCGTATTTTGACGCCTTAGAAACTCTCTTTGTTGTGCTACCAGACAAACGCCAGTACCTCGCCGCCTACCTGAAGCTCTCTCGCTTTCTTGTCCGTCACAACACCCTGGTTCGTGGAGATGATCGCTATACCCAGACCGCCCAGAACCTTCGGCAGATCCTCCTTGCCTACATACACGCGCAGACCCGGCTTGGAGATTCTCTTGATGCCGGAGATGATCTTGTCGTTCTTGTCCTCGCCGTACTTCAGTGTGATATGGATCGTCTTGAAATTGCCGTTGTCAATCAAGTCAAACTTCCTGATGTAGCCTTCGTCCAGCAGGATCTGCGCAATCGCCAGTTTCATCCTGGATGAGGGTACATCTACTGTATCATGTTTTGCAGTGTTTGCATTACGGATTCTCGTAAGCATATCTGCAATGGGATCGCTCATTGTCATGATTTTTCCTCCTTCCTACCAGCTTGCTTTCTTCACGCCGGGGATCTGACCTTTATATGCTAATTCACGGAAGCAAATTCTGCAGATTCCGTACTTTCTCAAATAAGCATGTGGACGCCCACAAATCTTGCAGCGGTTGTATCCTCTCGAGGAGAATTTCGGTTTGCGCTGCTGTTTCACCTTCATTGCTGTCTTAGCCATGAATTTACCTCCTTCTATTTAGCGAATGGCATATTGAATAATCTCAACAACTCACGTGCTTCCTCGTCCGTCCTGGCCGTGGTGACGAAGATGACATCCATACCTCTCACCTTGTCTACCTTGTCGTACTCGATCTCGGGGAAGATAATCTGCTCCTTGATGCCGAGCGCATAGTTGCCTCTGCCGTCAAAAGAGTTGGGATTGACGCCTCTGAAGTCACGTACGCGGGGCAGCGCCAGATTCACCAGACGATCCAGAAACTCATACATCTTGTCGCCGCGAAGCGTCGTCTTGCAGCCGATCGACTGTCCTTCCCTGATCTTGAAGTTCGCGATGGAATTCTTGGCTTTGGTGACGATTGCTTTCTGTCCGGTGATGGTCTCCATGTCGTTCACAGCGGACTCCAGAACTTTCGCGTTCTCTTTCGCTTCACCGACGCCCATGTTGATTACGATCTTGTCGAGCTTCGGAACTTCCATCACATTTTTATATCCAAACTTTTTGATCATAGCGTCTACGATCTCGTTCTTATACATCTCTTTCAGTCTACTACTCAACGTTTTAGACCTCCTTTCCTGGAATTAATCAACGATGTCGCCTGTGGATTTCGCAAAGCGGACCTTCTTGCCGTTCTCAATCTTAAAGCCGATCCTCGTTGCTTTTCCCTTGTGTACATACATTACGTTGGAAGCGTCGATCGGCGCCTCTTTCTGGACGATGCCGCCGTTCTGGTTGGCAGCGGAAGGCTTCTCGTGCTTGGTAACCATATTGATGCCCTCGACCAGAACCTTATTGTTCTTTCTGTCTACGGAAATAACCTTGCCTTCCTTATCCTTATCCTTACCGGCGATCACCTTGACGGTATCGCCTTTCTTGATCTTAAATGTTGACATGCCGGCACCTCCTATAATACTTCCGGAGCCAGTGAAACAATTTTCATAAACTGTTTATCACGAAGCTCTCTTGCCACTGGCCCGAAAATACGGGTTCCTCTCGGAGTCTTATCCTCCTTGATGATCACAGCTGCATTTTCATCGAATCTGATATAAGAACCGTCCTTGCGGCGGGCGCCCTTGACGCTGCGCACAACGACAGCCTTGACGACATCGCCTTTTTTTACAACGCCGCCTGGTGTTGCGTCTTTGACCGTAGCCACGATCACATCACCGATACGCGCATATCTTCTTGTGGAACCGCCCACAACCCTGATGCACAGAAGCTCTTTTGCACCGGTATTGTCAGCGACCTTGAGTCTGCTTTCCTGTTGAATCATGCTATCTTCTCCTTATTTTAGTGATAATACCAAGTTTAGTTGATACTGCCAATTTTAGTGATAATACCGAGTTTGTGAAGCAAACTCGCGGACGAAACTTAGATTTGCTTAGGCGGCGTTTTTCGACGCCTTAGGAAATCTTTTCGTCCTGTTATTTGGCCCTCTCAACGATCTCAACGAGTCTCCATCTCTTATCCTTGGACAGCGGCCTGGTTTCCATCACTCTGACCGTATCACCGATATTGCACTCGTTATTCTCATCATGCGCTTTCAATTTATAGGTCTTCTTCACAATCTTATTGTAAAGCGGATGTTTTACATGGTTCTCAAT
>CANPZI010000026.1 GCA_947588995.1 uncultured Lachnospiraceae bacterium
CCTGAAACCCTTGATTTTACTGGCTTTCTTTAATCGAGTTGACGCATTGTCGGGAACAGCAGCACATCCCGGATCGCGGGCGAGTTCGTAAGCAGCATCACCAGCCTGTCGATGCCGTAGCCGATGCCGCCCGTGGGAGGCATACCGATCTCCAGCGCGTTCATGAAATCCTCGTCCGTGGTGTTGGCCTCCTCGTCGCCTGCGGCGAGAGCCGCCTCCTGCGCCTGGAAACGCTCCCTCTGGTCAACAGGGTCATTTAACTCGGAGTAGGCGTTGCACATCTCGCGCCCGGTGATGAAGAGTTCAAAGCGCTCCACATAGTCCGGGTTGTCCGGCTTCTTCTTGGTGAGCGGCGAGATCTCGATCGGGTGATCCATGATAAACGTGGGCTGCACTAAGTGTTCCTCCACGTACTCCTCGAAGAACAGGCTCAGGATATCGCCTTTCTTATGCCTGTCCTCATAGTGGAGTTCCCTCTCGTCGGCCAGCTTCTTCGCCTCCGCGGTATCTTTGACCGCGTCGAAATCCACGCCGGCATATTTTTTCACGGCTTCCACCATCGTCATTCTGGCAAACGGCTTGCCGAGATCGATCATCTCATCGCCGTAGGGAACGGTGGTCGTGCCACACACTTCTTCAGCCACATGGCGGAAGAGATTCTCGGTCAGTTCCATCATGCCGTAGTAATCGGTGTAAGCCTGATACAGCTCCATCAGGGTGAACTCTGGGTTGTGTCTGGTGTCCAGTCCCTCGTTTCTGAAGACGCGGCCGATCTCATAGACCCGCTCCATGCCGCCGACGATCAGTCTTTTCAGGTACAGTTCCAGCGAGATGCGGAGTTTCACATCCTCGTCGAGAGCATTGTAATGCGTCTCGAAAGGTCTTGCCGCCGCGCCGCCCGCGTTGGCTACAAGCATGGGCGTCTCTACCTCGAGGAAGCCCTGCGCGTCCAGATAGCGCCTGATGGAGCTGATGATTCTGGAGCGCATCACAAAAGTTTTCTTCACATCCTCATTCATAATGAGGTCGGTATATCTCTGGCGGTAGCGGATGTCGGTGTTCACCAGCCCATGGTATTTTTCGGGCAGAATCTGCAGACTTTTCGACAGGAGCGTCACTTTTGCCGCATGAATGGATATCTCACCCGTCTTGGTGGTGAACACTTCTCCCTCAATGCCGACGATATCGCCCACGTCGTATTTTTTGAAATCGGCGTAAGGCTCCTCACCGATATTGTCTCTCGCCACATAGGACTGGATATTGCCCTGAAGATCCTGCACATTGCAGAAAGACGCTTTTCCCATGATGCGTTTGGACATGATGCGGCCCGCTATGGAGACGCTCTTTCCCTCCAGCGCCGCATAGTTGTCTTTGATCTCCTGACTGTGATGCGTCACGTCGTATCTGGTGATCCGGAAAGGATCCTTGCCGTTCTCCTGCAGCGCCGTAAGTTTTTCCCTTCTCACTTTCAGAAGCTGTTTGATGTCCTGCGTCTGTTGTCCGTTTCCCTGATTGCGTTCTTCCGCCATGTTATTCTCCATTCCGTCAGTTGTCAGTTGGATCTCTGGATCTCCAACACTTTATATTTGATCGTTCCGGCCTGCGTCTCCACTTCCACAGTCTCGCCGACTTTGGCGCCGATCAGCGCCTTGCCCACGGGAGACTCATTGGAGATCTTGCCTTTTAAGCTGTTCGCCTCCGTGGAGCCGACAATCTTATACTCCATTTCCTCGTTAAATTCCACGTCGAGTATCTTCACGAGGCAGCCGATATTGATCTTCTCCAGATCGACCTCGTCCTCGATCACCACCTCCGCGTTCTTCAAGATCTTTTCCAGTTCTTCGATCCTGGCCTCTATATCGCGCTGCTCGTCCTTTGCCGCGTCATACTCGGCGTTCTCGGACAGGTCGCCCTGCTCGCGGGCTTCCTTGATTTTCTGCGCCACCTCTTTGCGCTTAACGACTTTCAGATCGTGCAGTTCGTCTTCGTACTTGCGCAGCCCCTCATACGTTAAGATATTTTTCTTCTCCTGCATGGTAAATTCTCCCTTTCCTACATAGTACTGCCGTTTGCACGGAACCCGCGCTAATTAACTAATCTATCATAACTATTTTTTACCATAGTGTCAAGATGTTTCAACGGGGAAACGTATGGCACCCGCGGCGTCTTGCGGTGCAGCAGAGCCTCTTTCTCCCGCGAGGAAGTCATATCAAGATAGACTGCCCCGCCGTCCGGTGCAATCTTCGGATAGGCAAACCGCTCTCCGAAATCCAGGATCATACCGCCGCACCGCGCCCTGCCGCACCGCAGCCCTCTCTCCGTCTCCGCATACGTCTCGACCTGCGGCACCAGCCCGTACTCATAATAGTAGTCGTCCAGACGCTCCCCGATCGCTTCTTGCACGCCGCCCTCCGTCGTCCCGCAAAAGACAAGCAGGCGGTTGATCCGCGGCAGATAGGGCCGCAGCAGTTCCCACGTCGTCCCCATCTGGCGCTCGCTCTTATCCGCCTCTCCCAGAAGCACGTCCGCCTCCCCGCAGCGCAAGACAGTCTGGGCCGCATACCGCAAGGTCAGAAAGCCCGCAATCACCTCCAGCGTGCCGGCCTCCGGCTGCCAGCGTCCGGCATATTCTTCCGTCAGCATCGCCGAGATCTGCGGATGCAGAAAAGTATCGTCCGAACCGCCCGCCATGTCAAACGCGCGCTCCATCGTCTCCGCAAGCGCCTGCGGGCGCCACGCTTTTTTCCTATAATAAAAAGAGGGGACGGCACAGCCCCGCACGTGTACTTCTTCGCCGCAGGCGCCAAGGTCCCGCACATTCAGGGACGTCTCCCCGAACAGGTGCTTTTTGGCGGCACGCATCTGTCCCGTCTCTTCCGTCTCCGGATAAAAATAAATGATCTCCATGCATCAGTTTATGCGCCGGATGTCCAAACCATGCAGAAAATACGGCTTATGCGCCGATGATCTCCGCCAGCCGTTCAATCTCCGCAAAGCTCTCCGCCATATTCACACTCTGCCTGAGTCTCGCGGAGTTGGGAAGACCTGCCGTATACCAGGATATATGTTTGCGCATCTCGCGGACGCCGGTATACTCTCCCTTATGTGCCAGCTGCAGCCGCGAATGGCGCAGAATCATCTCCCTGATCTCTTCTCTGCCCGGTTTCGGCAGAGGCGCTTCGCCCCGCAGGCAGGCCGTAATCTGCCGAAAAATCCATGGGTTGCCGCGCGCAGCCCGGCCGACCATGACGCCGTCGCAGGCGGTCTCGCGCAGCATCCGCTCCGCACGCATACCGTCCGTGACGTCCCCGTTGCCGATCACGGGAATCGCAACGTTTTCCTTGACCCGCGCGATAATCTCCCAGTCCGCCTCCCCGGCATAGAACTGTTCTCTCGTCCTGCCGTGCACAGCCACCGCCGCCGCTCCCGCCTCCTCCGCAATCTTCGCGATCTCCACGGCGTTCACATGCGCGCTGTCGAATCCTTTGCGGATTTTCACGGTCACAGGCTTGCGAATGGCCCGCGCCACCGCCCGCACGATCTCACCCACCAGCTTCGGTTCCCGCATCAGCGCCGCTCCCTCGCCGTTGTTCACCACTTTCGGCACAGGGCAGCCCATGTTGAGATCCAGAATGCCGAAAGGTCTCTCCTCGATCCGCTTCGCCATCTCGCTTAAAATCTTCGGGTCGTTTCCAAACAGCTGCAGGGACACCGCATCCTCATCGGGGTGGATCGCCAGCAGTTCCTCCGTATTTCTATTGTGATAGAAAATCGCCTTGGCGCTGACCATCTCCATGCAGCACAGCCCCGCGCCCTGCTCCCGGCACAGCAAACGAAAAGGCAGGTCTGTCACGCCTGCCATGGGAGCCAGTATGATGTTATTGTCAAGTGTTACACCGCCGATGGCAAGCGGATGCAGCAGTTCGCCCATCTTTTCCACTCCGTTCCCGTTCTTTCCTACGCCGCGTGCGTCTCGTCATAGGCTTTGCGCACGGCGATCGCCAGCTGATCCGCACAGGATGTCGGCTTGCGCCCGCAGAGATTACCCCGCAGATAGGACTCGATCTTATCCACCGTCCAGCCGTCCACCAGCTTCGCGATCGCTTTCAGGTTGCCGTTGCAGCCTCCCATAAAGCGGATGTTGGTGATGACATCGTCGTTGATGTCGAAGCTGATCACCTGCGCGCAAACCACTTCCGTCTGATAATCGTAATGCATCCGTGTACCTCCTTATCTTTTCTCTCTAAACTTATTCTATCTCATCCAGCACGCTCCTGTCGTGCAGGATAAACACCCGGTAGTACAGCTGCAGGGATTCCAGCATCTCCTGTCTGTTCCTGCGGATCTCGCCCACCAGAAGTCCGCTGCCGATCTCGTCATAGAGCAGGTCGTCCTCCGCTGCGTTCGTCTCCAAAGATACGCTGCCGTCCTCCTCGAAGACGATGGTGAAGATGCCGCCGATCTCCTCGGTGAAGAGTACGCAGATCACGTGCAGCTCCTCTTTCACGGATTCGGGGATGCCTGCAAACTTTTCATTAAAATAGTATTTCTGCTCATAAGCGTTGGCGCCGCAGAGTACCACTCTGTTGTCTTTTTTCTCCACATTTTCTTCCATCACACATACCCGTACAGGCCGCGCACCGACACCTCGCCCGCGTAGACTTGCACTTTCTCTCCGTTTTCCCTGACGACCAGCAATTCTCCCCGCTCGTTGATTCCCTGCGAAATGCCCGTATACTCTCCCGCCGGATCGAGCACCCGCACCTCGCCGCCGACACCCTGCAGACGGCTCTGGTAGTTCTCCCGCAGCCCTGACAGGTCCAGCGTCGCCAGAAATGTCTCATAGTTCTCCTCAAAGCGGGCAAGCACGCTGTCCAGGAGCAATGCCCGCCCGATCCGCCGCCCCGACTCGATGCTGAGAGAAGTGGTTCTGTCCCGCATCTCCTCGAGGAAATCCTGCGGATCGGCATTGTTGACATTGATGCCGACGCCCATGACGACATACTGGATCTCGTTCATCTCCGGCGTCATCGTCATCTCCGTCAGAATGCCGCAGATTTTCTTTCCGTTTACCACGATGTCATTGGGCCATTTGATCTTTGCCCGAAGACCCGTCGTCTCCTCTACAGCCTCCGCCACGCTGAGCGCGATGACGAGCGTGAGCATGGAAGCCTTGTCCGGCGCAAAATCCGGCCTGATCATCAGCGTGAAAGAGAGGGCCGTGCCAGCGAGCGTCTGCCAGCTTCTGCCCCTGCGCCCCTTGCCCGCCGTCTGCACATCCGCCGCCACCAGTGTGCCGTGAGGCGCACCCGCCTCCGCGAGACGCTTCGCGTCAGTGTTGGTGGAACCTGTCTCCTCGTAATAGTACAGCGTCCGGCCCGCCCACTTCGTGGTGAGACGGCTCGCGATCTCGCTCTCCGAGAGGATATCTCCCGGGCCTCCTGCCAGCCGATACCCCTTGTGCGGAACGGATTCGATCAGATAGCCCTCTTCTTTCAGCTGATTGATCACTTTCCAGACCGCAGTCCTCGTAACGCCGAATCTGTCGCATAACTGCTGCCCCGACACATAGTCTCCGCTGTTTCTGAGCAGCGTCAAAATATCTGTCTTATCCGTCTTCATGTCACAGCTTATACTCTCCCAGCGTGACCGCCATCACGGCCTTGATCGTGTGCATACGGTTCTCGGCCTCGTCGAAGACAATGGACTGCGGCGACTCAAACACCTCGTCCGTCACCTCCATCTCGTCGATGCCGTACTTCGCGCTGATCTCCCTGCCGATTCCCGTCTTCAGGTCATGAAAGGCAGGCAGGCAGTGCATGAACACCGCTTTTTCACCCGCATACTCCATCACCAGACGGTTGACCTGATAAGGCATGAGGTCGCGCAGTCTGGTCTTCCAGACCTCCTCCGGCTCTCCCATGGAGACCCAGACATCCGTGTAGACCACATCCGCGCCCGCTGCGCCGGCAGCCACATCCTCCGTCAGCGTAACGCTTCCTCCCGTCTCTGCCGCGATCTCCTCACAGGTATGTACCAGATCTTTCTCCGGAAAATACGCACCGGTCGTGCAGGCGGTAAAGTGCATCCCCATCTTGGCGCAGGCCACCATCAGGGAATTGCCCATATTATAGCGGGCGTCGCCCAGATAGGTCAGCCTGATACCCTGAAGATGTCCAAAATGTTCCCTGATCGTCAAAAGATCCGCCAGCATCTGGGTTGGATGAAACTCATTGGTCAGGCCGTTCCAGACAGGCACGCCGGCGTACTTCGCCAGTTCCTCCACAATCTCCTGCCCGAAGCCGCGGTACTCAATCCCTTCATACATACGTCCCAGCACCCGCGCCGTGTCGGCAATGCTCTCTTTTTTGCCGATCTGGGAGCCGGAGGGATCAAGATAGGTGGTCCCCATGCCCAGATCGTGAGCCGCCACCTCAAAAGAGCAGCGTGTCCTGGTGCTGGTCTTCTCAAAGATCAGCGCCACGTTCCTGCCCCTGTAGATATCTGTAGGAATGCCTTTCTTTTTCTTATCTTTCAGATCTGCCGCCACGTCCAGCATGTAGGTAATCTCCTCCGGCGTGAAATCCAGCAGCTTCAAAAAATGCCGTCCCGTCAAATTCATAGTGTGTCTCCTTCGCGTCGCCTATTGTCTCCGTGCGCTTTGCCATGATACGCATAAGAGGGCGGTTCCCCGGAACCGCCCTCAGCACTCGGAATCGTCTATTTCCATACTTCTTTCACAGAGGTCGCCAGTCCCGCCAGCCCCTGTATCTCGGAAGGAATGATGATCTTGGTCGCCTGACCGTCCGCCGCTTTCTCAAATGCCTCGAGGCTCTTGATTTTCAGCACGGCCTCGTCTGCGCCGGCCTCGCGGATCATGCGGATACCGTCCGCGGTAGCTTTCTGTACTTTCAGGATCGCCTCGGCCTCACCTTCCGCCTCGCGGATCATCTTCTCTTTCTGCGCCTCGGCGCGCAGGATTGCCGACTGCTTCTCCGCCTCGGCCTCCAGAATCGCGGATTCCTTGTTACCTTCCGCAACCAGCACGGTAGACTTTTTCTCACCCTCCGCTCGCAGGATTGCTTCACGGCGCTCACGCTCCGCTTTCATCTGCTTCTCCATGGCGTCCTGAATGGCTGCCGGCGGTATAATATTTTTCAGTTCTACACGATTGACCTTGATACCCCAAGGATCCGTCGCAATATCCAGGGACGCTCTCATCTTCGTGTTGATGACTTCCCTGGAAGTCAGCGTCTGATCCAGTTCCATCTCGCCGATGATGTTGCGCAGCGTGGTGGCCGTCAGGTTCTCAATCGCCATGATCGGGTTCTCCACGCCGTAGGCGAAAAGTTTCGGATCGGTGATCTGGAAGAACACCACCGTGTCTATTCTCATCGTAACGTTATCTTTCGTGATAACCGGCTGCGGCGCGAAATCCACCACCTGCTCTTTCAGGATCACCCGCTTGGCCACCTTGTCGATAAAAGGCACTTTCACGTGAAGCCCCACCGACCATGTCTGCTGATAGGCGCCCAGACGCTCCACAACGTAGGCATGCGCCTGCGGAACGATCTTGATGCAGGATAACAGAACTACCACAATCAAAATTAAAACAATAACCAGTGCCAAAAGTCCACCCATATTTATCCCTCTTTTCTCTCTTCTACGATCAGTTTCACACCGTTGATCGCAAGTACCGTGGCGACTGTGCCGACCGGGAGTTTTTCACCGTCCGTCCGGGTCCTCGCCGACCACTCCATGCCGCCCACATTGACCTGACCGATCCCCTGGAGGTTGTCAATCTCGCTGATCACAATCGCCTGCCGCCCCACAAGGCTCTCCGCATTCGTGCGGACTCTGTCCTTGTTAAAGTACCGGACAGCCAGAGGCCTGGTAAAGAAGAGGAGCAGGGCGGAAACCAGAAGAAAAAGTACCACCTGCAGAGTAAAGGGCGCGCGGAAAAGTGATGCCACCGTGGCGATGAGCGCTCCGCCCGCAAACCAGACGGTCGTCAGCCCCATCGTGAGCAGCTCGATCACGACCAGCACTACGAGCACGACCAACCAGAATACAGTCATGTTTAAACCAGCCATCGACTCCCACTCCTTCTCTTCTCAGTCTGTCCGTCAAATCCCAACTACTATTTTACTATGCCGGCCAGCCGCTGACAAGTGAAATTATTACCAGAACACCTGATTGTCGATCTGGATGCCGTCATGGTTTCCGGCTCTCCTAAAGTGCGTCGCGCCGCCCACATTCGTCTCGCCGTTGATCGCCGCCTGCGCCGCCTCATAGCAGCCGTCGGAAATCTGGCCGCTCATATAGACCCGCGCCACCTTGCCGTTTAAGGCCGGCGTAAACTGACCGGAGGCAAAGATCACGCCCGATATCGTGTCCGGATACGCGCCGCTTCTGACGCGGTTCATCACTACCGCGCCCACTGCCAGCTTGCCGTTGTATGTCTCGCTGCCGGCCTCACAGTGAATCAGTGACGCCAGAAGACGCAGATCGTCGCCGCCGACAACGACAGCGCCCTGATTGGCAGTCAGCTTCGCCTGGCGCTCGGCCTCTTCACGCTTCTTAATCGCGACGAGAGTCTCGCCCGCGTCGATATGAAAATCCACATCCACAAACTCAGCCGGCACGTATCTCGTCTCGTCCTGATATTCCACACTGATCCAGTCGTCGTTGACAAAATCGATAATTTCCAGCTCGTCGTCCGCAGTCAGCAGACCGACCACTTCCGCGTCTTCGTCCGGCTCGTCGCGCACGCGCAGAATGTCCGTCTCAATCGTGACGATCAGATTGCCCACATCGTCCGCCATCGCTTCGGCCTCCTCGCCGAAGAGAAGATATTCGTCGCTGGCCCAGCCGACCAGATCGCCGCTCTTAAGCCTCGTCCAGCCGTCCCGACGCTCCAGTATCCTGCCCCCGCAGTCCTTGTACAGCACCCCGACCTTGGCGGAATCCTCGCTGGGTTCCTCCCTGACATTCATCGCGACCTGCACGTTCACCATCACCAGGTCGGATTCTTCCTCACTCTCCGCACTGTCGCTGTCTGCCATGCGCGTCAGTTCCTCGATGGCTTTCTCCGCAGTGGAACCGGCCGACGGATCGATGATCTGCGCTATCCCGACGTTGAGTGAATCGAAATATTCTTTCCGCGCCGACGCTTCGGCGTCCAGACAGGCAAAGCCCGAAAGCGCCAGACAAAGAATCAGGATTGCCAACAGGGCAGTTATCTTCCTGCCTCTCAGCATAGACACTATCCTCCATGATTTCGCAAATTATAACATTATTATACAAAATTGTTACAAAATTGTTAAATCTTAAGTATGGATAATTTTAACAAAACGCCTGTTCTTTGTCAAGTTTCTGTCAGCATCGTTTTACAAAGCGCCGGATCAGACAGGCGTCAGGCCCGCCTGTATGTTCCGCCCAATGCCTCAAAGCCGCTCGTATTTTGCCATGCAGGCCGCCATGGCATCCATGACCGCGCCCCTAAAGCCCCGCTCCTCCAATACTTTCACTCCCTCGATGGTGGTGCCGCCCGGCGAGCAGACCATGTCTTTCAGCTCTCCCGGATGCATCCCCGTCTCCAGCATCAGCTTTGCGCTGCCAAGCACCGCCTGCGCCGCGAACTCATAGGCCTGTTTTCTGGGCATACCGGCCATCACCGCGCCGTCCGCCATCGCCTCCATGAACATGAACACATAAGCCGGCGAAGACCCGCTGACCACGCCCACCGCGTTGACCAGCCTGTCCTCTATCAGACTGGCCTTGCCGAAGCTCTCCATCAGCCTGAGGCAGTAATCCGCCTCCTCTTTCGTCACCCGTCCGTTTACACAGACACCCGTGCAGCCCTCGCCCACCATCGCGGGCGTATTCGGCATACAGCGCACAAATTTGAGTTCTCTGCCAAAGGTCTCCGCAAGCCAGCCGAGCGTCTTGCCCGCCGCAATGCTGATGATCAGCTGTTCCTCCCGCACCGCGCCCTTGATCTGATCGATCACCTCCGCCAGGAACTGCGGCTTTACAGCCAGTATAAGCGTCCTGGCCTCCGCCGCGACCTCCGCGTTGGATGAGCGGATGCCGATGCCGTACCGCGCCGCCATGAGATCGCAGGTCTCCCTCGTCTTCGCACTGCCGATAATCTGCCCCGGCTGCACGATCTGATTCTCCAGCATTCCGCCGATCATCGCTTTCGCCATGTTACCCAGTCCGATAAATCCTATCTCTGCCATTGTTTTTTCTCCTTTTCTGCCATTTTACTTTATTTTATATCCATGTGCCGGTCTTACGCTCGTCCATTCCGGCGCTGTCTCGCCGCCTCGTACATCAGCAGCGACGCGGCCACTGCCGCGTTGAGGGACTCCACTCTGCCCGCCATGGGGATTTTCATCAGACTGTCCGCGCAGGCCGCCGTCTCCCCGCGCAGGCCGTTTCCCTCATTGCCGATCAGAAACGCGCATCCTGCGCGGTAATCGAACGCGTCATAGTATGCCGTTCCGTCCAGATGCGCCGCATACACACTCACGCCGCCCTCCCGCAGCGCGCGGATTGCCCCGCACAGGTCGTCCGTGTAGAGAAAAGGAACGCGGCACACAGAGCCCATCGTCGCCCGGATCACTTTCGGATTATAGACGTCCACGCACTCCCTGCTCATGAGGATACCGCTCACCCCCGCCGCCTCCCCGGTGCGGAAGATCGTCCCGAGATTGCCCGGATCCTGCAGATTTTCCAACAGTAAAAACAACGGCGCGCCGCCGCTCTTGGCCGCCCCGGACAGATCTTCCGCGCTGTAGGCAAACTGCCTGACGAGACACAGAATCCCCTGCGGTGTCTTCGTGTCGCACATTCTGTCAAACACGTCGTCGGCCACCGTCTCCACGGAAAGCCCCGCAAGTCTCGCGCCATATGCCTCATACAGTTCCCGTTCCGCCCGCTTCGCGAGATAGACCCGCTCGATCCTGTCCGCGGGGACCTCCTCAAACATCCTGACGCCCTCCGCCACGAAAAGACCTCTCTCGCTTCGCGCTCTCGCTTTTTGGTTCAGCTGCATGACCTCTTTCACGCAGGCGTTGCCGCTGCTCGTAATCAAACCTGTTCCTCCTCCGCCGCCGTCTTTCGGCCCGGTCAGAATTGTCCCGCGCCATGACAGGCGGGGTGCGCCCTGATTCCGACAGTACGAAAATACCCCGCAGACTGTACGCCTGCGGGGACCGTCATTTTCTTTTTCCGTCAAAGCGCGAGAATCTTCGCCACTTCATACTGATAATCGGAAATACTCTTCTGCATGTTCAGCGCCTCCTCGATATCAAAATCAAGGAACTCGCCGTGCTGGTAGCCGACCACTCTGTTGCTCTTGCCCTCGCAGAGGATATCCGCCGCATACGCGCCCATGATGGAAGCATAGTAGCGGTCCTTACAGGTCGGCGAACCGCCGCGCTGCATGTAGCCGAGAATCGTCGCCCTCGTCTCAATGCCGGTGGCCGCCTCCACACGCCTCGCCATCGAAGTGGAATGACCGATGCCCTCCGCGTTGATGATGATGTGATGCGTCTTACCCCGCTTCCTGTTGGCAATGATATTGTTGATGATCTCCTGCTCGTTGTAGTCATATTTCTCAGGGAGCAGGATATCCTCCGCACCGTTGGCGATACCGCACCAGAGCGCGATATAACCGGCGTTGCGCCCCATGACCTCTATGATACTGCATCGCTCATGCGAAGAGGAAGTATCTCTGATCTTGTCAATCGCCTGCATCGCCGTATTGATCGCCGTGTCAAAACCGATCGTGTACTCCGTGCACGCGATATCCAGGTCAATCGTCCCCGGAATGCCCACCGTATTGATGCCGAGCCTTGCCAGCGCCTGCGCGCCGCGGTAGGAACCGTCGCCGCCGATCACAATCAGGCCGTCGATCCCGTGCTTGCGGCAAATCTCCGCGCCTTTCTTCTGGCCCTCCTCCGTGCGGAACTCCGAGCAGCGCGCCGTACCCAGAATCGTACCGCCCTGCTGGATCGTGTCGGACACCGTCCATCTCTGCATATCTATGATCTCTTCATTCAAGAGTCCTCTGTAGCCTTTCTTGATACCCTTGACACTGACCCCGTTGGCCAGCGCTTTCCTGACGACCGCGCGGATCGCCGCATTCATGCCCGGCGCATCGCCGCCGCTCGTCAGAACGCCTATTGTCTTGATCTGTTTCGCCATAACTGCCTCCATCACATCATGCGCTGCATTTCTAATCTGTATTCTACTCTAAACAAATACGCATTTCAACATTTTTTGCAGAAATATTGAAACGCCCGCCCGTCAGACTACCCTGATATTCTCCGCCCCGTAGAGCCGGTCGAGGCGGCCGAGCAGTTCCGATCCGGCATTGACCTGCCAGCCGGTCGGCAACGGGCATTTGGAGCGCGGATTCGCCACATAGATGACCACGTTATCCTTGCCCTCGGATTCCCGCAGGACATCCATCAGCTCCTCCCTGTGCGCCTCATAGTCCGCCATCGTGGAGAACTTGATCCACAGCTTGCGCGGCATATCCTCGAAGAACGTGATCTGCTCACAGATCAGCTTGCCGTCTTTCTCCTCCTCCGCGCTGACGCGCCCTCTGACAAAGACCTTGCTGTCCTCCGCAATCCTGCTGCCGCAGCGCTCGTACTGGGAGGGAAAGACGATCACCTCCACCGTTCCGAGCAGATCCTCAACCTGCAGAAAGGCCATGACTTTCTCGTTCTTGGTGTACTTGATCTTCTTGTCCGTGACGATGCCGCCGATCGTGACGGTGCTGCCGTCTGCAGCCACGATCTCGCCGCTCTCGTCATCCAGCATAAAATCCGCCGTCGTAGCGGTGATGTTCTTCTGCCACAGCTCCCGGTACTCCTCCAGCGGATGCCCGCTGATATAGATGCCCAGCACCTCTTTCTCAAAGGCCAGCTTCATCTCCCTGGAATACTCGCCCACATCGGGCAGTTTGACATCGAAACTCTCTTTCTGGTCCTCGGGAACGATATCGAACAGGGACAGCTGTCCCGCCATATTATTCTTTTTATTCTGCTGGATGCTGTCCATGATCTGGATGTACGCGCTCATGTACTGCTTGCGCGTGCCGCCCAGGCTGTCCAGCGCCCCCGCCTTGATAAAATGCTCGACCGCGCGCTTGTTCACATCCTTGTCCGCCACACGGGAGAGAAAATCCTGCAGGTTCGTAAACGGGCCGCGCGCATTCCGCTCTTCCACCACAGCCTCTATGGCCGGCCTGCCCACACTCTTGATGGCCGTCAGCGCATAGCGGATCTGCCTGCGCCTGCCCGAGACGGAGAAGCCGCTCTCACCCACGTTGATATCGGGCGGCAGGATCTCGATCCCCATGCTCCGGCAGGTCATGATATACTCCGACACCTTGGCCGGACTGTCGATGACCGAGGTGAGCAGCGCCGCCATGAATTCCACGGGATAATAGTATTTCAGCCAGGCGGTCTGGTAGGCGACCACCGCGTAGCAGGCCGCATGGGATTTGTTGAAAGCGTACTTGGCGAAATCCATCATCGTATCATAGATATGATTCGCCACTTCCGCGCTGATACCCTGCGCCACGCAGCCCGGCACGCCCTCGTCCGGATTGCCGTAGATGAAATTCCTGCGCTCCTGCTCCATCACATACTGCTTCTTCTTGCTCATGGCGCGGCGCACCAGGTCGCTTCGTCCCATCGTGTAGCCGCCCAGATCGCGAACGATCTGCATGACCTGTTCCTGATAGACGATGCAGCCGTAAGTCGGCGCCAGAATCGGCTCCAGCTGCGGACAGTCGTAAGTGACGGCGGCGGGATCGTTTTTGCCCTTGATATATTTAGGGATAAAATCCATCGGCCCCGGACGGTACAGCGAGATACCGGCAATGACATCCTCCAGACTCTGCGGTTTCAGCTCTTTCATGAAGTTCTTCATGCCGCCGCTCTCCAGCTGGAACACGCCGTCCGTCCTGCCCGTCCCGAGAGAGGCAAGCACGGCAGGATCATTGTAATCTATGGCATCGATATCGATATCCGTGCCGCTGCTTTTCTGTGCGAGCTGCACCGCTTTCTGGATCACGGTGAGTGTCCGCAGTCCGAGGAAGTCCATCTTCAAAAGTCCCAGCTCCTCGATTGTCGTCATCGTGAACTGCGTGGTCACCGCATTGTCCACACCGCGTGAGAGCGGCACGAAATTTTCCGCCGCATCGGGACAGATCACAACGCCGGCCGCGTGAGTGGAGGTATGCCTCGGCAATCCCTCCAGACGCTTGCACATATCGATCAGCGTGCGCATCTGCTCGTCCTCGGCGTACATCCTGCGAAGCTCCGGGTTGAGCTCCAGCGCTCTGTCGATGGTGATGTTCAGCTCGTTCGGTATCATCTTGGCAATCGTGTCCACATAGGCGTAGGGCAGATCCATCACGCGCCCCACATCGCGGATCACACCCTTGGCCGCCATCGTGCCGAACGTCACGATCTGCACCACCCTGTCGCTGCCGTACTTGCGGTTGACGTGATCAATGACCTCCTGCCGGCGCTCGAAGCAGAAGTCCACATCGATATCCGGCATGGACACACGCTCAGGATTTAAGAACCGCTCAAAGAGCAGATTGTATTTGATCGGATCAATGTTCGTGATCTTCAGGCAGTAGGAGACAATGCTGCCCGCCGCCGAGCCGCGCCCCGGCCCCACGGCGATCCCGTTCTCCCGGCAGTAGTTGATATAGTCCCAGACGATCAGGAAGTAGTCCACGAAACCCATCTCGTGTATGATACCGAGTTCATAGGCGAGACGCTTCTGCAGCGTGCCGTCGTCGTCGGGATAGCGCTCGGCCATGCCGTCCTGACAGAGTTTATTCAGGTATGTCCAGGAATCATACCCCTCGGGGACTTCATAGTGCGGCACTTTGTACTTGCCGAACTCGATCTCCACATGGCACCTGTCGGCGATGCGCTGCGTGTTCTCCAGCACCTCGGCCGCATAGGGAAAAAGCCCTCGCATCTCCTCCTCGCTCTTCACATAGTACTGCCCGCCCTCGTAGCGCATACGGTCCTCATCCGCCAGCTTCTTGCCGGTCTGCAGACAGAGCAGGATATCGTGGGGCTGTGCGTCCTCCGCATAGGTGTAGTGCACGTCGTTGGTCGCCACGAGAGGGATATCCAGTTCCTGACTCATAGAGAGAAGCGCCGCGTTGACCGTCCGCTGCTCCGGGATCCCGTGATCCTGCAGCTCCAGAAAAAAATTCCCCTTTCCGAAACAGTCCTCGTACTTCCGCGCGACTTTCTTTGCCTCGTCGATCAGCCCTTTCTGGATATAGCGCTGCACCTCCCCCGCGAGACAGGCGCTGAGCGCGATAATCCCCTCATGGAACTCCCGCAGAATTTCCATGTCCACGCGCGGACGGTAATAGTAGCCTTCCGTAAAACCTCGGCTGACAATCTTCACAAGATTGGCATAGCCCGTATTGTTCTCCGCCAGAAGCACCAGATGATAGTATCTGTCCTCCCCGCCTGTCAATTCTCTGTCAAAACGCGACCTGGGCGCCACATAGACCTCGCAGCCGATAATCGGGTTGATGCCGGCGGCGGTCGCCTCCTTGTAGAAATCGATGACGCCGTACATCACGCCGTGATCGGTGATCGCCGCGCTGTCCATGCCCAGCTCTTTCACGCGTTTCACATATTCTTTGATTTTGTTGGAACCGTCCAGCAGGCTGTACTCTGTGTGGACGTGCAAATGTACAAAAGCCATTGTATTTCCCCCGTATAGATTATATTATAATAATTTCCCCTCCTTTGCGCAAGAGAGCGCGGGACGTTCTCACATCCCGCGCTCTCTCATTTTTTAACAGGGCTGTTCCTGTTACAGACCGCCCATTCTGATCTTGCGCTCACGTATCATCATCCTGATAGATTCCCGACTGACGCCCGTAGCTTCTGCCGTATCGTCTACCGACGCGTTCATATGTGTCTCTACATAACTCCGCACCTTACCGTAATCGTCATACGTAATATCGCCGCAGCCTTCGCACACATACTCGCCACAGCCCTGAAACTTCAGTCTCCCTCCGCATACTTTGCAGACACCCTGCCTGTTGTAGGCGTCAACCATTCTTGCCATTGCTTTTTCCAGCTTATCCATTACGTCCCCTCTCCTGTTGCATTTACAGTTACCCTTTACGGCACAATCTCTGCCCAATATTATAATACGGATCTACTGCAGTAATTGCAAGATAAAATTGGGCTGCTGATTTGCCTGCGTCAGCATACTCACTCCTGCCTGTTCCAAAATACTCTGGTTAGCGTAATTTACCATCATCCTGGCGATATCGGTGTCGCGGATCTCAGATTCCGCATACTGCGTATTTTCTTCGGAATTGAGATTGATATTATATGCATGCTCCAGGCGGTTCTGATAAGCACCAAAAGTAGATCTCTGATGGCTGAGCGCTTCCAGTCCCAGCTTCACTGTACTGATCGCTCTTCTCGCATTCTTCACGGACAGCGTATTGGTATGTCTCAATCCCAGCGCATCAAGGCTAAGCGCCTGGTACTCAATATCTATGTGCATTCCCGCTTCCGGACCCGCCTGCACGAAAAAGCTGCAGGTAGGAACATTCTTAGGCAGCGCGACAGGGCCGTCGTCTACGTCATCTTCCGATACCTCATCCCGGTAGATGGGATCGACGTTGATTTTGTGGTCACGCGCACTGGGCGTGCCGATCCACCAGGAGTCGCTTGTTCCGCTTGCCGAATGGAAATCAAGGATCGTATTGTCATTGAAAGCATCCTGAATTTTTTTCAGTACCGTCCCTTCCGTATCACTGCTCAAGACACTGATACGAAAGACGATCTCCCCTATCTCGCTGTCAGATCCGCTTTTACCATATGCATAATCATTAGCGCCGGAGGATATGCGGAAACGTATTTCGATCGTTCCTCCGCCGTCCGCATCCCCGCCGTTCGCAGAAGTGAGCAGGCCCGGCGTGCCGCTTCCTTTGCGCCCGGTCAGCGTCTCCATCACATCGCCAAGCGTCCCTGCCCCATAGGTACTGACGCTTCTCTCTATAATTGCCTTCCTATACTGTGGATTCCAGTGCTGATTTGCGCCGGTTCCTTCCCATCTTCCTTCCCATCTCCAGTATTCGTTCTCGTCATCCCAATTAAAATCTGTCGACGTTGCCCAATACTTTACGGAAGACGACCGCGCCGTCACCTTCCCTACCCCATCCATATAAAAGCTGAACTCCCAGCCCTCCGTACTTTTTCTTGCGTCATCCACGGTCGTTGCGCCCGGTTTGGAAGTCAGATTGCCGTGACCTACAGACGGGTTCTGTACCGGATTCCCTGCGGCATCCCTCGGCTCCAAAAAAGCGTCGTCCCCAGCGTCAAAATCGTGAATATTCTGACTCGAAGAACTGTCACCCGATCCCGTATTATGGTTAGAAGCATATGCCGCACGATAATACAGACTGCTGGAATAAATCTTCACATCTCCATCAGCCAGTTCCCGCCCTGTAGCATCCTCATATTTCCCGGTCATGCTGACAGAAGGACTGGAAGAGATCGTCCTGTCATTGATGCACGTGATAATATCGTCCACTGTCGCCTTCGCATGTACCCCAAAAGAGATCTGATGCCTGAACACAGGATCTCCCTTCGCGTCATACAGCTTATTACCCGCTTTATCGCCGAAATAATCACTCATCTCAAAAGTGTAATTATCTTCTTTCAGCTTCTCCCAGCTAACGGCTTGTGTGGCGTAATCATTCCCATCATGCCCTGTCCACGTCACCCATACGCCTTTGTCCTTATCGGCATGCATCGTAAAATAAGAACCGTATGGTACGATACCGCAGTTGTCATTGGTGATATCCATGGATCCTGACGTACTGTTAAACCAAACCGCCTGCGCCGTAGTCCATCCGACCAGTTCCCGGTTCGGATCAATGCCGTCCAATGTCCCCGCGTCCGTCGGTTCCCAGATCAGGCGCTCATTAAAGCTGGTCGTTCCAAAAATGCGGGTCAGTTCTGCTTTCAACGCCTGCACTTCCTGGTCAATATAAGCCCTGTCCTCATCACTGTTGGTTCCATTGGCAGCTTTGACTGACAACTCGTTGATGCGCTGCATGATATCCTGTGCTTCATTTAACGCGCCGTCAGCCACCTGTACATAACCGACGCCGTCCTGGATATTCTCGGCGCCCTGATGCAGTCCCCTGATCTGCCTGCGCATTTTCTCCGATATCGCAAGCCCTGCCGCGTCATCCGCCGCCCGATTGATTCTATATCCCGAAGACAGTTTCTCCGTGCTTTTCGCTTTCGACTTGTTCGTCGTTTTGAACATTCTACCGGCGTTGACTGCCATTAAATTATGTGTGATCGACATTGCCATTTTCAGTGTTCTCTTTTCTTACTGGATGCAAAATTATACTTTTTAATCTTTGCGCATATTACTCATGCACAAAAGCAGAAAATCCTAATCTTATTTAATTTTTCGGCCGATATGTATAAAAAGTTTATAGATCATCACAAAAAAATCCTGCGGCTTAAAAAGTATACCTTTCGAGACATGCTTTTTCCCGCCTTACCGCTTTCCCGTAAAATGTCTTAGGCCGCATATGACAGGCCTCCGCCGCTTCCCCGATGGAAATCCTGCCCTCCCGCCACGCCAGATGTTGTTCCTGGAAATTGTCCGGCATCGGAACAGGCGGCCTCCCGAAGCGCACGCCCCGCGCCTTGGCGGCGGCTATTCCCTCGGCCTGGCGCTGCCTGATATTGACCCTCTCGTTCTCGGCAATATAACTCAACAAGGTCAAAACAATATCGCTGATAAAAGTCCCCATCAGGTTCTTTTCCCGCCTTGTATCCAGCACCGGCATATCGATCACCACGATATCCGCTCTTTTCTCCTTCGTGATAATGCGCCACTGTTCATTCAGATCGATATAATTTCTTCCCAGTCTGTCGATGGACTTGATATAGAGAACCGACCGTTCGTCCAGCCTGCGCAGGAGTTTCTTGTACTGGGGCCGCTCAAAACTGCTGCCGGACATTTTATCCATATAGATATGCTCCTCCGGGACGCCGGCCTCTCTCAGCGCTATTCTCTGCCTCTCTTCATTCTGTTCTCTCGTAGATACCCGCATATACCCATATACACTTTGTTTTTTCATCTCTTCGCTTTCCCTCGCTTACCGCTGCATACAGATCTGTCATCCTATTGTTTCACCGTATAATGTTGCCGCTAACCGCGCCGTTCATTCATTCCTCCCTGCCCGGAGGACTTTTTGTGCAATATATCGCCGCAGTGCGATCCTGCCCGGAGGACTTTTGATGCAACGAGTTGAAACACGCTTTGCGGATTTCACTCGTTATCGCGGCATTCGCCAAATTGACAGGCAAGCCTGTCAGCTTGGCTCATTGCTCGCGTAAATAAAAAGGAAGACGGCGCCCAGCCGTCTCCCCTGCATTGCTCGATATTTTTGTCTCCCGCACCGTCTACAGATACTTCTTTAACGTCTCCGCCTTGTCGGTCTTCTCCCAGGGAAGATCCAGGTCGTCGCGGCCGAAATGCCCGTACGCTGCCGTCTGCTTGTAGATCGGCCTGCGCAGGTCAAGCATCTTGATGATGCCCGCCGGGCGAAGATCGAAGTTGTCGCGGATGATCTCATCCAGCTTCTCGTCGGATACCTTGCCGGTTCCGAAGGTGTCCACCATCACGGAAGTGGGCTGCGCCACGCCGATCGCGTAGGAAAGCTGGATCTCGCACTTGTCCGCAAGTCCCGCCGCCACGATATTCTTCGCCACATAGCGCGCCGCGTACGCCGCGGAGCGGTCCACCTTGGTGCAGTCCTTGCCGGAGAACGCGCCGCCGCCGTGACGCGCATAGCCGCCGTAGGTGTCCACGATAATCTTGCGCCCTGTCAGGCCCGCGTCTCCGTGCGGTCCGCCGATGACGAAACGTCCCGTGGGATTGATGAAGAATTTCGTGTCATCATCGATCAGTTCCTTCGGAAGCACCGGATCAAACACATACTTCTTGATATCCGCATGGATCTGTTCCTGCGTCACATCAGGATCGTGCTGCGTGGAGAGCACTACAGCCTCCAGCCTTACCGGCTTGCCGTTCTCATCATACTCCACGGACACCTGGCTCTTGCCGTCGGGACGGAGATATTTCAGCGTGCCGTCCTTGCGCACTTTGGTGAGCTGCAGCGCCAGCTTGTGTGCCAGAGAGATCGGATAAGGCATGTACTCGGGCGTCTCGTTGGTGGCATAGCCGAACATCATACCCTGGTCGCCCGCGCCGATCGCCTCGATCTCCGCGTCGGACATCCTGTTCTCCTTCGCCTCCAGCGCCTTGTCAACGCCCATCGCGATATCCGCCGACTGCTCGTCGATTGCGACGAACACCGCGCAGGTATTGCCGTCGAAGCCGTACTCGGACTTGGTGTAGCCGATCTCCTTCACAGTGTCGCGCACGACTTTCTGGATATCCACATACGCGTTCGTGGTGATCTCGCCCGTCACAAGCACAAAGCCTGTGCAGACCGCCGTCTCACACGCCACACGGCTCATCGGGTCCTTCTCCATGCACGCGTCCAGGATCGCGTCGGAAATCGCGTCGCAGACTTTGTCGGGATGACCTTCGGTCACCGATTCTGAGGTAAATAATCTCTTTTCCATCTTGATTCTCCTTTATGTATATTTGCATGAAAAAAGCCCGCTTATCGGAATAAGCGGACCTGACAGCCAATATCAAATCCTCTTATTGTTCGAGCTGCCTTGCGGCAGGTTTTCGCTCAGGTTGGCACCTTCCTCATCAGGGGTTGCCGTGGCTTCACAGATCCTATGTATCTCCACCACTCTGAATAAGAGAAAACACACAATATAGAATTGTCTTATCTGTACTATAAGATACACCGGCATGCCGCCTGTGTCAACAGGTTTTTTCGGCCATCAGCCAACTTTCAGTCTGAATTTCTGAAGATCTCTCTCCGCGGTGATGACATCGATCTGTGCGCCGAGCCCCTGCAGCTTCAAATGAAAGTCTTCATACCCGCGTTCAATATACTTGATATCGTCCACAGTGGTGATCCCCTCCGCCGCAAGCCCCGCGATGACTAACGCCGCGCCCGCCCGCAGATCGGGAGCTGTAATGCTCGCCCCGGTGTACTGCCGCACGCCGTCGATGATCGCCGTGTTGCCCTCCACCTTGATATTCGCACCCATACGGGTCAGCTCATCCACATATTTGAATCGGTTCTCGAAGATGCTCTCCGTCACAATACTCGTCCCGGCGGACAATCCCAGCGCAACCGTGATCTGCGGCTGCATGTCCGTGGGGAATCCCGGATAAGGCAGGGTTTTGACATGAGTGTGCCCAAGCGGTTTGGAGGCCACCACGCGGACGGCGTCATCCGACTCCTCCACCTCACAGCCGATCTCCAGAAGCTTCGCGCTGATGGATTCCAGATGCTTCGGAATAACATTTTTCACGGTCACGTCGCCTTTGGTCACCGCCGCGGCGAACATAAACGTACCCGCCTCAATCTGATCGGGGATGATGACATACTCCGTCCCGTGCAGTTTCTGCACGCCTCTGATCCTGATCACGTCCGTGCCGGCGCCCTTGATATTCGCACCCATGCTGTTGAGGAAGTTTGCCAGATCCACGACATGGGGCTCTTTCGCCGCATTCTCGATCACGGTCTGCCCCTCCGCCATCACGGCGGCCATCATCACATTCATCGTTGCGCCCACCGTGACCACGTCCATATAGATATGATTGCCCCTAAGACGTTCCGCCTCGGTGATGATCAGGCCGTGTTCAATCCTGACATCCGCGCCGAGCGCCCGGAAGCCCTTGATGTGCTGGTCGATCGGGCGAAGCCCTATGTTGCAGCCGCCGGGCAGCGCAACCTCCGCCTTTTTGTATTTGCCAAGGAGCGCCCCCAACAGGTAATACGACGCTCTGATTTTCTTGATATAATCGTCCTCGATCACCACGTCATGAATCTGTGACGCGTTGATCTTCACCGTATGTCTGTCCGGCCTGTTTACGATGACACCGATGCTCTCCATCGCCTGCATCAGCACATTCGTGTCCCTCACGTCCGGTATATTTTCTATCACAACGGTGTCGTCCGTCATGATCGCGGCCGCAAGAATCGCCAGCGCCGCATTCTTGGCGCCGCCGATCTCCACCTCGCCGACTAACGGATTTCCACCTTTAATCGCGTATTGTTCCATAATAATCCCCTATATGATAAACGAATCAAATTCAGATATTGGCAAAACCATAAACAATTATCTAACAGTATACCATATTTTACATATTTGTAAATGGGAATCTTAATTCAGGTAGTTAAGCGGGTTCACCTGCACGCCGTTGATCAGGATCTCAAAATGCACGTGCGGCCCCGTGCTCACGCCTGTGTTGCCGCTGAGCGCGATCTTCTGCCCCTGGCTGACGGTCTGGCCCGGCGACACGAGCACTTTGCTCAGATGCCCGTACCTGGTCTGTCTGCCGTCCGCATGGTTGATATAGACCACATAGCCGTAGCCGCTGCCCCAGCCGGCTTTCGCGACCGTTCCCGCGGAGGAAGCCATGACAGCCGTGCCGACAGGCGTCGCCCAGTCGATACCCTTGTGGTAGGTGCTCGCGCCCCTGGTGGGCGCCTTGCGCCTGCCGAAGCCGGAGGACTGCCGTCCGCCCGAAATCGGCTTGATATAGGTAGGCGGAATCTTCGTGCCGCGCTCCACGACTTTTGCCACCGCCTCGTAGGTGATCTCCTCTTTCAGGATATCCCGGACTACTTCTTCGTTGTTGCGATAGGAGACATTGGCCACCACCTTGCGGTGACCGGCAGACGGCTCCTGCAGCGTCTGCGTCTGGGTCGTGTACCAGTCGTCATTGTCCACGTAGACCACATCCGCCTCATAATCTTCCTCATAGTATACTTCTTCCGTGCGCTCCACCGACAGCTCCGGCTCCGGCACGGTGACGATCAGCTCGTCCCCCACGCGGATCATGGAGTTTTCGTTCTCAATCGTCTCGTTCATGGCGATCAGATCCGCCAGCGGAATCTCGTTTTTCTCCGCAATCTGAGAGAGGGTATCCCCAGATACCACCTCGTAGATCTGCTCTTTTTCTTTCTCTTTCGTCACTTCCTCGATGGCCTCCTGCAGTGGAGTGATCTCGTCATCCGCCAGATAAGACTCCACCACTTCCACCGTGTCCCCGAATTCCAGGGACTTTAAGCCCAGCTCATAGTCGGAGAAATCTTTCTCCACGGCAGGCTCCACATCGGCAAACATCTCGTCCAGCGCCGCGTCGATTCCCGCGCTGGTCATCACCTCCGTCGCTTCCTCTTCCTCCTCCTGCTGCTCCGCCGCAGAGTGAATCTGCGTGGTCAGCACATTCAGTTCCCGCTCCCCGTCCAGCACCAGATCCACATAGTATTCGTGCCTGCTGTCATATTTATTGATGGATGCCTGCAGCAGCGCCAAAACTTCCTCTGCGCTGGACAGGCTGACGGTATACTCATTGATCTTCACCGTGTAGGAACGGTTCAAAGTCTCCTTGACGCTGTCCCTGAGCACCGAAGCCATCCCTGCCGTAATCGCGGCATTATCGTCCACCGCACCCCAGAGCACCTCTCTGCCCTCATAAGTCAGGTCGCTGTCCGCCAGCACCAGCTCGTCGCTCGTTCCGGCCAGTCTCCTGCGCGCCTCGATCAGACAATTCTCCGCCTGGCCGGCATCCGCCACGGTTCCCACCTGCGCTCCGTTTAAGTACACCGTAAAAATATTGTCGCCGGTACTCTCCAGCTTCTGGAAACTTGGAAAGAACAGGATATCCACAAAGATTGCGGCCGCCGCAACCTTAATATATGCAATTTTCAGTTTTTTATGATTTCTCATCAGTTTTTTCATCATCAGACAACCATCCCGTTTTGTAACAAAAACGTAACATTTTATATTCTATCAGTATTTCCACAAAAAGTAAAGTGATGTATAATCCGTGTATGGACAGAATTATTTTTCACATAGACGTCAACTCCGCTTACTTAAGCTGGAGCGCTCTGGAAAAACTGCAAAACGGCTCCGACGTGGACCTGCGCGCCATCCCTGCCATCGTCGGCGGCGACATGGCCAAGCGCCACGGCGTCGTCCTGGCCAAGTCAATCCCCGCCAAGGCTTACGGCATCACCACCGGAGAGCCCATCGTCAGCGCTCTGCGCAAATGTCCCGGCCTGTTCATAGAGCCGCCGGACCACAGCCTCTACAGCCGCAGGAGCCGTGAACTGATGACGCTTCTGGCCGACATCTGTCCCGACATCGAACAGGTCAGCGTGGACGAATGCTACATGGATTACTCTGCAATCCAAATGCTCTATCCCTCCCCTGAGGCCGCCGCACACATAATCAAGGACCGCGTGCGGGAGCAATTACATTTTACCGTCAACGTGGGCATATCCGACCGGAAAGTTCTGGCAAAGATGGCCTCGGATTTTCGCAAACCCGATCTCGTGCACACGCTGTATTCTTACGAGATTCAGGACAAGATGTGGCCCCTGCCCGTCTCCGCCCTCTTCATGTGCGGCCATTCCAGCGTGGAGGCGCTGCGCAAGCTGGAAATCCTGACGATAGGTGATCTGGCGCGCGCTGACCGCTCCGTCCTCGAAGCGCACTTAAAGAGTCACGGCACGCTTCTGTGGGAGTACGCCAACGGCATCGACGATGCCGAGGTCGCCACCGTGCAGGCGGACGCCAAGGGAATCGGCAACTCCACCACGCTGAGCAGAGACGCCGAAGACAGGGAGACAGCGCATCTCGTCCTCCTGTCCCTGGCGGAATCCGTCGCCCGCAGACTTCGCGCCGCGGGCCAGTGCTGCCTCATGGTGAGCGTGGAGATCAAATACAACACATTCCGCAAGGCATCGCATCAGACTACCCTCTTCTCCCCGACCAGCCAGACCGATCTGCTCTACCGGACCGCCTGCGCCCTCTTCGACGAGCTGTGGGACGGCACGCCGGTACGTCTGCTGGGTCTGCGCTCCTCCAAGCTGACAGCCGTGGGAGAACCGGTGCAGATGTCGCTGTTCGACTACCAGGCAGACCTGCAGCCGGCCTCACCGCAGAATCACAGCCCTGCCGGAAAAGCCTCCGCGGACGCCGCCCCCGTAGTCACTCCCGCCCCCGCAGTCCCCGCACGGGAAAAGCGCGAAAAACTCGACGCCGCTCTGGATGCGATCCGAAAACGTTACGGCGAAAATGCCGTCGTGCGCGGCAGCCTCATGCGCCAGTCAGGCGGTGAAAAAAAGAGCGAAAAAAATCTTAGACCGCCGAAGCTGTAATCTAAGATTTTTACTGTCTTTTCGTCTGTCTTCTATTTTTTCTTCTTCACACTGTAGCCGAAACTGCCGATCTCCCTGCCGACGGAGAGATATCTGCCGTGGGAATAGACGAGCGGCTTCGCGTCATTCAGGCAGAAACGCCCCGTCTCATCCAGATATTGTTCATCCGCGTGTACCGCCAGAACCTCGGCGAGGAACATATCATGAGAGCCGAGCGCAAGCTTCTGTGTCACCCTGCACTCTATATTGACAGGACTCTCTTTCACCATGGGCGCCCTCACACGCGCCGCCGCAAGCGGCGTCAGACGCACCGCGCTCCACTTGTCCCCGTCTCTGCCGCTCTTCACGCCGCAGTAATCAGTGGCATAGGCTAACGCCTCCGTGGTCAGGTTGACCACAAACTCGCCCGTCTCCTCGATCATATGATGCGAATAGCGCTCCGGCCTGACGGAGATGGAGAGCATCGGCGGATCGGAACAGACCGTTCCCGTCCATGCCACCGTAAAAAGATTTGTATTGCCCGCCCTGTCGGCCACGCTGACCAACACCGCGGGGAGCGGGTAGAGCATATTGCCCGCTTTCCAGATCTGTTTTCCCATCGTCTGTGCAAACTCCCATCCTGCCATTTCACTCTGCCGGCCATCCCGGCTGATATCAGCGATTCTTCCCCTTGCGGCAGCCGGCCTCTTTACTCAGAATACGATTGTGATGCCGAACAGCTGGACGGCGATATCCGCCAGAACAGCAAGCAGAATCACGATGGAAATCGGCAGGAGCGCACGGCTGCCGCGATTCTCCCGTTGGCTCTTCTTAAGCTCCTCGGTCTGCTTATTCAACTCCTCCGTCACCGCCGCCTGCACGTTGCGGTACACTTTCACGTTTTCCTTGTGCAAAAGATCGTCCGACTGTCGGAACTTCTCATCCAGATTTTCGCGAAGCTGCGCCAGCGCTTCCCTGTTCTCCTCGCTCTCGCTGTTGTCCGCCTGTATCGCTTCGAGCTTTTCCATATACTCTTTCAGCGTGCCCTGCACATTGGCCAGATTTTCCGCCGTCTTCAGATTGACCCTTCGGATTTCCTGCATCAGCTCGTCATAAGCTTTCATCTGGTTCTGCATCTGTTCCATCTTGGCCGCCTCCGCCGTCATATTCGCCAGAATCATCTCCTGTGCGTTCCGGCGCTGCGCGATTTTATCAATAAAAGTATCCATTCGTTTTCCTCCGCTCCCCGCAATCTCCCTCTCCCTGTCGTTTTCGACAGTGTGGTTTATCCAACAACAGTTCTCCGACATTTTAACACTTTTTTGGCTTTCTGACAACCGTCAGGCCTGCCGGCGCTGCCGCTCCGTCTGTTTTATGTTCCGAGACACTCTTATG
This sequence comes from uncultured Lachnospiraceae bacterium, assembly GCA_947588995.1. Classification (GTDB taxonomy): domain Bacteria; phylum Bacillota; class Clostridia; order Lachnospirales; family Lachnospiraceae; genus UBA3282. Next base: position 26,762 of record CANPZI010000026.1, read on the forward strand.
CCGGCAGCGAGCCGTTCTGCGCAGGCACCGCGATCTGTAAAGAAAAGACTGGAATCCCGCAGAAACTTGCCGTATAATAGTCGTGCATGATCGACAGAAAGCGAGCGCGCGGCGGTCATAGCAGTCATGACAGACCACAATGCCGGATCATGGGAAAGAAGCGTGAAAAAATGAAAAATGCGAAAGGCTTTCCTGCCATATTAAACATACTGAAAAAAGAGCCCGTGCTGATCGCCGCCGCGCTCTGCATGGCCGTCTCCATGTTTTTCGTGCCGCCGTCCGCGGCTTATCTCGACTATATCGACTTCCGCGTCCTGGCGCTTCTGTTCTGCCTGATGGCGGTGGTCGCAGGTCTGCAGCACCACGGTCTGTTTGACCGCTTCGCCCGCCAGGTGCTGACCGGCAGAATGCAGCGCCGCACTCTGTTCGCGGAGCTGATCCTGCTGCCTTTTTTCTCCTCCATGCTGGTGACGAACGACGTGGCGTTAATCACTTTCGTGCCGTTTGCCATCCTGATCCTGGAATTAACCGGCCAGCAGCGCTACATGATCTTCGTCGTCGTCATGCAGACGGTGGCCGCCAATCTGGGCAGCATGTCCACGCCCGTCGGCAATCCGCAGAATCTGTACCTGTACTCTGCGTTCCACCTCACGGCGGCCGACTTCTTCCACGCCGTCCTGATCTACACGCTGCTGGCGCTGCCGCTCCTGACGCTCAGCGTTCTGCTCTGCCCGAAAGGTGAATTGTCCGTATCGCTGCCGGAAGTCGAAGAGCCCCTGAGCAAAAAGCACATCTTTCTGTACGGCGTTCTCTTTCTGCTCTGCCTGCTGTCGGTATTCCACGTACTGCACTATCTGATTCTGCTGGCGGTTATCTGCGCGGCGCTGCTTCTCGCAGACCGCTCTCTCTTCAAAAAGATCGACTACAGCCTGCTTCTCACTTTCGTGTGCTTCTTCGTGTTCGCAGGCAATATCGGCGCGATTGATACCGTGCGGACTTTTCTGCAGAATCTGCTGAATGTCCACCCGCTCCTCACATCCATGCTGGCGAGCCAGATCATCAGCAATGTCCCCGCCGCGGTACTGCTGTCCGGCTTCACACAGGACTGGCGCGCCCTGCTGATCGGCACGGACATCGGCGGGCTGGGAACGCCCATCGCCTCGCTGGCCAGCCTGATCTCCCTGCGCCTCTATATGAAATCCGAAAACGCACGAATCGGCAGATATCTGGGATTCTTCATACTGGTCAATATCATCGGCCTCTCCATCGCACTCATTTTTATCCATTTTGCACAAATTTGACTTTCTTTTCGTTTGATGATTGTAAAGATTTACGATAACTTTACACCGTGTTCATAATTTATTCATAATTTATGTCTATACTGGAATCATAGCAAACGAGAGAAAATGTAATGTTTAACATTACACACATAGATAAATTTTTTCATAATAGCCCGGGCACCGCAAGGTGTCTGGGCACTCCTCATTTATGCGGACAATGAGCCAAGCTGACAGAAATCTTTTTCTTTTTGAGAACAATACTATCTTTACTATTCATACAGCAAGATCTCCGTACCGGCTATTTTCCCCCTGAAATCATCTTCAATACCCGCCGTGGTTATCAAATCAACCGAAAGATTCAATGCCTCCTGAAGCATTTCATCGGCTGCTGCCGATACTGTCCAGGATATCCTGCCATACGGAGAATTGCTCCATTTCCTCCATACGCAGCCGATGCTTCTCCAGATACTCGTAAAGCGCCCTGTAGGTATCCGCCGAAAAAGCGATCCGCCAGTTGTTCCCGAAATCCGTATTGTCGTGATAGGCCATGCCGTCATATCCCATCGACACAATCCCCTGATTCGTCCGCCGCGCCAGACCCTTGATCTCCAGATCTGCCCAGATATAAGCAGCCTGCTCATCATGCACGAGATTCGGATATCTGCTCAAATAGGTCTGCGCCAGCGCCTCATACTTTGCCTCGTCCGCCGCGCTCTGCAGAAGCACCTTGCCGCCGCGCCCTTCCTCCCCGTCTTTGACCAGGAATTGAATGCCCGTCTCCGCGTGCGTATGTAAGGTAAAGTCCTTCAGGGGTTCCGTTTCCAGTGCTTCCTTTCCCATCACCTTCTGCAAGGCGGCTTGCAATTCCCCGTCCAGCACGACCGCGTCATAGCACGCCGTCCCATGCTCGGAGATCAGAAACGCTTTGCCCGTGGCGGCGTCCTGCCTGACCTTGATATCCTCGTAGTCAAACACACCCATCTTCTCGCCCTGCTTGTTGTATATGTCAAAGCACCCAGCCTCATTATCCGGCACGATTTTATAATTTTCCGAGCAGTATTCCTCATACGCACTTTCCACGCAGTCTGCACCCTGTATAGATGACAGTCCGTAAGCGGCCAGTGCTGAGCCGGACGGCAGGGAATCCCAAAACTGCTTATATTTCGCATAGCCAGCCAGATTTCCGGCATCATACTGCATCTGCATCATATCCCTGATAATGCCGAACCAATCTGCTTTGTCAAAATAGGAATGTCCGCCGTCAGCATTGTAATTTGCATTTGCGCCTGTGAAAGCGCCCTGTGCATCAGGGCATTTCCCACTATCCGCCAAATGGCTGGAATAGGCGAACATATCCAGATAATCCGCACTGTTCGGATCAACCTCTGCGACATCCACCATGCGCTCCGCCGTTACGTTGCCCTCTGTGTCCCACGCTTTCACTCTATAAACCGGATGTGACGGGTCAAAATCTTTCGGCTTATATACGGTCACAGAGCCATTTCGGTCTGTTGCGCAACCAATCGCTTTCTCGCCAGCCTCGTTGGAAATGTGCAGGGCAAACGAAGCGTTTTGCGCGGCCGCGGTCTTGCCCATGTTTCCCGCAAAGCTTGCACGCTCCGTATTCACTTTATTTTTTATATTTATATATCCTGTCTCATAATAGCCTGATGATATTCCATTGATTCCCATTTTTTCAGTCCTCCATTCTATGTATGCTGGTAACTATGATAAAAGCTCCAGCTTTTCTTTCAATGCCTGATAAAACTCCTTTTCCTGTTCCACAAAGGCGCTTTTTTCTTCTGTCACTTCTCCCGGCGGATTTGCAATTCTATCAAGAATGCGGTCTACCGCGTCCATACTGCTTTCCAGTGTATTGCCGAAAATATTATCATTTCCACCCGTCATAAAATCCTGCTCCATAGCAAGCTGCTGTAATACGCTGTGGTATCCGTTTGGGAAAGGGTTGATTCCCGTTTCCTCTAATGCCGCCTGCCATGCCGCTTTTACCTCTTTCGGTGCTGTGGACAAATAGTAATCGCTCATATGGGCAATCTGTTTTCTGGTTTTTTCATCAGCAAACTCATACGTCCTGTTAGCTGCCTTTTGCCGCTCATACGCCTCCTGCGCTTCCGCAGCTGCTGCGGATTCAAAATAGCCCTTGCTGTTTGTGGAATATTTCATGCCATTCACATAAAAATCCTTGTTGGTATCTATTCCCAAATAACTTAATACATCGGTGATACCTTGCGTAACCCACTGGTGCTCTTCTCCCGTATTGGCGATTCTGTCCCTTGTTCCACCTGCATTTCTAAGTAAGGCAGCCAGTGAGTCAGCCATTTGCTGCGCTTTTAAATACGCTCTCTGATCATAGGGATTATAACCCTCTGTATGAGATACTTCTACTCCCTGCGGTTTCACTGTCAGTACATAGCCATCGTTAATACGAATCTGTGTGCCTGCGGCTAAAGAAACGGAATTAGATGTCCTGCTGATACTGGTGCTTTCCGCTAAATTGATAGGAGTCTTTAAGGCCGTCACCAAATCTTCGACGGGTCTCATTTCATCAAACATAAAGTTTATGGCTTCTCTGTCCTTTACTGCCGTATTCTTGATGTTTGTTGTTAAACTCCTTGTATTCGGGTTGATATACCATGACTGGTTATTTGAAATTTGCATTCTTTCCATCTGCCCTTAACACGAGCCGGCACGCCGAAAAGTTTCACCTTGTCACAAAGCGGGGATTTTTTGTCATGAAAGTGCTTGTAGACGGCTTGTGCAGATAAAAAAAGAATCGCCCTACGGCGAAAAGGCAGGCCGTAAGACGATCTACTTCATAGAATACAATATGTTCCGTTTTGGGTACCGCTTCAGGCCCCTTCGGCCTCGCGCTGCTGCTCGATATGCTGGATTTCCTCGTTGAGCGCCAGCATTCTGGCGTCGAGATCCGACACCATCTGCGCGCACTCCACCAGCTCTTCCTTGATGTGCTCCGGCGCGTTGCCCTCGAACTTATAGTGGATCTTATGCTCCAGACTCGCCCAGAAATCCATCGCTACCGTCCGGATCTGAATCTCCACTTTCGTGTCCTCAATGCGATCCGACAGATAGACGGGCACGCTCACCAGCATGTGATAGCTCTTGTAGCCGCTCGGCTTCGGATTCACAATGTAATCTTTCACGGAGATCACCTTGATATCGCTCTGATTGCTGATCATCTCGGCAATCTGGTAGATGTCCGACGCGAAAGAGCAGATCACGCGGATGCCCGCGATGTCATTGACATAGCGCACCATGTTGTTGATGGTGGATTCATAACCGTGTTTCTTCAGCTTCTTGACGATGCTCTCCGGCGTCTTGATGCGGCTCTTGATATGCTCGATCGGATTGTATCTGTGCACATGCTGAAATTCGTCGTTTAAGATTTCGAGTTTGGTAGATATCTGCTTCAGTGCGGAATTGTAGATCAGCGTCACTTCTTTCCAGCTGTCAATATCGCCGTCCCGTTCCATTCTTGTATCCATAACTTCCCCCTGAGGTATACAACTGATTGTTTCAAAACACTTCCCTGCGCTGTGGCCAGAGAACTCCCGATTGCTTATGTCCAGTATAGCACATTGCTTTCCAAAAATGTATATTTTCACCAAAATTTTTATAAAATCTTAACTTTTATTGTATATTTTTTTCCGATTTGTGATCATACGAGCTCATGAGACCGCAAAGGACAGGCGCCGTCGTCATGAAAGGGTACATATAACGGACCAACACCGCCGGCGACAAGAGCAAAGTCAGGTAATAGAGCGCCAGGAAAACCGCCGGAAGCAGCAGGCGGTACTCTCTCCGATAGACCGCCACAGCCGCATACAGACACAGCAGCCACCAGTAAAAGGCGGGCGCAAAGAATATGCGCACCACGGGAATCTTCTGGTAAACATTGTCTGACACGACCCGTTCCATGGCCGCCCGCAAACCGGGCAGACAGCTGTGCTCTATGATTTCACAGCCCGCGGGCATGACGCGGTTGTCCGTGGAGAGATAGCCGAAGCCGCTCTCCGTGCCGACGCCGTAGATCTGCGCGTGCGTCTCATCCTCCAGAAACCAGCAGCCCACGGAATTGTCCAGAAAAGCGTCAATATAGATCTGCGGGTGCTGCAGTCCCAGCTTCAGCCACGTCCTGAGCAGTCCCGCCGGATCGTCATGAATCACCGCGCGGTTCTTGACCGGATCGGCAAAATACGGATTGTAGGCCGCAAAAACCCACTCGGCTGGCAGATATTTATCCAATTCCTGCCGCGTTTCGGGAGACAGGCTCTCCTCGGCCTCCACTCTCGTCCGCGCCATCTGCTGCAGGGGAACGCTGAGCATCTCTCTGGGACTGCCGCTGTGCGCGCCAAGCGTCGTCTTCAGCACCGCGCTGCATATGATAAAGAGGATAAAGGCAAAAACAGAAGCCCACACATAGCCCCGCCCAAGCCTCCTGCCCGATTCGCTCCGACCTGCCCGCAGGCCGAGCCAGACAACAGGCACGCCAGGCACCCAGGCGTAGACCGCATTGTTCCGCATCAGCAGCAGAAGTACGCTGAGCAGAATATACGCCGCCCAACAAGCGCGTGTGCCGCCCCTCGGACGTTCCGCATCCTTATCGGCCGTACTGCCGCCGCGATCCGCATCGTCTTTGCTGTCCGCCGCCATCTGATACACAACGAGCGTATACAGCAGCACCAGCGCCGAAAACAGCACATCTTTCGTCGTGCTGAGCGCCAGCACGGAATTGGCCGGGAACAGCGCATAAAAAGCAAGCAGGAATCCGCACAGATAAACCGACACGCCTCTTCGGTACAGATACGCCAGCGCCCAGCCAAAAGCCGCCGCCATCAGCGCCATCTGCACGACGGAGTGCACCGCCATGCCCGCGGAATACGAGCCGAGCCAGCCACCCAGCTGAAAAAAAGCACCCAGAAATAAGGTATGCAGCAACGGGTGATGTGTGCTGTAATCGTGGGCGATCACCTGATAGAGCTGCCCCTCCGCGTCATAGGCGAATACGGATGGATAGTAGGCCAGAAAGACGGGAATCCAGCACAGGAAAATCACCGCCGTACAGAAAAGCCATACCTGCTGCGTCCGGTATCTCTTCCCGTCTCCCCTCCCGCGATACAGTACGCCGTGCAGACGCGGAAAGCCCCGCAGGACGCAGGCGACACAGGCCGCCGCAGGCACGGTCAGGCAGGCAATCTGCGCGATCAGCAGCGGGATATCCGCAAGACCGGCGAGCGCCGTGCCGTCACGGCGCATCAGGCAGCCCAGCACATATGAGGCCGCCAGAGGAATGCCCCACAGCACGGCATGGCGCACCAATCGCCTGTCCGCACTGCGAAACAGACTTTTATTTAACAGGAACAAGAGCGCGAACCCGGCAAGCGCAAAGAGCCAGACTGCACCGGCCTGCGCCGTCTTGGTCCACACCTCCAGAGATACCGCCAAATAGATATCTATGCCGGACACGAGCGCGCATATGACTGTTTTCTCTGTTTTCTCTTTCACAGGCATCCTGTGCATCGCTTCTCCCACCACGCGCTAACGGCTGTTGTCCGTCCTCGTCTCGTACAACAGATTCATTTTCAATTCATAATACTTCGGGCTCATGTCCAGATAGTGCCTGTGCGGATTCTCAAAGCGCTGTTCCTCCGCCCAGATCTCCGTCTCCAGCTGCCGCTTCACATAGGCGCGTATCTCGTCGAGCGTTTTGGGCTGCTGCACGCGCCTGCCGTCCTTTACGACGAGCTCCTGCAGTTTCCGTGCCGTACAGTTCTCGAAGAAACGGTTCTTCCAAGGCTTCTCGGGATCCACATAGCGGTACGGAGCGCTTAAATCCACCTCTTCCCCATCGCCCGTGATCAGATCTGCGACGGCCTGTCCGCTCTCGCCGTAGATCCGATACACCTGCTTTAAGCCCGGATTAGTGATCTTCTCCACCGTCTCCGACACTTTGATGCGCGGCACGAAAGCGCCGTCCTCCTCCACCGCCGCAATCTTGTAGACCGCGCCGAACACAGGGTCGCTCTTGGCGGTAATCAAGCGCTCGCCCACGCCGAAACTGTCGATCCGGCCGCCCTGATTCAGGATGGACGTGATGGTGTACTCGTCCAGGCTGTTGGAGACGACAATCTTACAGTCCGTAAGCCCGGCGTCATCCAGCATTCTGCGCACGTTCTTGGACAGATAAGCCAGATCCCCGGAATCCAGACGGACGCCTTTTAACCGTCTGCCCATAGGCTCCAGCACTTCTTTTGCCACACGGATCGCATTGGGGACGCCGGAGTGAAGCACATCGTAGGTGTCCACCAGCAATACCACATTGTCGGGATATACTTCCGCGTAACGCTTGAACGCCTCAAACTCGTCCTTAAAATACATCACCCAGCTGTGGGCCATCGTCCCGCTCACCGGAATGCCGAACTGCTGCCCCGCCAGCACGGTGGCCGTCCCCGACGCCCCTCCGATATAGGCCGCCCGCGCGCCGTAGACCGCCGCATCGATATTGTGGGCACGCCGCGCGCCGAAATCGGACACTGCCCGTCCCTGCGCCGCCCTGACAATCCTGCTGGTCTTGGTGGCGATCAGTGACTGGTGATTGATCTGCGCCAGGATCGCCGTCTCGATCAGCTGGGCGTCGATCAGCGGCGCAGCCACCGTGATCACCGGTTCATTGGGATACATGATCGTCCCTTCCGGGAAAGCATAGATATCCCCGCCGAAACGGAACGTGCGCAGATACTCCAGAAAATCCTCCGAGAAGAGATGTTGCGCGCGGAAATACGCCACATCCTCGTCGTCAAAATGCAGATTCTCCGCATACTCCACGATCTGCTCCAGCCCGGCGAAGATCGCGTAGCCGCCCTTATCCGGATTTTGTCGGTAGAAGACGTCAAACGCCACCCTCTGCGGCTCTCTGCTGTTCGCAAAATAGCCGTTCGCCATCGTCATCTCATAGAAATCCATCATCATACTGATATTTCTTTTGTCAAACTGTGTCATAGCACTCTCCATTCCGGAATGTTCACGCGGCGGGCGGCGCGAATCCCTCCCTTTTCTTATCGGTTTGTCACTGCGATCTGACAGCTCTCCATCGTCTCAAGCGCCGCCTCATGCTTGTCCGGCGTAACGCCCGCGCAGCAGGAGGCGTCCGCCGTAATCGCAAGTTCCGGCATGTACGCCTTTAGGAGAAGCGCGTTGCTGACCACGCAGATATCCGTGCAAAGGCCGATCAGTTCCACGGAACTCACCTCTCCGGCCTCGTATTTCTCCCGAAGATACTGCGCCAGCTCCACGCTGCCGAAAGTATTCTTTTCAAAGACATGACAACCCTCCCGCTTCCGAAACGCTTCCAGCTCCGGTATGAGTTCCCAGCCCGCGCTGCTCTTGATACAGTGTTCCACGGGAAGCTTACGCCCCTCCTGCGTGTTCAGATAATCCGCGCCGTGAGTATCTTTGGTAAAAAGTATCTCGCCCGCAAAGCCCGTGACCTTGCGCACCACATTTTCCCTGATCTCCTGCGCCTCTTTCGTGCCAAGCGCGTCCGTCACGAAATCGTTCTGCATGTCTATCACCACCAGATATTTTTCCGCCATCGTTCACCCTCCTTATCCTGCTCCCCGATCTGCCGGCGGCCTGCCCGTTTCCCTGCATATCGCCTGTGCCGCCCTGCACATCTTCGATTTCTCTTGATTCTACCACATAACCGCCGCACCGCACAACCATCGTATCAGAAAAGTATTTACTTTTTGCGCCGCGGTCTGTATAGTATTTAGGGAATCATCGGAAAGCAGACAAGGAGGACTCCCATGTTTCGTCTCTGGGCCAAGGAATGGAAAGACAATCACATGCTGCGCGATACCGTCATTGCGGACGCTTCCGCCGACACCCGCACCCACAAAATCTTCCGCGCTCTGGACGAAGTCTGCCGTCAGTTCGACTTGAGCAAACCCATCTGGCTGGACTCCACCGTCGAGGACTTCAAGCGCCACGATAAGGCGCGTTTCTCCCAGGACAATTTTATCGACGCGATCGATTTTGACTACCTGGAAATCCATGTGATCGAAGAAGATTAAAAATTTTGTGTATAATTCGGTTGACTTTGCGCACTCTATGTAGTAGTATTGTGGTATTCCATATGTAGTTTTGAAAACTACATTATGTGATATTAGATAACTTTGACTGACAGAACAGCCACCAAAAAGCCGCCGGACATCCACTGACAGTCAGACGGCAGCGGTATAGCCATAATTTGCCAAGCAGCAGAAAGAGGGAATAGGTATGCAGATCACAATTCGGGAACCGGGAAGCGCAATCACACATTTCATTGCCATGATGATGGCAATCGTCGCGGCGACGCCGCTGATGGTAAAGGCCGCCATGAGCGGCAATCATATCGTCTTTGCGGCAATGGCGGTATTCATGGGGAGCATGGTGGCTCTCTACGGCGCCAGCGCCGTCTATCACACTGTCAACGTCAAAGCCGGGATTCTGAAGCTGTTCCAGAAGCTGGACCACATGATGATCTTCGTCCTGATCGCCGGTTCCTACACACCCGTCTGCCTGATTGTTCTGGACAGAAAAATCGGGTATGCGCTGCTCGCCGCTGTCTGGGGCATCGCCGTCGTCGGCATGATCACCAAGGCATGCTGGATCACCTGCCCGAAGTGGTTCTCGTCGATCATCTATATTGCCATGGGCTGGTCCTGCCTGTCAGTGATGGGACCGCTGTGGCACACGCTGTCCCGCAGCGCTTTCCTGTGGCTGCTCGCCGGCGGCATCATCTACACGGCCGGCGGCGTGATCTACGCGCTGAAGCTGCCGCTCTTCAATTCCAGGCACAGGAACTTCGGCTCCCACGAGATCTTCCATCTGTTCGTGATGGGCGGAAGCATCTGCCATTTTATCTTTATGTACCTGTATGTGGCGTGACAGGGGCAGCGACGGAACTTGCTTTCAGGCATCTTCTCTCCACACAGCGGCACAGCGCTCATCGATGCGATCTATGATCGGACGCAGCAGTTTCAGCACAGGTCTCTCAAAGATGAGGATCCGTATCTTGTCAATCAGAATGCCGACCGCAAATATCGCACACGCAGCAAATGCCATCTGCGGCAAAAGCAGAGTCGTACCATAGGTCGCCGAATTGTCAAACAGTGTCCCAAACAGAAAAGTCTGCAGCGGCCCGTCATGAAACAGATATACACCGAAAACCGAGGATGCTAAGAATGATAGGATTCCGATATGGCGTACGCGGACTTGCTTAAAAAATAAAAACAACGCAATACCTGTCAGAACAGGCAGTATTTTATTCACGTCCCAGACAAAATAGAACAGATAATCTCTCCCCGTAAGCGCATAAAAGATTCTCATACCAAACAGGGAAGCTATCTCAAGAGCGAGACAGCCTGCGGATAGCAGCGCTGCTTTTCTTTTCTGATGGATACCCTCCCCCACATCATACCGGCAAAAATACGCACCCGTAAAATATAACACGATAAAAATCACAATTCTGTTCGTGCCTATAATCCACCTCGCGCCCGCAAAAGTGGTGAGAAGCGGCACAAGAATAAAACCCAGCGCCACCGCCGCCCGATGCTGTTTCTCGGAAAGCCCGTCGATACATCGGTTCAAAAACGGAAAAATCAGATAGATGACCAGATAGGTCGAAAAGAACCAGTATTGATTCATGATAAACGGGAAAAACATGGAGAACAGGCTTTTTAGAGAAAACGGCTCTCTTCCCAGGATCTGCCGGACGCTGCCGAGCAGCACGGCATAAAACCAAACCTCGAGCCATAGTCGAAAAACGGTTTTGAAACTGAACTTTTTGCGGCAAAGAAAATAACCGCTGATCAGCATGAAAGCGGCGTTTCCTACAGCGCCGAATATTCTCGCCACGGCCAGCACCGTCCAGTTAAACGTCAACTTCTGCGCGCAGGTTATGTCCACATTTCCATGAAAGGAAAAATGAAAAACGACCACGAAAAACATGGCAAGAATCTTGTACAGGTCAAGCCCGTAAATGCGCTTCGTGTCCGTCTGTCTGTCTGTCTGTCTGTCTGTCTGTCTGTCTGTCTGTCTGTCTGTCTGTCTGTCTGTCTGTCTGTCTGTCTGTC
>CANPZI010000027.1 GCA_947588995.1 uncultured Lachnospiraceae bacterium
TTTTCAAGGGCTTGCGGACTTTTTGAAGATAAAATATAAAGGTTATTAAATGATAAGAATTAGGTCTTATCAGAATTCCAGTTTTGTTGAACTACAGTATTTATATTTATAATCACAACTAAATAGCAACACAGGTCTCTTTTTAGAATTGCAGCTAGTAGGGGCACTTTTCCAAAAAGAGACTTATATAAACTTCCGACACAAAAAATTTATCCGCATATACCATAGCTCCAATAAAAACTCACACCACAATCTCCACCCGATGCCCATCCCCTGTAATGGTCAGAAAACCGCCGTGCGCCTCCGCGATCTGCGCGGCGATGCGCAGACCCATGATATGCGGCGGCTTTGTGGCGCCATTTAGCGTGCCTGGCGAAGCCTGCCCCCGGCCGGCGCAGCTCTCTCGCTGTGCATCAGTGCCCATCTGTTCTGCCGCTCCGGCATTCTCCCGCGTATCTTCCCTTGATGCTCCCCCGGCAGCCGTTTTCAACGCCTCGACGACTTCCCGCGGGATTCCGGCACCTGTATCCGCCACGGCGATTCGTATGTGCGGCGCATCACTCTCCTCCCGCGCGCGCAGCTCCCTGCTGCCGTCTCCTCTATATTGCACAGTCTTGCCCACGTTTTCAGATACCTGTACCGGATTGTCCCCGCCGCTCTTCCTATTTCCCTGTCCATGCATATCGCTGCTGCCGTTCCGCGGCACAACGCTTCCCTCCAGCATAATCCTGCATCCCTGCGGATTGTGCCGTATGCTGTTGTGCAGGAGATTGCCGACCGCCCTGGCCAGCAGTTCCTCGTCGCCCTGCACGGCAATCTGTTCAAAAGCCTCATCCATCGACAGTTCCAGACTGTACTGCTCTCCGTTTCCCTCATTGAGAATCTGTGCCGCCAGTTCTCTGAGGAGCGCGGCGGGATGAAACGGCTTCACGCGCAGAGGCTGCATATGGTAGGCCAGCTTGGAAGTCAGGTTGAGGTCTTCGATCAGCTTGCGGATCCGCAGGCTCTGCTCTTTGATCGCCTCCGTTCCCGCCAGCCCTCTGCCGCTCAGATTTTCCTCGCTCTCCAACCGGTCCGCATAGCCCATGATGACCGCCAGCGGCGTCCGGATATCGTGGGAGACGCCCGCGATCCACTCTGTCCTGGCGCTGTCCCTCTGCTCCAAATAGGCTTTCTGCCGCTCCAGTATATCCGATGTCCGATTGAGCTGCGCCGCCAGCGTGGACAGGGATCCCCGCTCCGTCAGGCACACCCGCTCGCTTCGCGACAGCATGGCGATCCCCCGGGAAAGCGGCTTCATGGAGCGATAGAAACGATAGCCCAGATAGGCGATCACCGTCAGGATAATCACCAGATTCACCGTCAGAACGACTTTCAGATGAAAAGCCAGATTCCGCATGAAAATCTCGGAGTATTCCATCGTCATCTTCCAGGTACTGCCTTTCTCCCTGCCCGCCACCAACAGACCGTAATCGCTGTTCCAGACCTTGACGGGATAATCGCGCAGATACCATCTCGAAAAAGACGCGACTTCCCCCACTGTGTAGTGATCAGGAAAATCTTCGGGACAGCGCCAGTCAAAGATCACGTCTCCCGCCTCATCAAGCACAAAAAGGAAAACGAAACGGTTCTCTTCCAGTATCTTCTCGCCCTCCCCCGTCAGCGTAAGCGCTTCTCCCGCCGTCCCTTCGGCAAAAAGCTCGGATGCAAAACGTCCCACGCCGCTTGCCACCTCCAACCCGTTCTGCAGATTGTGGCTGTGTACCATAATATAAATCAGTGCGCCAAGATTGCCGGCGAGCAAAAGAAAGATGATGATCCATGTAACCGCGATATATTTTCCGTAAATCTGCAACAGATTTTTCATAGCTCTCCCCGCCTGTTCTCCGTTTTCCCCGGTTCGCCTGTCCCTCTTTCGGTTCTGCCGCCGGACGCTTTCTATACGGCAGACACCGGCCACACTGCCTAGCGTGCCAGCTTGTAGCCGATTCCCCGCACCGTCAGGAGATAGCGCGGCTCGGAGGGCAACTCCTCGATTTTCTCCCGCAGCCTCCTGATATGCACCATAATCGTATTCTCATAACCATAATAATTGTCCTGCCAGACCGCCTGGCAGAGCTGATCGAACGTGACGATATTGCCCCTGTTCTCTGCCAGCTTATGCAAAATCGCCATCTCTTTGGCCGTCAGCGCGATCTCCGTCCCCTGCCCGTCGATGCGCACCGTCCCGCTGCCGAAATCCACCCTGCGGCTGCCGAGAAGCAGTTCGCTCTTCTCTGCGGCGCTCTCCTCGCCGGCCCGCTTTGCTCTCTTTAAGATCGCACACACCCGAAGCACCAGTTCCCTGGACAGAAAAGGCTTCACCATATAATCGTCCGCGCCCAGGCCCAGCCCCAGCAGTCTGTCGTTGTCCTTATCTCTGGCGGACAGGCACAGTACCGGCACGTCCGAGAGGATCCGTATCCGCTGCAGCAGCGTAAAGCCGTCCCCGTCCGGCAGATTGATGTCCAGAATCAGCAAATCAGGCTCTTTTCTCAAAAAATACGCTTCCGTCTCCCGCACGCAGGCCGCCGTGTCCACATACCGGAACCCCTCCCTGCGCAGGAGTTCGCACACCAGCTCCCGCAGTTCTTCGCTGTCGTCCACCAGCAGTATTGTGCTGTCATAGATACTTCCCATATCGCCTCCGCCGTGCTATATCGCGCTATACATTGTTCCGCAAGAGCAGTTCTTCATCAGGAATCAATGCCCGCATGTCCTCTCGTCTTTTCTTTCCTCTTATGATAACAGCATATCCTGTCCCCGCAGGCAGCGCAAGGGTAGGGCCTCAAAATTAAGGTAAACGTAAGGAGAATGTCAGGGGCATGTAAGGGAGGGGCGGTAGAGTGAGTTTGTCGGAAAATGACGCACGGCGGTGTCTAAGTTCTTCCGGCAGACGCCGCCGAATCAAATACCATCCGAAAGGAGCACCACAGACACCATGGAAAGAAACTATGTGATCCAAACGAAAAACTTGACGAAAAACTATACCGTCAAAAAGAAAGCGGCGGACACAGAAGCCGGCTCCGGCGCGTCCAGAGTCGTCAACCGCGTCGATCTGGCAGTGCCGGAGGGGGCCGTCTACGGCTTTCTTGGGCCGAACGGCGCGGGCAAATCCACCACGATGAAGATGCTGCTCGGCCTGATCAAACCCAGCGACGGCGACATCACGATCCTCGGCACATCCCTTATAGCGGACGGCCACAGGACGATGCGTGAGAAAGACCGGCTCGCCATCCTGCGGCAGACCGGCTCACTGATCGAGTCGCCCTCCTATTACGCCCACCTGACGGGGCGGGAGAACTTACAGATCCTCTGCCGTCTGAAAAACGTGCCGGAGAGCGAGATCGACGAGGTGCTGGCGTTAGTCCGCATGGAGCGCCAGCAGGACAAAAAAGCGGGCAAATATTCCCTCGGCATGAAACAGCGTCTCGGCCTGGCGGGAGCGCTGCTCGGCAGCCCGAAGCTGCTTCTGCTGGACGAGCCGACCAACGGACTGGATCCGGCCGGCATTCAGGAAATGCGCGATCTGATCCGCACCCTGCCGCAGAACCGGCATATGACGGTGATGGTATCCAGCCATCTGCTCAGCGAAATCGACCAGATGGTAGACTACGTGGGCGTCATCAACCACGGACAGCTCATCTATCAGGACAGCCTGCTGCGCCTGCACGAGCACAGCCGAAAAGATCTGTGTCTGCGCACCGACAACAACAACCGCGCCGTCTGCGTGCTGCAGGAGAACGGCATCGCCTGCCAGATCGAGCAGGGCCTCCTCGCCTTTCCCGAAACGAAAGACGAACAGACCGCTTTCCTGATCTCGGCTCTGGTACGGGAGGGTATCGGCATCCTGCGGCTGTGGGAACGGCAGAAGTCGCTGGAGGACATCTTCCTCGACCTGACGGGAAAGCAGGTGAGCTTATGAGTAAACTTCTCTCGATCGAACTGCGGAAAATACGCCACCGCTATGTGTGGCTGCTGTTTCCGGCGGCGCTGCTTGTCATCTTTCTCTGGGACCTGTGGGCGATTCTCAGAATGGAGCCGGAGAGCAAGTGGGTGCTCGGGCAGGAGTACGAGTATCTGCTGCTCGATATGGCGCTCCAGAATGCCATCTTCCTGCCGATCGTCATCGCTGCGGCGGCCAGCAGACTGTGCGATATCGAACTGAAAGGCAGCGCCCTGAAGATGCTCTGCACGATGGAAAAACGGATCGACATCTACCACACCAAGCTGGTGCTGGGCGCGCTGTATCTGCTCGCCTACTCTCTGCTGCAGACCGCCATGGTCCCCCTGCTGGTGCGTATCATACAGGCGCATATGCAGGCGGCGCCCCAAAAGATGCCGGCTGCGCAGCTTGGCCTGTTTTGCCTGTCCACCTACACGGTGAGCATCGCGCTCTTCATCATCCAGCAGACCATGTCCTTACTCTCCGCCACGCAGATCGTCCCGCTGTTCGTCGGCGTGGGCGGCAGCCTGCTCGGCCTGTTCTCGGGATTCTTCCCGAACGCGCCGTTTCGGTATCTGCTGCCGCAGGGCTACTACTGGGTATTCTGCACGGTCAATATCTACTATATACCGGAGACACGCGACGTCACCTACTACCCGATCCCTTTCCCCACCGCCGTCTTCGCGGGCTTCTGCGCTTTCGGCGTCCTCGCCTACCTCGCCGGGAGACGCCTCTTCATGGGGCGGGAGGTATAGATGCAAAACAATGAAAAGGAGGATTCCTATGTTAGAGAATTGTATTCTGTGTGAAAAAATGAAACTGCGGCGCTCCCCAATGTGGATCGCTTTCGTCCTGTTTCCGATCGTCCCGGCCGCCCTGGGCACGGGCAACTATCTGAACAATATCGAACTCCTGAAATCGGAGTGGTTTTCCCTCTGGACGCAGGAGACGCTCTTCTACTCCAACTTCTTCTTCGCGCCGTTAATTGCCGTCTACTGCGGCTACCTGTGGCGGATCGAAAACAGGAACAGGAACCGCCACCTGCTCATGACGATGCCTGTCCCTGCCAGAGATATCTTTCTGGGAAAACTGGCTTCTATCACCAAAATCACGCTGTTTACCCAGATCTGGGTATTCGTGCTCTTTGTCCTCACAGGCAGAATGGTCTCTCTGTCCGGGATGCCGCCCGCCATCATCCTGCTCTACGCGGTGCGCGGCACGCTCGGAGGTCTGGCCGTGGCCGCCCTGCAGCTTATGCTGTCCATGATCATCCGAAGCTTCGCCACACCCATCGCCATCGCCGTATTCGGCGCCGTCACCGGACTGCTGGCCTCCAACTCCCGCTATGCCGTCTGTTACCCCTACTCGCTCATGATGGTCGGCATGAACGCCAACCGCTCGGAGGACATACTGCAGGGAAATCCCCTGCCTTTCTTCGTCAGCTGCCTCGTATGGCTGACGCTGTTTTGCGCCGTGTCGGTCTACTATCTGAAACACACGGATGTGAGGGCCTAGCCCTCATATCCGTTCGGATTATTGCTCTGCCATCTCCAGGAGTCCTCGCACATTTCTTTGATGCCGTACTGCGCCTCCCAGCCAAGCTCTCTCTTCGCCTTGTCCGCGTTGGCATAGCAGGTCGCGATATCGCCCGCTCTTCTCGGCTTGATCACATAGGGGATCTTCACGCCCGTGGCTTCCTCGAAATTCTTCACGATATCCAGCACGCTGTAACCCACGCCCGTACCGAGGTTGTAGATGCAAAGCCCCGCTTTCTCCTCGATCTTCTTGAGCGCCTTGACATGACCCAACGCCAGATCCACCACATGGATGTAATCACGCACGCCCGTGCCGTCCGGCGTGTCGTAGTCGTTGCCGAACACGCCAAGCTCTTTCAGCTTGCCGACAGCCACCTGCGTGATGTAAGGCATCAGGTTGTTGGGGATGCCGTTGGGGTTCTCCCCGATCGTGCCGCTCTTGTGCGCCCCGATGGGATTGAAGTAGCGCAGCAGGATCACATTCCACTCGGGATCTGCTTTCTGCATGTCGGACAATATCTGCTCCAGCATGGATTTTGTCCAGCCGTAAGGGTTCGTACACTGTCCTTTGGGACACTCTTCCGTGATCGGGATAACCGCCGGATCCCCATACACGGTCGCGGAGGAAGAGAAGATGATATTCTTCACACCGTGCTTACGCATCACATCAACCAGCGTCAGCGTACCCGCGATATTGTTCTCATAGTATTCCCACGGCTTCTGCACGGACTCGCCCACCGCTTTCAGTCCTGCGAAATGAATGCAGGAATCAATCTTCTCTTTCTGAAAAATATCTTCGAGCGCCGCCCTGTCCAGAATATCCGCCTTGTAGAATTTCACAGGCTTTCCCGTGATCTTTTCCACCCTCTCAAGGGACTTCTCGCTGGAATTAGCCAGATTGTCCACAACCACCACATCGTAGCCCGCGTTCTGCAGCTCCACCACTGTGTGCGAACCGATATAGCCCGCGCCGCCTGTCACCAAAATTGTCATCTCTATACACCTGTCCTTTCCCCATATCGTATTTGATTCAATCTTAACATATCCTTTTTCTTTGCGCCTGCTGTAAGCGTTCCCTGCCGCAGGACACTGCCGTGTATCCACAGCACAGATGGCACACACCGCTACAATTCGATTCCGTTCTGCCGGCACAGTTCGCGCGCACTCTCCACGGAATCGACGCCGGTCTTGTTCTTGATCGGCGCGAACTCGCGCTCCCGCACCACCTCATAGGGCAGACAGGAATCCATCTCATGGATCATATCCAGCACCAGCTGCTCAAACTTGTAGCCGTTCGGCTCCTCCGGCTTCACCGGCATACCGTTCTCGTCGAGGCAGGGAATCTTCTTCTCCACGATGTGAAGCGGCAGTTTCTTCGCCACGATCTCCTCCAAATCTTTCACGCGGAACAGATAGTTCAGAATCACGCCGAAATTATACGCCGGTTCTCCCTGTGCGTCCTTTGCCTCCATCAGCTCCGGCGTCATATCGTAATACTCCACGATAGAGGGTCTGCCGTCTTCCAGACACATCGCTCCGACTTTCTCGTCCGGCGCGCTCTTCTTCACCACTTTTGCGCCCACCGCGCTGTCCGTGTCGATCACGGCGCCCACAAAGCAGGGATCGGCGATGCGCTGCAGCACATTGTCCACCGCAAAGACATTCAGCCACTCCACGCCCGCCTCTTCCATCTTGTCCGCCACGCCCCACTTTTTCATGGACAAAAACCAGCCGCCGTTGCCGTTGGGCGACGTGGCCATCTTATATTTCTCTTCCATGTAAACCTTGCCGCCGTAGTCGGCCGCAGGCGCCATGTCCTGCATAAAAAAGGTAATATAGGACGGATCATAGCCGAAGTAGTTTTTCCCCTGGAAAAAAGAAGTCGTCGCCTCGTGATTTTTGTCGCTTGTCATGACATAGAGCGGAATCCAGGCATCTGCCATGCGCACCACATCCAGCAGGTTCTCGATCAGACGCTGGAAGATAAAGACGTCTTTCGTCAGTCCGATATTGTAGACGCCCTTGGGCGCATCGGAGCCGAGTCTCGTACCCATGCCGCCCGCTAAGAGCACCGCGCCGACCTTGCCGGCTTTGATTGCCTCCAGACCGATCTGCGTGTAACGTTCCCTGTTCGCCTCAATCTCAGGAAGCTGCATCACCTCGATAGGAGTAATCACGCCGCGAGGATTCAGCTCGGCCTTATGCCCGCACTGTTTCAGCACTTCAAAGTCCGTGCTGTCGATCTGCGCAAGAAGCGCTTCTTTCTCATAACCACTCAGATCATCATAGTATTTCAGCACATGCAGCTGGCCGTATTGTTCCAGTTTCGCGTATGCCTCCGCATATTCCATAGCTTTCTCCCTTTCCCTTTTTATTTTTCTGTCGCTACGTCTTTTCACGTGTCCTACACGATTATTTTACCACGAACCGCGCATCCTCTCAATCTCATTTCTTTCTTTTTTCTTTTTGTAAAAAGCTGGCTGTAAGCCGTATCGTATGATATAATGGACGCAGATTACAGCATCTGTGATTATGATATAATGGACGCCAGAATCCGCTTGCTGCGCAATCGTCGCGCTTAATTTCCTGCTGATATGGTACTTTCCAAAGGGGTGTGTATATGAAAAAAAACGAAAAACCACAGAAGAACCAGAAACCAAAACGCGGCGGCGTACCGTTCTACCGGCAGCTGCGCACCAAACTGATCGCGTCTTTCATGATCCCGGTACTGTGCATCATCGTACTGGGCGTAGTGTCATACCGACAGGCCTCGAAAGCGATCATCAGCAATTATGAGGACTCCGTGCAGGAGACACTCGGCATGACCGAGCAATACATGTCTCTCCTCATCGACACGGTCCGGGCCGACTACGATCTCTATCTGTCCAACGTCAATCTGTCCAGATATTTTAAGGGCGAGCTGGACGAAAGGGAGAGCAGCACCACCGCGCTGTCGTACACCAAGGAAATCAGCCGCAGCGTCGGCACCAACACTTCCGTCACCAACCTCTGCTTTCTGTCCGCGAACATGCCCTCCATCGCCACAAACACGACGGTCGATGAAAACGCGTATGCCCTCTATATGGCGACGCCTGAGGGCGCTATGGTGGACGCGGACCACACGACCTATTTTCTGTTCGGCAATCTCTCCGACGCCGACGCCGCGCTGAATACGGACAGCAGTCAATACTCGCTGCGCATCGCCAAGTACATGGGCACGAACAGCGCGGTCATGCTGCTGGATTTCGCTCCCGGCATTATCACCGATTCCCTCTCCTCTCTCTATGCGGGAGAAGGCAGCTACGCGGCTCTCGTCACGCAGGACGGCACGGAATATTACTCGGACGGCACCTCCGCCAGAGACGGGGTTTTCGGCAGTTCGGACTTTTATCAGAATATCAGCGGCTCCAATGAGAGCGGTATGAGTTATGTGACATACAACGGAGATGCCTATCTGTTCCTCTATGCGCCTCTGATGTCCAAGTCGGCCATGCTCTGCACACTGATCCCGGAATCCACGATTCTGGCACAGGTCGCCGACATCAAGACGCTGGCCGCCATTATGGTCATCGTCGCGGTCGTCATCGCCACGGCGCTGGCGTATTTCCTGTCCACGCGGATCAACGGCAGCATCTATTATATTCTGCGCCAGCTGGGAAAAGTGTCTCAGGGAGATCTGACCACGCACTTAAAATCCAGGAGCCGGGACGAATTCGGCCTGCTCGCTGAGGGCGTCAACTCCATGACGGACAGCATGAAATCGCTGATCACGAACGTCACCGAGGCCGGCAACGCTCTGAATCTGGCAGCAGGACAGGTGTCCTCCTCCTCCGAGACATTCATGAACACAGCGGAGGACATTCGGAACGCGCTCTCTGAGATCAACATCGGCGTCGTACAGCTGGATGAGAACTCCGCCGACTGTCTGGCACAGATGGATTCGCTGTCCGGCAGAATCGGCGACGTCACGGAGGGCACTCAGGAGATCATATCTCTGACAAAATCCACAGGCACCTCGATCAACGATGGGATTTCTTCCATGTCCACTTTGACAGACAGCGCCAAAAAGACTTCCGAGATCACGGACAACGTGATCCGGGCGATTGAGGCATTGTCGGAGAAGTCCCGCTCCATCGGCCAGATCGTGGAGAGCATCAACAGCATCGCCAGAGAGACAAATCTTCTGTCGCTGAACGCATCCATCGAGGCTGCAAGGGCAGGAGAATCCGGTCGCGGTTTCGCGGTGGTTGCCGAGCAGATCAGACAGCTCGCCGACCAGTCGGCGCAGTCTGCCGGACAGATCCAGGTGATCATTGACGACATTGCCAAGACGACGCTCTCTGTTGTGGATATTGCGAAAGAGGCAGCCGCCACCGTGGAATTCCAGGAAAAAGCGGTATCACAGACGACAGAATCTTTCCTGTCCATGGACAGACAAGTACACACTCTGTTAGATTCCATCTCGGAGATTTCCGAGAGTATGCAGAACATGGAACAGGCCCGCAGCACAACACTGAACGCGATCGCGAGCATCTCCTCCATATCCGCGGAGACCTCGGCAGGCTCCTCCAATGTGGACACGACCGTGACCGCGCAGCACGATGCCATCCAAACGCTGGATGCCGCAGCCGGCACCCTGAAACAGCGCGCGGAGGAACTGACCGAACTGCTGCACCGATTTACGATCTAGCCAATATTTCCGCCGTCTTCTTCCGCACATGGAAGAAGGCGGGAATCAGGAAACAATCGGCGAACACCCATGCCAGCGGGTTTGCGAAGCAGACCGCGCGGAAGCCGAAGAACGGCACGAGCGCGAAGCCCATCAGAGCCCTCGCAACCATCTCGAACGCGCCGGCAAAAACTGCCAGTTTGCTGAAGCCCATACCCTGAATGAGGAAGCGCACGATATTGACCAGCGCGAGGAAGAAATAGAAGAGCACGTTGGTTCTGATAAAGATATAGGCGTTGTTCAGAATCGCCGCCTCCCCCGCGTCGAGGAACAACAGCAGCATGGATCTTCCCGCCGTGTACACGATCGCCGCGGCAATCACAGAGTAGACCGCCCCCAGGATCACACACGATTTTAAGCCGCCGTCCACACGGTCGAGTTTGCCCGCGCCCACATTCTGGCCGCCGTAAGTCGCCATCGTAGAACCCATGGCGTCAAAAGGACACATCAGCAGCATACTCAGCTTGCCGCCCGCCGTAACCGCCGCCACGGCGTCCGAACCGATGCTGTTCACGGCGCTCTGCAGAATCACGCTGCCGATTGCCGTGATGGAATACTGCAGACCCATCGGAATTCCCATACCACACAGCTTGCCGACAAACTGCGGATTCCATTTCCACTCTTCCCGGGACATGCGCAGGATCGTAAACTTCTTATACATAAAGAGCAGACAGCAGAGTCCTGCGACCGCCTGCGAAACCACGGTGGCGATTGCCGCCCCGGCAACCCCCATATGGAATACAATGATGCACAGCATATCCAGGAAAATATTCAGAATCGCCGCCATCACCAGAAAGATGACGGGCGTCCTGCTGTCCCCCAGCGACCGCAGAATCGCCGCCGTCATATTGTACAGGTAGGTAATCGGAATGCCCAGGAAGATAATCACGATGTACTCATAGGAACCGTCGATGATGTTGGACGGCGTTCTCATGAGCTGCAGGATCGGGCGGCACAGCGCCACCACCGCGATCGTCATAACCACGGAGAAGATCACGGACAGCCACACGCAGTTCGCCACGTACTTTCGCAGATTCTCCTCATGTCTGGCGCCGAACTCCTGCGCCACCGGAATGGCAAAGCCGTTGCAGACGCCCATGCAGAAGCCGATGATCAGGAAATTCACAGAGCCTGTCGCGCCCACCGCCGCCAGAGCCTCCACGCCCAGATAGTGGCCCACAATGATCGTGTCCACCATGCTGTAGAACTGCTGAAAGAGCAGACCGAACAAAAGCGGTACCGCGAAGCCGAGAATCAGCCGCATGGGGCTGCCTTGTGTCATATCTTTTTCCATAATACTCTCTCCATACTTCCCATTTCATTTTATCAAAGTAAGAACAACATAGCACATTCTTCGACACTCTGCAATGGGTATTTGGGAAGATTCTTGACAGCGTCTCACGGCGCGATTACAATTGATACAATCGCACTGTCACCATGGAGAAAAACACCGTACGGATATGAACAAACTGCTGCAGTTACACGACAAAGTCAAATATCACAGATACCGCGGCGACATCACCGCCAACGCGCCGCACTACAAACGCTATGTCAGCCTGTTCTACGAGCTTTTGAACGCTTTTCAGAAAGAAATCGACGAGGCGGCACAGACCGCGCCCGAACGCCGCGACAGACGGCTGCATATGCTTGCGGCGCTGCAGCGCCACGGCTTCGTGGACGACGCCCGGCGAAAACTTGCCATGCTGTATGAACTGGGCGAGGAATATTACCGGACAGACTCCTACGACGCCGAACAGGGCATCCGCACCCTGATGGCGCAGCTTGAGAGCACCTTAAGCAGCATCCACGAATATATAGCCTACGGCAGGATCGGCTTTATCCTGCGCTATCCTGCGGATGACAATATGAACGTCGTACGGCTTACCTGGAAAGGAACCGATTATGAAAGATAGATTTTATTCGCAAATGTTAAAGCTGGCGCTTCCCCTGATCATCCAGGAGCTGCTCAGCGCCGCCGTCAGCTCCGCGGATGTGGTGATGCTCAACTATGTGGGACAGTCCTCCATCTCCGCCGTATCGCTGGCGTCAAACTACGCCAACGTGCTCTTTATGATCTATTACGGCATCGGCACGGGCGCGACCTTATTATGTGCGCAGTACTGGGGAAAAAAGGATTTGCAGGCCATTCGCGTCATCGAAGGAATCGCTCTGCGCATCTCCCTGCTCATCACCCTGCCCGTATCGGCGTTCGCACTGTTCGCGCCCCGGCTGATGATGCGGCTCTTCACAGAGGACGCGGAACTGATCGCCATCGGCGCTGACTACCTGCGTGTGATGACTTTCACTTATCTGTGCTGGAGCGTGATCGAAATCTATCTGGCGGTGCTGCGAAGCGTCGGCAGGGTGACCGCGCCCATGATCCTGAACGTCATGACATTTACGCTGAACATCTTCCTAAATGCCGTCTTCATCTTCGGGCTTTTCGGCGCGCCTCGCTTAGGCGCGACGGGTGTGGCCATCGCCACAGCCCTGTCCCGCGCGGCGGAGCTGATCGGCTGCATCGTCATCTCGCTCTCCGTCAGCAGGGACCTGCGGCTCAATCCCGCTTATATGTTCATTCGCAGCGGACTGCTGTTCAAAGATTTCGTGCGCCTGTCCCTGCCGGCTCTGGCCAACGATATGTCCTGGAGCATCGCTTTTTCCATGTACTCGGTAATCCTGGGGCATCTCGGCACGGACGCGGTGGCCGCCAATTCTCTGGTGGTCGTCGTCCGCAACTTCGGCACGGTGCTCTGCTTCGGCTCCGCCAGCGCGGGCGGCATCCTGTTAGGCAACGTCATGGGAGAGGGCGATATGGAACGGGCCAAAACATACGCTTCCCTGCTGCTTCGGGTGACCATCGTCACCGGCGCGATCGGCGGACTGCTGATCCTGGCCGCCACGCCTTTCGTGCTCCACTTTGCCAAACTGTCCGAGACGGCAATGCACTACCTGAAATATATGCTGCTCATCAACACTTACTATATTATGGGTTCCGCCGTGAACACTACCCTGATCGCCGGCGTGTTCCGCGCGGGCGGCGACACCCGCTTCGGCCTGATCTGCGACACGATCGATATGTGGTGCTACGCGGTGCCCCTCGGCTTTATCGCCGCTTTCGTGTTCCGCCTGCCCGTACTCGTCGTCTACTTCCTGCTGTGCACCGACGAGTTTGTGAAATGGCCCTGGGTCATCCGGCGCTACCGCAGCGGCCGCTGGCTTCAAAATATCACCAGGGATAGCCTGTTCGTCAGCGAAGAGAGCTGATCTTATCGCGAAATTCCTTTTTCCCCGTGACCTGCATCTTCTCATAGATGTGGGTCGCGTGTTTCTTCACGGTCGTCTCGGCGATAAACAGCTCTTCCGCGATCTGTCTGTTGGTGCAGCCCAGCAAAAGCAGGCGCGCCACCTCCACTTCCCTCTTCGTCAGACCGTATGGCCGCACACTCTCCTCAAAATCCGCACGGCTGCCAATCCCCTGTTCTCCCATTTTCTCCTGCCGCTCCACGCCGCTCTGTCCGATGGGCGCTGCATCCTCTTCCGCCGTCCGCGGCGCCGCAGCGGGCGAAACGTCCGCCCCGTCCGCTTCGGCTTTTTCCCGGTCCCTGACACCTGCGTACAGTCTGAGATCAAGCATCGCCGCCACGCCAAGCACTACGCTGCCCACAACGTCCGCTGCCGCTCTGTCTGCCGTCCGTGTCCGCAGGAATGTCAAAAGCAGCATTGCCAGAAGCGCCACATAGGAAACGCCGAGGACCCCTCTGAGTATCCGTCTTCTCATACGTGGCTCCTCATCTCTCTTCGCTGTCCGCACCCGCATCCTGCCGCGCCTGCACCGATCTTTCGGCAGGGCTGTCAGAGTCCGCCTCCATATAGTCGATCATCCGCCGCTTCGCCTCCACCTGCAGCGGCAGAAGCAAAAGCTCCAGGATCGCCGTGTAAAAGATGCCGATCAGCGCCACGTTCACCATCGGCCCGACAGAGGCCGCGTCCGACAACGTGTGAAGCAGCATGAAGCAGCCCTCCAGCGTGGTGATACAGCCCGCATACAGGATCTGCCTCTGCATCAGCTCCACCGCGTCCAGCGTATGGCGCAGCCCGGCAAAACTGCAGCGGTAATCCCGGCGCAGCAGCCGAAACGCCCGCAGGAAATCTTCGGCAAGACCGTGTTTCAGACCGTCCTTGAAAAAGACCGGCAGCGCGATCACCATGATGCAGAACAGCGTCGGCAGATCGATCAGATAGGAAACCTCATACACGGATCCCACGCCGAATCCCCGCCAGCCTGCCGCCAGAAACATAAAAAGAGAGATCAAAATACCTGCCAGTTCCAAAATCATCATCTGTTCCTCCTTTTCCCGTCGCCATTATCCTGCCGCCGTCTGCAGCGGAAAGAGCGGCTCCTGTCTTGACTGTAACATGCCGGACGGCCGGAATCCATACTACCTTTTGTAAAAAGAGTAGTATTTTCAGCTCTGCTATTGCCCGCGTACGAGATGAAACACGCTTTGCGAGTTTTGCCCGCGTAAAAAAAAACAGGCCGCCTCATGACAGCCTGTCCTGCTCTTTCCGTTCCGTATGATCACCCCTGCGCGTAGCGCGTCAGGAATTGTTTCGTTCTCTCCTCTTTCGGATGGTCGATCACCTGCTTCGGATCACCCTGCTCCACGATCACGCCGTCGTCCATAAAGATGAGCTGATCCGAGACATCTCTCGCAAACGCCATCTCATGCGTGACGATGATCATCGTCGTCCGCTGATCCGCCAGCCCTCTGATCACCTTGAGGACCTCCCCCGTCAGCTCCGGATCGAGCGCCGAGGTGGGCTCGTCAAAGCACAGGATGTCCGGCTTGAGCGCCAGCGCCCTGGCGATAGCCACACGCTGC
This sequence comes from uncultured Lachnospiraceae bacterium, assembly GCA_947588995.1. GTDB lineage: Bacteria > Bacillota > Clostridia > Lachnospirales > Lachnospiraceae > UBA3282. Next base: position 15,136 of record CANPZI010000027.1, read on the forward strand.
TGCTGCCCGCCGGAGAGCTGGTGCGGATAGTGCGTCATGCGGTCCGCCAGCCCCATGCGGTCCAGAAGCTCCTCCCCATGGCTGTCGATCTGTGCAAAAATTTCCCGCTTATTCTGCTTGAAATCTTCCCGCTCCTTTGCCAACAGCTTCTCCGCCAGCGTGACATTCTCCAGCGCCGTGTACTGCGGAAACAGATGAAAAGACTGGAACACCATGCCAAAATGCAGCCGCTTGGTGCGAAGCGTTTTCTCCTGTTCTTTCATCGGCACAGCCGCGTCGAAAAGCGTTTCGCCTCTGACCACGATAGAACCGCTGTCAGGCGTCTCCAAAAAATTCAGGCAGCGTAAGAGCGTCGTCTTGCCCGAGCCGGAGGAACCGATGATCGCGAGCGCATTGCCCTCCTCCAGCGAAAAGCTGACGTCATGAAGCACCGTGGTCGAATCAAATTGTTTGCCGATATTGTTTACTTCCAGAATCGCCATATTCTCTACCTAAAATAATCCAGTCTGCGCTCGATATAGTTGAACAGCAGCGTCAATATCCCCACGAAGAGCAGATAAAAGACTCCCGTGTAGAACAGCGGCCACGTCAGACCGTTGCTCTTCATAAAAGAATATCCCGCGAACGTCAGCTCATACGCCGCGATAATGCGGGCCAGAGAAGTGTCCTTTACCAGCGTGATAATCTCGTTGGACATGGGCGGCACAACCCGCTTGACCATCTGCAAAAGCGTCACCCGAAAGAAAATCTGGCTTCTGGTCATGCCGAGCACCTGACCCGCCTCCCGCTGTCCCGCGGGCACACCCTCGATGCCCCCGCGGAAGATTACCGAAAAGTAGCAGGCATAATTGATACTGAAAGCCACCACCGTCGCGGTGATGCGCCCCGCCTCGTTGCCGCTCCAGATGTTGTGTCCCAGCCACAGGCCGGGCCCGTAAAAAATGATGATGAGCTGCAGCATCAGCGGCGTGCCGCGGATGACCCACACCAGCACGTCCACCAGCCACTTGAGCGGCCTGAATCTGCTCATGGAACCGAATGCCAGAAGCAGACCAAACGGCAGCGCAAACACAAGCGTTAAGATAAAAATCTGAAATGTCGTCAGTAACCCGCCGAGCAGGGTCTGCGTAACACTCCAAAACATAAACCGTTCTCCTTACTCAGCCGGTACGACGATCACCTGCGCGTTGTTGCAGTATGGATTCGTGCACTCCATCGCGGAAGTCACCTCGGGCGTGAGCGTCATGCCGTTCCATACCACATCGATATTCTTGGAATCCAGTTCCATGACCTTGTTGTCCCAGTCGATCTCTACAAACTGCGCCTCCACGCCCAGCTTCTCAGCCACGATGCGGGCCATGTCCGCGTCGAAACCGATCCACTCGCCGGACTCGTCCTTGTAATCCATCGGCGCAAAATCCGTGATGCCGACGATCAGCGTGCCCTTGCCCTGAATATAAGCCACGTCGCTGTCCGCCGCGGATGTGTCCACCTCCGCCAGCTGTCCCAGCGCCGGCTGCTCCACAAGCGCCTCCTGCACACCGTAAGTGGTGGCCGTCTGCTTCATCACACCGTGCTCATAAGTGTCCGCGAACACGATATTGATGTACTCCGCCAGATCGGAACCCTTGCGGCAGCCGACACCGTACTCCTCGGTCGTCAGCTCGGTCGTGTGCTGCAGGTCGGGATAGCTGGTGCCCTCGCCGATCATAGCGCCCGCCATCAGCAGATCGATAATCGCCGCATCCGACGTGCCGGAAGCCACTTCCATCAGCGCATCCGCCTGAGAAGCCACCACATTCGTCTGAAACCCGTTGTCATTGGCCGCCTGCTCTCCGGCAGAACCTGCCTCCACCGCGTACACCAGATCAGCCGAAGCCTCTGTGCTCTCCGCGCCCGCCTCCGCCTGTGCCGCGTCTTCCGCCGCGCCGCCGCAGCCCGTCAATACCGCGGCCGCCGTCATGGACAGCGCCAGCATCAATGCCAGTCTCTTTTTCATAATCCCTATCCTCCGTTTCCAAAACATACTCTGTTTTCCTGTTTTTTATCAATACCGTTGTATTTTATCACAGCAGTACGCTAAAGTAAATGTCCAACATTGACATATTTACCACCGATTGCCGCGCCGCCTATAGCCAACGTTCCCAAAATCCTCTATTGAAAAGGCGACGATATTTCCGTAAAATAGAAGCATACAAGAATGAGAGGGAACGTTCTTCACACGTGAATCGAGGATTCGCATCACCCCGCCGCGTGAACGCTTCGGAACGGAGACTATCATGGAAGAGCAGACCGCGCAGCAGTCAGCCGGACTGAAAACCAAACCGCCGAAATATAACAGGGAAAATATCCGTACCACACTCTACATGGCATGGCCGTCCATCATAGAATCTTTTTTTGTGGCCTTCGCCGGACTGGTAGACTCACTCATGGTAAGCTCCCTGGGATCCTACGCGGTGGCCGCCGTGGGGCTGACCACGCAGCCTAAATTCATGGGACTGTCCCTGTTTTTTGCCCTGAATGTGGCGATCTCCGCCCTGGTGGCGAGACGGCGCGGGGAGGAGAAAGCGGCGGAGGCGAACCGCATCCTGAGCACAGCCATCCTCTTTATCACAGCATCCGCCGTCGCACTGAGCATCCTCTTCGTGGCATTCGCGGGTCCCATCATCCGCCTGTGCGGCTCCACGCCGGAGACTCACGACAGCGCGGTGGCATACTTCCGTATCGTCATGGGCGGCATGATCTTCAACTGCATCCAGATGGGAATCAACTCTGCCCAGAGAGGCGCGGGAAACACCAAGATCACCATGCGCACCAACGTCACCTCCAACACGGTCAATATCATTTTCAACTATCTGCTGATTAACGGGCACTTCGGTTTCCCGGCGCTTGGCATCCGCGGCGCGGCCATAGCGACGGTGCTCGGCACGGTCGTCGCCTCCGTCATGAGCGTCCTGTCCATCACGAAACCGGACGGTTTCATCAGTCTGCCCTATATCCTGAAAAATCGGATCTATCCCGCCGCCGCAAGTTTTCTCAATCTGATCAAAGTCGGCTACAGCGTCTTCTTTGAACAGCTTCTCATGCGCGTCGGCTTCATGCTAACGGCTATCATGGCGGCAAAACAGGGGACCGACGCCATGGCCGCCCATCAGGTCGGCATGAACATCATGGGGCTCTCTTTCTCCTTTGGAGACGGCCTGCAGGCCGCCGCGGTAGCGCTGATCGGCCGAAGCCTCGGCGCCGGGGACGAAAAGCTGGCCAAAGAGTTCGGCAGCATCTGCCGGCTGTTCGGCGGCATCATCTCCGTCTGCCTTGCCGCGCTCTATTTCGTCGGCGCAAGACCGTTAATGAACCTCTTCTTTGCGGAAGAACACATCATCGACATCGGCGTGCGGATTATGTGGGTCATCATCCTCGTCGTTGTCTTCCAGATTGCGCAGGTCGTCTACATGGGCTGCCTGCGCGGCGCGGGCGACACTCTCTACACCGCCGTGGCCTCCACCGTCAGCGTCACTTTCATCCGCACCGCCGGCTCATATCTGGGCGGCTATGTGCTGGGCTTCGGCATCGTCGGCATCTGGCTGGGTGTGCTGGCCGATCAGGTCTCCCGCTTCCTCTTCGCCTCCGTGCGCTTCAAACAGGGCAAGTGGACACAGATTAAAATCTAAACGAGAAAAGAGCATACCACCCTGTGATATGCCCTTTTGTCTTTGTCTGTTATGCATCCGCCTGTCTTACTCTGCGCTGTCCGCGTCCAGATACTGCGCGCTCAGCTCGGAAATCGTGCCGTCCGCCAGCTTCGCCTCGATCGCGCTGTTGATCATGTCGAGCAGAGCCGTGTTGCCTTTCTGCACCGCGATCGCGTACTCCTCGGAAGCAAAGGCCTCGGGATCCTCCACGATCTTTAAGCCCTCATTGTCGCTCACGTACTTCTGCGCCGTCGCGGAATCGATCACAACCACGTCGCACTTGCCGTTTACCAGCTCCAGAACTGCCTCGGTACCTTTCTTGAACGCCTCATAGTCATAGCCCATATCGGACACGCAAGTCTCACCTGTGTAACCCTGTACGACACAGATCTTCTTGTCGGCCATATCGGAAGCTTTCGCAATATCGGAATCCTCCTTCACGATCATGACCTGCGTCGCCGTGTAGTAAGGAGTGGAGAAATCAACTGCCTCTTTTCTCTCGTCCGTCACCGTCATACCCGCGATAACCGCGTCGATCTGACCGTTTTGCAGCGCGATCAGCAGGGAGTCAAACTCCATGTTCTCGATCGCAGCCGTCATGCCGTTCTCCTCGGCGATCTGCTTGGCAATCGCCATGTCGATACCGTCATACTGGTCAATCACGCCGTTGGCCGCCACAAACTCAAAGGGCGGGAACTCCGCGTTCGTGCCGAAAGTCAGCACGCCTTCCTGCGCCGTAACCGCCGCCGGAGCTTCTGCCGCTTCATCTTCTGCCGCCGGAGCCTCTGTCTCCGTATCTGCCGCAGCGGTTGTATCTGCCGTCTCCGTGTCTGCCGTCTCCGTGTCTGCCGCCTCTGTCGTCTCTGCCGCATCCGTCGTCTCTGCCGCACCGCCGCCGCATGCCGTGAGAACGGACATCAGCATAGCCGCAGACAGCAGAAGTGCCAATACTTTTGTTGCCTTTTTCATAATAATCTCCTCCTGTATATGATATTTGTTTCTATATCTGAAACCGTCCGCCCAGTGGCCTCGCGCCAAAGCGCAGACAGTCCAAATACCGCACGCTGACCGCGGCGCCTCCCTGCCGCAGCTCATCTCAAAACTATGTCTCACCTACAGCACCTTGCTCAGGAAATTCTGCGTCCGCTCGTTCTGCGGATTGCCGAAGACCTCCTCCGGCGTGCCGCTCTCCATGACTTTGCCCTGATCAATGAAGAGCACTCTGCTCGCCACCTCTCTGGCAAACCCCATCTCATGCGTCACCACCACCATTGTCATCCCTGACTTCGCCAAGTCTTTCATCACGTCCAGCACCTCGCCGACCATCTCCGGGTCAAGCGCCGAAGTCGGCTCGTCGAAGAGCATAATCTCCGGATTCATCGCCAGAGCCCTCGCGATGGCCACGCGCTGTTTCTGTCCGCCGGACAGCTGCGCCGGGTAGGCGTCCGCCTTTTCCGCCAGATTGACGCGCTCCAGAAGTTCCTGCCCTCTCTTTACGGCCTCCTCCTTGGTCATCTTTTTCAGCAGAACCGGGGCAAGCGTGATATTGTCCATGATCGTCAGATGCGGGAAGAGGTTGAACTGCTGGAATACCATGCCCATCTTCTGGCGCACCTCATTGACGTTCACTTTCGGCGCATTGATCCGCTGATCGTCCACATAGATCTCGCCGTCAGTGGCCTCCTCCAGCAGATTCAGGCAGCGCAGGAACGTGCTTTTGCCGGAACCGGAGGGGCCGATCACCACCACAACCTCGCCCTGCTCGATATGTTCGTCAATGCCGTCCAGAACCGTCAGGTCGCCGAATTTTTTATGTAAGTTTTTCACTTTGATCATGGAGTTCCCCTCCTATCGGATATCGGATCTGCGCAGATGCTTCTCCACCTGCCGCAGCGCCAGCGTCAAAATCTTGATCAGCACATAATAGATGACCGCCGTCCCGAGAAGCGGCATAACGGGTTTATAGGTGGCGCTCTTGATGAAGTCGCCGGCTTTCTGGATATCCATCAGCCCCACATAACCGACAATCGCCGTCTCTTTGATCAGCACGATAAACTCGTTGCACAGCGCGGGAAAAATATTTTTCACCGCCTGCGGAATCACGATTCTCGACATCGTCTGATAAGCGTTCAACCCCAGCGACCTGCCGGCCTCCGTCTGTCCGTGATCCACGGAGAGAATGCCCGCCCGGATGATTTCCGACACATAGGCGCCGGAGTTGATGCCGAAAGCGATGGCGGCAATAATCCACTTCGCCCAGTGTACGCTTGCAAAGACGACGAAATAGATAAACATAAGCTGCGTCACCGACGGCGTACCTCTGATAATATCCGTATAGATACCGCCGATGAGTTTGAGCGGCTTAAAGCGCGACACGTTGCACAGCGCCACCAGCACACCGATCGCGATGCCGATCAAAATCGCCAGAAGCGATACCTTGATGGTAACGCCAAGCCCCTCCACCAACAGCATATAGCGGTCTTCCCTGATAAAAGAAGCCGAGAAATCCGCGCAAAAATCAGCCCACCATACCTGCAAGCCTGTCATCTGTCATACTCCTCTTGTCTGTTTATTTCACATAAAATCAGGGTCAAAGCAGTGCCTGTTCTGCATATCCGCGCACATCTTTGTACCCCGACTCGCATTATAGCACAAAGATTTTGAATTGAAAAGCGGATTTGTATCATTTTTGCATCATTTTCCGGCAAAATATTGCTATTTGACGGGCGCGGTGGCATACTAAAGAATATGGAAACCGCAGCGGAAAACCATGGTTCACACGGAGGATATCATGAAACAGTCAAAAATACAGTTTGTCCAAAGAGCCGCCACCGGAGGACTTGCACTGAGTCTGATGCTCGCGCTGTGCGCCTGCGGGGCGAATGCGTCTGAAACCTCCGAGCCGGTAACGCCCGTCGCAGATGAAACGCCGTCTAAGGACAGCGCCGCAGACAGCAATACCGGGACAACGCAGACAGCGGATACATCAGAGACAGCGCAGACAGCGGAGACATCGGAGACAGCACAGACATCGGAGACAGACGAAACCCAACAGCCGTCTGCAGACGAAGAAGCCGCCGCGGACGAAGCTGCCGTCATCATCAGCGAAGACCCTGCCTCACCCGTCACCGTCACGATGCAGACAGAAACGCCGTATGACACGAGGCTCTGTCTGGCAGACGGCACGGAGTATTACACAGCCGACTACTCCTATCCCGTCGTCTCTATTGCCGGAAACGACGCGGCGGCGCAGAAGATCAACGACGATATCCTCGCCAATATAGAACGGATCTATGCCGGCAAAGAGAGCAATAAGAGCGATGCGGAATCCTTTGCCAAAGAAGTCTCTGTCGGTATGCCTTGTATGGACGACATATCTTACGGCGTGCAGCGCGCCGATGACCGGGTGATCTCTTTCACGGTCAACTATTACAGCTACGCCGGCGGCGCCCACGGCTACGAATACTGGCGCGGCGCGGTATACGATGCGCAGACAGGCGAGAAACTCGCCTTTGACGACTTAAGCGACGACCCCGAAGCCTTTCACACCGCCACCCTCGCCTACAATCAGAAGCTGGCCGCAACGGATTCTTACAGCGAGCGTATCTTCTCCGCAGACGCCATCACCGACGGCACACTGGAAAACGTATTGTATGGAGAAGAGGACGTCTGGTACCTGTCCGACACGGGTCTTGTCTTTGTCAGCGACACTTACGACCTCGGCTCCTACGCCGACGGCGCGATCGAGTTCTGCATTCCTTACGCCGAATCAGAGGAGATGGGCTTAAAAGACAAGTATGCATATGAAGGCCGTATGCGCTTACCGCTGGAAGAAAGACAGGAGACGAGCGCCGACTTAAACGGCGACGGTACCAAGGAAACGGTTTCCTTCTACACCGAAGCCGCTCCTGACAACACCGTCCACCTGATCATCGGCGGCGCAGACTACACCGACACCGTAGCGCAGGTGCTGCCCGAATCGGCATTTCTGCTCCTTGATCTCGTGCTGTATGACCTGAATACGGAGGACGACTCTATAGAGCTTGCGCTATACTGCGATCCGGAAGACGAACAATATTCCGAATACAGCTTCTTCTTCCGCTACGGCAAAGACAAGTCCCTGCTCTATCTGGGCAAAACGAAGGGCAGCGTCGCCATTCCCCTCAACACTTTCACGGAACTGCTGCCGTGATACCGATTTGCATCATTTTTGCATCATTTTCCGGCCGAATATTGCTATTTAGCTGGTGCGGTGGCATACTAAAGAACATGAAAGCCACGCTGCGGACACAGCGAAGAGAATGGCTTACAGGAGGATTCGCGTCGCCCCGTCGCGCGAACGCTCCGGAATGGAGGATATTATGAAAAAAACCAAAACACCGCTCGGAAGAATCGCCGCCTGCGGACTGACGCTGGGCCTTGCGCTCGCGCTGTGCGCCTGCGGGGCGGATGCATCCGAGACACCTGAACCGGTAACGCCCGTCACGGACGAGGCACAGACGGAAGAGAATGCCACGGACAGCGATACCGCTTCGACACAGACCCCGGAGACGGACGAGGCGGCGCAGACGCCTGCGGATGAGGATGCGGCGGCAGACGAAAGCGCCGTCGTCATCAGCGAGGATCCCGCCTCTCCCGTCACAATCACGATGCAGCCGCCCGAAAAGAAAGAGCTGACCACAGAGGACGGCACAGTGTACTATACGGCGGAATATTCCTACCCGGTAGTCTCCATCGAAGGCAATCCTACAGCAGCGGAGAAGATTAACGCGGATATCTCCGCCCAAATGGAGACAGTCCGTGCCGACGGCGATACGGCCGCAAAGGAAGCGCTGGAAGACCTGAGCAGTCTTCAGGAAGCCGGTGAAGCGGGCTTCCCCACTTACATTGACAACGTATCCTACAGCGTACAGCGCGCCGATGACCGGGTGATCTCCCTCACGGTCAACTACGAAAGCTTTTCCGGCGGCGCCCATGGATACACCTTCTGGCGCGGCGCAGTGTACGATGCGCAGACGGGTGAAAAGCTCACCCTGGACGACTTAAGCGACGATCCCGAGGCGTTCCGCGCCGCCACCCTCGCCTACAATCAGGAACTGGCCGCGACGGATTCCTACAGCGAGCGCATGTTCTCCACGGACGATATCACCAACGGCACGCTGGAGACCGTATTGTATGAGGAAGAAGATGTCTGGTATCTGTCCAGTGCGGGCCTTGTCTTTGTCAGCGACGCCTACGACCTCGGCCCCTACGCCGCCGGCGCAATCGAGTTCATTATTCCCTACCGCGACCTGCCGGACATGGGATTCAGGGAGGCTTACGCCTACGACGGCAGACTGATTATGCCGCTTGCGGAAAAACAGGAGTACACCGCCGACCTGAACGGCGACGGGACACAGGAGACGATCTCCCTGTATAACGAATCGCTCTATGACGACGCCAGCGGCGTCTCCACAACCGTCAACCATCTGCTTATTGACGGCACGGACTTTGCCGATGCCGTAAGTGATGCGCTGCCCGAAACCACCTGGTCTTATCTGGTGATGTACGACCTGGACACAGCGGACGACTATCTGGAATTTTCCCTGTGCGGCAACTATACCGAGGACGACGAATATCCCCCTTACAGCCAGTTCTTCCGCTACGGCAAAGACAAATCCCTGATTTATCTGGGAAAAGCGAAGGGCTATGCCAACGATACCGCCAGCGTCATCCAAGAATTGACGCGCTGAACCGGCCGGCAGGAACATGGCTGTGGTATACGTCACCGCAGGCGGCGCAGTTCCTGTTCCACATGCACATGAGGCAATACCATACAAGCGCAGCCTCTTACCGGCTGCGCCTGATCTGTTCCGTCACCCTCCGTAATTCTCCCTCATCCGCAAGAAAAAGTCTCGCCGAGGCCTCAATCGCGATATCCGACACCTGATTTTCCCGAAGGAAACGCAGCTCATCTTCACGCAAGCGGCACTGGTCTTCTCCTGCCCTGCCCGTATTTTCCCTCTGCCGGTTATCCTGACCGCTCTTCCCATGCCTCCCCGACGCGCTGCCTGTCTCTGCGCCGCCGGCAGCGCAGTCGTTCACAATCTCATTGAGCTTCGCAAAATACCGCATCAGCGCATCGAAATCTCTTATCCTGTCGAGCACGCACGTCCCATAGGCATCCTGCTCCAGCCCGCACACCGCGATCACCTGCATGGACAGCTTCAGCTCTCCCATAATGTCCGACGCCTCCATCAGCACATCGGGGCGTTTTTCCAGCACACGCAGGAAATACGCTTTTGCCCCGTCTATGTCCCCCTGCCGGAAATATGCCGCCAGCCTCTCTTTCATCTGCCGCGTCTCGTACTTCTCCGTCGTCATGCCGACCTTGCACTCATATACCTTAAGTCCTCTGACCGTCACCCACACATACAGCAGAAACTCCGAGATAAAGCCGAACACCCGCTTGTGATAATCGTCATAGCCGCCGGGATCGATCCTTTTTTCCACCTCGTCAAAAATCGAAAAAAGCCACTGTGCGTACTCGTCGTACAGCGCCTTATCCGTCACCATCATGTTGCCGAAATATGTACCCCTGCCGTGTACCAGCCGCTCAAATGTCTCATAGTATGACGGGTGCAGCTCCCTTATCACCTCGCCGGTCGTTTCCAGATCGAAGATATTATAATCGCTCGCATAGCCGTCATAGTAAGAATAGTTCAGTTTCAGGCACTTGGAGGTGATGATGTCATAGTCTTTCAGGATCGACAGATAGTCTTTCTCATTGAAGATTCTGCCCTCCTCGGTACAAAAATATCGTCTGTAGTGGCAGACACCTACATAGTCCGTGGTGCGCACATTTTTCCAGACCCAGTAGACGCCCGTAAGCTCGCCGTAATAGCAGTTTTTGGCAGATATGTTATCGCCTGTATCATCGCCGGCATATCCGTAATCCTCTGCCCCCGCACGTCCTACCTGCAGCGGCACGTAGATCGGGTCTTTCGGCGTTTGAAATTTTTTATGCGTCATGGTAAAGATTGTCACGCCCATAGATCGTCCCTCACTCTTTGTCCAAGACCGCCTCCGGTCTCGGCACACGCCTCTTTTTGATGCTCTTATCATATAAGGCTGGCTTCATACTGTCAATAGAAACGGCATGTCCGTATCAGCAGGGATGTGTCCCGAATCTGCAAAAAAGTAATGCTTTTTTCTCCGCATGGTGCTATATTATAGTTGTATGCGGCTGTCTTTGCGGCAGCCGCCAAAAAGATAAAACGCGCTCCGGCGCAGCAAAACGGAGAAATACAGAGATGTTCAAACGCAAAAACACTGCCGAACAGGGCCTGAAAATCATCATCGTCGGATGCGGCAAAGTCGGACAGACACTTGTCACGCAGCTGACCAAAGAAGGGCACGATATCACCCTGATCGACACAAACGCACAGAAAATTCAGGAGCTGACCAACCTTTACGACGTCATGGGCATCGTCGGCAACGGCGCCAGCTACAGCGTACAGATGGAAGCCGGCATCGAAGACACCGACCTGATCATCGCCGTGACGGATTCCGACGAACTGAATCTCCTGTGCTGTACGGTAGCCAAGCGCGTCGGCGACTGTTCCGCCATCGCCAGGGTCCGCACGCCGGACTACAGCAAGGAAGTGAACTATCTGCGCGAGAAGCTCGGCCTCGCCATGATCATCAACCCCGAACTGGAGGCAGCACGCGAGGCGGCTCACATCCTCTATCTGCCAACCGCGCTGGAGGTGAGCACTTTCGCCCACAGCCAGGCGGAGATGATCAAGCTCAAAATCCCCGAAGGGAATATGTTGGACGGCATGACGATCATGGAACTGGGCCGGACGCTGGGCAAAAATATCGCAGACAACGTGCTGATCTGCGCCGTGGAGCGCGGCGGGGACGTTCACATTCCCTCCGGTATCTTCCGCATCCAAAAGGGGGATCTGATCTCTTTTGTGGCGGCCCGCCCCATCGCCAAGACTTTTCTGGAGAAAATCGGTTTCAAAACCCACGCCGTCAAGAATACCATGATTATCGGCGGCGGTAAATCCGCATACTATCTCGCCTCCCTGCTGCTGCATATGGGCATCTCCGTGAAGATCATCGAGAGCAGCCAGAAGCGCTGCGAAGAGCTGAGCATCCTCCTGCCGAAGGCCATCATTATCAACGGCGACGGCACCAACGAAGAACTGCTCAAAGAGGAAGGCATCGAGTACGCGGAATCTTTCGTCCCTCTCACAGGAATCGACGAAGTGAATATCCTGCTGACACTACACGCCAAGATGGTGTCAAAGGCCAAAGTCATCACAAAAATTAACCGCATTACTTTCGACAACGTCGTGAGCAGTCTGGAACTCGGCAGCGTCATCTACCCGAAATTCATCACCTCGGAGGCAATCATCGCTTACGTGCGTGCGAAGAAAGATTCCATGAACAGCAATATCGAAACGCTCTATCACATGTTCGACTATCGGGTGGAAGCGATTGAATTCCGTGTGGAAAATGAATCCAAAGTGACGAACGTCCCGCTGATGAATCTGAACCTGAAAAAAGGGCTGCTCGTCTCTTTCATCAACCGCAACGGCTCCATCATCATCCCCAGCGGTCAGGACTCCATCCAGGTCGGCGACACCGTCATGGTCGTCACGACGCACACGGGCTTTAATTCGATTCAGGATATTCTGAATTAGCGCAAAATCAGCCCGATAACACTGCTCCGGAAAGGACACGGACATTACCTATGAACAGTTCGATGATACGCTTTATCCTGGGAAATATTCTGAAGACAGAGGCCGCCCTGCTGCTGCTGCCCTGTCTGGTGGCACTCCTCTATCAGGAAACTGAAGGATTTTTCTATCTTCCCGTAGCCGCCGCCGCTTTTCTGCTCGGCCTTGCCATGACGCACAGGAAACCGGCCAGCAATGTCTTCTATCTGAAAGAGGGCTGCATTGCAACCTCCTTAAGCTGGATTTTCTTAAGCTTCTTCGGCAGCCTGCCTTTCTGCCTGACAGGCGAGATTCCCTCTCTCACGGACGCCCTGTTCGAGACAATCTCCGGCTTTACCACCACCGGCGCAAGCATCTTAAGCGACGTGGAGGCACTCTCCCACTGCTCCCTGTTCTGGCGCAGCTTCACCCACTGGGTAGGCGGCATGGGCGTACTCGTGTTCCTGCTCGCCATCGTGCCGATGAGCGGCGGGTCCAACATCAATCTGATGCGTGCGGAGAGCCCCGGCCCTTCTGTCGGCAAGCTCGTCCCCAAGATCAGATACACGGCGCGTTTTCTCTATTTGATCTATCTCGGCATGACCGCGCTGGAGGCAGCGCTTCTGCTGCTCGGCAGGATGCCCCTGTTCGACGCTCTGTGTACCGCTTTCGGCACTGCCGGCACGGGCGGCTTCGGCATCAAAAACAGCAGTATCGCCGGTTACTCCCCCTATATCCAGTGGGTTGTCACAATCTTCATGATCCTGTTCGGCATCAACTTCAACGCCTACTACCTCCTCCTCTTCGGCAAGATCAAACAGGCGCTGAAGATAGAAGAGATCCGCTACTACCTGTTAATCATCCTCATCTCCGTCGGGATCATCTTCCTTAACATACTCGGCATCTGCGCCAACGCTTTCGACGCGCTGACCAAATCCGCTTTTCAGGTGGCCTCCATCATCACGACAACCGGCTTCTCCACCACCGACTTCAACCTCTGGGACGAGTCCTGCAAGATCGTGCTGGTACTCTTGATGTTCATCGGCGCATGCGCCGGCAGCACCGGCGGCGGCATCAAGGTTTCCCGCCTGGTAATCCTCTTTAAGACGATGCGCAAGGAATTCATGTCCTACATCCACCCGAAGAGCATCAAAAAAATACAGATGGACGGAAAACCCATCGAACATGAAGTGGTGCGCACGGTCAACGTGTACTTCATCACGTTCATGATCGTTTTTGTCCTCTCTGTATTTCTGATTTCCTTTGACAATACCGATCTGGTGACCGGATTCACGGCGGTGGCCGCAACCATCAACAACATCGGCCCCGGTCTGGAGCTGGTCGGCCCCACGGCAAACTTCGGCTTCTTCTCACCGCTTGCCAAGTATGTCCTGATGTTTGACATGCTGGCCGGCAGACTGGAACTGTTTCCGCTGCTCCTCCTGTTCCACCCGTCCATCTGGAAAGATCTTTTCGCCTACAAAAAAAGCGTGTACAGCAGCCGCAGAAATCAGTCGTAAAGCGCCTCCCTGATCACGCTCCACGCCTCCGTCAGCCGCTCCAAGGAATACCCCGCATTGGCAGGACTGGTAGACGGAAGCTGCCTTGCCTCTCTCCCGTTTGCGGGCAGAATATACTGCCGATACAGTTCACCGGCTTTGCCGCCGTTAGTGTAGATCACCCGTATCTCAGCCTGCGATAAGATACACGACAAGTCGTTGGGCCGCACATCGCGGATGCTGGCATCCGCAGAACCGTCGATCTCGCAGCTCGCGATCACATCCCACAGCGCGATATGATGCGTAAGCAGCATGTCCCGCTTCTGCGGAATATCCTCCGGCACCTCACAGCCAAGCACCCCTGCCATCACACGCCAGAAGCGGTTCTGCTTATGTCCGTAGAAAAACTGCTGCTCCCTGGATTTCACGGAGGGAAAACTGCCGAGAATCAATATTCTGGAATCCCTGTCATAGACAGGGGCTATCGTATGTATCTGCATCATTTTTGATCTCTCTTTCACGGCGCTTCCGCAGATCTCTTCCGGCGCCCTCTCCCATCCGCCCCTGTCTTCTCTCTCCTATCCGATATGCTGCCGATACCCTGGCGGCGTCAGTCGTTTCTCACGTCGCTGATCCTCACGGTATCTGCCCAAAAGACATCCCCGTCATAATGCCCCGTTAAATCTAAAAGCAGTCCGGCCTTAATATCGGCAAAGCTGCCCTCTCTCGTCTCCACATCCGCGCCGCCGTCCCTGATGATCTGATAAGTGTAGACGGCATCCTGCGCGAAGCGGATCGTAACCAGTTCCTTATCCTCCTCGGCAGTGGTGGCCACCGCAACCTCTCCCTGCCCGCTTTCTGTTTTGTAGGTTTCTATCCTGCTGCAGACCACGCTGTCGCCGTCGATCCGCTCCACATTGCCGCAGAATGTCTCCGCATCCGTGCCGTCGTCTGTGGAACGCTCATCTTCTTCCTCCGGCTTTTCGCCGTCATCGCTGTTCGGCGCCTCCGCCTGATCTTCCGCGACCGGCTGTACCGGCGCAGTCTCCGCCGTTTTCTGCTCTCCCGTACCGTCCGGCTCTCCGCTGCCGCAGCCATCCGATATGCACATCGCGGTAAGGACGACCGCTGCCAAAAGTATGATTTTCCAGTTCTTTCTCATAGTGACCTCCGTTCCGGAGCAAACGCTCCTGCTTCTTCGGAGATCAGCATATCAGAAAATTCTCTAAAACGTCTCTAAAATGCAGCTTCCTCCCGTCAGCTATTCTTGGCTTTCCTCTGCGCTTCGCGCCGCTCCAGCGTTTTCAGATAGCGGATGTATTTAATCAAATCTCTTCTGTTTTCCTGCTTTAACCCCTGGATATCATACATGACATCGTGCATCGTGATATTTTGCAGATAAGGGCTGTTCGGATCCGTATTGCCGAGATAACCCGTATGTGCACCGAGAAGATAGTCCGTGCTGACCTTATACAGCTTCGCCAGCGCCGACACCACCCATACCGGTATTTCCCGCCGGCCGTTTTCATAATTAGAGTATGTCTGCTGCGATACGTTCAGGTACTCCGCAATCTGTTTCTGCTTATAATCATGGTCTTCTCTCAAATCTCTGATCAATTCGCGCAACTCTTTCATACAACTCATCCCCGTGTGAAATATTCTCGTTGTTTTTCCCATTATTTCACAACAATGAGTTGTATTATCGGAATTATCCTTATCGTGTATTTATTCTTGTTTTTACAATATATTGTTGTAGCTTCTTTCCAAAAAAAACGGGATCTATATGGTATAATAAACTTCCTCAATCAGCGCATTAATTCGTTCCGGTGCGTCCGTGTTGGAATTGTGTCCCGCGTCTTTGATCCATGCGATCGGTATCCCGCTCTTCTTGTGCCACGCCTTATTGTATCTGATACAGGAACCGGCATGATCCTTTTCCCCGCAAATCAGCAGAGCCGGGCACTTGATCTCATAGGGGAGATTCTTCTCTATCGCTTCCGCCAGAATCCGAAATCCGTGTCCTGCCAGACGCGCATATCTCTCCTTGTCGCCGTCATAGACCATCATCATGCTTCGCATCAGCCTTCGTCCGTAATCAGAAACGGCGACACCGTTTGCCCCCTGCTTCAGAAGCCATTTCCAGGGATAATAGCGATAAACCGGCTCCATGCGTTTCAAAAGCCAAAGCTCTGCGGCAGTGATATAGTCTCTCTGCAGCGAGGCAGAGTCGATGGAGATAAATCCCCGCAGCTTTTCAGGGAACAGCTGCGCATACATCTGTCCCACATAACCGCCCATGGACTGCCCGGCAATGACAATGTTCTGCATATCTTCCCGCATTAGGATATCATTCAGCCACCTTGCCTTGTCTTCCAGAGAAAAAGTCAGTTCAAAAGGCCATGACGCGGCATGGCCCGGTGCATCCCAGACAAAAACGGGACATTTCTTCTCAAAATATGCGATCTGCCGCTCAAACAGTCTGTGGTCGGCGGTCAGCCCCGGCAGGAACACTAAGGAACGGCCCAAGGTGTCTGTCTCTGTCCCTATCCAGTAATGGATTGTACCGCAAGGTGTCTCGTAGGTTTTTTCTGTCATCTTTTCGTTCCTTTGCATCCAGTCATCCATTCTCTTTCCGCCGCAGTTTCAGCAGAAAATCTCCGCTTTACCAGGCCTGCATGCGCAGTTTCTCAATCAATCCCCAATCAGCCGGAAGCCAATCCACACTGTCTATACTTTCTCTTGTCAGCCACCTGGCTGCTTTATGTTCCTTAAGCACCAGATTCCCCGACTGAACCGTACACAAGAAGCAGTGCATTGTCAGGTGAAAGGCCGGATAATCGTACTCCACCGTCTCAAACAATTCGCCGACATTGATCTCCGTATCCAGTTCCTCCCTGATCTCCCGTTTAAGCGCCTGTTCCGGCGTCTCTCCCACCTCTATCTTGCCGCCCGGAAATTCCCAGCCATCCTTAAATTCTCCGCAGCCGCGCTGCGTGGCAAAAATTTTGTCGTGTTCAGTGATGATGGCTGCAACGACTTCTATTCGTTTTCCTGAAGTTTGCATCTATATTCTCTCTCCATCTTCTTATCCATATATTCTGGCAATCAGCATGGTCATTGTACCGTTCTTCAGAAGCGTTGCGTTTTTGACGGTCAGTGCGCTTTCCCAAGGCCACTCACTTCAAAATTTCCAGCGCAATTTCTTTCGCCTTGTTTCCGGAAACCTGCTCTTTCTGTTCTCTGTCGTCTAAATATACCGCAAAGTATTTTCGTTCCCCTGCCGTCTCCGCGAAGCCGACAAACCATGCCTCTCCGTTTCCGCTGCTGCCCGTTTTTCCATATATCTTCTGCGCATCGTCTTCGTCCGTCAACATGATCCTTTTCAGAATCTCTATGTTATTGTCACTGTAATCGCTCTGTCCCTCAAATATCTTTTTCAGAACTTGAACCTGCTCCATAGGCGAAATTCTCAGAGAAGAATCCAGCCAGAATCCATTTAAGATCGGCAGGGGATTGATATTGCCGCCGCTCCATTCCGAAATATCGCAGTTTCCGTACGGCAATGCCTCGAGTTCTTTCTGCATCTCATCCTTGCCGACTGCATCTATCACTTTCCGAAAATACCAGACGCATGATTTTTGAAAGGCCTGCTCCAACGTCAAGTCCTCATTCCATTCAGGATTCCCGTAATCTGTTCCGTCATATTCCATGGTAGAAAACTCATCCGCGACAACAGCGTTCTGCAATCCAGATAAAACTGAAATGATCTTAAACGTAGAATAAGGCGATACTTCCTGTCTGCACATCTCCTCATGAAAAAACAGATACTGCTCCTCTGCCGGCAGATAAATAACTGCACAGCCATTGACGCCCCGAAATGCGGCGCTCCAATCCATCTCGTTCCCTATCACTTCCGATTTTACCTCTTCCTGCACCGTCTGCGATTCCTGCGCTTCATTCTCGGCAGCTTTCTGTTCAAAATTCGTACTGCTTCCCGCGCCTTCTTCCCCGGCAGAAAGACGGCCTGTCTCCGCTTCCGCCAATGCTGCTTTTTCACACGCACTCAAAGAAAACGCAAGAAACAAAATACATAGAATACGCAAAAGCTTTTTCATATTGTCCTGTTCGCTCGCCCCGCTCTATTTTTCCAATAAATTTACAAAATCTCTCTGGCTTTCTATCCAATATCATGCTTGCTTTGAAACAAAATGAAATAGAAATCACTAAATTTTCAGCTTTTTCAGATAAGCTTTCTGCTCGGTTGATATCCTGTTGCTCTCCACACTTTTCTGAATCGTTTTATTATGTGTCCAGTCATCGAGCTTCTTTTCTTCCAGATACGGAAGAACGGAAGCATACTGTTTTGCCAGTGCCGTTGCAAAATACCATGCGACCATCATATTGATATAGTATTCATCCGATCTGACCGCCGCTACCATGTCCGCATATCCGAGATGAAACCTCTCGCCCAGGAAATGCTCCATAAGCATACCGATCGCGAATCGAACGGTATAAACCTTATCCGATCTGAGCCATGTGTCGATATACGGGAGCAGTTTCTCCGATTCTTTTTTGAAAGCCTTTGGTGAAAGCTGATCGCATGTAGCCCAGTTATCAATAAACGGAAGAAAAGCCTCAACTTCTGTAATGCATTTATCAAAATCTTTCTCCAATGATATCACAAATGCATGCAACTGGTTTTCATCGAAGTATTGGTGTGGAAGACACTCCAAAAATAAGACTGTCTCCTCGTCTTTGTATAGCCTCTTCGCAAAACAGCGAAGTTCCGGTGTCCTGACACCGATAATGCTTTCCGCTTCTACCGTCGGGATTGACTTGGCCTGAAAGGCGGCATATTTCTTATCCTGCAGGCGAAATAATTCCGCCTCTATTTCCTCTCTGTTCACCTGTGATTTCCTCCGCAAAATCCTGATTTATCACTCACAGCCTTGTGCAAAGTATAACTAAAAGGCGCCCTTTTTCAATGATTATTCCAATATATTGAATTCACATCAAACATCCGCGCCAAACGTTTGATATTTTCTTCTGTTATTCTGTCAATCCAACAGATCATATCGGTTTTCTAAAATTTGTAATTGTAGATCCATCAAAACGCGTAAAGGGTTACGGAAAAGAAATGCTGAAGCTGGCTCTGCAATATGCCTTTCAGATCACAGGCGCAGCAGCGGTTCAGTTAAATGTTTTCAGTGAAAACGCAGCAGCGAAACAATGTTACGAAAAAGTCGGGTTTGTCGAAAGAAAGGTTGACAAACCTTATTTCCCATGTCCAAAGCTTAATTCCAACAACTCTGCCGCGATATTTTTATCCGCAACACGCATCAGGTTATCTTCCGCATCCTCTTTTCCCAGGAAATTCATACTCCCATACCAAACGACCTCACGGTCAATGATACAATAATGACTGCAATATTCTTCCGCAAGATACATCTCAAATCCGGCTGCGCGCATTTGTTCCTGCAGCTGTCGCCAATATGCGCTGTCGCCGTATCCGTAACGGTCCGGCTGCCATGTCACAATTACCACTTTAATCCCCGTTTCCTGCTTTGGCTTTAAGAATCGGATCATTTCTTCTACTCTTGTGCCGCTGACAGCGGGACTTGAAATAATAATTTCTGTTTCTGCCTCCAGAATATCCTTTCTGTAAATCTCTTTGTAAGTGTCTATATCAAAAATAGCATTTGTTTTCTGTTTTTCCGTGATTTCTTCTGAAAAAATATCATAACCGATCTGCTTATATGCTTTCAGTCTCTTGTGATACATTCTGTCAAACATCGCAATATGACTGTCAACATAATCATATATCATGACATTCTTTTTCCCACTGTAATCCCTGTTCAGCCGTCCGGCATACTGCTCGACCACGCCTTTCCACGCGACAGGTGTAGCCATAATAAGCGTGTCTAACCTCGGAAAATCAAATCCCTCCCCGATCAGTTTTCCGGTTGCTACAAGAATCATGCTATCCTCCGGCTTCACTCGATTCATCTGTTCCAAAATTTCTCTGTGTTCTTTCTTAGAGTTCTGACCGGATAAAAGAAAAACATGATCTGCATCATCTTTCAGTTTGCGGTATAATCGTTCTGAATGATCTACATATTTTGAAAGAACGACCGGAGTCCTCCCATCTGCGACACACTTTCTGACATCATTCAGTATCATTTCATCCCTGTCCGAATTCTTTCTGAGTATTTCATATGCCTCATTGGGATGCATTTTGTCCTGTACGGATCTTGGCGCGACCGTTCTCGTAAATCTCGGACAAACTAAATGCTCTATTCCCTGCTCTTTAGCTCTCTCTTTAGATGTGTATTTAAACCTGATCGTTCCCAGGAGCATCTCATTGATCTTTTCCAAACCATCTCCTCGAAAAGGTGTGGCCGTTGCACCATATACATATTTTGCATTCACCTCCTGCAAAATATCGACGATCGTATCTGACGCGGCATGATGGCATTCGTCCAATATGATCAATCCGTAATTCCTGAGACGATTGTGATATTCTCCGTTTCTGAAAACAGAACCGACCATTGCAATATCTATAATACCCGTAGTGGAATCGTGAGTACTCTGCAGCTTCCCGATAACGCTCTTTCTCCTCTTCACCCGTCCGGACGGCGTACTATATTCAGGCGCTTCCTCATTGATCGACAAAAACTTCTGCAGAGCATTCTCCCATTGTTCCATCAGTGCCGAAGACTGCAGAAGGATAAGGGTATTGACTCTTATCTGCGCAATGATACCGCAGCACACAACTGTTTTGCCAAATGCAGTCGCCGCGTTTAAGATTCCGGTTTCGTTCTGTGTCATTTTTTCAACCGCAGTCTTCTGCAATTCTTTTAACTCGCCGCAGAACTTCACATCAATCGGGCGGCCTGCACACCGTTTATCATCAATATCATATACAATTCCCGCTTTATCACACTGTTTCGTGAGCATTTCCAGCAGCCCGCGCGGAATTTTGATATATCCTTTTTCATCGCTGCCCAGATAAATATATCTGGCATTCGCAAAATTCGACAATCCCATTGCCTGATTTTTATAAAACACCGGATTACTGAATGCCGCCAGTCTTCTGATTTGATTTTGCAATCTAGGTTTCAGATTAGCTGCCGCTATATATATCCCATCCGATAAAATGAAATGCAGGACACCATCAACATCTTCCTTTGAAAATCCGCTGCTTTTATCCCATGGCGCTCCGTTTTCTTCGTCAAATATCTCTGCTGATTCTGCAGTGATACATGCATGTCCCAATTTCCATTCTTTTATTTTGGCTTCAACAAATTCTTTCGTCAATTTCTGTTTGCTCAACAGAATCGTCCACTGATCAGGGTATGCGTTCCAATTTACATCAATAAACGCGCTGTTGCCTTCTTTTAGCGCCTGCCCCTGTAACGGCAAAGCAATCAAATTTCCTAATCCACCCGTCGACAGAGAATCCTGTGCCGGCAGCATCCTGTCATAATAGCGAAAAGATTTCAGGTTTACAGCCTCTGTACCCTTTTGCAATAAAGCGTTTCCAAACTTTCTGGCAAGCGCAGCCTCAATCGGTTTCTGAAAAAATATCCACAGATGTGCGCCCTGCCCCGATCTTGACCGCTCCACGAGCACATCTATCTCATTTAGCTCACATATTTTTCTTAATGTATCTACTTCTTCTTTCCAATGATCATCCACATTGGCGAAATCACACTTCTCTGCATCCTTGTCATGATTGTCGAAATCAAAGACAAGAAACCGGCACGTATCGTCAGGTAACAACGGATAGATTCCTATAACATCCGTCGCATCCACTGCATTTCCTCTTAAATGCGCTATGATCTGCTCTTTTTGCAGATTCTTATACGCCTGTTTCCTACAGTCCCGGCATCTTATCTTACTGCCGGTCACTCTTGGGCATCCCGGCTTCCAGAAATTGTAGCACTGCGGATAATAACTTACCTCGCCGGTGGTCTTCTTTACCGTACGCTTGGCATATACATCGGTTCGTCCCCAAAACATGCCGAAGAAGAGATTGGCATCGGCATCCGTGATCTCTCTGTGAATGATCCGTGCGCCCTGATCAGCGTTATGTATACTGTCATTCTTTATCGCATCTCCACATGTGTAGGGAATTCCCGCTTCCTTTAAAAGTGTCTTGAGATATTGGTTTTCCTGCTCTAAAAATCTGATCCGACTTGCTAATTCTTCTGTAGATTTCATTGACATTCCTGCAATCGATATGCTTTCTTTCTGTGCTTTTTGAGGTTTTTATATATTTTTCTCAACGTTTCCTTACTTCATATACTTTCGAATAATTAGATCTGTTTTAGATCCAAACGTCATAAGGCAACGCCGGAAATTCCCATTTTATCGGCATTTCCGGTTTTCGTCCGTTACTCAAACTCGGCGTGTCCTTTGCTGCTCTTAACTATATTTGTTTAAGTTTTGTGCAAATACACAACCGTTTTTACATCAATTACATCATTTATTCTGGCTTACTGATTTTCTGTTGCCAAAATGTTGCCACGCATTTATTATAGCAAATCCAGGTTATATGACAACCAATTTTGGAAATGTTACGCAATAAAAGTCGTTTTTGATGATAAAAGCACCAAATATATCCTAATCCCATTTTATAGTTGAAAATTCTCTTAAAATAAAGCTTTCAAAACGTCTAATGCGTAACACAACACTGCT
>CANPZI010000028.1 GCA_947588995.1 uncultured Lachnospiraceae bacterium
GTGGAGACAGCGAAGAAAGACCCGAGACTGATGGTGGAATACATGTCGTATTATGCGGACCAGGCAGACCACAGGGCAGAGTTGGAAGAGAGCCGTGCGGAAGGTCTCATCTGCGGAATCGTGCAAACGATAAAAGGAATGCAAGGCACTGTAGAGATGGCGGCAGAGCAGTTGTCTGCGCAGTGTGGTATGAATGGAGATGAGGCGCTTGTAACAGCGCAGAGATACTGGTAGATCGAATCATGGAAGCCATCCACATCCTGATTCGGTCTAATCAAAGACATGGCATTCCACGCGAGGATACCAAAGCCGACTTGGTGGAGTTGTACTCCTTAAGCAGCGAAGCGGCGGAGGAGAATCTCAGGCTGTATTGGGAAGAATAAGACTTCGGAATGTGAATAATTAAATACAGAAAATATTCAGAACTCCTGATATAAAGTGTGAAATTGACTTTATATCGGGAGTTTTTAATTGTCTTGAGAAGCGTGTATTTTGCCTGAAATTGTGATTCAAGATGTTTATATGAGTGGAAATAGAACAATGAATGAAAAATATCAAACAGAAATTAATGAATTTATGAATCGATTTCGCTCACACAAAGAACAGAGAATTGTTCTATATGGGATTGGAAGATATACAGCTACACTGGTGGAAGGACTTAAGGATTTTCAAATCGTTGGACTTATGGACAAAGATCCGGAAAGGATTGGAGAATTTATCTTTGGTCTGCCAATTATTGATGGAAAAACAGCGGAAAAAGTAGCTGATATAATTGTGATTAATACGTCCGAAACATATTGGGATGTAATATATGAACGCATAAAAGATATTACTATTCCGATTTACTATAAAAACGGTAAACAAGCTAAAACGAAAAGCATTCAAAAGTATGATAATCCTTTTCGGAATCTGTCATATGATTTAGTGCAAAATCAAATAAAGGCAGCGGATGTTGTATCATTTGATTTCTTTGATACTTTATTTGTGCGGGAAGTATGTAATCCGAGAGATGTTTTTAAGTTTATAGAGAACTCGTTTCGGAATGAATGGAATTGGGAAATGTCATATACAGAATTGCGTAGTAAAGCAAGAGAAATGTTGCGGCCAAATTATCGTCTGGATGAGTTGTATCAGCAGATGCAGGTGATATGTGGTTTGCCGGATATGGTTTTGAAAAAAATAAAGCAGAAAGAATTGGAACTTGAATGCAGATTAGTGAGGCCGAGAGAAAAAATGCTGACTTGTCTGCAGTCTGCCATTGCTGATGGAAAGGAAGTCTACATTGTAAGCGATATGTATCTTCCGAAAAGTTTCTATTTAGATGTTTTGCAGGAGTATAAAATAGAATTTCCGGCAGATCATATTTTACTTTCTAATGAAATGGATATGTCTAAGCGGGATGGAAAATTATGGAGAGATTTTGCGGAAAAGAGAGTTGGCAGCAGAAAAGCGATACATATAGGTGATGATCCGCAAGCAGATATAGAAGAAGCAGAAAAATACGGCATTAAAGCATATAGAGTGCCGAGCACATGGGATATGCTGACAGTTTCATCAATGCAGGATCTATCAGCAAGCATTTGTAGTGATTACGACACGGCTGTTATGGGCAGCGTGATCAGTGAACTATTCAATGATCCATTTAGGTTATATGCCTCTGATGGCATCATTCGTATCACTAATAATTATGAGATGGGTTACATTGTGTTTGCACCGGTGATAACGACATTCCTGATCTGGCTTATACAAAAAAGCAGGCAGGATCATATCAGAAAATTGGTTTTTATGTCCAGAGACGGCTATTTGCTACAGCAGGATTTTGTGTATTTGTGTGAATTAATAGGGGGGGGGTATTCCGTAAGTGAAAGCTGTTATTTGGGAATAAGCAGACAGTTAGCTATGTTGGCAGCGGTTGAAAATGAGAAAGATCTGTTTGAATATGCTTCAATGCCTTATAGCGGTTCAATATCAGAATTGTTTGAGGATCGCTTTGAAATTTATGGTGTGAAAGAGACGCCGGGCAAAACGTTAAAAGAATATCTAAAAGATTATCGGGAAGAAATAGAGAAATATACAGCAAATATCCGAAGAAGTTATCGTCAGTATCTTGATAGTATGCAGTTGGATGATCAGTGCGCAGTGGTTGATCTTGGATTTTATGGAAATAATCAAAAATACTTAAATAAGATTGCCGGCACTGGAATGAAAGGCTATTACTCTAATGCCAATCTTTCTGCGCAAAATCCTAATACGGTGATTCAGAAAATGGAGGCATGCTTTCAGGAAGAAGGTGACGCGACAGGGGAAGATAGCTGGGTATATAAGAAACAGATTTATTTGGAAAGCTTTTTGACAGCGCCGTATGGCATGGTAAAGGCTGTAGATGATAAAGGAGCGTTTGTTTGTGCCCCAAAACGAAATAATCAGACGCATTTTTCTGATAAAGAAGAAATTAACCGAGGTGTAAAGTCGTTTATCCGAGATTATGTACGGAGCTTTTGGGATTTGAATATATGCTTAAATATAAAATTTGCGGATAACTTCTATGGACATTGTTTCGGAGGAGCATTAGAATTCAGCGATGCCGTGAAAAGCAGTTTTTATAACGATAATGCCATGATGAACAGGTTAGAGTCAATGCTGTTCTATTGAGAGGAATCTGTACAAGATAATGAGAGTTATAGAGGAATTAGAAAGAATATATGAACAATATTGGGAGGGCGAGGCGGCTTATGTAGTGATGCCGAATACCATTCGTGCGCGCACGTATTTGGCGGAGCTGATTACGGATATACATATCGAAGCAATACTGGATAATAATGCCACTATGGATCACACATATTTTGCAGGTATACAGATATGTTATGCACCTGATTTTCTGCAGAAGAATGGAAAGAAAAAAATTCTTGTATCTGCACATTATGCAGAAATCAAAGAACAATTAGAAAGAATCGGATATAGAGAAAATATAGATTTTATCGATATGCATATGTTTGTATCTATGTTTTACTGGAACAGAAAAAACGAGATTCGGCTTTTGGATGTCCATACGGCAATCACGACGTATTGTTCATTGAATTGTCAGAATTGCAATATGTTTATTAACTACTATAACAGCGAGCATAAGAGAAATATCAGTTTGGAAGAGTTCGTGGAGAACTTTACCGCATTGTTTGAACATGTGGATTATTGTTATAAAGTATCAATCCTGGGTGGCGAACCGCTGCTTAACAGGGAATTGCCGCAAATGATCGAGTGGTTATATAGAGAGTATCAAAGCCGTATAGGACAGATTGTTATCATCACTAATGGAACGGTGCCATTACAGGAAAGATTGATAAAAGCGCTGAAATTGACTGAGACTAAAATAAGTATCAGCGATTATACAGTAAGTGTTCCATATAATGAGAAATTGATAAAGTTTGAAACAGTGTTAAGGGAAAATGGCATTGCAATTGAAGTGAATCAAGAGATGAAATGGAAAGACTTCTTTTTCCCACAAAAAAAGCAACAGGTCCGATTCGAATCAGTGAGAGAGCATATGTTGTGCTGTAATCCTGTTTTCCGAGGATTGAACGACAAAAAATTTTACTATTGTCATATCGTTTGGAGCGCAGTTCAGGCAGGACTGTTGAAAGAGGAAAAAGCTGATTTTGTAGATTTGACGAAAATAAAAAATACTGTTGATAGAAAGAAGTTGATCGCGCATGATTTAGGATTTGTTGAGAAAGAAAGCATATCATTATGCAAGTATTGCGGCGGATGCGGGAGTGATAATGTGAGTTCGGTGTTGGCCGGGGTACAATGATTTTACTTTGATTTGTTTAGCAGGAATGTCAGGTGGATTCTGCGCGTTTAGATATAGTTGTGGGAGGAGTTAAATGTACTATTTTTTCGGAGCCAGCCAAAATTGTTATGCTGCATTAAAATTTTTTGGAAGAGAAAATGTGCTGGCCATTATTGATAATAATGCAAGGAAAGTTGGGACATTGTATGAAGAAGTCGAAGTTATTAGTTTTGACGAATTTTTGACAAAATGGAATGGAGAGAAAATAATTATAACCGCATTTGCAGCGGGAAAAGAGATTGTAAAGCAATTAGAGAGCTATAAAATAAAAAATTATTTTGAGTGTCCATATCTAAGAACGAGTTTTTTTACTTGTGAAGAAATGATTTGTATGTGGAATTTGGATAAATATGATTCGTATGCGATTTTAGATGGGAATCCGATCTCGGATACATTGCTTGCGAAACTCAAAAGCAGAAATCCCAGATGCAGATTTCGCATGATTTCGGGGGCTACTTCCGAGGGCAGCAGAGATGTTGACGTTATTATAAACATGAAAGAAAATTTTGATTTGCCGGCATCGGGCGATAGCAATATTAAAATAATTAATTTTTGGTCGGATGTGATTCGCGAAACTGAGAGTAAGTATTGGGGACTTTCAAGATATAAGGACATTCACAGTGGTGAGAGATGCTTTTTGATAGGTAATGCTCCGAGTTTAACGGGTGATGATTTGAATGAAATTGCAGATCATGCGATTCCCTCTTTTGGCTGTAATAAAATTTACTTAATGTTTCCGTATGTGCGATGGCGACCGACTTATTATGTTGCAGTGGATGATAATGTATATAGAGATGTTGCCCCATTTACAGTTGCGTATGATTTCCCGGCTTTTGTAAGAGATCTTTTTGGGAGTGAAAAAAAAGAGGGCGCGAGAATAAATCTGTTCAGAGGGTTGGACGAAAGATATGGTTCCGGATATCCAAATTTTTCAACAGATCTGACAAAAGGATTATACGGCGGCAGGACGGTTATGTATGAGATGCTGCAGATTGCCGCATATATGGGATTTAAAGAGATATATCTTCTGGGGGTGGATTTTTCGTGTGGAGACGGAAACAGCGCGCATTTCTATAAAAGTGATAAGGAGGATATTTTGGTCAAGGAAGGGATGGCAGCTTACAGAGAAGAAGCGCGGCACGCCTTTATCTCGGCAAAACGATATGCGGATTCACATGGTATCAAGATTTACAATGCAACGCGCGGCGGATATTTGGATGTTTTTGAAAGAGTAAATTTTGATGCGCTTTTTGAGGAGAAGAAGCAATGAACCCATTTATAGACAAAAATAATTTCTTTCTCATAGCGGGGCCCTGTGCGCTGGAATCAGAAGAAAATGTCATGTATCTTGCCGAAAATATCCGCAAAATTGCGGACAAGCTGGGGATTACATATTGTTTTAAGGTTTCCTGGGACAAAGCCAATCGCACTACGGCGGAAAAATACCGTGGTCTTGGACTGGAAGAAAGTATGCGGATTCTGGGCAAAGCAAAGAAAGAAATCGGCGTTTCGATTGCTACGGACATTCATGAGGCGTGGCAGGCAGAGCGTGTTGCCGAAGTGGCGGACATCATCCAGATACCGGCGTTTTTGTGCCGACAGACGGATTTGATCAAGGCGGCTGCAGAGACGGGGAGAGTCATCAATGTCAAAAAAGCCCAATTTTTAAGTCCTGAAGAGATGGGAAATGTTGTGAGCAAGTTTGAATATTACGGGAACAGAAATATCATGCTCTGCGAGCGAGGTTCCGCATTTGGCTATCATGATTTGATTGTGGACATGACAGGGCTTGTAAGAATGAAGCGATTTGGCTATCCGATAGTTTTTGACGCGACGCACAGTGTGCAGATTTCCGGCGGCGGAGAGAATCATGGCAACAGCGGCAGAAGGGAATTTGTCTCCTGTCTTGCAAGAGCAGCGATGGCGACAGGCGCGGTGGACGGAATGTTCATGGAAGTGCACAATGATCCGGATCACGCGAAGTGTGACGGCAGCTGTATGCTGCGGCTCGATATGTTGGAAGATTTGTTAAAGGAACTGATCGAGATAAGAAAAATCTGCTATGGGGTGGCATAAATGTATGTTTTGTTTCCGGTATTCCACAGGACGATCTGGGGCGGGCAGAAGTTAAGAAAGTATAGTGAGGAGCGCCTTGATCAGATTGGCCATATGTACATAGTAAACGGACATACCGAGATGTCAAATAAGATTGCCAATGGCGCGGAAAAAGGGAAAAGCCTGAATCAACTGTTCAAAGAGAAAAAAATTGAATGGAATATGGATGAATATCAGGAATTCCCATTGACAATTGCGTTGGTTGACGCGGCGGAAAATCTGAGTATTCAGGTGCATCCCGATGATGAAATTGCGGAAGTTCTGGAGGGAAAGAAGATCGGGAAAAAGGAGTCATGGGTTTTCCTGGATGCGCCGGAGGAGGGCTGGATATATGCCGGCTGTAATTGTGATAACAGGGAACAGATTGAGGATGCCATAGGCAGAGGAGAGATGGAAAGCGTTACCAAACATTTTCCTGTAAAGAAGATGGATTATGTATGTGTCCAATCCGGTACGCTGCATGCCATGACGAGCGGCAGCCTGGTGTATGAGATTGAGTATGGAAGCGATTATACCTATCGATTCTATGATTATGAAAGAAAAGATGCGGATGGGAGAGAAAGAGAATTACACATAGAGAAAGCGCTGCAAGCTGTGTCGCCGGGGCGCATTGTGAGGAAAACTTCAGTTCGGGAAAGTAAATGGGTATCAGAAAATGAGTATGAAATATGTCTGTTAAACAATATCAGGGGATATAGGAATACAGGACAAGAACTGGAATGTATTGCGATTCTGGATGGGGAAGGAACGGTTGAAGATATTCGTTTGACTGCAGGAATGGGTATCATATTGCTGCCGGGTGAAATCATTGAGAATGCAGACTTGAGAAGAATAGTTACGGCAAGAATCAGGCGATAAAAATGAAAAAAATAAAAGCGTTCATCATGGATGTAGACGGCACGATGACAGACGGAAAGATATATATGGGTACTGACGGGGAAGTATTTAAGGCGTTTGATATCAAAGACGGGTATGGGATACATGAAATACTTCCGAAGAACCGGATTAAAACAGTGATCATGACAGGACGAACTTCATCCATTGTAGTAAACAGAGCGAAAGAGCTGGAAGTAGATATCGTACTTCAAAATGTGAAAGATAAAGAAAAAGCGGTTCTCGGGCTGGCGGAAGATCTGGGCTGCGGTCTGGATGAACTGGCTTATATGGGTGATGATTTGATCGATCTAAGACCTATGCAGATATGCGGCATATCAGGCTGCCCTAAAAACGCAGCAGAAGAAATTAGAAGAGCTGCCTCTTATGTTTCTGACAAGAATGGAGGAGACGGCGCGGTGCGTGACTTTATCGAGTGGCTGGCTGGCAGAAACTATATGGGAGAAGATAAATAATGAGTGTACGGTTATGCCCGTCTATGATGTGCGCAGATTTTAGTCATTTGGAAAAGGAAATAGAAAGCTTGGAAGCCGCGGGGGCAGACATCCTGCATCTTGATGTGATGGACGGGCGTTATGTTCCCAATTTTGGGATGGGTCTGCAGGATATTCGGTATATTTGTCAGAAGACGAAACTGAAAACAGAAGTTCACCTCATGATAGAGGAACCGATCAGATACATAGAATTATTTGCGGAATGCGGCGTGGATATTATATATGTCCATCCGGAATCAGAGCATCATGTAATCACAACATTACAAAAAATCAGCGAGATGGGACTGGAAGCGGGCATTGTGTTAAATCCGGGGACATCGGTTGAAATTATTTCTGAACTGCTGAATGTGGTTAAAAGAGTTTTGGTCATGGGAGTGAATCCGGGGCAGGCGGGGCAGATCTATCTGCCTTATGCAGAAAATAAGATCGACAAGCTTTTGGAATTAAAAAAAATCTTTGGATTTTCCATCGGTATGGATGGCGCCTGTGATCCGGAACGGATCGCCAGATTGAGCAAAAAGGGTGTGGAAAATTTCGTGCTTGGTACAGCGGCACTGTTTTATGGCGATATGAACTATGCGGCGCATATGCGAAACGTCTGTGAAGTCATTGAAAGAGGAGATCAAAGTTAATATGAAGGTAGCCGCCTTTGCCACAATTAAACTGAATAGTCAGCGGGTTCCACATAAGAATACGCAGCCGATAGGCAGCAAGCCTCTCTGCTATCATATAGTAAACACCGCGTTACAGGTGAAAAACATAGACAATGTTTATGTATATTGCAGTGATGAAAAGGTAAAGGATTATATTCCACAGGACGCTGAGTTTATCAAAAGGGCAGCGTGGCTTGACGGAGATGAAATCAGGGCAAAGGATACCTATACAGCTTTTTTGAATGATGTCGATGCGGATATTTACATAGCTATGTGCACAACATCGCCGTTCACCAGGAAAGAAACGATAGAAAACGCTTTGGATAAAGTCTTGTATGAGGACTATGATTCCGCTTTTACTGCGAAAAGAATGCAGACGTTTGCCTGGTATCAGGGGAAACCGATCAATTATGATTTAGACAACGTTCCCAGGACACAGGATATGGAACCGGTGTTTGTAGAGACGAGCGCTTTCTTTATCTTTAAGAGGGAAATATGGACAAAGTATGGAAGGCGTATAGGCTTCCATCCATACATACAAGAGGTGGACGAGATGGAGGCTGTTGACATTGATACCATGGAAGATCTGCGGTTTGCACAGATCATTGCAGAAAAAGTGCTGCATTTATAGGAGTGATTAAGGATATGAGGCTGCGGGATATACTGGATTGGAATGATAAGACCAGAGAATATATAGATGAGATGCTTGCTAAGGCTGCCAAATATCGCCAGATCGTTATTTTTGGCGCAGGTATAGGCGGAAAGCAGACTTTTGAACTGTTGGAGCAACACGGCATGTCGGATCGCGTAATGGCGTTTAGTGATAACAGTGCAGAGAAGCAGGGGAATGATTATTGCGGAAAGCCAATATTGAGAGCGGCGGATGCGTGCAGGGACTATTCTGCGGCGCTGATATTGATATCGAGTACGGCGTTTGACACGATAAAGAGTCAGCTGATGCAATTGGGAGCCCGGGAAGAAGATATTTTCTTCTTCCAACCGGCAGGGATATCGCTGCAAGAAAATCAGGATAAAACCTTTATAGAAGAGCACCTTGCCAAGTTCGAGAGAGTGTATGAACTTCTGGCAGATGAGGAATCGCGCAGCATATACAGTTCGCTGCTGAATTACAGGATAACAAAAGATATAAAATGGCTTGATACTATGCGCCCTATGATCCTTGAGGAAACGGATCAGTATTTTGATAAAAGACTGTTGAATCATTATGATTTCGACGGAGCATTTGTAGATGCCGGAGCATATACAGGGGATACGCTGGAAAGCTTCAGGCGTAATTTCCCAGATTGGCGGGGGAAATACTACTGCATCGAAGCGGGCAGGGAAAGCTACAAGATCCTGTGTGATGCAGTACGAAGAACTGACGATAAGATTGAAGTTATTCCGATAAATAAAGCCGTATGGGACTGCGAGGGCGAATTGTACTTTGACACGGAAAATTACAATAATGGAGCAGGAAGCCGGGTCAGCGACAGCGGTGAGCGGGTATTATGCTGCTCTATTGACGGAATCTCAGTGAGGGGGGGGGAGATCGGTTTTATCAAGATGGATATTGAAGGGGCGGAAAAGAAAGCGCTGTTGGGTGCGAAGAACACGATAGTAAAGTGCAAGCCGATTCTGACAGTTTGTATCTATCATAAACCGGAAGATTTTTTTGATATACCATTAGTGTTGGAAGAAATGGTGTCGGGAGAATATGAGTATTATGTAAGGCAGTACCGTTACGGACAGTCTGAGACGGTATTGTATGCTTTGCCGAAAAGCAGAAAGAAACATTAGAGAATTCAGGAGGGTTATTTATGGGTGTAAAAGATAAATTGTTAAGTAAAAAGCATGATATGTCGGAGTATAAAATTACACCGGCATTTCCTAAAGTAATGAAATTGGATATTTGCAATTCATGCAATTACAGATGTATGTTTTGCCCGCAGGCCAAAAAGGACTACGTTACAGGGTGTATTGATGAAGCATTGGCTTACAAATTAATAAAAGAATTTTATGTAGGGGGGGAGAGAAGTCTGCTTAGCTATGCGGGGAGAGCCATTGCTTAATGCTGAGATGGCCAATTATGTCAGATATGCTAAAGAGATGGGGTATACATATGTTTTTACGAATACAAATGGATATCTGCTCAATGAAAGCAGATCGCGTGAATTGATAGAAGCAGGTATCGATTCGGTTAAGATTTCCATTAATTCACATAAAGAATTATATAAAACGATACATGGAGTTGACAGCTACTCAAAGGTACTCAACAATTGCATAAATTTTGATAAAATGCGCAAGCAAAGCCACAGAGACATTAAGCTTTATGTGTCTTTTGTTGCGATTAAACAAACACTGCAAGATGTTCCATTGGTAAAAGAAGATTTTGGCGATTATGTTGATGAAATCATGGTGATGAATGCGAATAGCCGCGGCGGCAGTATTAGTGAAGTTACGTCTGATATGTATGCGGGCGATGATGAGTATACTTTTGAATATCCATGTTCACAACTGTTCAATACAATCAATGTAACTGCGGAAGGCTATATGATAGCCTGCTGCCAGGATTTTGACAATTTAATGGTAATTGAAGATGTAAACAAAAAAAGTATTATAGATGCGTGGAATGGAGATGCATTCTGCGAACTTAGGCGAAAGTATATGAATGGTGAAATAAGGAACACATTGTGCGCGAATTGTCTGTCGGGAAATATTGATGGAGTGGAGCCTTTAAGACGTGATGTTTTGACTTATTCCATTAATGAAAACAAAAAAACCGATTTGATAGAAAGAATAGAAATGGTAAAGAGAGGGTAGTGGGGAGGAGGTTGTATTTATGCAGTGCAAATTGTGTGGTAGTGATGATGTAGTTATTATATATGATGGGAAAATCAGAGATGGGCGGGTTGGAAATTATACCTCTCAAAATGTTCCCATGTATCGATGCCGGAGGTGTAAAACGATATGGCATAATTTCGCGAAGAGCGATTTGAAGCACTTTTATCAGAGCGATGAGTATCGCCAAGCTCTGGAGGGTACTGCGGATATCAAGGCGTTTTATCGTACACATGACGCAGAGAGTTTTGATAAATTTAGCTATACGGGAACCGCTTGCTTTCGGGATAAAGTAGTAGCAGATATCGGTGCGGGGGGGGGCGCATTCTTAGATTATATCAATACTGTGGCAAGAGAAGTTGTCGCGATAGAACCTACGGAAGTGTATAGAAATGCAATGGCGCAGAAAGGCTATAGAACGTATGCGTATGCGCAGGATGCATTACAGGATTGGAAAGGGAAAATAGATGTCATAGTTTCTTATGATGTTATTGAGCATGTGGAAGAGCCGATTGCGTTTATTCAAGAGGCATATGAACTTTTAAGTGATAAAGGGATTGCCTATATTGGGACGCCTACGGACGCACCGGTTATGAGGGAACTTTTGGGAGAGGTGTATACAAGCTTTTTGTTTAGCACCCAGCATCCATGGGTGCTGAGCGAAGACAGTTTCCGATACATAGCCGATTGCTGCCATATTAGCGATTATAGCTGCAAATTTTATCAAAGGTACGGATTAGGTAATTTTATCAACTGGCTTATTCAAAAAAAACCAGGGCAGCACTGTTCATACGATTTCGTTACCGACAGTATGGATAAACTATGGAAAAGCGAACTGGAAGCACAAAAATTATCAGACTATATTGTGTTTGAGTTTGGCAAATGAGAAAGATTTATTCGAATTATTAAAAAGGAGAAAGTGTAATGTCGGTATCAGTTGTAGTTCCAGTGTATAATGTGAAAAATTATCTTCCAGCATGCATCGACAGTATTTTAGACCAGACATATAAAGAGATAGAAGTGATTCTTGTAGATGATGGATCAACAGATGGTTCAGAAGAGATATGTGATGAGTATGCCCAAAAAGATAAGAGAGTCCATGTGATACATAAAGCTAATGGAGGACAAGTAGAGGCTAGAAAAGCCGGAATCAATGTGGCAGGTAATGATTATATTGTCTGCATAGACGCAGATGATTGGATTGAAAATGTGATGCTTGAATCATTAATGAAGACGGCAGAAGCTGAGAATGCGGATATTATTACGTCGGGATATATTATTGACTATGGATATGGCTATGGTAATAGAGCTATGACCGATGGTATTCCGGAGGGAGTGTATGCAGATGATGTGCAAAAAGAGTTTTTATATAGCCACATGATGATTGAAAGTAAAACACACCATGCAGGTATAATGTGTGGGATGTGCGCCAAAATTATGAGGACAGATCTTGTTAGAGAAACGATAAACTGTCAGTATGAGGACATTAAATATGCGGAAGATGGAAGTTTGGGATATGTCTGTCTATTAAATGCAAAGAAAATAGTGATTACACATAGAGCTTATTATCATTATATGCAAAGAGATGATTCAGTCATGCATAGTGCGGATTATAACTTTTTGTCCAGTGTAAGCAGACTGTATGCATATTTGAGCAATGAAATGAAAAATAGCCGCTGGTATTATTTGGTGAGAGATCAAATTGAAATTTTTATAACCAGAATGACGCTTAAAGGAATAAATCGTAATATGGGAATTCGATGGGAAAATACAATACCCTATTATTTTGCGGATGAATCTCTATTCCCTGCAAAATCTAAAATAGTATTATATGGAGCAGGAGAAGTGGGGCAGTCCTATTATAAACAGATTAAGTATACTGTAAATTGGGAAGTTGTGGCATGGGTTGATCAAAATTATTTGAAATATCAGGCACTGGGAATGGATGTAATTGGAATTAGAGAATTGCAAAATGTTGACTATGACTATATTTTGTTGGCGCTTATTAATAAAAATATGGCTGAAGAAATTAAAAATAGTCTGCACAATATGGGAATTGCATCTGCCAAAATCGTATGGATAGAACCGCAAACTATTATAGATAGATATATAGCCGTTTATGACAGATCTTCTCCTAAAGAGAAAGAGATTATTACATAAGTTGATTTTTATCGTCACCATGAAAATGTGTTATGAGAATCAGCATATTCGATGTTGATAGCAGATATTAACATACCGGGTGGGAGGAAATAATAGAATGAAAGTTTTTATATGGGGAACGGGAAATATTGCATTGAGATATTTGCAACAGGGTGAAGTTAAAGCGGAGGATATAATTGGATTTATAGAAACCCAAAAGAGCAAAGATATATTTTATGGGAAAAAGGTATATGAGCCAAATGAAATTGCAAAAATGCATACCTATGATTACATTATCGTATGTCTCTATTATTATAGCAGAGAAATATATGATATATGCCTTAAACTGGATATTGATGTAGATAAGCTGATACTGGCAGATGCTTGGGAATGGATTGATGGAAGCAATATGAAAAAGAGCTTAAATAGTTGTTGCAGAAAGATCACGGAAAATTGCGCGGATGCGGAACGGTTATTTCCGGTATTTTATCAGTTGTTTGTGAATGAACGTGATATTCAGGCACGGCGTTATATTGCTGTTTCGAGAAACGGTTATGACCTTCAGGAAAAAGATGCATTAATTTGGCAGAAAGATTTTGAAAGCAAGGAATATCAGACGGATTATTTCAGATATCGAACTTTTGAACTGGTGGCAAATGAAATAATAAGGCAAAAAATAGAGGGCGCCGTAGCAGAAGTGGGTGTTTTTAAGGGAGCATTTGCAAAAATGATTAATGCTAAGTTCCCGAAGAAAAAATTGTATTTATTTGATACATTTGAATCATTTGATGTGGATGAGTTTAAGCAGGAACTGACCTTAGGCAGATGTCCGGAAAGTTTTTTTGAAACTTTTAAAAACACAAGCGTGGAGAGTGTGTTGTCTATTATGCCATATCGTGAAAAATGTATTGTAAGGCAAGGATTATTCCCGAATACGGCTGAGGGAATGGAAAATGAAAAGTATGCGTTTGTATCCATTGATGTAGATTTTGAAAAATCTGTACTGGAAGCATTACGTTATTTTTACCCGCGCTTAAATCACGGAGGAGTAATTTTTATTCATGATTATAATAACAGGTTTTTGGAGGGGGTAAAAAAGGCAGTGGCAACGTACGAAGAAGAGTACGTGGGGGGGGGTATATTGAAAATTCCGCTTGCGGATGAAGGGGGAACCGTAGTGATAGTTAAATGAGAAAGAATAGGGTAAATCAGTCATATAAGCTTATGTTGAGAAAAGAGAGATAAATCGTAATCGTAGGGGAGAGGTATGCAGCTGGTAAACGGAACAATAGATCAATTCTGTGAAGTGATCAAAAATAAGAAGCTTATCTGTATCGGTTCGGGAAAGGTGTTGCGATATTTTGCGGAAGTTTTTGAATCCAGCGGTGTAGTCTCACAGATCAGTTATATTGCGGATAATGATGTCGGTAAAGTAGGAAGGGAATGGAAATATAAGAATCATACGATCCCGATTATCAGCGTGGAACAGGCGGTACACATCAATGATATTATGATTTTGATTTCCTGCGCCGATGTGGCATCGATCCTAGAACAGCTTGATCAATATGAGCAATTAAAAAACACGGTTTGCTATGTTGCAAATTATATTAGGAGCGAGACAAATCTGCGTGATGAAGAAAGGCGGTGGTATCCCGATTGCTATAGAATTACAAGTGAGCCGCTCATTCCAAAGAAAATTCATTATTGCTGGTTTGGCGGCAAGCCGATTCCGGATAGGAATCTGCAATGGATGGAGAGCTGGAAGAAATATTGCCCGGATTATGAAATAATCAGGTGGGATGAGAATAATTATGATGTGACTAAAAATCAATATATGCATGAGGCATATCGAGCTGCAAAGTGGGGATTTGTTCCGGATTATGCGAGATTGGATATTATATACAATGAGGGAGGCATTTATCTGGACACAGATGTGGAAATTATACGTAATATTGACGATTTGCTCTATCAAAAGGCTTTTATGGGGATAGACAGCAGCACACTGATTTCTTTAGGTCTTGGTTTTGGAGCAGTCGTTCATCATCCACTTATTAAAGAACTGCTTGAAGAGTATAGAGACAGAAAATTTATAAGGAATGACGGCAGTTATGACTTAACATCATGCCCTTCGCTGCAAAAAGAAATTTTTCATAATAAAGGGTATATTAACAACGGAAATTATCAAATTATTGATGATGTAACCGTATATCCCGAAAAAGTTTTATCCGGGAAGTGCAATTTGACAGGACGGGTAAGACCAACGGGGCATACCTTTATGATACATCACTATGACGGTTCGTGGGCACCGAAAGAAATGAAGAACAGAAAAGTAACAGAGCAAAAGTTGTTTGGTGAAAAATTTGCAGAATAGAGACGGAAAATTATATAACTTTAATTTTCTGGAGCAAGCATGATATATACGGTGTAGATATATTAATAAGCCGCGGGAAGGAGTGCTCATGCATAGTGAAGTGAAAGAATTCCAAGCGTTGGTATCAGTTATATGCCCAACATATAATGAAAGTGGTTTTTTTGAATTGGCATATAAAAGTATTGTAAGTCAGACATATCCTGATATTGAATTTATTATTATAGACAGCTCTACGAATGATTATGTAAGAAATGTCATTGACTTATCGGATGGGAGGATTCGTTATTATTGGCGGGAAAAGCGAGGAATTGCTGATGCATTAAATTATGGCATAGAGCAGGCGAGGGGAAGTTTTATTGCCAGAATGGATGCGGATGACATTTCTATGGAAGAGCGTATTGAAAAGCAAGTTGCTTTTTTGAATGAGCATCCGGATATTATGATGGTAGGGACGCAGGGGATAAATATTGATCAAAACGGAAAGGTATGTGGATTTTCCGCCTGTCCAATAAACGATGGGGATATAAAAGCTGGATTATTGTTTTCCAATAGCTTTTACCATCCTACAGTTATGTTTCGGCGGTTGGTATTTGATGAAAATATGCGTTATGACAGTGGATTTATGGCGGAAGACTATGATTTGTGGACAAGATTGGCATTAAAATATACGTTAGCAAATCTTTCGGAAAGATTAATATATTATCGCATACATGGAGAAAACGCAAGTTTAAGGCTACATCATGAGGTATCTATGTCTGCTTCGCGCAGTGCCATCAGATATATTGAAAATTTTTTCGGCTTAAATTTGGCAAATTATGATATTGATGACGTCTGTAAGTTTAAAACAGAATTTGAGCATTATCATAATCCGGCCAGATACATCGCTAGACAGATAGGTTTAATGTATGAAATATGGGACGCGAATTTTAAAAAGAAGCTAATAAATGAAACAAGTTTATTGAAAGTATTAAATCAGCGTTGGCGGTGGGCGCTTACTATATTGGGTGCCATTGAAAACATAAACAAATATAGTAGGATTAATTTTGACATTTCGACAGTTGAATCAGATAGTGAAGAACTGTTCTTACATGCGTTAAGCAGAAAATACGATTGTGAATTAAAAGATATTTCGATTAGTATCCGAAACGATTTAGAAGTTTTAGTGCAGGATTATCAAAAGTTTTTAAGGGAGAAGAAAAATATTGTTGTATACGGCCTTGGTCGGCGTGGGAGGCGTTTTCTGGAACAACTGCATGAGAAGAGGGAAAGAGGAGAATGTGGTTGGGAATTGGCTGCCGTCTCGGATAAAAGGATCGAGGGAATAGAGTTTGAAAATATATTCTATCAAACGACGGATATTTCGGAGCTAAATCGCACAGTGGCAGACTATATTGTAATCTCCCCTCGTGACTACGGACAGATCGCCATAGAACTTTCAGGATATGGCATTGCCGAGAGCAGAATGCTTACGGCGAATATGCTTATATAGCAGAAAAATGCAGGAAACTTGGCGGACACGGATTCAAAAATTTGCGTGCGGAGAACGGAAGAGTACGCTTGAACCAGGATGTTTTTCAAAATCCGAATTATAAGCGTCATGATTCTCTTGGCTGGAATTATAGGATGCCTGAATTTACGGCAGCAGTTGCTTACGCGCAGTTAGAAAGAGTAGATGAACTGGTCAGATTGCGACAAGACACAGCAAAGATTTTTATAGATGTCATGCGGGACTGTGATTTCCTTATCCCGCAGCAGACTCCGGAAAGATATGTGAATTCTTATTATTCTTTAGGAGTTCGCTATCTGGGAGAAGAAAAAATTGGAGTTACATGGCAGGATTTTAGAAAAGAGTATGTAGAAATGGGAGGAGACGGTTATTATGCAGCTTGGAGCGTGCCTTATTTAGAACCTGTCATAGCAGAGCGGGTATTTGTCAAGAGATTGCCAAGCATATACGAAGATGTAAAGTATGAGGAAGGTATGTGCCCGGTAGCAGAAAAAGTACAAAAACAAATTATGCAGGTGAAGACAAATTATCGGGATTTGGATCTTGCAAAACGAAAGGCAGAGATATTATATCAGTTGATTAAAAAGTATTCCTAAGGAGTGAGATAAGAATATGCAGACTGTTGAAAATAGCAGACCAAAAGCAACTGTGATTATGGCGGCATATAGTGCGCCTCCTTATGTGCGAAGAGCTGTTGAGAGCATGCAAAAGCAGACGACGGAATAGTGGGCTAAAGAGATCAAAAGCATATTGCTGCGAAAATGGATTTAATCACGCGGTAAATATAGCGTGTTTAGATATGGCTGTGGAGAAAGAACCACAGCGCAGTACCTTGACAATTTCATACTTTATATCAGGAAAAGACAGAAGCATCGAAACTGTGCAAAGTTCCATCAAGGTTTGTTGTCAAAGACAGAAAGCAGCAAACAAAAAACCGCTTGCAATCCCTGTGTGCATCTGCTATAGTGTAACTGTCGGCAGCGATCTGGCTGCCGGATCCGGCTGCGGATAGGAGATTTTCCATATCCCGCCGTTTCGTCACAGGATCAGGCTCAGAGAGATGGCGTCCGATGAGTTCAAACCATTGCGCACATCTCCATTCGAGAGCAGATACCCCAGCGAAAGAAACAGACAACAGGATAGCAGAGCGTGGGAAAGTGCAGTGGTGCGGCAGCTTGTCTTCTCAGAAAACAGGAAGACAGGAAGTACAAACGATTTTTCGGTCAATCGGCATTCTGTTTTTCCCATGCGGAAAGGGAGGAAAGATTGACACAAAAGAAACGAAAAACCATTGTAAAAATCCCCGGCGCGTCATATAATAAAGACGGGCAGGGAAATGAGAAAAGCAAGGATCAGGCAGTGCTGAAAGCATTCAGGGAACTGACGCTTGCGGACCGCTTCATCTTCTACAAGGTGATGCAGGACAGGGAGCTGTGCAAAAGGCTGCTGGAGATTATCCTGGATGTGGAGATCGAACGCATCGAGTACCCGGAGGGCGAGAAGACCATCGAAGTCAAAGATGACGCCAAAGGAATCCGTCTGGATATCTATGTGAGAGATGAGAAGAGAACCGTCTATAACGTGGAGATGCAGGCGGTGCATGCGGCAGACCTGCCGCAGAGGAGCCGGTACTACCAGAACCTGATCGACGCAGACCTGCTTGGCCGGGGCGAGGATTACCGCAGACTCAACCGGAGCTTTGTGATCTTCATCTGCATGGAGGATATTTTTCACAGAGGCAGACACATCTATACCTTTGAGAACCGGTGCAGGGAGGATACGGAGCTTGCGCTCGGCGACGGGGCGGTGAAGATATTCCTGAACCCGTATTCGGAGATGGATGATGTTACGCCGGAACTGCAGCGTTTCCTGAAGTATCTGGCGGAGGGTGTAGCGACAGACGAGTATACGAGAAAGTTGGATGCAGCAGTGGAGACAGCGAAGAGGAATCCGAGACTGATGGTGGAATACATGTCGTACTATGCGGACCAGGCGGACCACAGGGCCCAGCTGGAAGAAAGCCGCGCGGCAGGACATGCGGAAGGACATGCGGAAGGTCTGGAAGAGGGTATAGAAAAAGGTATAGAAAAAGGCCTTGCCGCGCTTGTGCGGTCGCTGAGACAGTTTCTGCCTGATTTCGAGGCGGTGTATGCTGCCGTCATCAAAAATGAAGAGTATGCCGACTGCAGCCGTGAGGAGATCATAAAGTATTACGAGAATGCGGTATAGAGCTTCAGGCCGGAGGGCGAGACAGCGGATGGAATGAATTAATAATTCAATACAGAAAATATTCAAAACTCCTGATATAAAGTATGAAATTAACTTTGTATCGGGAGTTTTTAATTTAATGCAGAGAATTATATCAGTTGATTAAAAAGTATTCCTAGGAGTGAGATAAGAATATGCAGACTGTACATAGAAATAATATTACAGTAACCGGAATTGCTGTAACTTTTAGAGGAGAAGATCAGCAGGAAATATTAGGTATTCCAATATATGAAATTCAAGAGTTAAGTGGTCTTAAGGACGAGTCAGTTATTATCCTGGGTGTTAAAAGTAAAAAGGATCGTGCTGATATTATACTGGAATTAAAAAGATTAGGATTTAAAAAATATATTGAGATTGACTGATAATAAAAAATAATAAGGTAAATAAAAATGATCATCACCAGAACGCCTTTCCGTGTCAGTTTCTGTGGCGGCGGAAGCGATATTGCTGATTTTTACAGAAAACATGGCGGCTGTGTGTTAAGCACCAGCATTAACAAATACATGTACATAACGATTCATCCCTACTTTGATGAAACTAAAACGGCGCTGCGTTTTTCCGGCATTGAGATTGTGGACGATATTGCGGACATTAAGCATTCTATCTTTCACCAGGTTTTGAATGATATGCATATCGGCGGGGTGGAGATCAGCAGTACAGCGGATGTACCCAGTGGAACAGGACTGGGCTCTTCCAGTACATTCACGGCGGGGCTGCTGCACGCCTTATATTGCTATCAGGGGAAATATGTGTCCAAGCAGGATATTGCAGCGGAAGCATGTCGGGTAGAAATCGAGAAATTGGGGAATCCGATCGGCAAACAGGATCAGTATGCGGCGGCTTGCGGCGGACTGAACTTCATTGAATTTCATCAGGACGATACAGTTACAGTTTCGCCGATTATCATGAAAGAGTCAATAAAGCAGGAACTGCAGGATAATCTGATCATGTTTTATACAGGAATCCGGCATGACGCCAATGTGATTCTTGCGGAGCAGAAGAAAAATATTTCGGCAGCAGATAAAGAAACAAATCTGATGCAAATGTGCCGGCTGGCAAGAGATATGAAAGCTTCTCTGGAACAGAACGAAATAAAAGATTTTGGGAAATTGCTGCATGAAGGCTGGATCCGTAAAAGAGAGCTGGCCAGTGGTGTAACGAATCTGCAGATGGATGCCATCTATGAAAAAGCGATCCACAGCGGTGCCGTCGGTGGGAAACTGTTAGGTGCAGGAGGCGGGGGATTCTTCCTGTTCTACTGTGATAAGGACAAGCAGGACAGATTGGAAAGGGCCTTAGGGTTGAAACGTTTTCCGTTTCGATTTGAGCGGGATGGAACGTCTGTGATCTATGTGGGCGATAAATACTGGTAGGAGGGAGTATATTGAAGAGAGCTATTATCTTTGGGGCATCAGATACGGGTAAAAGAATCTATGAGGATATCAAAAACGAAGTAGAAGTTTTGGGCTTTGTAGATCAGGATCAGAAGAAGTGGGGGGGGGCCATAGATCATCTTTTAATAGAAAGCCCGGAAATGCTATTGAGCAAAGAATTTGATCTGATATATATCGGCGTATTGACTTATTATAACGAAGTGGTTCAATTACTCAGAGATATGGACATACCGACAGAAAAAATTGTCGGAAGGTATGTAGAGATCCCTACATATGCCAGAATCGAATGCCTGAAAAATATAAAGGCAATATTAGACATAGAAGGCATCTTAGAGGGAAATGTAGCGGAATTAGGTGTTTTTAGAGGAGACTTTGCAAGAGAGATCAATAAAGTGTTTTCGGCGAAAAAATTGTACTTATTTGATACGTTTGAGGGCTTTTGTGAACAGGATGCGGAGAAAGAATATAGAGCCGGGTATTCCCAGACCAATAGAAAGGGTTATTTTGCTAATACAAGTGAAGATATCGTTATGCGTAAAATGCCGTATCCTGCACAGGTAGAGATCAGAAAAGGATTTTTTCCACAGACAGCAGAGGGATTGGAAGATAGGTTCTGTTTTGTGAATCTGGATGCGGATTTGTATGCGCCGACGCTTGCCGGTCTGCAATACTTTTATCCGAGAATGGTAGACGGCGGAATTATTTTGGTTCATGATTATTTTTCTAAGGCATTTGCCGGAGCACGAGAAGCTGTCAGAGAATTTACCATACGGGAGCAGTGTAAAGCGATACCGATTGGAGATACTTTGAGCGTTGCTCTTCGGAAATAAATGAAAAAGAGGGAAAATATGAAAGCAATGGTGGTCGGCGGCGCCGGATTTATCGGCAGCCATTTGTGTGACGCGTTATTGGCGGAAAATAATGTGGTAGTCTGTGTTGATAATTTTTCTCTTGGGACACGGGGAAATATAAAGCATCTTTTGGGACGGGACGATTTTATTCTGTACGAGGTAGATGTGTCTAAAGAAACGGATCTGGAGGCTGTTTTTGAGAAAGAGCGGCCGGATTATGTGTTCCACATGGCAGCGAATTCGGATATTCAGGCGAGCGCGTCAAACCCGGAGGTGGAATACCGCAATACATATACGACTACATTCATGATACTTTCCTGCATGCGAAAGTATCATGTTGGGAAATTGTTTTTTGCTTCTACGTCAGCAGTTTATGGTGATAAACGGGATATATTATTGGATGAAAATACGCCAAATCTGGAGCCGGTTTC
This sequence comes from uncultured Lachnospiraceae bacterium, assembly GCA_947588995.1. Lineage (GTDB taxonomy): Bacteria > Bacillota > Clostridia > Lachnospirales > Lachnospiraceae > UBA3282. The sequence continues at coordinate 21,803 of CANPZI010000028.1, forward strand.
CTATTATGGAGCGGCTAAACTGGGCAGCGAAGCGCTGATCAGTGCGTTTTCTTATATGAATGATATACAGGCATTGGTTTTTCGCTTCCCGAATGTGATCGGGCCGCGTCTGACGCATGGAGTTATTTTTGATTTTATCCATAAGTTGACGCAGAATCCGCGTCAGCTGGAAATATTGGGAAATGGCAGGCAGACAAAACCGTATATCTATGTGACGGATCTTGTGAGAGCGATTCTGCAGTTTAAGGATACTGAGCATACAGGAGTAACGTTATATAATGCGGGTGTGAGTGGAGCAACCAGTGTAACAACGATTGCTGATATCATTTGTGAAGAAATGGATTTAAAAGATGTAGAATATCGATACACCGGCGGCGAAAGCGGATGGAAAGGCGATGTGCCGAGATTTTCATACTGCCTGAATAAGATCCACGCTGCAGGATGGAAAGCGGAATACACTTCAGATGAGGCAGTCTGCAGGACTGTGCGGGATAATTTGGCTCAAAGGGACAGATAGCAGGAATGAACAGGTATACGGCGGTGATACAGGCAGGCGGCTTGGGGACGAGAATGTACTCTGTCACGCAGGATAAGATTCCGAAGCCTATGCTTATGTTAAACGGAAAACCGATGATACAATGGCAGATTGAAGAACTGGCCCAAAATGGATTTCAGGAGATTGTAATTATAGCGGGTCATTTGGGAAATCAGATCGAAGAGTACTTTCAGGACGGGAACAGATTTAAGGTACATATATCTTATATATATGAGACGAAACCTCTGGGATCTGCCGGTGCCTTGTATTATCTCCGGCGGAAATTAAAAACAGAAAACTTAGTGCTGATTTTTGGAGACGTCATGTTTTCACTGGATTGGAAACGGCTTATATGTTTTCACGAGGCATATGGAAAGACGGCGACGCTTCTGGCGCATCCGAATTCGCATCCTTATGACTCAGATATACTGCTTGTAGATGATCAAGATGTAGTTATCGGGCTGGACGCTAAAAATAACAAAAGGTCTTATTGGTACGCAAACTGTGTGAATGCCGGTGTATACGTTTTGTCTGCTGAAATATTGCAATACATATGTGCTCCTGTTAAGACTGATTTGGAAAACGATGTCCTCATGCCGTTATTTGTGGACAGGCAGGTATGCGCTTATCGAACGCCGGAATATGTGAAAGACGCCGGAACACCGGAACGATTCAGACAGGCGGAAAAGGAAAACAAAAACGGCGTATGGCATAAAAAATGCCTTAAAAATAAGCAGCGATGTATTTTTCTGGACCGTGATGGTACGATCAATCAATACCGCGGGCTGATTGCAGAGGAGAAAGATTTTGAACTGGAGGAGAAAGCGGCGGCGGCCATAAGGAAGATCAATGAATCGGGCTATCTGGCAATTGTAGTGACGAATCAGCCGGTGGTGGCAAGAGGAATGTGTACAGAGGAAAAGGTACAATTGATTCACAGAAAAATGGAAACGCTGCTGGGAGTGCAGGGAGCGTATCTGGATGATATTGTATTTTGCCCGCATCATCCGGACAAGGGATATCCGGAAGAAAATCCGTTTTATAAAATAAAATGCAGGTGCAGGAAGCCGGACATAGGGATGATAGAGCAGATGGTAAAAAAGTACAATATTGACTTGGCGTATTCGTGGATGATTGGAGACAGCACCGTGGATATACAGACAGCCCATAATGCGGGAGTCAGATCTGTTTTGCTGAATACGGGGCAGGCAGGGCGGGATGGAAAGTACAATGTGGAAGCAGATGTCTATGCGGCTGATTTGCTGCAGGCGGTGGAAATGATTTTGGGACAGGCAGGTGAAAGATAATGGTAGATTACCGCAGTCAGATCAATAGATATGTAGAAATGGAAAAAGCGGTTTTAGACAATCTGTCTGCAGAAGATATCAGCAGAGTGATGAACGTGCTGGAAAATGCCCGGCTGAACAGAAAACGCATATTTATCTGCGGCAATGGAGGAAGTGCAGCGACAGCGTCACATTTGGAATGTGATTTTAACAAGGGAATCAGTTATGAGCAGGATATGAAATATGATATAGAATGTCTCAGCGATAATGTGGCAATGATGATGGCGATAGCCAATGACATCAGCTATGATGATATTTTTGTAGTGCCGCTGCGCAACAAAATGAAATCGGGAGATGTACTGATAGGTATCTCAGGAAGCGGCAATTCGGAAAATGTGCTGAGGGCATTTCGATATGCGGATGAAATCGGGGCGGTCACAATTGCCTTTACCGGATATAATGGCGGCAAACTGAAGACATTGGCACATTATAATATTCACGTGAATGTAGATAATATGCAGATCGTGGAAGATATACATCTGGTGTTGAATCATATGATGATGTTTATACTGTCGGGGATGAAAGGATGCTAGATATTTTGCTGACAGAGTCGGGTGCTTAAAGTATAGAACTATAGTCATGAATGATTTCAGGAGAAAAAGTATGAAAGTATTGATGGTATCACAGTTTTGTACACATCCTCATGATGAAGGGAACAGGCAGCGGATTTACCGGGAGTGCTGTCAGATGATGGATGCAGGATGGCAGATAGATTTTTTGTATTTCGGTAGCAGAATCAATGTGGATATAGAAGAAATGAAGCGTTTTTTTGGGAAAGAACATTTTTTTTGTGTACATATTGGCAGTATTGATCCAAGGTATCAGTTAAAAGCAATGATAAGGCAAAAATGCGAGAGAAACAGATTTACAAGATATCTTCCTATTTTTTACAACAAAGATGAATGGTATTACAGAGAAGTAGAAGAAAGAATTCAGACAGTTCTGCATCGGCAAAAGTATGATGTGATCTGGCTGCAGTATTTGAATCAGTCAAAGGTATTGGAAAATATAGGTACAGATGTATTTAAGGTGATTGATACGCATGATGTGTTTGCGCATCGTAATTTAATGTTTCTAAAACAAAGGAAAGTATCTCCGGGATTTTATATAACAAGAAACGGGGAAAGGGAAGCCTTAGCCAGAGCAGATTTGGTAATTGCCATTCAAAATCAGGAAGAAGAGTATTTTAACAAGCTGATGAAAAATCAGAAGACTGAATGTATTACTATTGGCGATATGGTAGAGTTTCATGGAAGCAAGGAGGGAAATGAAAAGAGATTCGGATTTGTCGGGACCGAAAATCCGCCCAATGTATTTGCCGTCAAGTGGCTGGTAGAGAAAGTACTACCGCTGGTGCGTGAAATGGAGCCAGAGTATGAATGTATTATAGCAGGACGTATTTGCGGGGGAATCCCCGATAACCCGTATTACAGCAAAATGGGGAAACTGGAGCGGCTTCAGCAGTATTATGATCGAATCTCCTTTGCAATTAATCCGATTCAAAATGGAACAGGATTAAATATAAAAGGGATAGAGGCTCTGTCTTACGGGAAACCGTTGCTTTCCACCACTGTAGGAGCTAGGGGGCTGGAGGAAGCAGAGATAGCGGGGGCTATGATAGTATGTGGTGATGAACGTTTTTTCGCTGAGCAGATTGTATATCTGATGCGTAACAGACAAAAACGCATTGCTATGAGGAAAGAAACAGAAAAATTTATTTATGAGTATAACAAGAAAAATAAGAAAGCGCTTATAGATATTGAAAATCGGGTGTTTGAAAGGATAAAGAAGTAATATGTATTGGCTGGCAGGACTATTTTTGATCATCGGTTTGATGGGCTGTGTCATTGCATTCTTATATCAGGCGTTCAAGCAAAAGAATGAACAGTACAATAAAATGGCAAGAAGTTTTTTTCTGCTGTACGATTGGATGGCATTGATGCGGGAGAATGATAGGGTGCTGGCATTGGCGCTACAGGAAAAAGGTATTACGAACATTATGATATATGGTTGGGGTTATTTGGGAAAACAGCTGTGTCTGGATTTGCAGGGATCTGAGGTAAAAGTGACAGGAATTATAGACAGAAGACCAGTAAACAATGTTTATCAGATCCCGGTTTATTCTTTGCAAAAGGAATTGCCGGACACAGATGCGATAATCATTACGGTACTGTATGATGAAGTGGCAATCAGAAAGAACATAGAAAGAATAGCAAGATGCCAGATTATAAATTTGGAAGAACTAATATAGCGCAAGGTGGCAGATGTACTGCAATAGAGGATACACATTACAAAAAATTATACCATTGAGTAGTGGGAGGAAGTAGGAGTGAACATACTGATATCACCGATAGACGGAAAAGAAATTGATATTGACAGCATGAGCAGGAAGCAGCTTCGAGATCTGCATTATCAGGAAGAAATTCGCATGGCCGAGCTGATTCGCTCCTATCCGCCTTTTTCTGAGAAGAGGAGAAAATTGTTACATGAGGGTTATGCTTTTGTGGAATCTCTGAAACTTGTCTATGAAGAAGTGGGACAGGGAAGCTTTGGAGCAAGCAATGCGTCGGTGCAATTAGTGTGTTCGCTTTTACAGGATGGTGACCAAGGATCGGCGAAAGTGGTGTATGAAGCCGGAGTAGGACTTGGGTTTGCCGCAAAAGTCATTGCTGACATACCAAACGTACAGTTTTGCGGATGTGATGTAGAGATATTGCCGGTTATAAGGGATATTTTGAATACGCATAGTGATATGAGAGTAAACGAAGACACATTATATAATGATTTAATGAAAATGCCGGATGGTTCCATTGACTTGTTTTATGCGGATAACGTGATCGAACATATGATACCGGATGAGATCCCTGCCACTTTTAAATTGCTGTACAGAAAAATGAAAAGAGGTGGCAAGTTGGTGCTGATGATTCCCAACAGATATACGGGACCACATGATGTTACACAATACTATCTTTCAAAGGGGCATAGAGCAACCGGATTTCATTTTATGGAATTGACATATGCGGAAGGGATTTCATTGGGAATCAAAAATGGATTTTGGCCGTCTTATATTGTAAAGCAGAATGGGAATATGCTTTGCGTGAAGAAAGACTATTTATTACTTAAAAATTCCATGAGAATACTAAAGGAATTTCTATACAGCAAAGTGAACAATGTATCTATACGGCAGGAATTGTTATCGACAGATGTATTTGGCGCTTATGTATTTCAAAAGAAATAGGATTTTGATTTAGCGGGAAGGAGAAATGCATATGAATAGACGAAAAAATGCGGTGTGTGTATTGGTGTTTGGCTTGATTGCAATTACACTTGGGAAAAAATGGTGGAACGGATATCTTTTACAGATACAGAAAACGATTAAATTCAGGACCTATTTTAAAACATTGGACAAGTGGATGAGTTTGTGGGAACTGGGAAAGACTGTCGAAACGTATTTTAAGGACAATCAGATAAAGCGTATTGCTATATATGGTATGGGTAAACTGGGAAGACATCTCATACAGGAATTAAAGACGAGTGACAAGGTTCAGATTGTTTATGGCATAGATAGGATGGCTGGCAAGATAGACGGTGAATTTCCAATATATGATATTGACAATATTTCTCCCCCGGTAGATGCGATTGTAGTGACTGTCACACCGGAGTTTGATGAAATTGCGGATATTTTAAGAAAGAAAAATACTTGTCCTATCATATCATTAGACGAAGTGATCGGGCTGGCATGAGAAATAGTCGGTTCAAATTATATGATAAAATTTAATGAAAGCGATATAGGAGATTTTGGCGAAGTATGGTACTGACTCTTATTGTTACTTTTAACGGTGAAGAATACATAGAGGATTGTATTGATAGCATACAGAGGCAAAGCTATAAGACGGATATTTTGGTAGTGGATAATGGTTCGGCAGATCATACATGCGAATTGATAGAAAAAGAATATCCGAATGTAAAACTGATAAAGTTAGGAGATAATTATGGGTTTGCAGGTGCAAATAATATTGGCATGCGTTATGCTATGGAGCATGAGTATGAGTATCTACTTTTACTTAATGAAGATACGATTGCAGAACGCTTTTTACTGCAACGCATGTTGGAATATGCAGATCATAGTACAGCAGTCATACCCAAAATATATTATAAAGTTGGTTCACTAAGAAAGATCTGGTATGCAGCAGGTCAATTGGATTTTGGTAAGGGTAGAGTAGTTATGTGTCGGGAAGAACTTATGGATAAGGTGACAGAAGTTACTTTTATGACCGGCTGTTGTATACTCATTCCGGTAGATGTGCTTAAAGAAATCGGTCTATTTGATGAAAATTATTTTATGTACTATGAGGATACTGATTTATCACTGAGAATGTATAAGCATCAGATTAAAATGCTGTATATTCCATACACATATGTATGGCATCGGTTGCAGGGCAGAAGAACAAAACCATATTGCATTTATTATATGACTAGAAACCGTCTTTATTTTTTGAAAAAGCATTCTGAGATCTTGCGGCAAAATATTTGTAAAGCAGTAATAGATGAAACTGTTAGAATTATTTTGGGCAGGGATAGTTATAGCAAAGCGTTTCGCTGGTGTTATTTGAAAGGCGTTTGGGATTTTGTCAGAGGTCGTAAGGGAGCGTTAACTGGATCATTACATGAATCAAATAGGATGTCGCATAAATCATATCAACAAGTCGAGAAATATCAGATTTTTAATGATTTGATCTGCGAATGGGTGAAAGGCGATGCGGAGGGAACAAAAATAACAGATTGGATTGAAAAGAGAGAATATCGAACTGTGGCAATATATGGGATGGGATTATTGGGAGAAACAGTATATTTATCTTTGCAAAAATGTGAAAACATACAGATTAAATATGGATTAGACAAAAGGAACAATGTACAAATAGAAGGATTGAATATATACCATATAGAAAATTGTCCTGAGCCGGTTGATTTGATTATTGTAACCGCAGTTACAGCCTATGAAGAAATTAAAGATGAGATTCAAAATAAGTTGAAATTTAATTGTAAGGTAGTTTCTTTAGCGCGGTTAATAGAAGAGATGTATATCATCTCTGAAACAAATTAGGATAAGGAAGTGGATTAAAATGAAAGCAAAGCGATTATGTATTTGCTCCTTTCAACTACTTATATTATTTTATCTTATTGTTTCTTAGAAAATTATGTAGAGGCGATATTGTTATGGAAAATATTTATGCGATAAGAAATAAAAACCAACACATATATATATTGTCAGGAACAGAAAGTGGCGGACACATAATAAGTTGGGATGACAAAATAGCTGTAATTGCGAACTTATACTACTTTGACCAGTTGGAAGATAATATACGGTTTATAGAGGGATTGGATGAGAGTCCTATTAGAGTGATTTTGATATCCTCCAATCCTGATATTCTGGGATATTTGGAAAGTTATAAGACTGCAAAGGGAAAAAAGAACTGGGTGATCGTATCCAAAAATAATCGCGGCAGAGATATTAGCGCTTTGTTAGTTGCAGGGCGGATGTGGATAGAAAACAGTACATACATATGCTTTGTACATGACAAAAAAGCACTTGATGGAAAACTTGAGAGAGAAACAGCGCTTTGGCGTAAAAATCTCTGGATGAATATGGTAGGAAGTAAAAATTATGTTCAAAGTGTTATGAAAATTTTTGTTGAGCATCCGGAAATTGGGATATTGGCGCCTCCGGAACCGGCAGGAAAATATATTAATGCTTGGTATCACGATGCATGGGATAATGGTAACTATGGGAATGTGTGTGTGTTGGCCAAAGAGCTGGGAATTAATGTGCCAATTACGGATGAGTATCCTCCGGCTACAGTTGGAACAGCATTTTGGTGCAGAACAGATGCCCTTAAGGATGTGTTAAAAAAACAGTGGAAATATGAAGACTTTGATGAGGAGCCATTGGCCGGCGATGGCACAATAAGCCACGCGATTGAAAGGATTTGGGCATATGCGGCACAGAATGCGGGCTATGAGATGGGTACAGGCATGCACACTGATTACGCCAGAGAATGCTATATCGTGATACAGAGTTTGATGAGAACAACATACCAATATTTGAGCAGAATGGGAATGGGAAATTTTCAGCTATTGGAGCTGATGATAAAACGGGTAGATTGTATTCGTGAGATATGTGCTTCCTATGAGAAAGTATATTTATATGGGGCAGGGAAAGTCGGGCATATCTGTCTGTATGTTATGGAAAATCTGGGGTATCGGCCGGAAGCTTTTATTGAGACAATAAAAAACGATGATTATTGTCATGGAATACCGATTATCGGATTGGAAGATATGACAGATCGATCGGCTTGCATTCTTATTTCTGTAGGGGCCTCAAAACAAAGAATACTTGAAAGAAATTTAAGAGAACAAAATCTTTTGAATTATGCAAAAATCCCGGTGTAAATTGCATGATTCATGCGGCAAGCGCGCGGATGGGGCAGCTTCCTTTCTGGCATCTGATAAAAGCGAAAAGGCAGACGTTTTCATTTGTGGAGGTATAGAAATTTAATAAGAAAAGGTAACGCCCATGCGGCATTCCATTTGGGTGCAGAAAAATTTTATGAAAATAAAAGATTTTAAAAGACGGTAGAACAATGAAGATTTTGAATATTGGTGCGGGAGACATCAAACGCATAGCTAAAACAAAAAAGATAGTAGTGTTTGGAGCGGGGAGAATTCTTGAGGCGACCTTAAAAAGATTCCGCCCATATCATTTAGAGGAGGATATCGCATATATAGTTGATAATAATCAGGAGATATGGAATTCGGAAAAAGTAATTAACGGAAAAAGAATAGAGATTTATTCTCCTGAATATATGAGAAAGCACATAAGCAGGCAATATATTCTGGTGATTATGGTAAAGAAGTATTCTGCGATCTTAAAGCAGCTTTCCGGCTATCGGGAAATGAAGCATATACGTATTTATAAATATCCGACGCATTATTATCTGGCGGAGAAACGTTATAAAAGGAAGTGCCCTGACAAGAGGCTGTACAACACTGTCATTGCAAACGGGGAGGGCGATAATCATGAAAACGCGCAGGCAGTGTTTGAATATTTTAGAGACAATGGTCTGCTGGGGAAATATAGATGGGTATGGCTGTGTGCACATCCTGAAAAGTATGTTTCCGATAAAAATGTGAAATATATAGCAAGAGATATTTATCGTGTTCCGGACACGCTGCAGAACATACACGATTACTGGAGAGCAAGGTGGACGTCCAGATATATATTTTTTGAAAATATTTTTTTGTATAAAAAGCGGCAGGATCAGATATCTGTTTATTTGAAACACGGTACTTTTATGCTGAAGAATGTGAAAGGGAAAATCAGCATTCCGGAAGAAGTGGATGGCGCGATCTGTACTTCAGGCAATTATGCAGAACTGGCGGCGGAACAAGAGAGTATTGATATATCCAAACTGATCATATGCGGATCTCCGCGGCTTGACTTTTTATATAAAGATAAGCATGTTCTTGAGTCACTGGGATTTTATAAGAAGGATAAGAGATATGTTTTATGGCTGCCGACCCTGCGCCAGACAATAGGCTTGACGCGAAATGACGTGAAGACAGTAGCTCCTTATGGGATTCCGCTTGTGGCCCGGAAGACGGATTTCGATAAGCTGGAGAACAAGCTGGAAGAATGCAATGCGGTGCTTATGATTAAACCGCATCCACATCAGGAATTGTCTGTTTATCAAATAGGGGAATATAAAAATATAGTATTGATACCGCAGGCAAGGCTGGATGAGTATGAGTTTCCGATCCATTCGCTGATGAGAGAGAGTGATGCCCTTATCACGGATTATTCATCTATTGCGTTTGACTATATGCTGTTAGACAGACCAATTGCTTATACCGTTGATGATATGAATGACTATAGTGTGGGTTTTTCGGTGGAAGATCCGCTGCGTTTCATGCCGGGGGAGAAATTGGAAAGCATTGATAATATGCTGGATTTTTTGGAACATGTTATGAGAGGGCAGGATGAGTATGCTCTGGAACGCAGACGGATTCGTGATTATGTACATGAATATCAGGATGATAAAAACAGTGAAAGATTTTTGAAAATAATGAAGATGATATAGGTGACAGACAATGCCGGAGATATCAATCATAGTTCCCGTATATAACGTAAAAGAATATGTTTCCAAGTGCATGGACAGTATTTTGCGGCAGACATTTGACGATATGGAAGTTATTTGTGTAGATGATGGCTCAGATGATGGAAGCGAGTCGATACTGGATGCTTATGCTTGTAAAGATGCAAGAGTACATGTGATACACAGAGAGAATGCCGGATATGGAGCTGCCATGAATGCAGGCATCAGGATGGCGTCGGGGAAGTATATTGGGATTGTTGAGAGTGACGACTGCATTTTACCGGATATGTATGAAAAATTATATAGAGCGGCAGAGAATAACGCGGCGGATTTTGTCAAAGCAGACGCCTATTACTGGTTCGAAAAGTGCGGATATCAGAGAAGAATTCACATGAAACAGCTCGACCGCTTCTATGACAGGCTGCTTGGAGATAATGACAGAAATATGTTTTTTGAGTTTTTCATGAATATTTGGACAGGTATCTACAAACGTGATTTTTTGGATAAATATGAGATCCGGTTTCATGAGAGCCCAGGCGCGTCATATCAGGATAATGGTTTCTGGATGCAGACGATGATGTATGCAGAGAGAGCGATGTGGCTGAATGAAGCTTTTTATCTGTACAGGAATGATAATCCGGCCGCTTCGGTAAAAAATGTAGATAAAATATATGCAATGACGAGAGAATACGATTATCTCGAAGAGCTTTTAGTGCAGAGGCAGGAATATCATTTGCTGCCATACTGCTACTATATGAGACTGATTCGGGATAGAGGAACGGTTATGCGGATTGCAGACTCATATAAGCGGGGATACTGCGAGCAGATCAAACGGGATTTTCGCAGGTGCAAATCCGCGGCAAGGGGAGACAGAGCTCTTCTGGCATCGCTTGTTAAGTATGTGGAAAATGCTGATGCGGCGTGTTCGGACATGATTTCTGCCAAGAACAGGCTGCGCGAGAAACTTGCCGGCTGCGAGGGAATTATCATTTATGGAGCCGGATTTCGGGGAGACATTGTTTTCAGAATTCTTTATAATGAGGGATTTTATGATAAACTGTCCTGTTTTGCCGTGACGCATTGTGACGGAGAGAGACATTTGGCGGGGAAAGCGGTTATGGATATCGATGAGGCCGTGAAATATTATGCAGGAAGCATTGTCGTGATAGCAGTGGTTCGCGGGACAAATGCATATGAGCAGATGCGGCGGAAGCTGGAGGAAATAGGATGTGTCAATTATATAGCAGGCACTGATCTTGAAGAGAATTTTTATGTTTTGTAAGTACAGAGTGTTTCCGCTGGTAACAGAATTGCAGGACAGAATGGTCTGTTTCTGAGTGATGAGGAAGAAGATGCAGATGGAGAATGTACATATCTTTAATATAGATATGCGGGATAAAAAGATTATAGTATATGGAGCCGGGCGTCTGCTGGAACGATATCAGACATATGTGAATTGGAGCAATGTTGTCTCGATTATGGACAAGGACATTGCCAAACAGGGGAAATATGTTCATCAGATGCGGATAGAATCGCCTGAAAAAATTGAGCTTATGGATTATGATTATGTAGCTATTTTTACAGATCGTTTTTTTGAAAGTGCCAGAGCTTATTTGACCGGGAATTTTTTCGTGCCGGATGAAAAGGTAGTTTCATGGAGAATCTTTTTTAGTGAAGACTATAAGCCGTCAAACGAAAGGGTGGAACTGTACAGGCACTATATCGAAGACAGCGCGCTGCGCAAAATGATAGATATAGGTGAACAGCGCCTGAAAGAGATTTTTATGACAAATGAAAGAATGGCGGCAGGAATGGATAATCTGGGGCAGCCCCGATTCCGGCTGCATAGGAATTTTTACAAAGAGTGCTATCTGACAGGCAGTGAGATAGAAAGCGGATATGATGCGGTATTCTTATGGGATGACTATGAAAGAGATATAAAAGTTGAAGATTTAATGCGTGTGGCACAGAGATATATTATCTGGACTGTTCCCTACTGTTATAAAGCGGGTAAAGGATTCTCGAAGCATTATGATATTCTTGTGGAATGGGGAGAAAAAAGGACATTTGCATTTCCGGATGCGATTGTGTATGTGTTTGAAAAAAAGCGATTGCATAGCGGGATTGACTGCAAAATTTATGTCGTAACGCATAAAAGATATAATGTACTGGCGGATACAGTTTATACGCCTGTTTGTGTGGGAAATGAGTATGCGGATATGCGGTTCTGCTCCGAACATGACGGAGATGGCATACCCTATTTAAACGACCGCATTAACGAGTGCACGGCATTGTATTGGATATGGAAAAATACATCTTCTAAATATGTGGGCCTGAATCATTATAGAAGATACTTTTATAATAACGGGATAAAAAATGGAGCCAATTATCTGTCCGAAGATAAAATAATCGAAATATTTAGCAATGGATTTGATGTGATACTTCCCTGTCTGACGGAATTGTCGACATCGGTGCTGGATAATATACGAAACGCCATAGGGGAAGAACTTGGAAATGCTGCATTGAAGATAGTGCGGGAATGCATTGAGAGAAAGGCACCGGAGTATGTAAGGGCGTTTGAGCATGTGATGTTGGGCAATGTGTTTTATAGATGTCAGATGTTTGTGGCCGGCCGGATGCTTATCGATAGATATTGTGAGTGGCTGTTCTCGTTTTTGATTGACGCGGCTGAAGCATTGGATGTTTCGGGTTATGATGCGCATCATAAGAGAACGATGGGATATTTTGCGGAAACGCTGTTGACGGTATGGCTGCTGGAACAGAATGTAAAAATTAAGGAATTACCAATCACAGAAATATGATTATGATGAGGATGAAAGAATGTTTCCAGAGAAAGAATTTAAGGAATTGTTTATTTCAAAGCTTCCGGCGATAGAGAAGCTTGCCGATAACAGAAAATTATGGATATATGGCGCCGGCAAATGCGGAAAGATTATTTTGAGGGCACTGGAAGAACGGAACATCAGCATTTGTGGATTTATTGATAAAAATGCGGACAAAATCCAACGAATAGGAGATTATCCGGTCGGATTTATAGGCTGTCTGGATCCCAGGGCAGATTTTGTGATAGTCAGTATATATCAATATGACGCAGAACTTTTGGAGACGTTTGCCAAGTGGGGATTTGAGAAGAAAGACTATTACTATGTTATAGCCGGGGAGCATGTTAATAAGGAAGACACGGTTTATAGAGGCTGTCGTATAGGAAGATATACATATGGTTATGAACATCTATTATCCTATGCGCCTATAGCTGCATCCATTGGAAGATTTTGCTCTATCAATGCGACTGCGCGGATTTGGGATAATCATCCGACAGATTATGTGTCAACGCACCCGTTTTTAGATAATATTAGATTTGGCGCATGGGAAGAAATGATATGGAGAGAGGAGCTGGTAGAGAAATATGGGAAATATCATGAAAATGCGCCCTATGAAGACAGCGCTCTGCGGGATAACAGGCCGGTGGTAATCGGAAATGACGTGTGGATTGGCGCCAATGTAATCATACTGCCTGGGGTCCATGTCGGAGACGGTGCGATATTGGCGGCCGGCGCCGTTGTAACAAAGGATGTGGAAGACTATGCCATTGTCGCGGGTGTGCCGGCCAAAGTTCTGAGATACCGCTTTTCGAAAGAAGAGATTGCCAAGTTTCAACAGATTAGATGGTGGGACTGGGAGGTTGATAAAATTATGGACAATCTGGAGTTGTTTTATCAGCCCGAAAAATTTCTGGCTGCATGTGAATAAAGATCTGGCGGGAGATGCAAAAAATATGAAAGTCGTAATATTTGGCGCGGGACGAATGTATCAGAAAACAAAATCCACGTTAAGAAAAGATATAGAGATTGCTGCCTTTATTGATAATGATTCGTCAAAATGGGGATATGAAATGGACGGGGTGCAGATATTCCCGCCCCGGCAAATCCATAAACTGGCCTACGATTTTGTATTTATGTTAAGCAGCAGACAGTCGGAAATGAGAGAACAATTGATAAATATCGGGGTGCCGGCTGAGAAAATAGCAGGGACGGATCAGATGGAAAGAATCTGTGAAAGTGAGGGAACAAAGTATTATGGGGACCTGCCGTGTACTGATGGTACCGGAAATATAATGGTCTTTTCCCATGCATTGGTTTCTACCGGGGCACAGAATGTATTGTACTATGGGGTTCGGGTACTGCGTGAACATGGGTATCGGATTATTGTCTTGTCAAAACAGGATGGTATTTTGAGAGATCGTTTCCTGCAGCTGGGAGCGTCGGTGGTAATTATGGGGAATCCGCATATCGATAATGAGGAATATCTACGACTGGTTGAGTGGGCGGATGCGATACTTGTCAATACCGTATGGCTGTATTATGCGGTTGAAGAACTTCTGCACAAAAATAAAAAGATTATCTGGTGGATTCATGAAACACTCGGCTTGGAATATCTCAGCAATAATTTGATTCAGAGTATGCAGAAAGCTGACAGATTGTCCGTTTATGTGGTAAGCCCGTTGATAAAAAGGCGCCTGTTTTCCAGATATGGAAGAGAATTGAGAACTGAAGTGCTGAGATTTGGACTGCCCGCCAACTATGCGGCCCCCAAAAGCATAGTTCACAGACAGAAAATGGTGTTTGCCATCATTGGTGCGATGGGCTGGATAAAAGGGCAGGATTTATTTATACAGGCGGCAACGCAGTTGACAGGACGCTATGGGGAAGATGCTGAATTTTGGATAGTGGGCAGAGGGAATCTGGCGGAAAACGATGCAAAAAATGCAGAGCGGTGTAAGAACATTAAGATTGTGGGGGAAATAGAGAATGAAAAAATGCCGGAATTATACAGCCGGATTGATGTAGTGGTCTGCTGTTCCCGGGAAGAATCCATGTCGGTGGTGGTTATAGAGGGATGTATGAACGAAAAGGCAGTCATTGTGTCTGATGCGGCAGGGATTGCGGACTTTATAGTGAATGGAGAGGAAGGCTTGATCTTTCAGAATGAAAATATAGAGCAGTTGGCCGGGTTGATGAAATGGGTAATCGATAATCCGCAAAAGGCAGAAGAACTTGGTCATAACGCAAAGAGAGTATATGAGAAATATTTTAATATGGAAACATTTGAAAACAATTTGCTGGATGCGTTTCGGAGTTTAGGAATTAGTGATAACAGAGAATTATGAAAATACTGGGAGGTTAAAGACATGAACATCGCAATGCTCATTGCCGGAGGTAAGGGGGCGAGGACCAATCAGGATATTCCCAAG
>CANPZI010000029.1 GCA_947588995.1 uncultured Lachnospiraceae bacterium
GTCAAAATCATTATACCTCAAGGAACCAATACTCTTTTTATTTATTTTCTATCAACTGTCAATATCTTTACTCCAACCCCGGCGGCAGACATCTCTGCTCTGCCAAATACGCGAAACTCAAACTTGTGTACACTGACAAAATAGGGTAATATTTTGATAGATTGAACTTTTTACGATATCGGCAAAAAACATAAAAGGCGGTGAAGCGCGGCTATGGATACAGACAACCTGCAGACTCCTTATTTCGTGATCGACGAGGCAATTCTGGAACGGTACTGCCAGATGCTTACGGACTCTCTCGGCGCAAGCTGGGGAAACTTTCTCGTGGGCTACTCGTTCAAGACCAACTCTCTGCCCTGGCTCGTCTCCTTCGTGAAGAAGCACGGCGCTTTCGCGGAGGTGGTCTCGGAGGACGAATATCTGCTGGCGAGACACCTCGGTTATGATGCCTCCGAAATCGTCTACAACGGCCCCTATAAGGGAGAAGCTTCTTTCTGTGACGTACTGCTGGCGGGCGGATACGTGAATCTGGATGCCAAGCGGGAAATCGGCTGGCTGGAATCGCTTGCCGCCGCCTATCCGGACAGACACTTTTCCGTGGGCATCCGCGTCAATTTCGATCTGGAGAAGCTGTGTCCCGGCGAGACTACGATGGGGGAAGAGAGCGGTCGTTTCGGCTTCTGCTATGAGACGGGACAGTTTGCGGCGGCTCTGCAGCGCCTGTCCCGGATCCCCAATGTCTCCGTGGACGGCCTGCATCTGCACTCCAGCAGCAAATCCCGCAGCGTCGGTATCTTCCGCGCCATCGCGCGCACGGCCTGCAGGCTGCAGCGGGAATTCGGCCTCTCCCTCTCCTATGTGGATCTGGGCGGCGGCTACTGCAGCGGCATGGCGGGCCGGCCGGAATATCCCGACTATTTCCCCGCTGTGGCCGAGGAACTCACCGCATGTTTCTCGCCACGGCAGACGAAGCTGATCGTGGAACCGGGCATCTCTCTGATCTCCAAATGTACCACTTTCGTCACTTCAGTCTATGACACGCGCGACATCAGAGGCACACGCTACGTCATGACGGACGGCAGCCGCTTCAACATAGATGCCACCATGATCAAGACTTCTCACCTGTTCCATGTGCAGGCGGCAGATACTTCCGCGCGCAGGACACTGGAGCGGCAGGTCGTAAGCGGCTACTCCTGCATGGAGTGCGACAGGCTCTTTACTTATGAGAATGCCGCGGAACTGGCACCGGGCGACCGCATCATCTATGAAAATGTGGGCGGTTACACCATGAGCCTGAATCCGCTCTTCATCCAGTATTTCCCCGCCGTCTACGTCAGGCGCGGCAGCAGACTGCTGCAGGTGCGCAGAAAATGGACGCCGGAGGACTATGTGCAGGGGAGTGTGACCGAATCATGAATATCCTGATCTTAAGCTGCGGCACGAGAAACAAACTGGTACGCTATTTCCGCGAGGCGGGAAACGGCTTCGAGCGGGTGGTCGGCACGGACTGCAGCGCTTATGCCCCCGCTCTCTACGAGACGGACAGACATTATCTCGTGCCCCGCATGACAGCCCCGGATTATCTGGATGTCATTCTGCGGATCTGCCGGGACGAGAAGATTGACGCGGTGCTGCCGCTGCAGGAGGACGAACTGTACCTGATTGCCTCGCACAGAACACGGTTTACGGCCGAGGGCATCTGCCCGATCGTATCCTCAGCGGAAGCCGTAGAGCTGTGCCGGGACAAATATGCCTTTTACCGGCACCTGACCGCCCACGGGCTTCCCGCGCTGCCCACTTTCAACAGTCTCGAAGCGTTCCGACAGGGCTGTGACGCCGGACAGATCGGCTTCCCCGTCTTCGTGAAGCCGGTGCGCGGCTGCGGCAGCATGGGGATTCAGAAAGTAGAGCGGCCGGAGCTGTTGGAAGCTCTGTGCAGATGCAGCGGCGATGAACTGCTGATTCAGGCTTTCGCTGAGGGCGAAGAGTACGGCATCGACCTCTACGCGGACATCCATTCTCACAAAACCGTGTCTGTCTTTCTCAAAAAAAAGCTGCGCATGCGCGCAGGGGAAACCGAAAAATCCGTATCGGTGAAAGACGACGCCCTTTTTGATCTGGCAAAACGCACGGCCGACACGCTGGAACTGTCCGGCCCGATCGACATGGACATCTTCTGTGTCGACGGAAACTACTATATCTCCGAGGTCAACCCCCGCTTCGGCGGCGGCTATCCTCACGCCTACAGCTGCGGCGTCAACTTTCCGAAACTCATCGCCGCCAATCTGGCGGGCAGAGAAAACGCAGATGCCGTCGGTGCTTACGAGGAGGGCGTCTGCATGCTGAAATATACGGATCTAATGACGCTCCGCATCGAGGATCAACTCCCATGACAACGGCGTGCCGCGCTTGATATCCGCTGCCGCCGTCCGGCCCAGCACTTCGTCGTAATACATGGTGTGCAAGCCGTATCCCGGACGGATGGAGCGCACATTGTCCGGCGTGAACTTCTCACCCGCTTTCATATCTCTCACCACAAAGAGCGAGCGGGAGCCCAGCCGTTCTTTCTCCTGCTTTTCGGTCAGCGCATACTCCGGCCGGCCCATCGCTTTCTCTATGATACGAATCTGCTCCGCCATCTCCCGAAACTCTTCCGGCTCCATGGAAAACGCACCGTCCGGACCGCCGTCCGCACGTCTGAGCGTCAGATGCTTCTCCACCATCCTGATGCCGAGAGCCGCCGCGCCCACAGGCACCACGCTGCCCATGGTGTGGTCGGACAGGCCCACCAGACAGTCATAGGTACGCGCCAGCGTGGGAATCATGGCCAGATTGCATTCCTCGTAGGGCGTCGGGTAGGCGGACACACATTTTAAGAGCATGACCTCCTCATTGCCCTCCTCCCGACAGACTTGCAGCGCTCGCTCAATATCCTCTGCGCGCGCCACACCTGTGGCAAAAATGACAGGCTTATGCTGGGCGGCAACCCGCCTGATCAGCGGGATATCATTGATCTCATAGGAAGCCACCTTGTAGGCGGGCATACCGCACTCGCGCATGAAGTCCACGGCACGCGCGTCGAAAGGAGAGGAAAAGCACTCCATGCCAAGGCTCTCCGCCAGTTCTTTCAGCTTCGGCTGCCACTCCCACGGCGTGGCGGCCTCCTCGTAGAGGCGGTACTCCGTCATGCCGTCCCACAGTCCGCCGCGGATCTGAAAATATTCGTTGTCGCAGTCGATCGAGAGGCTGTCCGCCGTATAAGTCTGCAGTTTGACCGCGTCGGCCCCCGCCTCTTTCGCCGCGTGGACAATCTCCACCGCCCTGCCGTAATCCTGCAGATGATTCGCGGACATCTCCGCCACCAGAAAGCAGGGGCTGCTCTCTCCGATATGATGTTTTCCGATCCGAAATTCCTTGTTCATACGAATCTCCATTCCGAAGCATTCACGCTAAACTCCTGTTTTTTTGCCCGACGCCACGAACCTCGCGGCGCTCCCGCATCAGCTTCTCCCCTGACAGTCGGGAACGCCCGCCATCCTGCGGTACTTCAACTCCGCGATCTCCCAGTCCTCCGGATTGTCGATGTCCTGCACCTCCGTCTCCGGCATGACAATCGGCACATAACCCTCCTCCGGGTCCCCGCCGCAGGCGCGAAATGTCTCCGTCCGATAGAAATAGAACTGCCCGCAGTCGTGGTACACCGCCTCCAGATCCTGCGACCGCTTCTGCGCATTCTCGGGATAGCAGTAAACCAGACGGCCGTCCTTCACCGCCATGCCGCGCTGCGGCGGAAAGGAGAAGCGCACCACAGGCATGACCGCCGCGGCCCGCTGCTCCTCCAAGATCCGAAAAGCATCCCTCAGTTTCCCCGCGGTGACAAACGGCGCGGTTGGATAAATACACGCCATATACGCAAAAGTCCGCCCGCGCTTCTCATACTCCGCAAGCACCTCCAAGAGCACGTCGTCGGTGGTGGCAAAATCGTTCGCCGTCCGCTCACTCCTCATGAAAGGGACACTTGCGCCGGCGCCGCGCGCAATCTGCGCGATCTCCTCATCGTCCGTGGACACCATGACTTCCTCGAACAAGCCCGACGCCAGCGCCGCCTCAATCGAATAACAGATAATCGGCTTCCCCAGAAACAGTTTCTTATTCTTATTCGGTATTCTCTTGCTGCCGCCTCTGGCGGTAATGATTGCCAAAGCTCCCATCATTTTCTCCCTATCTCCCACGTCCGCCGCGGGGTTATCCTGTCACAGGGCGATGATTTCCTCCGCGATGCGGCATGCTCCCTTTCCGTCCGTGACCGCTCCGAGCCTGTCTCTCATCTCTGCCCGCAGCGTTTCGCTCTTCAGAATTTTCCTCAGGCCGCCGCAGATCTCCCGCAGACACCGCCCGCGCTCTTTGCGGATATCTCCCGCGAAGAGCATCCTGCCCTCCCGCGCAAAGAAATCACTGTCATAGCGCTGATTGTCCGCCACGGTGAAAAAGACCGTCGGCACCCGCACGGCACACAGTTCCAGAAGCGTCGTGCCCGCCGCGGAGACTGCCGCCGTACATCCCTGCATCAGCCCTGCCATGTGTTCCACCTGACAGTGCAGGCGGAGATTGCCGTGTGCCGCCGCCAGCCGCTCCAGCTTCGCCCGATTCTCATTGTAGCGCCCGACGACAACCTCATACGTCTGCCTGCACAAGACCTCGTCTTTCATAACCGCTTCCAGAATCCCCGAAAGCGCATCACAGGTATCGCCGCCGCCCGCGCTCAAAAGTATGCGGCTTTCCTTTTCGACCGGCTCACTCCCCCTGCCTGTCGGTACGGCCCCGCACCCGGCTCCCGCCGTCTCATCCGCACCTTTTCCACAGGCCGCCGCAAATTCTTCCCGAAGCGGCGCGTAAGCCGCCCCCAGCAGCAGGCGCGTGCCGTCCCCGTAAGTCTCCGCATACGGAAAGCGTGTACAGTACGGATTGTAATTGACGAGCATATCCACCGGATAGACCCCGTCAAAGCAGTCATCCATATAAATCAGCCTGACCTGACCCGCCAGCGCCCGAAAATACTTCTCTGTCACCTGATAGGAATCCACCAGCAGTTTCGCGCATCCCGTCCTGCGAAGTTCCCGCAGAAGCACCTCCGTCTCGTCCTCCATGCGCTCCCAGTCCGTGTGCAGACAGACATGCCGCATACCGGCTCCGTCCAGCAGCGCATCGGCTTTCTCGTCCGCCGTAAAGAAAATCACCCGGCCACCCAGCCGGACAAGCTGTACGGCGATCGCGATACAGCGCATGATATGTCCCGAGGCGATCTCCTCATTGGCATCCGCGCGAATACCGATGAGCTGTGCCTCCGCATTCTGTTTTCCGTCAGCCATCTGCCGTTCTTCCATAGGCATTCACGTTTCCTGTCTTCGATGCTTTTTGCGGAAATTCCGATATGTCCACAGCACTTTGTAGTATACAATAAACAATACGGTAGAGCGCTGCTGGATGCGTATCAGTTTCCGCTCCTCCGCATTCGTCCGCTCCAAATAGTACGGATTGTCCTGAAAATGCGGAAAAGTCCGGCGCATCTCTCTGCCGAGTGCCCGCACGAAACCGCTCTTCGTCCGCCCTGCGCACGCCATATAGGTGAACAGCGTATTCACATAGAACAGCTGCGCAAAGCTGTATTCCAGCTCCGGCAGAAATTCTTCGCAATATCCGTGCCTGCGCGCCTCCTCCAGCATGATACGGCCGGCCGCCATACGGTCCTCGCAGCGCTTCTGCGAGATCGTGTGCACGGTGGAGTCGTCATGCTGGTAGTAGTAGTAGAGCGGCTCCGCTATATACTCGAAATGCTTTGCCAGCACAACATAAGAGTTGCCGAGCGCATTGTCCTCATAGAAAATATCCTCCGGAAACCACAGCCCGTTCTCCAGGATCATGGCGCGGCGGAAGATTTTGACCACCAGACTGCCGCCGTCCAGAATCAGACTTCGGCGTTTTGGCCCATCCAGCACGCCGCACTGTTCCGGCTTATTGTTACGCACGATCTGACCGACCCGCATCGAGTGTTCGCCTGTCAGGCAGTAATCGCACCCCACAAGATCGGCGCCCGTCTCTTCCGCCCGCTCGATCAGCCGCCGGTACATATCGGGAGTGATCCAGTCGTCGCTGTCGATAAAGCCGATCCACTCCCCCTGCGCCAGCTTCAGGCCGATGTTCTTCGCTCCGCCCTGATGCCTGTTCACCTCGGAGTGCACCGCGCGGACTTTCGCCGGAAATCTTTTCTCGTAATCCTGCAGAATCGCATACGAGTCATCCGTCGAGCAGTCATCCACCGCGATGATCTCATAGTCTTCCACTTCCTGTGCCACGAGAGAATCCATACAATATTGCAGTTTGCCGCCGGAAGCCATGTTGTATACCGGCACGATAATACTGAGTTTCATACTGATCAATCCGCTTTTCTTTTGCGTCGATTATAGCATACTCCCGTTTTCTCAGCAACCAAAAACACCCCGCCTGTGACCCGCACAGACGGGATGTATCCTGTGTTTCCTAGATCCCCTGAAAAGCAAAAGTAAATTCCACCCTGCCGCTCACATCGATCAGGTATTCCGGATGCACCAGCGCACCCCAGCTGTCATCGCCGCCGATCCCCATCTGCTGCCCGGATACCCGCACAGTTGTGTAATGCACTTTCGGCAGCTCATAGGGATGTCCGGCCAACTCGATCTCATGAGGCGACCAGGGCAGAGCCGAGAAATTGAAGCAGTCCCCGGTAAAGAGCAGGCCGCGTCCTTTTTGGTCCGTCACTTTCGCATAGCGCACCTGCGTCTTGTTGCCGCACTCCTGCGGCACCATGTACTGCGCCATATTATCTTTGACCAGATTGCGGTACACGCCCAGTCTGGCGCCCTGCTGCCTGTCCGCATAGGTTTCCTGCGGGCCGTTTCCGTACCACTCCACATGATCGTAATCCGCATCCAGCTTAAACATCATGCCAAATTCCGGCATATCGCCCAGCGCCTCCACAGGATCGTAGGAAAGCGTCGTCTCAATGCGTCCGTTTCCATACACACGATAGGTCACCTGACATTGCGCCGCGGGCGTCGTCTGCAGATCGTACACATAGGTGAGGCGCACGTGATCCTTTTCCTCCTGTACGACCGGATTCCTCCATGCCGTTCCCTCCGGCACCTGCCGCTCTTCGCCGCAGCCTTTCGCGGTCAGATAGAGACTGGCAATCTTCCACTGCGCGTAGCGTCCCGGCATATTATTCCCCTCATCGTTGTCCGTGGGCGCCCGCCAGAAATTGGGCTTCACGGTGCTCTCCAGAAGTTCTCTGCCCGCATAGCGATAGGAGGTGAGCCCCAGCTCTGTCGTGAACTGCGCTTCGAACTCTTCACCCAGCACGCCGATATTGGTCATGCCATAGACCACGGTATACGGCCTGTTCTCCTCGGCAGCCGTATCTTTCCCGGCAATCTTCGCGACCACCGCCTGCCCGAAAGCCACCTCATAGCCCGCTTTCTCCCAGCGCGTGTCCTCTTTCAGACAGAACGCGACGGTAACGGCATACTCACCCGCGTAAGACGGGATCTCGAAAGGCAGCGGGAACATCTGCTTACTCTCCGGCGCCACGGAAACGGCTATCGTTTTGCGCGCGATCTCCTCGCCGTCACGCAGCAGAATAGCATACGCGTCAAACACATCCGTATTCACAAACAGGTTTTTATTCCACACCGCAAACTCCCGTTTAGACACAGTGACTTCTATATTCTGGTAATTGTACTTTACCTCCTGCATCTTCGGGGACGCCTCTCTGGATCCGCCGTACACGATGCCGTTGCCGCTGAAATTATAGTCGCTCGGCCGGTCATGGAAATCGCCGCCATAGGCCTGATACTCTTCCCCGTACCGGTCTTTCGCGTAGAGGGACTGATCGATATAGTCCCAGATAAAGCCTCCCTGATACCCGGAATTTTCCCGATCCGCCAGCTGTGTATACTTGTGCATCGCCCCGCAGGAATTGCCCATCGCGTGAGTGTACTCACAGCAGATAAAGGGCTTGCCGTTCGGATTCTCCTCAAGATACTGCTCGATGTCCGTCACGGGCGGATACATACGGCTCTCTACGTCGGAAGAATCGTTGTAGCTGCGATCCTGAAAGACGCCTTCATAATGTACCAGCCTGGTCGGATCCAGCTTACGGAAAAGCTCCGACATCCGATAGATCGTCCTGCCCCCGTATGACTCGTTGCCGCAGGACCAGAGCAGAATGGAGGCGTGGTTCTTGTCTCTCTGATAACAGGAGTTGACACGGTCGAGCAGCATCGCCTCCCACTCTTCATGATCGCCCGGCAGAATATAGGAGCTGTCCTCAAATCCTCTCAGATAAGCGACCCACGTTCCATGCGTCTCCATATTATTCTCCGCGATCAGGTAGATACCGTACTTATCGCACAGATCATAGAGGTCAATATCATCCGGATAATGACAGGTACGGATGGCGTTGATATTGTGCCGTTTCATCGTCACAATATCCTGCTCCAACTCCTCACAGGACACGTGTCTGCCGGAAACGGAACTGAACTCGTGGCGATTGACACCCTTGAACACAATCCGTCTGCCGTTTAAGAGCATCCGGTTATCTTTCATCTCAAACAGCCGGAAGCCCACCTGCTGCTCCATGTACTCTTGCGTGACGCCATCGCCGTCAAGGGCTTCGATCTCCAGCGTGTAGAGATTCGGCGTCTCGGCGCTCCACAGCCTGGGCGAATCCACCTGCTTCGTGACGGTCACTTCCTCTGCCGCTTCAAGCTTCTCTGTAAAGACGGGTGTATCGCCATCCCGCAGAGTGACACATAACGAGCCTTCTCCCTGCACCCGTGCCGTCACCTCCAGTGAAGCCCTGCGCAGATCCCCCTTGGCAAAGAGCGTGCGTACCCGGATATCCTCCACGTGAACCTTCGGCACCGCATACAGATACACACTGCGGTAGATCCCCGAAAAACGGAAGAAATCCTGATCCTCGCACCAGCTTGAAGAAGTCCACTTATATACCTGTACCGCCAGCTTATTCTCCCCGTCTTTCAGATAGGGCGTCAGGTCAAACTCGGAGGGGGTAAAACTGTCCTCACTGTAACCCACATAACTGCCGTTCAGCCAGAGTGCCATACCGCTCTCCACACCGCGGAAACAGATACGGATTTCCTTATCCGCCATCGTCCGGGGCACAGTAAAATATTTGACGTAGCTCGCCACCGGATTAAACTTTCTCGGCACGTCGCCCGGCTTAAGTTTCTCTCTGCCGTCCCAGGGATACTGCAGGTTGACGTACTGCGGCGCGTCGTAGCCCTCCAGCTGAATGTGCGCCGGCACTCTGATATCCGCCCAGCTTCTGCAGTCATAGTCCGCTTTTTCAAATCCCGGTATCGCGCTGTCCAGATTCACCGCATAGGCGAATTTCCATACACCATCCAGACATTTGACAAGAGAGCTATTCTTATCGAATAGCTCTTTTTTGTCGCGATAGATTGCGTGGCAGGAATGTGCCGGAAGCACATTCTCCTTGAAAAAGCGGGGATTTCCCAGTTTCTCATACGTCACTTTCATCTTACCCTCCCCATTCTATCTTAATCCTCATTCCGGAGCGTTTTCCTTGCTTTACGCAGACGCCACACTGCATACGCGATCGCTGCGGCGGAGACAAGATCAGCCGCAATAAAGGGCAGATTTGGCCCATAGCGCACGGATATGGTATGTTCCGCGCCGTCCCCCGACACACGGAAGCGCATCCTGCCGCCCATACCCTGCTCGATCGGCAGCCTTGTTCCGTTTTCATCATAAGCCCGATAGCCGAGATAATTCTGAATCGGCAGTTCCAGATAACAGCTTTCCCCGTCCGCCGTGTACGCGACCGAAGCTTTCGTCCCTTTTTTCCGGTAATCCCTGACAGACATACGGTCGGCATCCGACATGATCACGCTTGCCGTCAGACGCTCGTCAAACGCCCCGTCGATTCTCCACTCATGGGGATAGAAAAGCCCGATATTCGCCGCCAGCTTGCTCTCATGTCCTTTGGAAACTACTGATTCTGCGTTGACGTACGGCATGTGGCTGTTGTCTGTCGGCACGGACAGGATTACCAACAGATTCAGGCCGACCAGCATGGCAAATACCACGTTGCGGTATGGCCGTATGACCTCTGACTCGGACAGCCCGATCGCTCCCGCAAAGAGGAAGCACGTACACGCCGGCCCCAGAAAACGCCAGGGGAACTGGATCATGGTGACGATATCCCTGAACCAGCCATAGGCAAGCAGCGCCCTGTTCGGAAAGTAGCCCGTCGTCATATAGGTCAGAAAGCAGCCCAGAACAAGCAGATACAGCAGAAACTTTTCTCTGTCATTTCTTTTATCTCCGCGTTCACACAGAAGCCACACGATACCGATTCCCACACAGCCGATGAGAGCCAGTCCCAGCGAAAAATATTGTTTATTGTACAGGCTGACGCTCTGCGTCAGGTTGGAAAGATTGATGGACTGTTCAAAATAGCCGCTCCACCTGAGCACCTCCGTGCTCAGATTCTCCCCGAAATAATAATACAAAAACGGTATGAGATACCACAGATTGAGCAGCGCAAACCACAGAAAGGCCCGGCCGATCTCAACATACCGCTTCTCGCGGACGACGCGCCCGCAGTATATCAAGGCGGTGATCACACAGAATATCGCCGCGAATGCCGCGCTCAGGATATGGCTCTGCAGCACGCCGCTCATCCCGATCACCAGATAATACCAATACCTGCGCTCTCCCATGACAACGTGGTACATCCCCGCCATGACAAGCGGCCAGAAGATCAGCGCCAGCGTCTCACCAAGATCGCCGCGTGAAAATATATTGGTAAAACGGTACGGCATCAGCGTATACAACACCACCGCCAGCATGACGCTCCGGCGTGACCTGCTCATGGAGCGCATCGCCGTATAGGCACATACCGCTGAACCGAGATTGGCCAGAAAGATCAGCACTTTGTATGACAGGCCGATCGACACGCGGCAGATTCTGAGGAGCGCGCCGAGATACAGGAACAGATACGGGTACATGGCATTCAGATAGCCGTTGCCCCGCAGACCGTCCGGCTGAATATTGACCGGAATCTGTCCGTCCAGAATGCCGTCTTTCAGTCCCTCCAGACGCGCCAGATGATAACAGAGGTCGTCCCCGTTATAGAGATAGGTCTGCATCATCGGCGTCATGGCAAGCACCGCCACGCCGAGGATCACGCCAAAATCCACAAGCCGCTCCCGCGTCAGCGAGGCAAATCTGCCGTTCCGATACAGCCACACCAGCAAACTGCCCATCAAAAACAGCGCCATGAAGAAATAAGTGTCCGTATAGAACAGGGTATGCGGCGACAGGCTTAAGCCCCGGATCGTCAGCGCGCCCTGTCCGCTGTAATTGACGCGCAGCTGCAGCTGCTTGGCGTCCTTGGACAGCGTAAAATCAACCGTCATCTGCGGCTGCTCCGAATCGAGCGGCCACGCCGCTATCTTTTCGCTCTGTTCCCACAGTTCCAATACAGAACCCGGCTGCTCCGCACTGTAAGTAAGCTGTGCGCTGTAACTCCCCCGGTTCAGCACATACTGCGGCGTACCCGCCACGATCCCGTTTGCGGCCACGGATTCCTGAATAACCAGATTGTTCTCGGAATCAATCAGGCCCACCGTGTGCTGCAGACTGCTGCCCTCGTACACGAGCGGGCTGCCGCCCTCGTCGCCCAGCCAGATGAGCAGCGCGCCCAGACACACCGCAAGAGCAAATATGATCTTTTCTTTGACCGACATCTCTCTCGTCCGCATGTTACTTAATTCCATAGTACACCGCAATCTTCGTCACGGCCTCGATCACACTCTCCACATCCTCATCCGTCATGGCATAGTAGAGCGGCAGCGACAGAATCTCCTCATACAGCTTCTCCGCGTTCGGACACAGCCCTCTGTGATAACCCATCTTTTCGTAATACGGAAAATAGTAAGTTGGGATATAGTGCACATTGCAGCATACATTTTCCGCCGCAAGAGCGTCAAAAAACTGTCTGCGGCCAATCGTGAGTTTCTCCGGCACAATGCGCAGGATATAAAGATGTCTGGTCGTGTCGGATTCCGGGATCTCCCGCTGCACATACAGCTGCGGAAGCCTGCCAAAAGCCTCGTTGTATCTTGCCACGATCTCTTTCCTTCTCCTGCTGAACATGGGAAGCTTGTCCAGCTGGCTGATGATGAGCGCCGCCTGAATATCCGTCATGCGATAGTTAAAACCGAGATCGATCTGTTCATAGTACCACGGCCCGTCCGGCTCATGCTCCATCAGGCCGGCGTCTCTCGTGATACCGTGCGAGCGGTAGAGCAGCAGTTTTTTGTACAGACTCTCCTCATTGGTCAGAACCGCGCCGCCCTCGCCGCCCGTGACGGTCTTGACCGGATGGAAACTGAACGTGGTCATATCCGAGAGCGACCCATTGTATCTGCCCTTGTATTTCGTGCCGATCACATGCGCGCCGTCCTCGATCAATGTCAGGCCGTGCTTCCTGCAGATCTCGCGCAGCGGATCAATCGCCACGGACTGCCCTGTGTAGTCCACCGCGACCACTGCCCTGGTGCGGTCCGTGACCGCCTCCTCCACCATGTGCGGATCAATGTTGTATGTCTCCGGATCAATATCCGCAAAGACCGGCCTCGCGCCACAGTACAATGCGCAGTTTGCGGAAGCCGCAAAGGTGACAGGCGTGGTGATCACCTCATCCCCCTCGCCCACGCCTGCCGCCAGGCAGGCGATGTGCAGCGCCGCCGTGCCGCTGCTGCATGCGACCGCGTACTTTGCTCCCGTCAGGCTGCACAGCTTATCCTCCAGCTCTTTGATCTTGGGCCCGCAGGTCAGGTCATGGTGACGCAGCACCTCTGTGACTGCCGCTACGTCCGCTTCGTCGATATACTGATGTCCGTAATAGATTTTCGTCTCTCTCGCGGGTCTTCCGCCCTCGATGGCGGGTTTCTCCATCGCTCTTCCCATCGCCCTGTTCCTCTCGTTCCTCTTGTCTATTGACAGAGGACATGCATTCCTACATGTCCCCGCCTCCTTTGCCGCTATTTCCCTGCCGTTACTTTTCCAGATCCACGCCCTTTAACAGTTCCCTGATGTCCTCCACCGACAGCCACTCCCTGTTCGTGCCGGAACTGTAGGAGAAGCCCTCCTCCACTTTCCTGCCGCTCAAATCGGGCTGCTGCCTGTCGTTCCATGTCATCTGCGGATAGACAATAAAATGCTTGTCGTACTCATACGTCGTGTGCGAATCCTCGGTCGTCACCATGATCTCGTGCAGTTTTTCGCCCGGACGGATTCCCGTCTCCCTGATTCTGCAGCCCGGCAGCATCGCCTCCGCCAGATCAGTGATCTTAAAAGACGGTATCTTGCTGATAAAGGTTTCGCCGCCTTTCGCCTCCGCCAGCGCCTTGATTACCAGCTCCACGCCCTGCGTAAGACTGATCCAGAAACGCGTCATTCTGACATCCGTGACCGGCAGCTCCGACGCGCCCTCCTTAATCAGTCTGTGGAAGAGCGGAATCACGGATCCCCGGCTGCCCGCCACATTGCCATAGCGCACGATCGAAAAATTGATATCCTTTGCCCCCGCGTATGCGTTAGCCGCGATAAAGAGCTTGTCCGACACCAGTTTGGTGCCGCCGTACAGATTGACGGGGTTGACCGCCTTGTCTGTTGACAGCGCCACAACCCTGCGCACCCCGCAGTCCAGCGCGGCGTCGATCACGTTCATCGCACCGTGGATATTCGTCTTGATCGCCTCGTTCGGATTGTACTCGCAGGCCGGAACCTGCTTGAGCGCCGCCGCATGGATGATATAGTCCACGCCCTCACACGCCCGTTTCAGCCGGTCAAGATCGCGCACATCACCGATAAAGAAACGGAGCCTGTCCTCATACTCCCTGAATTCATCCGCCATAAGCCACTGCTTGAACTCGTCTCTCGAATAGATAATAATCTTCCTCGGCTGATAATGCGTCAGCACGTATCTCGTAAAGCATTTGCCAAATGAACCGGTACCGCCGGTAACTAAGATCGTTTTATCATTTAACATTGGAATCTCCTTCTGCTCTCTGTTCGTGAATTACAGTATACCATATCAGCAGGAAATCAAGCGCGAGCAAAGCGAGCATTTGATTTCACCTGATATGGTAATGACAGAATCTTTAAGTGCGCAGCACGGCGGCTGCGCAGCAGACGGATTCTGGGGTTTATTATACCATCTCGACTACCGTCTCGATGGAGATACTCGTCAAATGCCGATTGCCGCAAGCGCCATCGGCACTTTCCTCGTTATTATACCATAATCTCAAAAGCTGTGAAAGTAATTATTTGACAAATCTGTCCCTCAGCACCCATACATCGCAATATTTTTCCTGAAAGACAAGGTCCCTGGAGATCAGCGCAGGATTCGCGGCGCAGATCCTGTCGAGCTGCTCCCCGGCGTCCGCCCCGCGCGCCAGATATACCAACACGGTATCCGCGCCCTGTATCTCACTGTCCGCGATCGGCCTCGTACCCTCCGCCGCCGCGAAATACACTTTCGGATAGCGCAGCAGCTCATCCGTCACGTCCCAGACACACCACTCTTCCCCCGGCCGGTACAGCCAGACGACCGGGATCCCCTGTGCGCCGATCTCGGCGGCAAGCTCTGTCTGCTCCCGATCCTCAGGATAGAGGAAAGTCATCCCGTCACGCCAATAGGCAGAGAGGACTGCCACGAGGCAGATAAGCATAACTATGCCCTGAAGAGCTTTCGCACAGCGCGGCGGCACCCCTTTAGCCGCAGCGGCAGAAAGCGCCATCCGCCGCAGTCCGTCGAGCGCCGCCAGAACCAGAATCACGGCGATCCCGTAGATCGGCAGCTGATAGCGGTTAGATGTATCTCCCAGGAGCAGCGCCGTCTTGGACACCGTCAGGAAATATCCCGCCGCCGCAAAGGCAAGCATCCAAAATTCCGCTCCGTACACCGGCCCTCTCTTCTCCTCTTCGGAGCCGCCCTGCGCGGGAGCGGCCGCCGGGACTTTTTTCCCCCGCAGAGACAGAATGGCAAAAAGCACAACGAGGATTCCGAAAAGCCACAGCAGATGCCCGAACACATAGCGGTTCAGCAGATCGGCAAAAAAGGCGGCCCGTTCCACGGTATTGCCAAGAGCCAAAAAGTTCCCCACCGCCTGCGTACCCCTCTGGCCGCGAAACATCTGCCCCAGACAGGCAGGATAGACCAGCCATGCCAGCAAGAGCCCGATCCCCTGACTGACGCCGTACCGCACACAGTTCCCCGGTCCTCTGCCCCGTCGCAGGAGGCACAGGCAGAAAGCCGCTCCGATGAAGAACAGGAAAATAACATAGTAATACTGCGTAAGAAATCCGAGACAGGTCACGGCAGCCATCACCGCAAGAGCGGCAGGCGACAGCTTTTTACCGCCGCGGACCGCCCGCACATGCAGGATCGCGCACAGCAGCACGAACATGGTCAGCATCTCATACATTCTGATAAAGACCACGCCGCTCATGACAGCCGGACCGATTCCCCAGAACAGCACGGCATAGAGAGCAAAATGCCCTCTCTGCCCGGAAATCTCATACGCCAGACAGGCAAGCAGGAGAATGTTAATCCCGTGAAACAACAGATTCACACCCAGACCGATCCACTTGGAAAACACATCCGGCGCAAGCGACGCCGCCGTATGGAATACCCAGTAATAGAGCGGCGGATGTACATCCCACGACTGCACCAGCTTCACCAGACCGTACTGAAACCGCTGGCCGGGAAGCACCACAAACTCGTTCCGGTAGGCATCCCTGTCCATCCAGCTGCCATCCTCCACATAAAACCCGTTCGTGCGGGCCGTGGAGTAGTAAGTATAGTATTCATCCTCGTGGAATCCCTGCTTCTGCGTACAGAAATAAAAGGCGGCTGTCATCTGTGCCACCCAGAGCAGGGCAAGCAGTATCATGAAATTTTTTTCTCTTCCCACTGTTTCATCTCTTCTAACCGGCATCCGGCTTCGCGGTATCAGCCGCGCGCCGCGCCATCTTTCGGGCATGCACTTTTCTGACCGTCCCGGGGGCAGCCGTCAACAGCAGCAGATAGATTTTGTTCCTGCCGGTCAGATAAGGATTCGTCACGATGTCCCGTATATGGCCGCGCAGGTACCTGACAACGCCGCGGCAGAACGGTTCTTTCATCTGCACAATCGGCACGTGCAGCAGATAATCCAGCCTCTGATACAGACCAAACCGCACCGCATATACATGCAGCCGCGGATACTCCCTGTCCACCAATGCCTGCACCTCATCCGCATTGTTCACGATATCCACAAAGACGCGGGAGAAACTGTCCTGCGTCCGGCTTCTGGTCGTACTGCTCTGCCGGCAGACCACATGATAGCACTGTTCGGGCAGAATCAGGACGCCCTCCGTCTCCCGCAGCATCTGCACCAGCAGGCGAAAATCTTCGTTCAGCTCTCCCTCCGGAAACGCGTGAGTCTCGAACAGTTCCCGCCTCACCAGTTTTGTGCAGAACGAACAGTCCCCCTGATGCAGGAGCAGTTCTTTCAGAAATTCCTCCGACCCGCAGAAGCGTACACCGTCCGGCGGCACACAGACATCGGGCAGCCGCGTGCCCGCCTCGTCCACCTCGTCCCTGGAAATCTGCGCGATCGGCACATGCCGCTCTTGCGCCGCCTCCATGAGGAGGGCATACATGTCCGGCTCAATATAGTCGTCGCTGTCCACAAATCCCAGATATTTCCCCTCCGCACAGCGGATTCCCAGATTGCGGGCCGAAGACGCGCCGCCGTTTGCTTTGTGATAGACGCGGATACGGCCGTCTTCCCCTGCCAGCCGGTCGCATAGTCTGCCCGTGCCGTCCGTGGAGCCGTCGTCTATCAGAAGAATCTCCAGATTGTCGTATGTCTGCGCGCGGATGGAGGCCACACATTTTTCCAGACAATCTATGGAATTGTACACCGGCACGATCACACTGATCTTCCCGTCCATGTCTCCTCCGTATCAAACCGCCGCTACAGCCTGTGTTCCGTCATCGCCCGATACATGCCGCGGGGACTGACGATTGGCGCGACACTGAGCGGCCCCTCCTGCGCGGGGGAGATCTCCCCGCCCATCAATCCGGCGGCGAAGCGGATCAGCTCCCCTGCCGCCCGATCCGCATTCCACACATCCCGTATCGTCTCATAAGCCGCCCGCCCCATATGGCTGTACCGCTCCCAATGCGCAAACAATTCGAGCACCAGTTCTTCCATTCTGTCATACCGGCCGTCCGGATAGACCAATCCGTTCTCCCCGTGCCGGAGCAGATAGGGCGCGACTCCCACCTGCGCGTTGACCACCTCCACGCAGCCGCTGTTCATCCCCTCGTTGACCACGGCGCCCCAGCCCTCCAGATGATTGCTCGTGAACAGATGGATATGGCACTTCTCCATTACGTCGCGCACTCTGTCGGGCGCCGTATAGCCGTAAAACCGAAACTGTTCTTTCAGGCCGAGGTCGTCCACCTCCTGCCGGATCGTCCGCTCCATCTCGCCGTCGCCCAGCATATGCACAAAAAAACGATATCCTGCCGCGCGCAGCGTCTTGGCCAGCCGTACCGCGTACTCCGGATGCTTGAGCGGAATAAAGCGTCCCGCCCACACGATGTGAAGCGCGCCGTCCTGCGGCTTCATCGCCTCAAACGCCGCATCATCGTACGTGCGCAGCGCCGGAAAATAGCCCCACTTAAACAGTTTGCCCGGATAGGCGCCTATGAGATGAAAATCCGATGCCGCGTACGCCCCCGCGCACAGCATACAGACATTCTGCTTTCGATATCTGACATGTTCCCGATATTTCGCAATCAGCCCTCTCGGCGAGATTGCTCTCCACTGCCCCTCCCTGTACAGGCGCTCACTAACGCGCAGCACAGGCTTCCCCGCCGCAAGTCTCGCCTCCGCGAGTGCCTCCCGCTCCGTCCAGCCAAACATCACCACATCGCTCTCAGCGATTCTGCGCAGGCATTCCCTCTCCTCTTCATACAGGCACTTCACATAGGGCAGACTGCGCACATCCACACTCCAGCCCATATCGACCCTCTCCTGCTCCATCGGCATCGTCTGGACAAAGGTGAAATCCTCTCCCAGCGCCCGATACAGTGCGTCGCACAGCGGGATCTGGTGATGATTGATATAGTTGGACGCGAAAGTAAACGTCATGACAGCATCTCCCGATAGATATGGATCAGACGGTAATAATTCTGGTCCGCATCATGATTCACCCGAGCATGTTTTCTGGCATTATCCGAGAACCGCTCCACAATGGCTTCTTTCGTGAAAATCTCCACAATCCTGTCAGCCAGCGCCTCCACGTCCCCCGCCGGATACAGCATACCGTCTCCGCCGTCCGTCAGCAGATTGTGCACGCCGCCCACATCCGCCGCGACGCAGGGCGTGCCGAGCAGCATGGCCTCCCCAAGAGAATTCGGTGAATTTTCGAGCGCCGACGGCAGCACATAGAGATGGCAGTTCAGATACTGTTCTTTCATCTCCTCCGCGTTAAGCCTGCCGAGCATCGTCACATGGCTTTCCAGATCATTCTCCCGAATCAGCTTCCTGAGGTACTTGCCGTAGGCCGACAGTCTGAGCCTGTCCTGAAACGTGTCCGCTTCAATGATATTGTTTCCCGCCACATAGACATGCACGTCAGGGAAACGCTCCCGCACTTTCGGGAGGGCACGCAGCAGATAGTGGAACCCTTTCAACGGATAGTCTCCCTGACTCAGAAAGATCGTGTACGGCTCACAGGCCGCCCGCTTCCACCTGTCATGATAGAACATGCTCCGCAGCGTCTCGTTGAGGTAATGATACTTCGCAGAGGGATTGATTTTCGCCGTCTGTTCACGGTCAAAATCCGTCCGGCCGGCGATATGTCCGGCCATGAGAATGGCGGATTTCTCGTGCTCCCCTCGCTTCTTAAACTTTTTCTGCTGCTGCTTCAAGCTGTCCTCTCTGATGCGGTCGCGCAGCGTCACCTGCCGCTGCACCTTGACGGGCAGATCCGCCATATACTCTTCCGCGATCACGCTGCACAGCCCCTGTATTCCCACCAGTGTCCGTTCCGGTTTCCCAAACGCCCTGATACAGGCGAGCGCATGAGGAAATTCCGTGCCGAACACATGCAGGATATCCGGCTGAAAATCAGCCAGAATCTCCTCAAATCTATGCTCAATCGCCTCGTCATAGAGTTCCGGCGTATCGAGATTCTCCAAAAAGCCATAGCACTGACAGGCCATATTATCGCCAAACTGCATCGTCCGCTGCAGTGCGCCCAGATCCTCGCCCGTCGGGAAAGCAATCCCCAGTTCAATCCGATTGTGTCCCTGCTCCTGCGCCACACGATCCAGCAGTCCGCTCAGCCATCCCTCCCTGTTGCTGTAAGTAACTCCAAGCTGTCTGGCGATCGCCGGAAGCATGATATTGCACACCCATAGTACCTTCATAGTTTCCTCCGTCCTGCTCCTGATTCACTGATACAGTTTTCTCTTGATCGTCTGATAGATTCCCGCCGTGGCCGGATTCCGTGAGAGCCATGTCCGAAGCGGCTCAAGCGTCAGAATCATGATGAATCGATATCTGCGCACCTTACCTGCCGGCATATATCTGCTCACAATCTCCCTGTGTTCCCGCCTGGACTTCTTCCTGCTCTCTCCCGTCTCGGAAAAACCGCCGCCCTCATAGAGAGCCACGGTGACCGGCATATACACCGTCTCCGCACCGCCCCTGTAATAACACCACAAAAAATGCTCATAGTCGGCCCGCACTTTATAGGAGAGGTCGAAAGCTTTCTCCCTGAGCAGCCCGATATCATAGAAACAGGCCTGATGACACGGCAGATTGCGATAACAGGCAAAATCATCGATCACCGGATTGGACTGCACCAGAGTGCCGGTTTGGCACTCAAAGATATTCCCATAATAGATGCGGCGCGCGTCTGCCGCCTTGTCAGCGCCATGCCGACCTATCTCTTCTTTCACACGCCGGAGCACACCGCCGTCATAGAAGCGGTCCCCGCAGTTTAAAAAGCAGACATATTCGCCCCGCGCGCAGCGCACGCCCTGATTCATGGCATCATAGATGCCGGTATCCCCGCTTCGGTACACCCTGATCTGTCCGGTTCCCGTCCCATCCCGTATCTCTCCGGCAGCCGACTCGTACGCGGACAGACAGGCTCTCGTCACCTCGTCGTCGGAACAGCCGTCCTTAATGATAACCTCATAATCCCGCTCTGTCTGCTCCCGGATGCTTTCCATCGTCTCATGCAGTTTATCTCCCGCGTTCAGGCACACGACAATAATGCTGAAAGTCATTTTCATCCTCATCTTGCGCGCTGTCAGTTTACGTCCGACAAAATATTGACCATATCGTCAAAGAGAAAGGTCTTGTACGGCAGAATCAGCACGCCGTCATTCCCTGCACGGCTCATGTAGACGGCAAAATAGCAGACTGCCGCCAGAATAAGCCCCAGACGGAACAGTTTCTGCAGACGCTCACTCCCTATCCTCTTAAGCAGCATCGGCAGAAACAGGATGTGGCTGACTGTCAGATAGTAACCGATGCGCGATATGATTGGCAGAAACGAGCAGAAGATATACAGCGCAAGCGCTCCAAGGTTCAGGTAAAAAAAGAAGCGGTATCGTCTCTCGTCACTCTCATCCACCGTCTCCGGCACATTCCCGCATTTTGGCAGATACCGCACCAGAATCGCCAGGGCAAGCACCGCCAGACATCGCACGATATTGATATAACTCGTTCCGCCCTCCAGATATTCCGTATCTTCATAGGTCGGATACAGGAATACCACCACTTTCAGATAAAAATCCTGAAAGAAAAGAAACGTGGTACAGAACAGCCCCGCCAGAATCAGCTGCCACTTTTTCCAGGGCAGAGACGCCAGAAAATAGAGCGGAATCACCACCAGCAGCGACTTGTGGAAAGTCGAACCAAGCAGGATAAGCGCGATAAACCTGCCCCACTGTCCGCGCAGCACAAACTTCATCGCATACAGCGCAACCGCAAGCGCCAGATAATAGCGCACCGTACTGAACGTCTGGAAGTAATATCCCAGCGCCATAAACAGAAAAAAGGTCAGCGGGAAGTCGTCGCTCTGTTCATACATCGCCAACATAAAAAACAGGAGCGTGACAAACGCATACGCCGCGAACACGAGCAGATAATTCTCGAAACCCGAAAGCCCGTAAACCAGTTTTACAAACAGATTGAACCCGATTTCCGTCGGCACATAGGCGTCACAGTTGACAAGATGCATGAACTCCACATATTTCGCATAGTCATTTCCTACATTCAGTCTGCACGCCGACAGCGCAAACAGGAGCAGAAAGACCGCCGCCAGGCAGATTCGGCTGCGCATCTGCTCTCTGGTCATCCTATACGGTTGTGTAACCGGCCGGTTGTTCACCATGCCCGCGAGCAGCACCGAGAGGGCCGCCACCGCAATATACAGAATCATCGACCGCCGTCGTCCTTTCCGCCGCCCCGCACGGCTTCACGCACACCTTCTCTCATCAGGGCATAGGCACGCCCGAACGAAATCTCCCGGCACATTTCCCGCCTGTGCGCCGCCAGAAAACGATATGCCAGCGGCAGTGCCAGCGGCCCGTACAGATAGTGATACAGTACGCCTCTGTCACGGAAGAATTTCTCATGATAACCGCTGAACCAGGTGGACTCTCTCTCCGTCTCCTCACCGATACACGCCGTGTGGGAATAGAGTTTAAGTCCGGCTCTCAGACAATCCCGCAGAAAAAGACTGTCCTCCCCGTTGCTGTATCTCGCGCCGCCGCCGAAAAGCAGCGAGTAGTGCGCATTCGCACGACGAAGCGACTCCAGCTTTGCCGTGATGCTGTACGCCGGATACCGCCCATAATTGAGACGGCTTATCCGGTGGATATCCTCGTTCCAGTATGTTCTTCTGGCCGGCGCCACCCTGACGTTGAAAAGAATCATATCCGCGTCCGGCAGTTCCCCGTATGCCCGCCTAATCTGCTCCGCGTAATCTTCCGACAACACGATATCCTCATCCGAAAAGAGACAGATATCGCTGCCCGCATGAAGAAGCGCAGTGTTGCGGCTCAGTCCTACGCCCCGCTCCGGCATGGAAAACACCTGTATCCTGCGGCTGGTCTGCCGGCCCTCTTCTCCGTCCTGCTCCTGCCACTCCCGATAACCGTATCCGCCGCACTGGTTCACAATAACGGCTGGAGTGGAAATCCGCATCCGCCGCACCAGCGCCTCGGGATCCTGCTCTACCGCCGACACCAATACCTGTATGCTCACAGATGATTGTAATACCATCGCAAAAACCTCACATCAGCGTCCCTGATCGTCACACCGGCCGCTTTACAGCCCTGCAGTTTGAGCTGTTCCAGCTCATAGGCAAGCGATACCCTGTCCAGT
Organism: uncultured Lachnospiraceae bacterium; assembly: GCA_947588995.1. Taxonomy (GTDB): domain Bacteria; phylum Bacillota; class Clostridia; order Lachnospirales; family Lachnospiraceae; genus UBA3282. Next base: position 22,557 of record CANPZI010000029.1, read on the forward strand.
CTGCCGTAAGGGATTTCCACCAGTACACCGGCCGCCTGCCGCAGCCGGTCAAACGACGCTTCCTGCGCCGCAGCTTTGCCGCCCGGAATATAGCTCTCCAGTTTTCCTGTCTGCCGCTCCAGATAAGCCCGGTTCCGCTCCGTGTCCGCCGCAAGCCGCCCGCCAATCTCTCCCTGCGCACTTTCCGGCGGCAGATATCCCACAAAAGGCAGATCGGTCACACTTTTCAGATCCCCTGCCACGTAGATGGCGTCGTCCAGCACATACCAAAGCGCCATGCCTAAAAACGACGCCGCACAGGCGAGCAGCACACCCAAGAGCACCGCCTGAAGCAGACGGTCATCCGCCACCAGCAGCCTGGCCGGATCCTCCTGGATGACCTCAATCTCGCGGAATTCCTTTTCCCGCGCGCCAAGCGCCTCCAGCGAACCGTCCACCGCCCGCAGGATTTCCTCTGTTTTGGCCGGTTCATCCGTAGTGACTGTGATTGTCAAAAGACGCAGATCGGAGAGAATCGTCGCACTCACCGCCTCCCTCACTTCCTCCGCGGTAAAGCCGTCGGGAAGATGTAACAGCGCCTCGTCCATAATGCGGGAGGTGGCAATGAGATCGTTCCAGGTGTAGCCGTTATATGCCTGATACACCTCCCCCGTCTCGTCCGGGGCGAAATCCAGGTATACTTTGGAGAAAGCCTGATACTCTCTGTTGGGCGCGATCACCGTATGACAGAACAGATAGATACCGCCAAAAAGCGCGCCGCCAGCCGCCGACATGAGCAGCAGCAGCCACAGCTTTTTCAGCAGAAAAAGCAGCAGCTTTTTTAGGTCCATCCCCTCCGTTTTATCATACATTTCCGTTTTCATTTCGTCTCCTTCAGCGCAGTCGTCTGCGTGCTGTCCACGCCCTCCGTGCTCTCCGGCTTAATCAGGATTTTCAGCGTCAGAAGCATCAGCTTCAGATCCAGCCATACGGAATACTGCTCGATATAGGTCAGGTCCAGCTTCAGTTTATCATAAGGTGTCGTATTATATTTGCCGTACACCTGCGCGTAGCCGGCCAGCCCCGCTTTCACTTTCATGCGAAACGCGAACTCCGGCATCTCCTCCATATACTGATCTATAATCTCGGGCCGCTCCGGTCTGGGGCCGATAAAGGACATATCTCCCCGCAGGATATTCAAAAGCTGCGGGAGCTCGTCTATCCTCGTCGCGCGGATAAATCTGCCGACCGGTGTGATGCGCGAATCGTTCTTGGCCGCCAGCCGCGCCACTCCATCTTTCTCCGCGTCCACCCGCATGCTCCTGAATTTCAGAATATAGAATTCTCTCCGCCCCATCGTGCATCTGATCTGTTTATAAAATACCGGCCCGCCATCGTACACCTTAATGGCAATCGCAGTAAGCAGCATAACGGGAGACGCGATGACAAGCAAAAGCAGCGAGCAGACCAGATCGATCAGACGCTTGGCAATTCTCTGCTCTATCTTGAGCGCATACTCTCTCGTCAGATAAATCGGCGTGTCGAAGAGATGAAGCTGGTCCGCCCCTTTCACCAAAACGTCCGATATCTTTGGCATCATATACACACGCACGGCTCGGCTGTAGCAGTATTTGAGAAGATAGTTTCTGTCCGCGACCGGAATATCCCACAGCACGACAGCCCCGTATCCGTTTGTGATCTCTTTCCTGACGGCCTCTACACCCTCTGCGATATTCATGCTCTTGCTGATCTTATACTTCTCCCTGCGCGACTTAAACTTCGCCACGATATCGTCAATCGGACGCTCCCCGTGAATGATCAGGATGCTGCGCGGCGGAAAAGCCTTGTAGTAAAAAGTATTGCACACAAACACCCACACGATCGAAAACGCCGTCTGTATGAGCATCGTCAGCGCGATCGGCCTGACCTTGACCACCCAGTTCGCCATCAGGGAAATCTGGAAATAAGAAATAACATTGGCAAATAAAAGCGCAAAAAATTCGGAGAGAAACACATCCGTAGGTTTCAGATAACCGATTTTCAATACGCCGTAGGTACTGGCGAAGAAAAAGAGCAGCACAAAATAAATCAGAATAATAAGCACATGCCCCCTAAAGAAAAAGTTGGCCTTACCATGAGTCTTCAGATACGGATAGTACGCTTCAAACCAGAAATATGCGTAGATCGCCGTATGAACAATAAGCCCGATAAAGGATAACTGCAATATGACAAATCTTTTCAGCGCTTCCACCCGCTTCATAAATCACACCTCATATGCAAGCCAATGCTATAGTCTTCTGGCTGTCGCCCTGTACGCCCACAAAACAAAATAGCGCGCGCCGGAGAACACGGATAACTTCTCCTGTCTGCGGTACAGATGCCAGATGCGCCGTATCGCTGCAAATTTGTTGGAAGACAGCGACTTCGGCGGTCGGCGGTAAACCGCAAGCGTCTCATCCAGCCCGTAAGCCGTGTACCCCGCGCGGAGAATCTGCCACCAGGTAGCGGTATCTTCGCTTTCCACAGACGGCATGCGCATCAGTTCATCGGGGATACGCTCTCTGTCCAGCAGCACCGTCGTGGTAAATATCACCGTCCTCGAAAGAGCTTTTCGGTAAGTCAGCTGCGGCGGCACATGCACCACTCTGCCGGTTGGCCTCGCATTCTCGTCCCCAAACTCATAAGCTGTAAACACAAAGCCCGCCTGCCTGTCCCGCATAAATTGAAGCTCCCGTTCCAGCTTGCGGGGAAGCCACACATCGTCGGCATCCAGAAAAGCGATATATCTTCCCTGCGCCATGGCAAGTCCGGTGTTGCGCGCCGCCGCCGCGCCCTCATTCACCCGCTTGCGCACCAGTACGATCCGCCTGCCTGTCCCGTCGGTATATTCCTCCGCCGAACGGATATGCTGCCCCTGCTTCCGCACTTCGCCATCCTGCTCGTCCGCATACAAATCCCGGCGCCTGTATTTGCCGAGCACGCCGCCAATCACCGCCGCACTGCCGTCCGGCGAACAATCGTCTATCAAAAACAGTTCCCAGTTTTGATAAGTCTGCTCTATCACCATCGCAATCGTCTTGGCAATGTACGCCTCCGCCCGGTATACCGGCACGATAATACTGACCAGTTCAGACATCTATAAGTCCTCTTTCACAAGATAAATCGGGCGCTTTTTCACTTCCATATAAGTCTTGGACAAATACTGCCCCACTATTCCGAGACAGAACAATTGCACGCCGCTCACTAACAGAATAATACAGACGAGCGAAGGCCAGCCGGAAGTCGGATCCCCAAACAAGAGCGTCCGTGCAATAATCACCGCAATCATGACAAAGGCGAGGAAACAGAAAAGCGCCCCCATCACTGCCGCTATGGTGAGCGGCACTGTAGAGAAAGCGATAATCCCCTCCAGCGAGTAGAGGAACAGTTTCCAGAAAGACCATTTCGTCTCGCCTTTCCTGCGCTCTACATTCTCGTATTCCAGCCATTTCGTCCGATAACCGACCCAGCCGAATATTCCCTTGGTAAACCGATTGTACTCCGCCATGGACAGAATCGCATCCACAACCTGTCGGGTCATCAGACGATAATCTCGCGCGCCGTCCACGATCTCCGTCTTGGAAATTCTGTTCATGAGACGATAAAACAGTCTGGCGAAAAAAGAGCGTATGACCGGCTCGCCTTTCCGGGTGACACGGCGTGTCGCCACGGAATCATACCCCTCTTCAATATAGCGGTACATCTCCGGAAGCAGAGCGGGCGGATCCTGCAGATCGGCATCCATCAGCACGGCCAAATCTCCTCTCGCTTTCTGCAAGCCCGCATAGATAGCCGCTTCCTTGCCAAAATTCCGGGAGAAAGATACCAGGTGCACTCTCTCGTCCTCATCATGCAGCTTCCTTACTCTCTCCGCCGTCTTATCCTTGGATCCGTCATCTATATACAGGAGTTCTACCTCTATCTCTTTTTCCCGGAAAAAGGCTGCATTCTTAAACAGTTCATCATAAAAATCCCTCACATTTTCTTCCTCGTTGTAACATGGCACTATCACGCTGAGCAATTTCATACAAACTATCGCACCTTTCCCGCAATTCGTTTTAACCGCTTCCATACTGCTTCTTTTCCCATCTCGGCTGCCGTCTTGATGGAGATACTCGTCAAATGCCGATTGCCGCAAGCGCCATCGGCACTTTCCTCGTTATTTTACCATATCTCAACAAAAAAAGGAAGAGACGTCTCTCTTCCCTTTCAGGGCGGTCAAACCAGTCCGTATTCCAGACGGATATAATCCGCTACCGCCGCAATATACTCACTGTTCGTAGGCCGGCTGTACTCACTCGCATTGCTGTAGCCAAACAACCGTTCAAACAACGTGCTGTTGCCCCGCTCCCAGGATACCTCGATCGCGTTTCTGATCGCACGCTCAATCTTTTGATCCGTGGTCTTGTAGCGTTTGGCCAGATCCGGATACAACAGCTTCGTGACACTGCACACCAGCTCCATGTCCTCCGCACACATTTCCACCGCACTCCTCAGGTACTGGTAGCCCCTCAAATGCGCAGGTATGCCCAATTCCAGCATGAACCCGGAAATGGCACGTTCCAGTTCCTGTCCGGACAAAATATTTTGTTGCAACATTCCCTTTTCACTCCTTTTGCACACCGCATTATGTATGTAGTTGTATCGCTCAACCTTATCATAGCAGGCCATTCCTCCCCTGTAAATTGTAAGTTATCGCCCGATACGGCGGCGCGCCGGGGAAAAACGGCCCCTACAGCCTGGCCTGATCCACATTCTCCCGGAACCAGTCATATGCGAGGCGGATCCCCTCCTCCAGTTCTACCTTATGATGCCAGCCCAGGCCGTGGAGCTTGGCGACATCGGTCAGCTTGCGCGGCGTACCGTCCGGCATATCCCTGTTCCACACGATGTCTCCCTGATAGCCGACGACTCTCCGCACCGTCTCGGCCAGCTCCCTGATGGTAACTTCCCTGCCCGTACCGATATTCACATGCTGCTCTCCGCTGTAATGCTCCAACAGGAACACGCAGGCATCCGCCATATCGTCCACATAGAGGAACTCGCGAAGCGGCGAACCTGTTCCCCACAGTTCCACTGTCGGCGAACCGGCTGCCTTGGCCTCATGGAACTTGCGGATCATCGCCGGCATCACATGCGAACCTGACAGATCGTAATTGTCATGCGGTCCGTAGAGATTGGTTGGCATACAGCTGATAAAATCATCCCCGTACTGTCTCTTATAGAACTTGCACATCTCCAGTCCGGCGATCTTGGCGATAGCGTACGCCTCGTTCGTCTCCTCCAGAGGTCCGGTCAGGAGCGCGTCCTCCGGTATTGGCTGCGGCGCCATCCGCGGATAAATACAGGTGCTTCCCAGAAACAGCAGCTTTTTTACCTGATAATCGTGACAGCACTTGATCACGTTGCACTGTATCTGCATATTCTCATAGGCAAACTCCGCAGGCGTTGTATTGTTCGCATTGATGCCGCCCACCTTGGCCGCCGCCAGCACCACGACATCCGGCTTCTCCGACTCGAAAAAGTCACGGACAGCCTGCTGATTGGTCAGGTCCAGTTCCCTGTGCGTCCTGCCGATGATGTCAGTATACCCTTTTGCCTGCAGATTTCTCACAATCGCGCTGCCCACCAGCCCCCGGTGGCCCGCCACATAAATCTTGTCTGTCAGACAGATTCCCCCTGTCTTTGTCTGCTTCTCTGCTCCGTTCATTTTTCTCTCCGTTTCCGAGGCCGCGCCTCTTTTATTTCTATTTTTCTCCTGTATCATCCGCTGCCCTAAAACCGGCCGCCACGCTGTCTCCCATGAACTGCAGATTCACTTTCGTCGGCGCGGACGGAAAACTCTCATATCCTACCTGATCTCCCGCTTTCGGATAATAGAACGTCACCCCGCCCATCTCATAGGGAACCGTCTCATAATTGTCATAGTCTTTTTGTGTCAGCCAGTAATCATTCACATAGGCGGCCGCCGTTTCCCGCACCAGCATAAACCCTTTGTACAACATCAGAAAAAACACTGCCGCCGTGAGTACCCGATCCGCCGCAGACCGGCGCCGCGCCCCATCTTTTCCCTCCGCACCGTTCTCCCGAAGCTGCCGCGCGGCATCCCAAAGCCCGCCGAACACCACCGCCGGCGTCAGATACACCCAGACACAGCCGTAACGCATCAGCGGGGAAGTACAGAGCCAGAACAGAAACGAGGCCGCCACTGTGATCTGCACCGGAAGATATCTGCCGTTCCCGCGCCGCAGTTTACCCCATCCCGCAAGACACAGGAACAGTGCGCACAGCGACACGAGCGCCAGCAGAACAAACAGCTTGTCACTTCCCGCCAGCGCGCGGAACCAATCCGGCAGCCACCCGCTCATCGGCATATCATACTGCGCCACATTCGTATAAGCCCTGCCCCAGACCTGTATCTCCCGTGCGTCGTAATCTGCCGCGCCTTTCGGTATCTTCCAGGGCACATTGAACAGATCAATCTGCGTGAAAGGATAGACCAGCCAGCCCGATATCAGCACATTTCTGATGAAATACGGAGCGGCCGTCACAAACCCCAGCGCCAGATACAGCGCAGTCTCTTTCGCCCGCCTCTCTCTGAGCAGGCGGTACGCCGGACAGACCGTCAGAAGCAGAATGAACGCCGCCGACAGCTTGACGGTCATGAGGAATACGCCCAGCACGCACAGCATCGCATAGGGCAGAATCTCCGCTGTCTCCTCCTCCAGCAGATCAAGCCAGCGGATGACAAGATAAAACGCCGTCAGTACCATAAAATAGTCCGACGCCGGCGAAATCATCTCATCGAAGAGATTCACCAGATAATAAACGCACATCACCCGCGCGAAATCACTGGCCCGCAGCCGTCTCAGCCGGATCGATCCGGCCAAATCCAGACAGACCACGGCCAGCAGATATGCCAGCCAGCCGGCCGCGCAGTGGTAGGACTGTCCGCCGAGAAACGTCATGCTGTACAGCGCCGACAGCGCGAACGAAGAACTGTTATAGGCCAGCCTGCAGTGCAGATTCCCCAGCCCTTTTACGACGCCGTACTCCTCAATCCACCGAATACTCTGGGCATGGTACAGGCTCGTGTCATAGTGAATGATACCCCTGGAAGTTCCATAGGCAAACAGCAAAAAAAGGAAAAGCCCAACTAACATCTTCCCCCTTTTTCCCGATCGGTTTACCCGTATGTCACTCCACAGACCGCGCAGCATACCGCTCAGCTCGCGCCTGCCAAACCATGCCGTCAAAACGGCCGCAAGGCACAGAAGCAGATTCGCCGCCATCCCGACACGTCCAAACAGGCTGAAAAACTGTGCGTAGACCGTAACCGCAGCAAGTCCGCACATCAGAAAACTGTCCGTATGTCTGACACGGTACGGCAGGAAGCGGACGAGCATACTCCAAATGCCGTATCCGGCCAAAAAAGTAGTCAGGAACATATATATCCATATGGCGATCACTGACAGCATCGACGTCTATGCCTCTCTTTTTCTCTACTGTCTGCTCTTCCGGTATTCCTCGCAGCTCATGCCGGCCGCCTCTCGCAGATCTGCATCCATCATCATGGCCACCAGCCCATGGAAATCCACCTCTCTCTTCCAGCCCAGCGTCTTCTCCGCTTTCTCGCAGTTGCCCCAGAGGAACTCCACCTCCGCCGGACGATAAAATTCCGGATTGACATCGACCAGGAGTCTGCCGCTCGCCGCATCGTAACCTTTCTCATTGATGCCTGTTCCCTCCCAGCGGACAGAGATACCCAGTTCACCAAAAGCAGCCTCCGCAAATTCCCTGACCGTGTGCGTCTCGTTGGTGGCCAGCACATAGTCGTCCGGCGCGTCCTGCTGCAGCATCAGCCACATGCCTTTCACATAATCTCCCGCAAATCCCCAGTCGCGCTTGGCATTCAAGTTTCCAAGAGAGAGTTTCTCCTGTTTGCCCGCTATGATATTGGCAATCGCCAGCGTGATCTTCCTCGTGACAAAATTCTCACCGCGCCGCGGCGACTCATGATTGAAGAGAATGCCGTTGCAGGCAAACATATTGTAAGATTCTCTGTAATTGACCGTAATCCAGTAGGAGTACAGCTTCGCCGCGCCGTATGGACTCTTCGGATAGAATGGCGTCTTCTCGCTCTGCGGCGCCGTCTCAGGAATTCCCCCAAACAGTTCGGAAGTGGAAGCCTGATAAAATCTGCACGCCCCGCCGTTCACACGAATCGCTTCCAACAGTTTCAGCGTGCTCACGCCGGTCGCCTCCGCCGTGTATTCCGGCACTTCAAACGATACACCCACATGAGACTGCGCCGCCAGATTGTATACCTCTGCCGGACGGATATCCGCGATCAGCCGCATCAGATTGCTGGAATCCGTCGTGTCCGCAAAGTGCAGGAAAAATTTCACCTTATAGTAATCGGATCGGATGAGATGGTCAATCCTCGCCGTATTGGAGATACTGTGCCGGCGAATCAGACCGTGCACCTCATACCCTCTCTCCAGCAAAAACTCCGCCAGATAAGAGCCGTCCTGCCCCGTAATCCCTGTGATCAAAGCTGTTTTCTGCATATCGCAATAATATCCTTTCCCGTACATTTGTCTGTTCGGTCTCTGCCTGCTCCGGCAGCACCCCCGCGGCTTCATTTTCTCATAAAACCGCAGCTCTGTAAAGGCGTTTCGCCCGCTCCGTGAAATGTCCTCTCCACGCGCGTCACTGACAGCCGCCTTTCAGATACGCCGCAATGGCATCATGCCAGTCCGCGAACGTGAAATCCGTCGTCATCTTGAACATATAATTCTCCAAAATGGAATAGGCCGGCCGCTTGACGGCGGCTCCGTACTCCTCGGAAGTAATGGGCTCAACGAGCGTTTTCTTTCCCGCAAGGCGGAAAATTTCTTCCGCAAACTGTGCCCAGCTGCAGTCTCCCTCACAGGTCCCGTGAAACAGCCCGTAGTTCTCCGTCGGCAGCAGACAGGCGATCGCTCTGGCCAGCTCCGCCGCGCTCGTAGGCGACCCCACCTGATCTCTTACCACCCTGACTTTATCGTTCGTCTCCGCAAGACGCAGCATCGTCTTCGCAAAGTTTTTACCGTCTCCGTACAGCCATGCAGTCCGCACGATAAAATGCCGCTCGCTGAACTCTCTGACAAAATTTTCGCCAGCAAGCTTCGTCCTGCCGTATGCGCCCTGCGGTCCTGTCGGGTCCGTCTCCCGGTAGGGCCTTGTCCCGCTGCCGTCAAAAACATAGTCCGTGGAGACATGAATCAGCTTCGCGCCCGTCTCACTTGCGGCAATACTCAAATTCCTCGCGCCCACGGCGTTGATACGGAAAGCCAGATCTTCCTCCTGCTCACACTTTTCCACCGCGGTATAGGCCGCGCAGTTAATGATCGCATAGGGCTTTATCTCCCTCGCGAACGCCATAACCTGCTCCACACTGGTGATGTCCAGCTCTCCCACATCCGTATTGATCAGCTCGTACTCCGTACTGCCGGCATACTGCCGATTGATGGCACGCCCAAGCTGTCCGTTCGCACCGGTTACCATAAGTTTCTTCATGTTTTCCTCTTTTCCGTCACGCTTTCCCATTCATTTTCTGCGACCTGATAATAATATTATCATACAACCTGCGGCAAAAATATGCAATTATAATGTAGCGGCCACGCTATGCACATTTCCAAACTTCATGTCAAAATTTTCCATCATTTTGTGGATTTTTTCTTTTTTTTGCTAGTGACTCTCTCTTTTCCTTATGGTATACTAGGAGAGGTTGGGTTATTTCCTGCCGCAAGTTCAGTAACAAAAAGAAAGAGAGGATTAGAAATGAAAAGATTGCAAGTGCTTTCCCTTGTAGCCTTGTCTTCTACTCTTCTATTGTTTGGTTGTGGTAAAAAGGACGAAGAAGTTATCGTAGAGCCTGTGGTAGAACAGGTTATTGATGACATAAGCGAACCAGAGGATGAAGAGAACGAAGATGCGGAGAAAGAAACCGACGAGGACACGCCCCCGGAAGAGGGCATGGTTCGGAGCCGTATCACCAACGAGTGGGTTGACGAAGAGGTCAACAATACCAGACCGATCACCGTCATGATCCCGAATACCAAAACCGCATCTCAATACGGTATCTCTCAGGCGGATGTCCTGTACGAATGCAACGTGGAGGGCAGTATCACCAGACTGATGGCGCTCTTCCAGGACTGGCGCAATTTTGACAGACTCGGAAATGTGAGAAGCTGCCGTGACTACTACATATACTGGTCTTTTGAGTGGGACGCTTTCTATATTCACTTTGGCGGACCGTTCTACATCGACGAAGTCATCAACCGCCCTGACACGGAGGATATCGACGGACTCTCCAGCAGCAATTTCTGGCGCGCCGACGATACCAACAACTCCACCGACAACGCTTATGTGGACACGAAAGGAATCCTGGCGGACATCAATAAGCTCGGCTACGATCTGGAGTATCGCGACGGCTATTCCGATGAACAGCATTATAAGTTTGCTCCCTCCGGCGAGCCCAATACTCTGGAGCAGTACAGCGATGCCATCACCGCCAACAAGATTGATATGTCTCCCACCTATCCGGTGACAAACTGCTATTTTGTATACAATACGGAGACGGGGCTGTATGACAGATTCCAGCATCTGTCCGGCGAGGCTGACGGCCCGCATATCGACAAAGCGAACGGCAAGCAGCTGGCATTCAAGAATATTCTGGTTCAGAATACCTACTACGAAGTGCGCGACGAAAAAGGCTATCTCGCTTTCCAGTGCCACGATACCACCAGAGACGGCTGGTTCTTCACCAACGGCAAAGGAATCCATGTGACCTGGGAGAAAACCTCCGACTACGGCGCGACAAGATATTATGACGACGAAAGCAATGAGATTGAGCTGAACACCGGCAAGACAATGGTCTGCATCGTGGAGGATGGAGATTCTTTCCTGGTAGACGACGTCAAAGTCGGCGGAACGAATTAGGCCAACCGTACAGCAATAACAATGACATGACATAAGGCGGGGAACACATTGTTCCCCGCCTTTATTCTTCTTATATCCGTTTCACATACCCATGTATTCCGCAATCTGTTTTCTCACCACAGCGGCAGCATCTTCTCCTGCATAATATGCCCGGTATACTTCCGCCGTCCTGCGCAGGCATGTCCTGACATCCCATTTTGGCTTCCAGCCGAATCTTCTCTTGATCTTTGAGGAATCCAGTTTCAGGAAACCTGCCTCGTGCGGCCCGCCGTCTCCCACATTCTGCCAGCTTATCTCACAGCCTGACACCTGCCGCCACACCTCGCAGAAAAGCGTCGCAAGTTCTCCCGTCGAGATGCAGTCCTTATCCTCCGGCCCTACATTGTAACTGCCGGCCGCGAAGATATCTTCATACTGCTTCCATGCCACCAGCAGATACGCCATCACCGGTTCCAGTACATGTTGATAAGGTCTGACCGAATACGGATTGCGCACAGTGATCGTCTCCCCCTTCACCGCAGCGCGCACACAGTCCGGCACAATCCTGTCAACCGCAAAATCCCCGCCGCCGACCACATTGCCGGCCCGCATCGTGGAAACCGCCACATTGCTCTCCTGTAAAAAAGAATTCCTATAGCTGTCCGTAATCAGCTCCGAGCAGGATTTGGAATTGGAATACGGATCGAAACCGTTCAATTCCTCATTTTCCCGATATCCCCACTCCCACTCTCTGTTCTTATACACCTTGTCTGTGGTAACATTGACAAACGAACGTACCGAGCCGCTGCGGCGCACACATTCCAGGACATGCACGGTGCCCATCACGTTGACATCATAAGTATATACCGGATTCCTGTATGATTCCCTGACAATCGGCTGCGCCGCCATATGAATCACGATCTCCGGTTTCTTCTCCGCAAACACCCGCTGCAGCTTGTCCAAATCCCGTATATCGCCGGCCACCGTCTCCATTCTCTCTCCCAGTCTCAGAACCGTATAGAGCGCGGGATCCGTCGGCGGCTCCAGTGCATATCCTGTCACATGGGCTCCCATCCCCAGAAGCGCCTCACACATCCAGGAACCCTTAAAGCCCGTACAGCCTGTCACCAAAACTTTTTTGCCTCTGTAAAATTGTTCCATGCTACTGTTCCTTTATTGCCATAATGATCGTGCGCGCCATATAGTCCAGCATCTCATCCGTCATGCCCGGATATACGCCTATCCAAAAAGAGTCCGCCATAATCCGGTCCGTGTTTGCCAGACTGCCGACGACGCGATATCCTCTTCCGGAAGCCCGCATTTCATCAAAACAGGGGTGTTTTGTCAGATTGCCCGCAAACAGCATTCTGGTCTGCACACCGTGTGATTCCACATACTGCACCACCCGGCTGCGGTCAACGCCCTCTCCGCATGTAATCAGGAAACCAAACCAACTGGGCTGCGAATGTTCACAGGCTTCCGGCAGAATCAGCTTGTCCGCTATGCCTGCGGCTTCGCCCTCGGCGATAAGCCCTGCTTTCAATCTGTCGAAATTGTGCCGCCTGCGCTCCACGAATTTCGGAAGTTTTTCGATCTGTGCGCAGCCGATCGCCGCCTGCAGATCCGTTGCTTTCAGATTGTATCCAAAATGCGAGTACACATACTTGTGATCATACCCCAGCGGCAATTCCCCGTACTTCTTATCGAATCGATGTCCGCACAGATTATCATGACCCGACGGGCATACACAATCGCGTCCCCAATCCCGAAAAGAACGGATGATTTTGTGCAGCAGCGCATTGTCCGTATAGACAGCCCCGCCCTCTCCCGTCGTCATGTGATGCGCCGGATAGAAACTGGAAGTGCCAATATCGCCTATCGTACCTGTCAGACGCTTCTTACCGGCTATCGTGTACACCGATCCCAGCGCATCACAGTTGTCCTCCACAAGCCACAATCCATATCTGTCGCAAAATGCCCTGACTGCCCCCAGATCAAACGGATTGCCCAGCGTATGCGCGATCATGACCGCTTTCGTGCGCTCAGACAATGCTTTCTCCAGCTGCGTGACATCAATATTATACTGCGGTATCGTCACATCCACAAAGACCGGCACCGCGCCAAACTGGAGAATCGGCGTCACCGTTGTCGGGAATCCGGCAGCCACCGTGATCACTTCATCACCCCGACAGATACGCCTCTCTCCAAGAAGCGGCGAAGTGAGTGCCATGAACGCCAGCAGATTGGCAGATGAGCCCGAATTGACCAGAGAACAGTAGCGAAGCCCCAGATACTGCGCCAGCTTCTTTTCAAATTCCTCCGTATATCTGCCTGATGTCAGCCAAAAATCCAACGCACTGTCCACCAGATTGACCATCTCCGCGCTGTCATAGACCCGGGAAGCATAGGGGATCTTCTGTCCCTCCTGAAATTCTTTCGCCTGCCCATGGAAGCGATCCGCATACTGTCTGACCATGTCCAGTATTTCTTCTCTTGCCTGCTGTTCCGTTTTATTCTCAAACATAATATCCCTCAACCTGTATCTTTTATTTGCATCTGCGTCTATTTTACCATAGTCAATCTCACATGTAAAATATTCCCGCTATAGTAAGACCAATTCTGATCTTTCTCTTATCGTATAAAAAAAGATATTTGGGTATTCAAAGTTTTTGAGGGTCTACCTTTTTGAGGGTCTTTCGTGAGGGTTCTTCGTGAGGGTCTTTCATGAGGG